>NZ_QVMK01000015.1 GCF_010500995.1 Bacteroides sp. 224 | reverse complement strand
CTCGTATACGGATTTAAAGGTATCATCTAATTGCTGTATATACCTTGGTAGAGATAAGCATTACTATACGGTACCATGCCAGCACATCGCAAAGACAGCACATGTCGCATATACCCGTACTTTGGTAAAAATCTACATCGAAGGAGAACTTGTTGCCACACATCAAAGAGACTATAGGCAGGGCAAATACACCATTGTAGAGGAGCACCTGGAAAGTCATTCAAAGGCATATCGCCAGATAAGTGCAGGCAAGTATATAGAACGTGCCAGTCATGCCCTAAAGGAACTTGGCGATGTAGTACACCACATCTTTTACAATTCAAGCATGCCACCTGAGGTACACTACAGAACATGTGAAGGATTGCTGCAACTGCAACGCAGCAGTGATCCGACTATCTTTCGAATAGCTTGTCAGACAGCCTTGAAGTATGGACGATGCAACTATGGCTTCATACGCTCACTCGTAGAAAGCAAGTGCGCCGGGGTATCCGCCTCACAGCCCGACCTTTTCTCTCCTGGCGAACATGAGAACATACGCGGAAAAGAGCAGTTTAAATAATAAGCTGCACATTATAATCCTTATAATCCCAATTATTATTAACCCACTAAAAAAATTATTATGGATGAAATTACAAATGCCCTAAAAAGTCTTAGAATGCCCGGAATGGCGCATCACTGGACTACTATGCAGGAGACACGCCAAGCTGACGCACTCTCTCTTAAGGATGGTCTGCAACTGCTTATACAGGCCGAGTTGGATAACCGTACACAAAGTCGTAACTCGCGGCTTGTTAAAAATGCCCGCTTCCGTTATCAGGCTTCTATCAGCCAAGTTATTTACGACAGTAAAAGAGGAGTAGACAAACAGAAGGTACTCAACCTGGCCACATGCGACTATGTAAGAAAAGGAGTAGCGGTACTCATTACAGGAGCGGCAGGTACAGGCAAGAGTTGGATAGGAACAGCATTGGGCTATCAAGCCTGTATGAATGGACTACGGGTTGCATACTACAATGTGTATCGACTCTTTGAGGAAATTACACTGGCTCGCATATCCAGTACATTACACCGGTTCTTTGCAAAACTTGCACAAATGGATCTACTCATCTTGGATGACTTTGGCATCAGGGTATTAGACGGACAACAGCTACTCGATTTTATGGAAATCATAGAAGAACGTCATGGACAAAAAGCCACGATTATTATCTCCCAACTACCAGTGGCAAATTGGTATGATGTAATGAGGGGAAATACGACTGCAGCGGATGCCATATTAGACCGATTGGTGCATACCAGTGTACGCTTCGAACTCAAAGGTACCAGTATGAGGCAAAAAAAGAACACTAAAAATACTGAGATAGAAGAAAAAGACTAATTTTACATCGCCATTAGGATAAGACAGAAAAGTGAACGGGTATCACCGTTTTTAGTGGGTGGATATGGGCCGTTTTCGCCAGGGAAAAACAGGAGGATGTAAATGGTAAAATGTTACATTAGCATTACAAGATAATAGGAGTACCTCCTGACAAAGCTTCAACAAATATGACCTTAGATTAAATAATAATTACTCCTGCACTTTCAGGAGGTATCAGAAAGAAACTCATAGAATAGATAGCCTCTATAAATATTGGAAAGGGAATTCTATATATCTTTTAACGGAAAAGATAAACGAAAAATATCCTCCTTATAATTATCTATTGCAATATTTTAAAGATCCTAAAGCTTATGTGACAGGAGATGAACCGTTCTTTCAGGGTAACTTTAAAGTGATTTTTCAAGGTGAACATAGTTATATATTTAATCTGCATAATGGTAGGATATATTACATTGAACAGTGTCAAATAAGGTTCTTGGGTAAAATTATATTGGATAATTATTCAAGCTTGCAGCATCTTTTTTATATTATCGAAGATAGAGATAAAGAAGAGGTTCTTGTTTTTGGACCAATAGAGTGGGCAGAAAATCAAAACACTCCTTTACCCAATGTAAATAGGGTAAGAATTGAAGATGTTATGGATAGATTTAATTTACTCAATCCATAAAGTTATGCTCATATTACACTAATGAGATGTAGATTTAGCTGATATAATTGATGAAATTCTTATCTTCCGAAAACTTAGGTCCGATAGTCGTTAACAAATCACCTACAATGGCAGCATTGATTCCAATATATACAGCCTTCTCTATAGCATTCTTGCTTAGTTGCGAGCGTCCTCCGGCAAAACGTAGAAAAGCTGTAGGGTTAATGAATCGGAAAAGAGCAATGGTTGTTAATACCTCCTCCTCTGATAAAGAAAGAACTTTCTCTAAGGGAGTTCCCGGAATAGGTTGTAAAAGATTCAACGGTATGGATTGTATGCCCAGTTCTTTAAGTGTGAAAGCAAATTCAATGCGCTGTTCGAGCGTTTCTCCCATTCCGATGATACCACCACAGCATACGTCTATTCCAACTTCACGAGCAGCCCGGATGGTATTTAACTTCTCTTCTTGTGTATGAGTCGTACAAAGTTTGTCGAAGTAAGAAGCAGAAGTTTCAAGGTTACAATGATATCGTGTAATGCCACTATCTTTTAAACTTTTTAATTCGTCTTTAGTCAATAAACCCAGAGAGGCGCATAACTGAATGGAAGTGTTTTCCTGTAGAAGAGCAACTGTATTACATAGTTCACTGAAGTTTTTGCCGGAGAGTTTGCGCCCACTCGTCACCAGTGAAAAGCGTTTTACGCCTTGTTGGGCATTGTAGCTTGCCTGACGAAGACATTCCTCGCGTGGTATAAGATCGTAGCTTTCTGCACTTGTTTGGTAATGAGAGGATTGTGCGCACCATTTGCAATCTTCGGAACATTTACCCGATTTGGCGTTGATAATGGAACAAGTGTCGAACTGACGAGATGCTTTTTGAACAGTTATTTCGTGTGCAGCTTCGTATAATATGGGTTTAGGAATAGCTTTTGCTAAGTAAAGGCTTTCCTGAACAGATAGTTCGCCACCGTTTAGTATATGTTTTTTAATAGAGTCTATCATTCTATAAGAGTTTTATATTAACTGTCGGCAAAGATAATTCTTAACTCTTAAACTGCTGAATTCTTGCCTCTAAATACATTGTAAATCTGAATAAATAATTGTAATTTTGCGCAACACAGAAAAAAGTAAATTATGAGAGTACTGTATTACATCTATCAAATATGCATTGCTTTACCTATCTTACTGGTTTTAACTATACTGACTGCTTTAGTAACTATTATCGGTTCTTTAATAGGTGGTGCTCATATATGGGGGTATTATCCAGGTAAGATCTGGTCAATATTGATTTGTTTTTTTCTATTGATTCCCGTAAAAGTTCGGGGAAGAGAGAAGTTAAAGAAGCGAACTTCTTACGTGTTTGTGGCCAACCATCAGGGAGCTTTTGATATTTTCCTTATTTATGGCTTTCTGGGACGTAACTTTAAATGGATGATGAAGAAGAGCTTACGTTCCATCCCTTTTGTGGGTAAGGCTTGTGAGAGTGCCGGACATATATTTGTAGATCGATCCGGTCCCAAGAAAGTATTGGCAACTATCAAACAAGCCAAAGCTTCTTTAAAAGATGGAATCTCATTGGTCGTTTTCCCGGAAGGTGCCCGTAGCTTTACCGGACATATAGGGTATTTTAAAAAAGGTGCTTTCCAATTGGCCGATGATTTACAATTGCCTGTAGTACCACTTACCATTGATGGCTCTTTCGAAATACTTCCTCGAACAGGTAAATGGATACATCGCTATAGAATGATTCTGACTATACATGATCCTATTCCTCCTAAAGGTAAAGGCATAGATAATATAAAAGAAACAATGGCAGAGGCTTACGCCAAAGTTGAAAGTGCTTTACCAGAGAAGCATAAAGGCATGGTAAGGAATGAAGATCAGGAAGTCGAATAGTTATTGGCAGGAATTGTTGTATTGATATTGTTATGATTTGAACCGCAGAGTTACGCAGATGGACGCAGAGTTTTTAATCTATGAAACTACCACTCTGCGATAATCTGCGTAACTCTGCGGTTCAAAAAAAAGATCTATACTTTGATTAAAATATCATTCCCTCTCCACTTTCTTCAAACTACCACTTTCCGGATTAAACCAAACTTTGATTGTTGAATTCTTATTGAATAGGGCAGGAGCTAAATATTCTATAATTCCGAATTGGGTAATCAGTAAGTCTCCATCAAAGACTTTATCTTTTCCGTACATAATGGTTGCATTCGCTTTGCCGGGTACATTATAGGCAACCCCTTCCAGTTTTTTACTCTTCTCATCCGTTGCAGGAGGAATGGTGATGGAGTGTTGATTCTTTAAGTTGAAATAGATAGGATCGCCCGCCAGATTGTTTTTGTCGAGTACTCCCAACCTTCTTGAAAAACGAAAAGCAACTTCATTGGAGAACTCTTTGTTGGGAGTTAACTTAATGGTATATGTGCGTTCTTCTTTCTTTGTAACACCCGAGAACATTTCCAACATGGCACGTTCCTGAATATCTAATTTCTCAAGCATCAATTTTAATTGTGCACCATCGGTAGGCATGGTGTCAGCTTGTCCGCGTACTAAAGCATTTCGGCTTTCGCGGATATAATAAATTTCTTTGGATACAAGTTCGGCCATTTTGGCTGTAGAGTTGGCCATTAAGATTTCTTCGGTAAAGAAGTCTCTGGGGTTAATTGGCTTTGATGCAGGTGTTTGAGAGATACTTGCTGTTTTTGTTTTGGGAGTGGCAGGCACATTAATAGATGCAATTAAGCCATCCTCGGTTAGTTCTACCAAGGGGGCTACTGTTTTATCTTTCAGCTTAATGAAGTATGTATTTTCACTATCAGGTATCCCGACCGCTTGTGCGGAAACACTAACCAGCTCCCAATACTCTTCAGGATCTCCGGATACATTGTTAAGGCGAAGATATCTGTCGGCATATCGACTGAACTCTCCCGGTGTGTATACTACTTTATTAACTTTTACTTCAATATTTATTTCTGTTTTGGGAAGCGTGTAGAGTACACCGTAGTCTTTTCCGCGGGTTACGCCTGATAGAATCTCTGTCTGTGCGTATGCTACAGAAGATAGTAAGATGCTTATTGCGATAAGATACTTTCTCATTTAATACTATGTTATAACGTTTCTGAAACAACAAAGGTAATAAAGAAGTTTAAATATGCATCCAGGCAGCAGGTAAAAACTCAATAATGTCACTTGCTGTAAGTCCGATTACTCCATATTTTTGTCGGGCAAGATCACCTGCTATGCCATGTATAAATACTCCGATCTTAGCAGCTTCTTCGGGTGCGTAGTTTTGTGCCAGTAAGGACAGAATGATACCCGTTAATATGTCTCCACTACCGGCTGTGGCCATTCCCGGGTTGCCTGTAGAGTTGAAATATACATTGCCTTCAGGAGTTATAACAGCCGTATATGCTCCTTTTAACACAATGTATATCTTGCAATTGTGTGCCAGATCACACGCTTTCATCAAACGTTCGTAAGAGTTTCGGCATTTACCCACAAGGCGTTCCAATTCTTTTGGATGTGGAGTGAGGATAGAACCTTTAGGCAATGAAGTTAGTGCTTGCTTTTGAGTAGCTAATATATTCAATGCATCCGCATCAATTACCATAGGTGTTTGGGCAATAGATATCTGCTCCAATAAAGCAAATGCAGTTTCTTGACTCTGCCCAAGTCCCGGTCCGATTCCAATTACCTGATAATCATCATTATCCACAGGAGTACTAAAGCATAAATCATGAATGTCTGTTTTTACAATAGCCTCCGGCACAGAGGTTTGCAAGATGTTATTATTCTGTCTTGGAGCATATACAGTGAGTAACCCAACTCCGGAACGTAAGCATGCTTGGGCAGATAAGATAGAGGCACCCGCCATTCCGTAAGAACCGGCAATGAGAAGTGCGTGACCGAAGTTTCCTTTATGAGCAAATTTGCTTCGTTCTTTAATTAAAGGACGTATATTTTCCTCTTCTAACAAATAATAAGGTGTTTCGGTTTCTTCTATAGCTTGTTTACTCAATCTTATATCGAGTAATTTCCATTCGCCTACAAGGTCGCCATTCTCGGCAAATAGGAAAGAGAGCTTGGGAAGTTGCAGACTGAAAGTATAATCTGCCTGTATAATTGTAGATCGATTATTGAAAGTATTATCTTCTCCCATTAGTCCTGAAGGAATATCGATTGCTACTACAGTGGCTGGCGAAGCATTGATGTATTTCACTACAGCGGCAAACCCGCCGGTAAGGGGCTTGTTTAGTCCGGAGCCAAAGAGGCCATCAATCACTACATGCGATGAAGTGAGACTTGGAGGTACAAATTGAGTACTTACTTCTGTGAAATTAACATTCTCTATAGTTTGTAGCCTTTCCTTATTTGTTTGGCAATCGGCAGATAATTCTCCCTGCGGGTTAAATAGATAGGTGGCTACATTATAGCCTTTTCCTATTAGCATACAGGCTACAGCCAATGCATCTCCACCATTATTACCCGGACCGGCAAATATAGTGACAGGGGTGTTATGTCCCCACTGGTTGATGAAAGTATTAGTTATTGCCTGGGCAGCTCTTTCCATTAAATCGATAGAACTTATTGGCTCATGTTCTATAGTATATGCATCTAATGCGTGAATGCTTTTGCTTGGAAATATCTTCATAATTGTCTTTCTTATTTAGATTACAAATATACAATACTTCTTTGCGTTAGTGGAATAAAAAACGTACTTTTGCCCTACTTTTTAAAAGATTAGTTATGGATTCTATTAAAATTAAAGACAAATGTTTCTCTATATCTATTAAATCTGAAGAGATTCAAAAAGAAGTAACACGTGTAGCTGAAGAAATAAACCGTGATTTTGAAGGGAAGAATCCACTCTTTCTAAGTGTCCTCAACGGAGCGTTTATGTTTACCTCCGATTTGATGAAACAGATCACCATTCCTTGTGAAATATCATTTGTGAAGTTGGCTTCTTATCAAGGGGTGCTTTCTTCCGGACATATCAAAGAAGTCTTTGGCCTTACGGAAGATATAACTGATCGTGTGATTGTAATTGTAGAAGATATTGTAGATACAGGACTTACTATGCAACGCCTGCTGGAATCATTGGGCACCCGTAGCCCACGCGAAATTCATATTGCTTCTTTACTTCTGAAACCTGATAAATTGCAAGTTAGTTTAGATGTGAAATATGTAGCAATGCGAATTCCCAATGATTTTATAGTAGGATATGGATTAGATTATGATGGCTTTGGACGAAATTACCCCCACATATATACAATTGTAAACGATTAATTTTTTTTAGAGGTATTAAGATGCTAAACATTGTTATTTTTGGTGCTCCCGGATCAGGAAAGGGAACACAAGGCGAACGTATTGCCGAAAAATTCGGATTAAACCACATTTCTACAGGAGAAGTGTTGCGTACCGAAATAAAGAAAGGCAGTGAATTAGGTAAAACCGCTCAGAGATACATCGACCAAGGGCAATTGATTCCCGACGAGTTGATGATTGATATTCTGGCAGGAGTACTCGATGGTTTCATTGATAGTAAAGGAGTAATCTTCGATGGTTTTCCACGTACTATTGCCCAAGCTGAAGAGTTGAAAAAAATGTTGGCAAACAGAGGACAAGAGGTTTCAATTATGATTGATCTTGATGTTCCCGAAGCTGAACTAATGGCCCGTTTGATTAAACGTGGAAAAGATTCAGGACGTGCCGATGATAATGAAGAAACAATCAAAAAACGCTTGTTAGTGTATAACACACAAACAGCTCCATTGATTGACTGGTATAAGAACGAAGGCAAGTATTGTCATATACAAGGACATGGCCCGCTGGAGGAAATTACCGAAAAAGTACATAAAGAAATATTTTCAGTGGCTGGGGTTTAATTATTAGCCCGGCTACTATCTACTAACTACTAAATCCTACTGAAAAAAATGGCCGAATCTAATTTTGTTGATTATGTGAAGATATACTGTCGCTCCGGTAAAGGAGGGAGAGGATCTACACACATGCGTCGTGAGAAATATGTTCCTAACGGTGGCCCTGATGGGGGAGACGGAGGAAGAGGAGGCAATGTAATATTGCGCGGAAACCGAAATTACTGGACACTTCTTCATTTAAAGTACGAACGCCATGTAATGGCAGGACACGGAGAGTCGGGAAGTAAAGCCCGTAGCTTTGGTAAAGATGGAGCAGACAAGGTAATAGAAGTACCCTGTGGAACTGTTGTTTATAATGCCGAAACCGGCGAGTATATTTGCGATGTAACAGATCATGGTCAGGAAGTTATTCTTCTGAAAGGCGGACGTGGAGGATTAGGTAACTGGCATTTTCGCACAGCTACCCGTCAGGCTCCTCGTTTTGCACAACCGGGAGAACCTATGCAGGAACTGACGGTTATTATGGAGCTGAAACTATTGGCCGATGTGGGTCTTGTAGGATTTCCAAATGCCGGAAAGTCCACATTACTTTCATCCGTCTCGGCAGCCAAACCTAAAATTGCCGACTATCCGTTTACTACGCTGGAACCCAATTTAGGAATTGTGTCTTACCGCGATGGTAAATCCTTTGTAATGGCCGATATTCCGGGCATTATTGAGGGAGCCAGTGAAGGAAAGGGGCTGGGACTCCGTTTCTTGCGCCACATTGAACGTAACTCCTTGTTATTGTTCATGGTTCCTGCCGACAGTGACGATATTCGTAAAGAGTATGAAATTTTATTGAACGAGCTTCGAACTTTCAATCCGGAGATGATGGATAAGCAAAGGGTATTGGCTATCACCAAAAGTGATATGCTCGATCAGGAACTAATGGACGAAATAGAACAAGATTTGCCGGAAGCTATTCCTCATGTCTTCATTTCTTCTATTACCGGATTGGGTGTGTCCGTACTTAAAGATATTCTTTGGGAAGAGTTGAATAAGGAAAGCAATAAAATTGAAGCAACTTCTATCGTACATCGTCCTAAAGATATTCTTCGATTAAAGGATGAACTTAAAGCTCAGGGAGAGGATGAAGACTTTGTATATGAATACGAAGATGACGATGAAGACGATTTCGATTATGAATACGATGAAGAAGACTGGGACGAAGAATGATTTCATTAACTACAGATAAAAGAATGTTGGGATACGAAATGTTAAGTATGTATCCCAACATTTCTCATTTTGTGACTACCCGAAACGGTGGGAGTGGCACAGGAAATTATACCTCTTTTAATTGCTCTCCCTATTGTGGAGATGAGGCAGAGGTTGTGAAACATAATCAAGAGTTATTGCGTCAGGGACTTTCTCAACCCGATGCCCAACTAATTATACCCCGGCAAACTCATGGAGCTGATATTGGTGTAATTGATGAAGTTTTTCTGAATTCTTCGGAAGAAGAGCAACGTAAACTGCTGGATTCTAAAGATGCTGTAGTCACTAATCAGAAAGGATGTTGTGTTTGTGTTTCTACTGCCGATTGTGTTCCTTTGTTATTGTATGACCAAAAGCAGCAAGTGGTAGCCGCCGTACATGCCGGATGGAGAAGTACAGTTTCCTGTATTGTAGCCAAGACATTGAAGTTAATGCAGGAAGTATACAAAACAAAAGGAGAAGATGTAGTTGTAACCATTGGACCAAGTATTTCACTTATTTCATTTGAAGTAGGGGAGGAGGTTTACAAGGCTTTTGATGTGGTGGGTTTTGATATGAATCGTATTTCTTACCGGGACCAGGATTCAGGAAAACCACATATAAACTTGCAGGAAGCTAACCGTATGCAATTGATAGACTTTGGCATTCCTCAAAGTCAGATAGAATTGGCTAATATCTGTACATATATTAATCATGAGGATTTCTTTTCGGCACGACGATTAGGAATTGATTCGGGACGTATGCTATCGGGTATTATGATTCGTACAAAATAAGGGGTGAGCGTGTCAGAAGTTGTATTTTAACCACAGATTAAAGGATTTCACGAATTTGTTAATTTACAGATTGTTGATAATCAAAGCCTTATAATCAGTGTAATCTGTTAATCTGTGGTTAATTTGCACCATGCATGACTTTATGACACACCTTCATCAATCTTTTACCTTAACCTTCTCAATATCTCCTCCGGAAACACAGGCATTGCTCCACTTTGCGTACAAACATACGCCGAAGCATCCACCGCCAACTTATGCGCTTCCCGAATACTCTTGCCTCCCAGAATAGAAGCACAGAATGCCGCCGTAAACGAATCGCCTGCCCCTACCGTATCAGCCACCGAAACAGATGGAGTCTCAAGGAAGGAAACCGCCCCCGGAGTAAATACATAACTACCGTTTGTGCCACAAGTAAGAATCAGCATCTTTAAATTATACTTTGCCAGAAGTATCCAGCATTTATCTTCAAGATCAATCCCCGGATAACCAAACATCCGACTGACGATAACCAATTCTTCATCGTTAATCTTTAGTACATTACACTTTTCGAAAGACTCACTTAACACCTCTTTGGTATAGAAGTGCTGACGAAGATTAATGTCGAATATTTTAAGATTTCCTTCAGTATCAGGCATCGTATCCAGAAAACGGTTGATTGTGTTGCGACTTACCGAATTACGTTGCGCCAATGAACCGAAACAGACTGCACGGGTACGAAGTGCCAATTCTTTTAATTCATCCGTAAAAGGAATATTATCCCAAGCTACATTTTCTTTTATTTCATAACAGGGGATGCCCTCATCGTCTAAAGTAACCTGAACGGTTCCGGTTGGATAATCAACTCGTTGTATCTGGTGTTTCAGTTTCTTTTCGCTTAATACATCGAGTATCTCGTCTCCTAATTTATCATTCCCCAATGCGCTGACTACACAGCTATTTAAACCAAACTGAGAAACATGGTAGGCAAAGTTTGCAGGAGCACCACCAATTTTTTTTCCTTCGGGCAGCATATCCCATAATGCTTCGCCCATTCCTACGATTATATTGTTCATTGTTTTATTCTTTTTGAACCACAGAGTTACGCAGATTTGCGCAGAGTTTTTACTTAAGAACTCAAATTTATAACTCCGCGTTAATCTGCGTAACTCTGCGGTTTATATTATTTCTTAATCTTTGTAGTAAAATACAATAAATACAGCACCCCAATCATCATTACTGCTACCGCCCCAATCTGAGCATTCACAGCATCCGAAGCCACTCCCATAATAAGCGGGAAAATAGTGCCGCCAAACAATCCCATAATCATTAACCCGGAAACTTCGTTCTTTTTATTAGGTAAATGCAACAATGCACCCGAGAAGATAACCGGAAAGATATTCGAATTACCAAAACCAATCAGAGCCACACAAGCATAAATAGCCATCTTGGTATCGAAGAAGAAAAGCCCCGCCATACCCAGAAGCATTAACACAGAGCTGATGCCAAAGAATATTTTGGATGAAAACTTAGCTAAAATGAAAGTGCCGGAGAAACAACCGATGGTACGGAATAGAAAATAAACACTGGTAGCATAGATTGCTTCATTAAGCGGAATCTCCAAACGTTCGATTAATATTTTAGGAGCAGTAACATTCGTACCTACATCAATCCCTACGTGACACATAATTCCCAGGAAAGAGAGCAAGATCAGTTTATCGCCCAACAGGGTAAAGCACTCTGCAAAGGTGGAACTTTCTCCTTTTTCATCGTCTTCATTGATGTTTGTCATTCCCAAAAAGATGACTGCCAGAATAGCCACTACCATAAAGATGGGGAAGAGTATCCGCCAGTTATCGAACTGCAATGCACCCCAACTGGCTATAAGCGGAGCAATAAACGAAGCAATTGCTTTTACAAACTGCCCGAACGTAAGCGAACTGGCCAATCTGTCACCACTTACCACATTGGATAATAAAGGGTTTAAAGAAACCTGCATTAATGCATTACCAATACCCAACAGAGAGAATGAGAGTAACATACTTATAAATGAGTAGCTAACTATCGGAAGCAAAAGCGAAACCGTAGTTACTACCAGACTAAGAAGCACGGTTTTACGACGGCCAATGCGGTTCATTAACATACCTGTAGGTACTGAACATATCAGGAACCAGAAGAAAACCATAGACGGAAAGATGTTAGCCATCGTATCCGAGAGCTGCAAATCGTCTTTTACATAATTGGTGGCTGTGCCAACCAAGTCGACAAATCCCATGGCAAAGAATGCCAGCATAATAGGGATAAGTTTTACTATTGTATTGTTGCTTTTTGACATATAATTATAGATATAGAACACAGAGGCACAGAGGCACAGAGTTATTTAATTTAGAGATAAGAAGCAAAGATAAAAACTCTGTGCCTCCGTGTCTCTGTGTTAAAAAAGAATTAAATCCCCAACGGGAAAATTTTGAAATCCGAAACCGTATAACTACCACCTTTCGAATAAAAACTAATACGATTATAAGGCTCCGAAGGGAAAACAAGATTAGTCATCACAAAGCGGCCGTCATTGCCGAAGATCTCAATACTTGCTTTGTCTACAAATATGCGGAGTTTCAATTCCTTACCACTGGTAACGGGTGCAGAGGTTACTGTAGGAAATTCCGGACTGAAATCAACCAAGCCACTCTTATTACGATCCATTGAGAATTTATTCTCCGTCAGGTTGTAGTAGCAGTTGACTTCTTCGCCTTTGCTGTTGAAGAGTTGAAAACCGATTACTTCTGCATTTTGGTTGGTGAAAGACATCTCTATCTCGTAAGTACCTTTATTATCTTTCAATAGGTCGTCGAGGTTATGAGTACGTTCTACTTTGAAAGAACTTATCTTTGTTTCTTTTCCTCTTAATGCTTCCAGCTCTTTGGAAGGTGTGTTTTTAATAAATGTTTCACCTTCAAAAGTATATAGATTCAAGTCGCGTGGGACGGAATTTGAACTGCGGAACTGTTGTGTAGGAACCTGATTGGCATACTGCCAGTTGCTCATCCATGCAATAGCAATGTTGCGGTTATCCGGTGCATTGCTCCATGTAACCGTTGCATAATGATCCTTGCCCCAGTCCATCCACTGCGGCAAGGTGCCGCTGCCAGGTTCCCTGTGGGTAGCAGGTGATTCGTTTACAAACCTCTTTCCATCAAAACTACCCACAAAGTACTGTGTAGCCGAGCCGCCGAACGGTCCGCCGGGGTTGAGGTTACAAATCAATACCCATTTCTTTTCGTTCGTGCCTTCTACGGGGAGTTCAATTAGGTCGGGACATTCCCATACACCACCATGTGCACCTTGTCCTTCGCCGAAACTGCTTTCCATTTTCCAATCTTTTAGATTAGAAGAAGAATAGAATTGCATCTCCTGTCCGGCTGCCAGAATCATAATCCATTTGCCGGACGGTTTGTGGCGGATAACCTTTGGGTCGCGAAAATCGGGAATGTCCGACGTAACCACCGGATTACCTTCATATTTGGTAAACGTGCGACCGTTGTCGAGGCTGTAGGCAATGCTTTGCGTCTGGCGTGAACCTGCCGAAGTGTAGAAAGCTACAATTGCATCTTTGCCAAATCCGGCAGTATTGTCTTTATCTACCACAGCACTGCCACTGAAAATGGCACCCAGCGCATCCGGAGCAATTGCATCGGGAAGATGTTCCCAACTAACAAGGTCTTTAGAAACGGCATGTCCCCAATGCATATTTGCCCACATAGAACCATAAGGGTTATGTTGGTAAAAAAGATGATATTCGCCATCTTTGTAAACCATTCCGTTGGGATCGTTCATCCAACCATATTGTGGAGAGAAATGATAAACCGGGCGATGATATTCGCGGTTGGCAGTATCGAACGTATCGGATAGTTTTAATTCCTGCCACCCCATAGCCGAATTTACAATGTGGTGGAAATGAAACAAAATCTGTTTTCCGGCAAAAGCTGAAAGATCAATCGGCACATAATAATCAATCCGGTTAACTGCCAGGCGGATGTGCATGCTCTGTACCTCTTCGTTATTAACTATCATCTTTATCCATGACTCTTCTGCCTTTTCTTCTATGGGAATTAGCAGATATTTCGATGGTTCATCAATGCGGATAATACTCTGATTATCTCCCAGATGCTTTACTATATAAGGAGGATTTGTTGCCATGCACGAAAAGAAAACAGTTCCCATACAGAACATAGAAAGCGTTGCGCGAGCAAATCGTTTTTTTAAAGTATTAATAATCATGTTGTTGCTGGTATTAAATTAATCTTAGAAATAAGTTTGGCCGGAAAGCTATCGGCAAAGTAAGAAATTTAATAGGCAGCAAGATATAACAAATGTTTCAAAGGGTAGCAAATTTGATACATGGGAGTTGAGAGTTGACAGTTGAGAGTTGAGAGTTACGATGCCGCATGGAACTCTCAATTCTCAATTCTCAACTCTCAACTGATTTGTATCAAACGTTGCAACGTTTGAAACAAATCTTATACTCCATTCCCTAACTTTCTTGTTACTTTGCAAGCATAGAATCGAAGAAGCCCGGAAAGCATCTTGTGAGACTAACTTAATTTGTTAATTTTAAAATCTAATATGTAATATGAGGAAGTTATTTACCAGCCTTATCCTTTTATTATTAGTAAGTATTACTGCCGGTGCGCAGAATATGACGGTAAGAGGAAACATAAAATCAACCACAGAAGCAGATGGAGTAATAGGGGCCAATGTCAGCGTAAAAGGACAAACTCTTGGAACCATTACCGATCTCAACGGAAATTATGAACTATCCGTTCCTTCCGGTGCCACACTGATATTCTCCTATATAGGATACGATACACAAGAAATTCCCGTAAACGGACGTACACTGATTAATGTTACCTTAAAAGAATCGTCTCTGATACTCGATGAGGTTGTTGCCGTAGGTTACCGTACAGAACGAAAGGCCGACCTTACCGGAGCCGTTTCAGTTGTAAAGGTAGACGATATGATGTCGGCAGCCGAAAACAACCCAATTAAAGCCCTGCAAGGACGTATCCCGGGAATGAATATTACCTCCGATGGTAACCCAAGCGGTTCGGCCAGCATACAAATTCGTGGTGTATCATCGCTTTCCGGCGATTCCAGTCCGCTGATTATTATTGACGGGGTACAAACCACATCGGGCATGCACGAACTTAACTCACACGATATCGAAAGCATTCAGATTATGCGCGACGCTTCTGCTGCAACTATCTACGGGTCGCGTGCGGCGAACGGTGTAATTGTTGTTACCACCAAGAAAGGAAAGAAAGGAGAAGTAAAGGTAAACTTTGATGCTTACGTAACGGCAAGTTACTACCATAATAAAATAGATGTACTCAGCTCCAAAGAATATGCCGAAGCCTTGTGGAAAGCATCCGTTAACTCGGGAGTAGACCCCAATAGCAACAACCTCGGCATCCGGTACGAATATGATGGAAATACATTGAAGAATGTGATGTTCCCCGAATATCTCGATGCCAAGAAAACCATGAAGCCAGCTAATACAGACTGGTTTGATGAAGTAACCCGCACAGGTTTGGCTCAATCCTACAACCTATCAGTTAGTAATGGTACCGACAGAGGAAACTATTATTTCTCCCTTGGATATTATGATAATGAAGGTTTGGTAAAGAACACAGATTTTGGTCGTATCTCCGCCCGTATGAATACCGATTTCAAGCTTTGGGGCGACGTAGTAACCATTGGCGAAAACTTCACCATGAACCGTACTACCGAAGTAACACAACCTCATCAGATTGTAGAAGCTGCGCTTATTGCCGTTCCCTTTATTCCCGTTCATACCGAGGATGGTAAAGGCTGGGGAGGCCCTATCATGGGATTGCCCGACCGTCAGAATCCCGTTCGCCTTATCAACGACAACAAAGATAACCGCTATACTTACTGGCGTATGTTTGGTAACGCGTTTATCAATATCCAACCCATCAGTAAATTGAATATCCGTTCCAGCTTTGGGGTAGATTATGGTAACTTCTACAAACGTTCGCTAACTTACAGCTATACCAGCGGATACATGCAAAGCGATAAAACCATGTCGAATATAGAGCAGGCACACTGGCTGAAATGGTCGTGGAGTAACGTAGCAACTTACGACTTTGAAATCGGCAAGAACCGTTTCGAAACCATGGCTGGTATGGAAATGTACCGTCAGGAAGATATAAACTTCACTTCCTCGCGCGAAGGTTTCGCCCTTGAAACTCCCGATTATATGTGGCCCGACCTGGGTACAGGAACAAGTAATGGTACTGGTAATGCTACCGCTTACTCCCTGATGTCATTCTTCGGAAAAATAAGTTATGCTTATGACGACAAGTATCTTCTTTCAGGAACCATTCGCCGCGACGGCTCATCCCGCTTTGGTAAGAACAATCGTTGGGGAGTATTCCCTGCATTCACTCTGGGATGGAAAATTAACCAGGAATCCTTTATGGAGAATACACAAAGCTGGCTTAATGATTTGAAACTTCGTTTCGGGTGGGGACAAACCGGTAATCAGAACATGAACAATACCGCCATCTATGATATTTATGTATCCGGATACGGCAAAGAAGACCCTACATGGAACGCAGTATGGGGAACGGCTTACGATTTCGATGGTAAAGGCTCCGGTCAGTTGGCTTCCGGTTTTAAACGTTCACAAATCCAGAACCCCGATTTGAAATGGGAAACAACCACTCAGACAAATATCGGTCTTGACTTTTCACTCTTCAATAACAGTCTGTATGGCTCGGCCGAATATTATATGAAGAAAACAAAAGATATGCTGTACCAACCCGGCTATGTAGCTATTATTGGTGAAGGTGGAAACAAATGGTACAACGGTGCCGGCATGGAAAACAAAGGTTTTGAATTCTCGTTGGGTTATCGTGGCCGTACAAACTTCGGTTTACAGTACGATGTTATGGGTAACATCTCTACCAATGAAAATGAAATTACCTACCTGCCTGAATCTGTGAAGAACTCTTATGGTGGAAACGGTACGTATGATAATATCCTGGGTCGTCCGTTAGGTTCCATGTACGGATATGTAGCCGATGGCATCTTCAAATCACAAGATGATTTAGATCAACACGCCCGCCAAGACGGTAAAGCACTCGGACGCATCCGCTACCGCGACATCAATAACGACGGTGTTATCGACTCCGACGACCGCACATGGATAGGCGATCCGTTTCCGGATTTCTCTTACGGCTTGAATATCAATCTATCATATAAGAACTTCGACCTCACAGTTTACCTGCAAGGTATTCAGAATGTAGATGTTATTAATACTGTAAAATATACCACCGACTTCTGGAGTGTTTCGGATACTTCTTCTAACAAAGGTCGTCGTTTGCTCAACGCTTACGATCCGGTGAAAAATCCTGGTTCAAACATTCCGGCTTTATCTTATACCGATGCAGCCAACGAAGCGCGTTTCTCTACTTATTTTGTGGAAAATGGTTCATACCTGAAACTGCGTAACCTTCAGTTAGGTTATAATCTGCCGAAAACATTCCTCAGCAAAATAAAGGTAAGTAACTTCCGTGTTTATGCTGCTGCACAGAACTTGTTTACAATTAAGCATAAAGATTTTACGGGTGTCGATCCTGAGAACCCTGCATGGGGCTATCCAATTCCTTTGACAGTAACCTTTGGTATTAATGCAGCATTCTAAAAGAAAATATTTATGAACCGCGGAGTTACGCAGAGTCACGCGAAGTATAAAAATAAGAATTAAAACTCTGCGAAACTCGCGTAACTCTGCGGTTCAAAAAACAAAATAATACAATCATGAAAAAGATAAGATACATAACATTGGCTCTTGCCACAGCTCTAACAATAAACAGTTGTGATTTCCTCGACGAAACTCCACAAGGCATTCTTAGTGAAGAAGAGGCCAAAGCACCTTCCTCCATCGAAGGACTTGTTACCGCCGCCTACTCATCACTTGGCAACGATCATTACGATAAACCATTTAGCCTCTGGCCTTACGGAACCATCCGCTCCGATGATGCATACAAAGGCGGTGGCGATGAAAACGATATTGTAAACTTCCACTTCTATGAAATATCCGAAAATATCAAGACTGACTTCGGCGAAGCCGACGGACTCTGGTTTCAGGTATTCCAGGCCATTTCTCGTGCTAACTCAGCTTTGAGCGTATTGAAACAAACAGAAGAAAAGAGTTTCGAACTAAAGAATACCCGTATGGGCGAAATGTATTTCTTAAGAGGATACTTCTATTTTATGCTTAAACAGGTATTCGGTAATGTACCTTTTGTAAACGAAGATACCCCGATTGCCGATTATGAAAAGACCCCAAACAATCTGCCCAACGATAAGCAATGGGCATTAATTTGCGACGATTTCAAGAAAGCATACGATTTGCTTCCTGCAATCCAATCGCAGGTAGGTCGTGTCAACAAGATAGCTGCTGCCGCTCATCTGGCTAAAGCATACTTATATAAAGCCTACCGTCAGGATAATGCGAACTCCAATGTGCTGACTTCCATTAATGCAGCCGATCTGGAAGAAGTGGTAAAATATACGCAAGTAGTGTTAAACTCTTCTTATGATTTGGAACAGGATATGGCTTGCAACTTCTTGCCGGGAGCTTATGAAAACGGAAAAGAATCTATCTTTGCCATCCAGTTCTCTGTTGACGATGGAACCATGTTCGGCCGCCTCAACTTCTCCGACGTACTTTCCCTACCCATGGGATTGGGTTGCTGCGATTTTCACAAGCCCAGCCAGAACTTGGTAAACGCCTTTAAAACAAAGAACGGATTACCCGATTTCGAATCCTACGATACGGATAACTATCGCATTGGCGAAGATGCTGTCGACCCTCGTCTATATCATACTGTTGCACTTCCGGGAATTCCTTACAAGTACAACGAAGAACTTATTTACGAAGAAAACTGGAACCGTAACATCAATACTTATGGTATTTATGCTTCTTTGAAAGAAAATGTTGATCCCTCGTGCGATTGTTTTAAGAATCTATCTCCATTCTATGGCAACTCAAAAAATAGAATTGTTATTCGCTATGCTGATGTTATCCTTATGCAGGCCGAGGCGCTTATCGAACTGAACCGTCAGAATGAAGCCTTATCCCTTATCAACCAAATACGTGAGCGTGCGAAGAATAGTACATTGTTTATTCCGTATGCCAAGAACCTGCAAGTTAGCCTCTATCAAGATGGTGTTAACTGCACCTGGACACAAGACTTTGCCCGAGAAGCCCTCCGTTGGGAACGTCGTTTGGAGATGGCTATGGAAGGAAGCCGCTTTTTCGACCTTGTACGTTGGGGTATCGTTACGGATGTTATGAACGACTTCTTTACTACTGAATCAAAACGACGCGTTTATCTGGCCAATGGTAAGTTTGATAAGAATAAAGATGAGTATATTCCTATTCCGCAACAGCAGATTGGGTTTACCAATGGATTGTATGAACAAAACCCGGGTTGGTAGCGGCAAGGTGCCGCTGCCAGGTTTCCATGCGGATGGAATGATTTATAATTAAAATTCAAACTAAAATGAAAAAACATACAATAATAGCAATCCTCATCGCCCTGATAACCGGCCTCACCGCCTGTAGCGATGACAACTACAACGCTCTCGACATCTCTGGCGAAGTAAAAATCCTTTCGTTCACAGTGAATGGCTCCAAGCTCAATATCCTTGACGAGAAAACTGACTATATTGAAGTAATAATGCCCAGTGGTACTGATCTTACTGAGCTTGTTCCCACCTATACCCTTTCGGAAGGGGCAAGCATTGCACTTCCCAAAGAACCCAACAGCCCGACAAATTTATCGGTACTCACAACTTACCGCGTAGTCAACAAGAATCTTTACCACGACTACAAAGTGCTGGCTAAAACCGTAGATAAGGTAACTTCTTTTACCGACTTTACCATCGGTACATACAAAGGAGTGGTTGATAACGATGCACGTACCATTGTAGTGAAGCTACCGTTAGGATCGGAGGTAACAGCACTTCGCCCTACCTTTAATTTGTCGGAAGGTGCCGAACTTACTTCACCCAATGGAACCACTCATAACTTTACCAATCCGGTAAAATATACCATTTCTTATTTGGGCGAAAGTTTTACTTACGATGTTACTGTTGAGTTGGTTGACTTCCGTAAAATGGCGTTTCTGGGGGCTCCGGCTACAGCTAACGATATCACTAATTTAGATGATAAAGCCGCCTGGACCTGGTTCTCGGAGAACTTCCCGGTAACAGAATATATTTCGTTTGCCGATATCAAAGCAGGAAAAGATTTAAGTGAATATGCAGTAATATGGTATCATTGGGACTCTTATGATAAAGGTGGCGACCCAGTTATTCATGCCGATGCCAACAAACCCGAAGTTATTGAAGCCATGAACAATTATCTGGCGCAAGGTGGTGGATTGTTCTTAAGCTCGGCCGGTCTTACATTAGGAAATGTGCTTAACATAACTAAGAGTGGTGGTATGTGGAATAACGCTTGGGGATTTGAACGTACTGAACCATTAGAAGTAAACGATGGCAATGGCATGGGCTGGGGAATGCGAATTACCGGACATGAACAACATCCTATTTATAAAGGAATACGTATGGCTCCGGGAGAAATAGATCGCTTCTTTTTATTGAGTAACGGATGTCAGGTATTAGCCCATAATGTTATCTGGAACTTTGAAGAAGCGTGGACCGGCTGGAACGAAGATGTTGCCCGGTGGGAAAATGAAACAGGAGGTGTACATTTAGCAGCTTTCCATTGGGATGATTTTATGAACAAACGTGGCCTGATAACAGAATATCCTGCAACCGACAATAGAGGCCCGGTTATTACCACAGGTGCCGAGATGTACGACTGGCATCAGGAAGGTGGATCGGCCAATACTTTCCGCGATAATCTGGAGAAACTGACTTATAATATATTGAACTATTTAAGCGAATAACTATGAAACATATATTCACAACCCTGTTTGCCTGCGCAGCCCTAATGGCTTGCAGCGACAATGAATACACCAGCAACGACCCCACAGCAGCTCCCGATGCTCCTGCTGTGTATAATGTAGATGATTTGAAACTCAACTACTCCATGTTCTTTAAACCATCCAATGGATGGACAGGCGACCCAATGCCCTATTTTGAGAATGGTAAGTTTCATGTATTCTATTTGCAGGATGCGCGCGATGGAGCCCCAACGTTTCACCCTATATACGGTGCTACAACTACCAATTTCCTTTCTTACGAAGACAATGGTGAAATGATTGCCTGTGGCGAAGACAATAGTCGTGAAGATGCACTCGGAACCGGTTCCGTCTTTAAAGAAGGCGACACCTATTATTTCTTCTATACAGCCCACAATGCCAATCTGGACCCAAAGGAAGAAATATTCCTCGCTACATCTAAAGATCTGAAAAACTGGGAGAAGAAAGGATATGTTCAAAACGGTTGGGGCGATGGCTACGACCGCAACGACTTTCGCGATCCTTTTATCATCAAAAACGAAGACGGAACATATACCATGCTTGTTACCACCCGTGCCGACTATAAAGGTTCGTGGCGTGCGGTACTGTCGCAGTTTACCTCGGACAAGCTAACAGAAGGTTGGACCCGCCGGGAACCTTTCTATGACAGTGAAATTACCACAAACCTTGAGTGTCCCGATGTATTTGTAATGGGAGGATACCAATACCTTATCTTCTCCGAACAGAACGACCGCCGCGGAGTACATTACGTATATCGCCCTGTAGGCACTACCGATTGGACCGTACCTGCCAATAACTTCCTGGATGGTTATGCTTACTATGCTGCCAAAACCGCTTCCGACGGAACAAACCGTTATCTGTTTGGATGGTGTCCCACTCGCGATGATGCTTCGGATTACAATAATTATAGTTGGGCAGGTGCTTTAGTAGTTCATCAACTTGGGCAGAAAACTAACGGTGAACTTACGCTAAGTATTCCATCACCTGTAAATCAGGCACTTAGCAATAAGGTAAGTTCAAATAGCTATTCATTAAAAGCTACTGATGAAAAAGCTGTTGTTGTATTCCCCCGTTTCGAAAAAGAGGCAGTCAATAAAATATCGGCTACCGTAAAAGCCAACTCGGCTAAACGCTTTGGCTTAGAATTCGGAGCCGGTGGTAGTCGCAAATATGTGTACGATCTTGTTCTTGATACCGAAGCCGGAAAGATAAAACTCGACTATGTAGTGAATGGCAAAACCGAACGCACATTTACCGAAGCCCGTTTGCCCGAGGCTGTAAACGGTGAATATCGGCTAACCGTTGTAGTAGAGAATTCGGTATGTGTTGCTTATGTGAATAACGAAGTGGCACTGACAAACCGTATTTATCAGATGACGCAGAACCCCTGGGCCGTGTTTGCCGAGGATGGGGAGGCAGATTTTACGGTAGAGCTTTATAGATAAGAATACAAACATTAGAGTAATGGAAATGAAAGTACAGACTTTTACAAATCAAAGACTGTACTTTCATTTTTAATTTTCCGGAATTTTACTTTTGGGAGATGTGCGTCTTATAAATTAATTATATTTGCATCTATAATACTATGCAAATTATGTCCAGAAATCTAATACTGATAGTTACGTTAATTTTATTCCTATGTTCCTGTGGTAGCGATACCCCCCGATACAAAATAGGCGTTTCGCAATGCAGCGAAGATGAATGGCGAAATCAGGTAAACCAGGAAATCCTGCGCGAAGCCATGTTTTATGATGGCGTAGAAGTAGAGATACGCACCGTAAAAGACGATACCGAAAAGCAAAAGCAAGATATCCGTTACTTTATAGATAAAGGAGTCGATTTAATAGTACTTGCTCCCAACGAGGCTGCTCCTATGACTGCTATTGTAGAAGAAGCATTCGATAAAGGCATTGCCATCATTGTATTCGACCGCATGATCCTATCCGACAAATACACCGCATGGGTAGGAGCCGACAATTACGAAATAGGCAAAAGCGTAGGAAACTACATCGCTTCCATGCTCAAGGGCAAAGGCACCGTTGCCGAACTGGCCGGGCTGACAGGCTCAACTCCTGCCTTAGACCGTCATCAAGGGTTTATGAGCGCTATCAGTCATTATCCCGACATCAAACTTCTATGTAAAGAAGATGCCGGCTGGCTTCGCGAAGAAGCCGAAATAAAGATGGACACCATCCTGTCTCGTTTCAATCAAATAGATGTACTGTATGCACAAAACGATCGCATGGCTTCCGGAGCCTATCAAACAGCATTGAAGCGCGGCAGGCACAGCGACATAAACTTTATAGGCATAGATGCCACCTCCGGCGAAGGATACGGAGTCGACATGGTAGAGAAAGGTGTTCTGGATGCCACCTTCATTTATCCCACAGGTGGCGACAAAATTATTCAGATTGCCATGGATATACTGGAAGGCCGCGAGTATACACGCGAAACCCTTCTGACTACCGCCGTAGTTGATGCTACCAATGCCCATGTAATGACACTGCAAACCAATCAGATATCCGAACTGGATAATAAAATAAAAACCCTCAATGACAAAATTGATGTATATCTTTACCAATTTGCCACTCAACAAGTAGTACTTTATGGTAGTTTGATAATCTTATTATTAGTTGCAGGTTTATTGATAGTTGTGTACAGTTCGCTCCGTTCTAAAAACCGCTTGAACAAAGAGTTGTCCAAGCAAAAAGAACAATTGGAGCAGCAGCGCGATCAACTGATCGAACTTTCTCGTCAACTGGAAGAGGCTACACATGCCAAACTGGTGTTCTTTACCAATATCTCACATGACTTTCGAACTCCGCTTACTCTGGTAGCCGACCCTGTAGAACATCTGCTGACAGATAAATCTCTCTCTCAGGAACAATCACAACTTCTCCGGATGGTGAAAAGAAATGTCGATATCCTTCTGCGGCTTGTAAACCAGATACTCGACTTCCGTAAATACGAAAACGGAAAACTCGAATTTAATCCTGTTAAGTTGGAATTATCAGAATCTTTGCAAGGATGGAATGGCGCATTTCTGGCAGCAGCCCGCAAAAAGCACATTCACTTCTCTTTCGATTTTACTCCGGATACGCAATTTTATATGGAAGCCGATATGGAGAAGATGGAGCGAATTTACTACAATCTCTTATCCAATGCCTTTAAATTCACTCCCGAGAATGGAAAAATATCCGTTCGCCTCAATGATATTATACAAGCAGATGGTCGTCGTGTTTACCAATTAATAGTAGCCAATACCGGAAGTCTTATTTCATCCGAACACATTAAAAGCATCTTCGATCGGTTTTATAAAATAGATATGCACCATTCCGGTTCCGGTATAGGTCTGGCTCTTGTAAAAGCCTTTGTCGAACTGCATGAAGGAACCATATCCGTACAGAGCGACGAACGCATGGGAACAGTCTTTACTGTGGAATTTCCTGTTAATACAGAATATCTCACAGAAACAGAAACACGATCCTTCTCTTCTTTACCCGAGCTTTTGATAGAAGAAAATAGCGAAGAAGAAACTTACGATCCCTCCAAACCCACCATTCTGGTTATTGATGATAATGCCGACATCCGCATTTATATCCACAGTTTGTTACAGACAGAATACTCCGTTATTGAAGCTGCCAATGGTTCAGAGGGTATCCGCAAAGCCATGAAATACGTGCCCGATGTTATCATCTCCGATGTAATGATGCCCGGAATGGATGGCATAGAATGTTGCCGTCGCCTAAAAAGCGAATTGCAAACCTGTCACATCCCTGTAATCCTGCTTACTGCCTGTTCCCTCGACGAGCAACGCATCAAAGGTTATGATGGCGGAGCAGACTCTTATATCTCCAAACCTTTTAACTCACAGGTGCTTCAATCGCGTATTCGCAACCTGATAGACTCTGCCCATCGCATTAAGCGCGCATTCAGCGACAACGAGATCATAACCCGCGAAAACGTATGCGATATGGACAAAGAGTTTGTCGATAAATTCAAAACCCTGATCGAAGAACAAATGAGCGATACAGCTCTGAATGTAGAGGATATCGGCAAACAAATGGGCTTGAGCCGGGTGCAACTATATCGGAAAATTAAATCGCTAACCAATTATGCTCCCAACGAGCTGCTTCGGATGACACGTTTAAAGAAGGCTGCATCTTTGTTGGCTTCTACAGAATTAACCATTGCCGAGATTTGTTATGAAGTTGGGTTTACTTCGCCTTCCTATTTCTCAAAGTGTTATAAAGAGCAGTATGGCGAGAGTCCGTCGGAGGGAGTAAGGAAGAGGAAGGGGTGAATAAAGAAATATCCTTAAAGTTTAAATAGAATGTTTACTATAACTGTATCAAACGAAATAAAAGAAGTTTGCCCTCAATTTGTGGGAGCTGCTGTATATGCCTCAGTAAAGAATACGTCTTTTAATGAAAAAATGTGGGAAGAGATTGATGCTTTTACCAAAGAACTATTGGCATCCACTCAGATAGAAGACATCAAAAAACAAGCAGCCATTGCTGCCACACGAGAAGTCTATAAGAAATGTGGTAAAGATCCCAATCGGTACAGACCATCTGCCGAAGCATTGCGAAGAAGGTTAGTACGTAATATTCCTCTTTATCAAATAGATACATTGGTTGATTTAATAAACCTTGTCTCTCTGCGAACAGGCTATTCCATTGGTGGATTCGATGCAGATAAAATTCAAGGAACCTCCTTGGAACTTGGGGTAGGGAAAGCTGGTGAATCCTTTGAGGCAATCGGTCGCGGCATACTAAATATTGAAGGGCTGCCCGTATACAGAGATCAGATCGGAGGAATCGGCACTCCAACCAGTGATGAAGAACGCACAAAGATGAGGCTCGAAACTACTCATATATTAGCAATCGTCAACGGATACAGTGGAAATACAGGAATAAAGGAAGCTGCTGAAATGATTCAACACTTATTAATACAATATGCTGAATCGGATGGTGGAACCGTTACTTACTTTTAGTCTATAAATTCCAAACATGCAGAAATCACATATAGAGCAAGAAAAGCGAACAGTAGAAATTATGATTAGATTATACTGTAGAAAGAAAGAGAAGAATCCGGAGCTATGCGATTCTTGTAAGGAGTTGCTTGCTTATGCATATACCCGTTTAGATAGATGTCCGTTTGGCGAAGAAAAAACAAGCTGTAAGAATTGCACGGTACATTGCTATAAACCGGTCATGCGCGAGAAAATGAGAGTCGTGATGAGGTACTCAGGGCCAAGAATGCTGCTTTATCATCCTAAGGAGGCGATATTGCATTTAATTAGGAAGTAGTTTTGATTTTTTGTTTGCGATGAAGTTGTGCGTACATTCAAAATTTGAAGAATCATTTTCAGCGTTCAGAGTGATTTTTTTGATCAAAAAGTGTCACAAGTGTCACAATCGTTCTAACAGGTTGATTTACAGGATTAAATAGAGGGTGACACTTTTCTAAAAAGCATCACGGAAGTGTCACAAGTGTCACACTTGAAAAATGGCATATTGTCTTGAATTCGGATATAGTTTTAAACTTCTTTCTCCACCCGGGTGGAGACGTCTTCCACACCTGGGTGTAAGTGAATTATACACCCGGATGGAGAAGAGTGCTCCACCCGGGTGTGGAAAAATTTTTCAAATAGTTAGTAAAAACTATGAGACCAATCTCATAAGGTTTAAACGGTTTTTAAGTGTATGTATAAAACATTTTGATAAATTGAAATTAAAGACTATCTTTGCATAAAGATTGCGAGAATTTATGAGGAATAAGTTCACTTTTTGTCCCTCACCTTTAAATGAGTCTTTGTAATCTTTTGATTTCTAATCAGTTAGAATGATCTGGGCTAGACTGGATTTGACAGCGGGTAGAAATGGTATGTAAGCATGCAGTGCGTCAGTGATTGGCACTTTAATCTCAGTTACTAAAATTTTATCTGGCGAAAATAACTACGCTCTTGCTGCTTAATCGAATCACAGTAGATTAACTTAATCCCGATACAAGGTGTTGGGACGAGACATCACTCGGAAGCTCTGGCTTCGAAGTATTCCGGCTCAGTGGTGCAGTTAAATCGGAGATAGTTTGCAATGGCCTCGAATTGCAAATGAAACTTTAGAGGATAAGGTATAAGTTGATGGCTTTGGTTCTGCTTATACACGAAAATTTAGACAAAGATAAGCATGTAGAAAGCTTATGGTTTCCTCGTTTGGACGAGGGTTCGATTCCCTCCTGGTCCACAAAAGCGCACTTAAATGGTGCGCTTTTTTTAGATTAAGTTCACAAGTATTGTGGGTGTGTTATAGTAACGATGCACAAAGACTTCGTATTTTTTCCAGTTTCTGCGATAGGTTACTATCTTTTCGAGCAGTTTGTGTATTATATCGTGTCTGCATATTGATAAATAGGTCAGCTTCAATATTGAGGGCAGCCTCAACACGTAGGCTGAAATCTACCGACATAGGGCGTTTCCCATTCAGTATCTCATTCAATGCAGTATAGGGCACATCTACCACTTCTGCAAATCGCTTTTGTGATATTCCTCGCTCATGCAATTCGTCTTTGAGTAATTCCCCTGGGTGTGTAGGTTCAAAGGGTATTATGTTGTTTGCTATCCTTTTAGGATCTATGCCATTAAGTGTAATCATATCATTTCATTTGTAGTGGTTTGACAATTCTAAGATGTTGCACACGGTAATAACAGGTTCCATATCTTCGCTGCTAACAGTAAACTCTATCCGATATTGGTTGTTTACCCTTATAGAGGAAATGCCAGCCTTATTACCTTTGAGAACTTCATAGCGTAGGGAGTTGATGCGGTACAGTAATTCAACCGACGGAGCAGCTACAAGTGTATCAATACAAAATCGATACTTGCGAACTATTTCCGGTTGGTATCGGTGCTTCTTGTCGCTGCATTTCCCGAACTCATATAGTTCCAACAAATAATCTTCCTCAAAAGTTACTACCATTGTTTATCATCTTTTAGTGATACAAATATAATACTTATTTTAATGAATTCACAAAAAGAGTGAATATTGTTTTGTGCCTTGTCTGTATGAAACGTTATAGGAAATTTCTCTCTTTCAATATTACGAACTCTTTAGGTACTCTATATTTGTACTATATGGTATCAAGTATTGCGATTAGATTTGCATAAAACACCCTAATATTCCTTGAATAATGATATTGTCTATTTTTCGGTTGCATAAAACCCGATAGAGCTTTAACTTTGCAATGGAACTAACATAAGCGAGATGGAAACGGAAAGAGATATATTTTACAAAGCATTTCTTGAAAGAGACAGCTCTTTTGAAGGTGTATTTATAGTTGGAGTGAAAACAACGGGTATATTTTGCCGTCCCACTTGTCCCGCTAAGCCCAAGTTGGAAAACTGTGAGTTTTTTCCTTCTGCAAGCGAAGCTATGCTTAATGGTTATCGGCCATGTAAAGTCTGCAAACCATTGGAAAAACAAGGAAATTTGCCCGATGGAATTAAGAAGTTGCTGAAATACATGGAGGAGAACCCTTCGGTTAAGATAAAAGATTCCGATTTGCTGGAATTGAATTTAGAACCAAATCAAGTGCGTCGGTGGTTTCTGAAAAACTACAAACAAACCTTTCATGCCTATCAGAGAATGTATCGGGCGAATAATGCCTTTCAACGCATACAATCGGAACAAAATGTAATGGATGTAGCGCATGATTCGGGTTACAATTCGTTGAGTGGTTTTAATAGCATGTTCAAAAGTGTTATAGGTGCTTCTCCGCAGAAAAGCAAGAATACACAAATTGTTAATATTGCATATATTGAAACAGATTTGGGGCTGATGATTGCTGCCGCAACGAGTAAAGGTATTTGCATGTTTGAGTTTGCAGATTATAAATTGATTGATTTGGAGTTCCGGCAATTAAGTGAAACATTTAAAGCTCCACTTGTACAGGGCGAAAATCCGCACTTTGATACACTTCGAAAACAATTGGATGAGTACTTCAAAGGTGAACGCAAAGTCTTCGATATTCCACTGGATTTAGCAGGTACGGAATTTCAGAAAAAAGTGTGGCTTAGCTTGCTGCAGATACCATACGGCTGCACAACAACTTATGGAAAGCAGGCCGAACTTTTGGGTATGGCTTCTGCTGTAAGGGCTGTTGCCAATGCGAACGGGAAGAATAAAATTTCCATTATACTGCCTTGCCACAGGGTGATTGGAGCCGATGGTTCTCTTACAGGTTATGGAGGGGGAATGTGGAGGAAAAAGAAATTGTTGGAGTTTGAAAGAGGAATATCTCAATAATATGTACCTTTGCACGAAATTTGTGTAAAGACACGTTATGATTGATACTACTGTATTTCAAAATAAAACTGCTGTATATTATACATTAGGTTGTAAACTGAATTTTTCCGAAACCTCTACTATTGGTAAATTACTGACTGATGTTGGAGTTCGTACTGCCCGGAAAGGCGAAAAAGCCGATATTTGTGTTATAAATACTTGTTCTGTAACAGAGATGGCCGACAAAAAATGCCGTCAAGCAATTCATCGGATGATTAAACAGCATCCGGATGCATTTGTAATTGTAACAGGATGTTATGCTCAACTGAAACCGGATCAAATAGTTCAAATAGAAGGAGTCGATCTTGTACTTGGCGCTGAACAGAAAAAAGATATTTTTAAGTATTTGGGTAATTTGCATAAGAACGAAACAGGAGAAGCATATACCACTACCACTAAAGATATAACATCATTTGTGCCTTCTTGTTCGCAAGGCGACCGTACACGTTACTTCTTGAAGGTGCAAGATGGGTGTGATTATTACTGCTCTTATTGTACAATTCCTTTTGCCCGCGGAAGAAGCCGCAACGGAACTATTGAGTCATTGGTGAAACAAGTAGAGAAAGTTGCAGACGAAGGAGGCAAAGAAATCGTATTGACAGGAGTTAATATAGGTGACTTTGGACGGAGTACAGGAGAGAGTTTCCTTGATTTGATTAAAGCATTGGATCAGGTAGAGGGAATTGAACGTTATCGTATTTCTTCTATCGAGCCCAATTTGCTTACGGATGAGATCATTGAATTTGTGGCTTGTTCAAAGCGTTTTATGCCTCATTTTCATATTCCTTTGCAGAGTGGGTGCGATGAAGTATTGAAACTAATGCGCCGCAGGTATGATACTGCATTGTTTGCGCAGAAAATCAAGAAAATTAAAGAAATTATGCCTCATGCATTTATTGGAGTAGATGTAATTGTTGGTACAAGAGGTGAGACAGAAGAATACTTTAATCGCGCTTACGATTTTATTGCTTCTTTAGATATTACACAGCTTCATGTTTTCAGTTATTCCGAGCGTGCCGGAACTCAAGCCCTGAAGATAGATTATGTGGTGTCTCCTCAGGAAAAGCGAGAGAGAAGTCAAAAGTTGTTAAACTTATCAGATTCGAAAACAAAAGAGTTTTATAAACGTTATATAGGCGACACAGTGAAAGCATTAATGGAAAAGTCTAAAAGTGGTGCGCCTATGCACGGTTTTACGGAAAACTATATACGTGTGGAACTGGAAAATGATAAAACACTTGATAATAAGATGGTAACTCTATGCCTACAAGGATTCAATCATGATGAAACTGCACTCCGGGGAACTATCTTGCAAAACGATAAATAATACAATGGATAAGGTAGCAGTAGTCATTTTAAATTGGAACGGAATGGAAATGTTACATACGTTTCTTCCTTCTGTAGTGAAGTATTCCGATATGGAGGGCGTAACAGTTTATTTGGCAGATAATGCTTCTACAGATGCTTCTGTTTCTATGGTTCGTACGGCATTCCCTTCTGTTCGAATAATTGCACTTGATGAAAATTATGGCTATGCTGATGGATATAATATTGCTTTAAACCGAATACAAGCAGAATATGCCATATTGCTTAACTCGGATGTAGAAGTAACTGAAAATTGGCTTCAACCAATGATTGAGTATATGGACGAACATCCTATAGCTGCTGCTTGTCAGCCTAAAATACGTAGTTGGCGCAATAAAGATAGCTTTGAATATGCCGGAGCTTGTGGCGGATTTCTCGATAAATATGGTTATCCCTTTTGTCGGGGACGAGTGATGAATACTGTAGAAAAAGACAATGGTCAATATGATTCGGTTATTCCTGTGTTTTGGGCAACGGGAGCATCCCTCATGGTTCGTTTGTTAGAGTATCATGAAGCTGGTGGATTAGATGGGCGTTTTTTTGCACACATGGAAGAAATCGACCTCTGCTGGAGATTTCGTTCGCGTGGTTTGGAAGTGGCGTGTATTCCTGAAAGTGTAGTATACCATGTAGGAGCCGGCACATTGAAAAAAGAGAATCCACAAAAAACGTATCTCAACTTTCGTAATAATCTTGTAATGTTATATAAGAATCTTCCTGCTAATGAATTGTCAAGAGTTATGCTGGTAAGGCGTTGGCTCGATTATATTGCAGGTCTTTCTTTTTTGTTGAAAGGACAAATAGAGAATGCAAAAGCAGTGTTTAAAGCTATCTCCGATTTTAATGTGGCACGACAAAGTTTTTCTTCGGCAAGGGTTGAAAACCTGGAAAAAACAATTGTAGATTCTGTTTGGGGAAAGGTGGATTTTAGTATATTGCTGAAGTATTATATAAGGAGAAAGAAATATTTCTCGCAATTAAGAATAAATACTGACGAAAGATGAAGAATTTAGTAAGAAAGATAGGGTTGGTGGCACATGATGCCATGAAGAAAGACCTGATAGAATGGGTTGTTTGGAATTCTGAATTATTGATGGGGCATAAATTCTATTGTACCGGAACTACAGGAAGTCTTATTCTTGCTGCTTTGAAAGAAAAGCATCCTGAAGTAACATGGAATTTCACCATATTCCGATCAGGACCATTGGGCGGTGATCAACAAATGGGTTCTCGTATAGTAGATGGAGAAATAGATTATCTATTCTTTTTTACTGATCCCATGACCTTACAGCCTCATGATACGGATGTTAAAGCGTTGACACGTTTGGCCAGTGTGGAGAATATTGTATTTTGCTGTAATCGCTCTACGGCAGATCATATTATATCAAGTCCTTTATTTTTAGATCCGGAATATAAACCTATCCGACCGGATTATTCGAACTATACTAAACGTTTTGAAAACAAACCGGTGGTACAGGAAGCTGTAGAATCTGTGAAGAAGAGAAAAAAGAAGCATGTAGAATAAAAAAGAAAAAGACAACTAACAAAGAAGTTGTCTTTTTTTGCTTTTTTCCTATGAATATACTTGTTTCATTGAATGATAAATATTATTTTTGTGTCGTGAACAGTAAAAGATGGTAGATTTTGTACTGTTTACAGATTTTGTCGTGTTTTATTTTGTGTTTGTGTTGTGAGGTCGTCTGCCTGTGAGGGTCGGCGATTTTTTTTTAGAAACGGTTTATATCCACCACCCTTTCCGGCCCATAATCATTCAGCAGATGCTTGGCAAAGTGAAACCATAATTTCTTTTCGAAGAAGTCTTCTGGTATGCCGCTGTAAGCATGCCGGGTGCCGGGTAAAATTACGAAGTCGAAGTTTTTGCCGGCCTTTATCAAAGCATTAGCCAGGCGAATGGTATGTGCCGGATGAACGTTCTCGTCCATATCTCCTGTGACAAGCATTAAATGACCTTTCAGGTTACCTGCCAACTCGCTTGTGGTGGCAACTTTAAGTTCGAATTTTGTTTCCCTTTCAATAATGATAGTATCTTTTCCGGTTTCAGGATCTTTCTTTCTCTTTTTAATATCCTTTTGAATCTCTTGTATTCCTTGGTAGGTTTCAACAAATGGTTTATTATAGATTGTATTATCATAGTTGCCCGAAGCTGCTACAGCCGCTTTATAAAAGTCGGGGTAGGTGAGGAGAGCGGTTGCTGCCATCATTCCTCCTCCCGAATGACCAAAGATTCCTACGCGCGAAAGGTCAATAAACGGATATTTCTCTGCCAATTGTTCCAATCCGTATTTATCATCAGCTAAAGGATAATCTCGTAGGTTGCCGTATCCAAAGGCATGGTAAGCTTTGTTTCTTAAAGGGCTCCCACCACGATGACCGAAGTTAACCACAATAAATCCTACTTGTGCCAACGCAGTATTGTATCTTGCAGAAATACTAAATTCAAGAGATAACAATTCGGTTTGCGGACCGGGATACACATACGAAATCACCGGATATTTTTTAGCCGGATCGAAATTGAACGGTTTCCACATATATCCGTAAAGAAGAGTTGAATCATCCGCTGCTTTTACAACAATAGGTTCGGGCATTTGCCATCCTGTGGCATAAAGTGCACTTAAATCGGGCTTGGCTAATTCTAAGATTTCTTTACCTTCGATGTTTCTGACTACATGGCGTGGTTCCAGATCGGCTCGCGAATAGCTGTCGATAATGAACGATTTACTTGGAGTGAGCCTCACATTATGAGTTGCTTCTTCGGGAGTGAGTATCTTAACTTTTCCTTTACCATCTATGGATGCTTTGTTTAAACGAGCATAGTAGGGAGATTCTCCGGCTACTTGTCCGTATGCCTGAAAGTAAATAACTCGTTTCTTCTCATCGGTTTCTATTATTTTTCCGGCTGTCCAGTTTCCCGAAGTAATGGTGTTTAGCAGGTTTCCATCGGTATCGTAGTGGTAATAATGCCCTCTACCACTTCTTTCCGACCAGAAAATAATTTCTTTCGCATCATTGATAATCTCAATATGAAAAAGTTCATCGGCAAGATATGGGCTCGACTTTTCGGAGATAAGAATCTTTACTTCGCCCGTGCAGAGATCTACCTTGCATACCTCCATTTCATCGTTTGTTCTTTTCTTACGCCAGAAAAATATCTGATCTTCCCATTGGCTTTCTTTACCGGTACTGTTTATTAGTTTCACACTTTGGTCTTTCCATTTGCTGATGTTTACTTGCCGCGCTGTGAGGCTATCGGTATTGAATATCCAAAGTTCAAACTGAATTACGTCGGGAGCACCTGCCAGAGATGTTTTAATATCTTTTGTTTTGGTAGGATCTCCCAGCATATTTATGGTGGGGATGTATGTTACTTTTCTGACATCTTCTTTTAACTGAAAAAAATACTTGGAATCAGAACTCCAATGAATAAGAGGAGGGGTGCGATAAGGGTTATCATCTGCCCTCATTCCCATAAATATCTCTCCACCTGTATACGAATAATATTTTTCTCCATCATTTGTGAGTTGTGTTGTGGTGGCTTTTTTTGTATTGGTAATATACATATTATAGTTCTCGGCATACACTACGTAGGTGCTGTCGGGAGAATAACTGCCAAATATATTGCTTTTAGGAACAGAGCGTTGAGAATGTTTTTTCTCTTGTTTTTGAAGATTTTGGGTATGTATGTTAAATTCAAACTCAGTACCTTTGTATTGAAAATACAGGATGCTATCATTAATATCATCATAAAAGAATTTTGTACTGAACTCAGATTCAATTATTTTGGTTCCTGTAAGTGTTGAGAGTCCTTCACAAAATATCTTCTTATCCAGTAGCTTACGGTGTATTTTAGCTTTAGGATCAGCATAAAAATACTCTTCTCCGGTTGGTGTTTGAAAGGCATACCAGAATTTATCTGTGTTTTTGAAGAAGTAAGGTTTAATACTGAGCGTTCCTTCTAAGTGCTTCACTTTATTCTTCATGAACTTTTCTGCGGTTTGGAAGTCGCCCTTCTGTGCATGGCTGCCGCTGTATACAAATAGGCAAATAATGAGTCCGAATAAATATTTCATGATATCCTCCTGTGTTTTAAATATTCAAAGAGGGTGCGTTACACACCCTCTCTTGGTTCTTGCTTACTATTCTTTATTGTATTTTTCGAGAATAGCTGTTATCTTTTCTATTTCGCTTGGGCGCGGAGCGCTTGAGCTGATAATTTTAAAGTCCTCATCAATGAGCAGGAATTTGGGTATTCCGGGCACATTCCAATTGTTTCTTAAGTCGGGATCGGTAGATAGCAGTTCTATCACATTGGCGTGATCTTCGTTTTTCACATACCCTTCCCAAGCTTTTTTATCTTCATCAATAGAGATTGCTATAAATTGAATGTTCTTATACTCCTCACTCAATTTCTTATAGTGCGGAGTTTGCATACGGCATGGTCCGCACCATGTAGCCCATAGATCCACATAGATGGTTTTTCCTTTAAAATCGCTTAACATTTTCTCGTTTCCGTCTATATCCGTTAATTTAATATCCGGTGCAGGTTGTCCCTCCATTAAGCGTGTCACGGAATTTAGTCTGTTGAGATAGCGTGTTTTAAAATCATCGTAGGTGATGTTATCTCCATAGGCTTGCAATTCGCTGACAATTTCGGGAGTAAGCTCTTTTTTCATCCGATCCATTTGGTTAGATACCTCGATCAGCTTTTTGAATCTATCAGACTGATTGACAGTAAATACATCCATCTTGCTTGCACGATAAAGAACAAGGCGAACTACTTCTACTTCCAGGTATCGGTCGTCGGAGGCAATATCTTCCAAAATGGGCTGAACATACTGTTTTATGTTTTCGAAGTACTCGTCCGTTTGGGCCTTGTATTCTTCCGATGACAGAGTGAACTCCTGCAACTTATAGAGTTTATAAGAAGGATAATAGAGGAAACTATTAACGTAATCGGCTATAATTCGTTTGCTTTCCAATTCTTTAAACTCTTGGCTGACGTTTGTTACAGCAGCAAGTTCTTCTTTGCGCACAGTTACAAAGCTGTCGAGCGTGTTTAGCATTTCCTTCATATCCAGTTTTAGATTTTTCCCTGCATCCAAGTAAGATCCTCCTTTGGGGAAAATCCGTTTTTTAAGATACGTATTTGCATCAACACCTTTGCTTCCGGTTATGCTACTTTGGGCAGGATCTTCTTCTACTATAATGTGTATACTATCGCCCGGAGTCAGGTAAAGCTGGTTTCTGTAAATTGAAAAGTAAGTAGGCTTATCTATTTCAATTGTAAGATCGAAGTTCTTGTCGGAATCTTCGGCCAACTCATACGACCCCTCTTCGGATAAAAATGCTAATGATCCGGCATAAGATAGTTTAAGCGAACTGCTCTTGATGTTTTTAAATGATCCGCTTATCTTAACGGTTTTGCTTTCCTCTGCTTTGCCGCACGATATAATTATCAATGCGGCTAAAGCTAATAGTATCTGTTTCATCTATTCTTTTTTTGTTTTTATAAGAATATAATGTCTTTAATATCACCAAATTCTTTGTATACTTGAGCAGAGCCTTCTAAATCTCCGATATTTGAGAGGTTGAGAATAACTAAATCAGATTTGCCTCCTCCCATATCGTATACAATTGCCAAACTTCGGTATACTTCGTGTCCGTATGCCGAGTAGTCTAAGTTTGTAGCATCTGCGCTTACAGACTGATAATGAGCAAATTTCATCGCTTTCACAGTACCACCGGAGTGTTGATAAACAGAGGTGTGGTTGTTCTCCCCATCAACAGAGTAATTAAGCCGGTATATTATATTGCCGTCGCTAAAAAATAATAGTCCGTTATAGAAGCAACTTGAAGCAAACTTAGCATCATCCTTTAATATATTGGGTCTTACGATGGTATAATAGTTTTCCAACACTTTTTTAGGAGATGAAGTCGTCGCATTAATGGAATTCATATTTATTTCATATACGTATGATTTTTTCTCATCTTTATTATCATTAGCTAACACACAACATTTAATAACATTCTTGTTTATTCCGGATGTTACTTTATTAGGTTGATAACCTGCTCCGATAAACTTTACATCTTGATTAACCGGAATGGAGTTCAAATCAATTGGTTGATCTGCATCAATAGTACGTTTAGGTAGGTTCAGAAGACTTGCTTTGTTTTCGTCTAACTCATAAAAACTGTTAGGCCAGTAACTATAACCTCCTGTAGAATTACCCGACGCTTTGTTGCCATTATAGTAGTTATAATATAAAAGTCTTCTGGCCTTGCTATCATAAAACATAGAATAATATCCCAGTTTAATGGCATGAGTAAGATTAACCGTCTTTTCACCACTAAGCTGTTCTGTTTTTGCTTTATAAAGTCTTGAACCGGCTGTCATTCCTTGATATAACTGCCCATCATTCAAGCACAATACACCGTTGAAATCTCCCGAATACAGAGTGGTTTTTTCCACTTTGAAACCACTTTCATGATCATCATAGAGCATTCTGGATAATTTATCTTTCTGGCTGAGCTTTTCTGTTTGAAAATAGAGACCGGATTCATCTATGTTATTAGTTATTACCATGAAAGCGTTGTAGTAATTTATACCAACTCCAGTAGTACCATAATTTACGGTTAATCTACTATTCACACCTAAAAGAATAGGATCATTCTTTAACTTTTCGCCGGTATTGTTGAAATAAGCATCGTTTTCTGCAATGCCTACTCCATCCGTATATTCTATTGCACCTATTCTTGTTTCTCCCTCTTGTTTATGAAGCACCATCCAAGCTCCCATATAAGGCTTGGTTACTTTTACGCTTGTTTCGAAAAAGTAAGGAATGCCTGTTTCTTTATCGTAAATATTCAGACGAAGATAGTGGGTGAATTGTTTATCGGTAGCCTTAATTTCTAAGGCCACTGTATCGGCTAAACTTAATGTATCTCCATAGCCTGCTGCATGAACGGAAGAAGATGTAGAGTGTTTCCACATAAAAGTAAGATTCTCCTTTTTGTCTAACAGTGTTTGAGATATTTTAGGACGAATAACCAATTCGGTATCTTCTAAACGAACTTTGTATACTTCATCAAGTTCTACCAATATTTCGTTTACATCGTTGTAGGCATAGTTACTATTATCGTCGCTGCAAGATGCTAAAAGTAACAGACCTATTGAAAATATAAATATCTTTTTCATATTATACAAGTTTAAATTTCAGTCATACTATCCCAGAATGAAATCCATGTATTCGGTGTACTGGCAGTTTCATCATAATAGGGAGGATAATTATTTGGATCGGCCTCAGACTTTTTTTTGTATTCTTTCAAAGCTTCTAAAACTTTGATGAATTGTGGCGTCTTTTCTATTTGCCAAGTTTCCCAGTTTTCTTGTGTAGGAGGGGAGAGCTTAGAGAAATCTGTTACTCCGGTTACAGTCATAATAAAACGGGCTTTGGTATTACTCCAGTTTCCATAACCGGTATCATAGATTTTCCAGGTAGCAAGATAACCACTATAAGAATATACCCAAAGATTCGTATTCATCTTTACAAGATCCATGTTTACATAATCGGTGATGCGTATCTTATACTTACTTCGTTCGGTAACTCCGGGTTGGAGGTCCATTTTGTCGTAGTCGAATTGTAGATAGAAAACGGTTGCCGTATCTCGTTCAACAGTTGCTCTATCTATTTTTATTTCCAGTACATTCCGAAATTCTCCGGCTTTAACTTCATAGTCCGAAAAGGTAAGTACGGGTGTATTACCATATTCAATTTTACCGGCTTTCAGAGCTACCGGACGAGCATAATCGGGTGTAAACCCTTGTGTTTCTACCGGAATTTTAAGAATAGTGTCTTTCAACTCTTCTCCAAGTTTTGAAACTCCGAAATTAATATTGTAAACTAACTCATCGGGATATGGGTTGTTGCTTCCCGGTTTTTCTACCAGAAAGTTAATCCTCTCATCTGTTAAACTATACGTAGCAATATCTTGTTCGCTACAACTGTGGCCCAAAAAGAATCCCACAAAAAGTATAGAATATATTATATGCTTTTTCATTTTTATGTTTTTGTAGAATTGATATTAGTTAACTGTTCCTCCGAAAATAGATTCATTATCGGGTGTGCGGAATTTATATTGATCGGGAGATAATTGACCTACTTCGGCCGGCAAATGAAGGAAAGTCTTAGCTCCTGTTCTTTTATAAAAATACCAAAGTTGGCCTTCGCCATAGAACTCTTTTCTGTATTCTATTCCAATCTGCTCCATCTTTTCTTCTTCTGTGTCGTAAGTAACCCGGCCGCTACCTCTTGCTCCGCGCACCATGTTCAGGTAATTGTAAGAAGTAGTATAATCGGTAGCACATTCGGCCAATATATAATACATCTCAGGAAGTCTGATTAATGGCATGGTGCCGGTAGTAGAATACCATAATCCTGTTTGATTGAACTTTTGGCATACTCTGACACCATTTTCGTATTCAAAGCCACTTCCGGGACGCACGCGGATGTCATTGGTTCCGTCTGCATCCACATTCATTTGTTCTTTGAAGAAGTCGTAATCGTTGATCACATAACTGGCCCTGCCGTTAAAGTCTTTCTCGATTGTATCTACAAACTTGTGTACGTGTAAAGAGAATATCAATTCGGTAGAATATACCCTGTCTTGGTTATTGTCCAGTACTAATTTGAATTGTTGACTCTCTATTACTTTATTGGCATATTCCGCAGCTTTGGTTTTGTTGCCTATATATAAGTATACACGGGCAAGAAGCGCTTGTACGGCATAATAATTCATTCGCTTATAGCGGTACACCAGAAATCCGTCTTTCGAATTTTCGCCGGGATAAACCACCGGGAAACTGAAATCTAAAGGATCTGTTTCTTTTAATAATGATTCGGCTTCCAATAAATCTTTGATAATAAGTTCTCCTGCTTCCGAGAATGTAGATGCGTTCAATACATCCCGGTTAAATTCGGTGCGGTAAACGATGCTCAACTGATTATTTCTGTCTTGAGGCTTACCGGGGTCATAACCCGGACCATACATTCTTAAAAGATCAAAGTGTAGAAATGCTCTTAATCCTAAAGCCTCTCCTTTAATTATTTCATAATAGTTGGGACTGATTAAAACAGAAGCATTTTTTTCGATCCATGTCAGCAGATTATTAAGATTGGCTATATCGTTATACAAGTTCTTCCATATTCCATTCATTCTCGATTCGTTTAAAGTTGAATTGAAATTGTAGTAATCGGGATCCTGATAATTTAAGCTACTGTTGCTGAAACGATAGCGTTGAGCCAAAATGTCCATAAAACCATACGTTAGGGTAGTGGCATACTGATCGGTAGATGCCATTTTGATATAAACCCCGGTTAAAGCTTCTTTAAAGCCTTGTTCTCTCGAAAAAAGCTCTTCCTCTTCTGTAAGCTTTTGGGGTTTTACATCCAGCCAGCTTTCGCAAGAAATAAAGAGGAAGCCGAATATAAATAGTATGATATATATATTATTCTTCATAATAAGTTCTCCTTATAATTTATTAAAATATTAGGTTTAAAGACATTGAGTAAGATCTGGAGAAAGGATATTCTATCCCTCTTTCCATTTTAATGGTAGATAACCGAAGAATGTCTTCAAAGTAGCAACCTACAGTTGCAGCACTTACTCCCAAGCGGTTAAGGAATGGGTGTTTTTTGTTGTCCATGCGATAAGAGAGGTTGATGGTTGAAATAGCGAACTCATTATTCTTCATAACAAACCGCGAAGTAGATTTGGTTATATCTCTTAATGTAGTCAGATACTCACTGCTTGGGTCGCTTCCGGAAAGACCTTTGAAAGAAGCAACATCTCCCGGCTTTTGCCAGCGGTCGTACAATACTCTTTTATCTACGTTCAGGCGTAAGTCGGCATTCTCTACCTTATCTACTAAAGTACGATTGTATTTTTGTCCGCCAAAGGTGTATCTTCCTGCTACGGTTAATGTAAGACCTTTATAGGCAAAGGTCGATGCCAATGTTCCCGACCAATCAGGTTCTGTATCTCCCACTCTTACAAGATCATTTGTCGACCATTGGGTGGTTAGTTCTCCTTCCCGGGTGATGAATATTTCCTTTCCGGTTACTGCATCGATACCGGCAGATTGCACTGCCCATATAGCACTCGGAGAGTATCCGCTCTCGTAAACGGGTAGCGGACGGTTATATTCGCCCATTTTGTTTTTCTGGTCTTCGTTCTGTTGTTTCAACGCATCGGATATTTTTTCAATTTTACTGCGGTTGCGTACTCCGTTTACTAAAATATTCCAGTATGCTTGTTTAGAAGCATCTTTATAAGGAGTCAGTCTGAAACCAAATTCAAATCCTTTGTTGGATATACACCCCAGATTGTCTTGAATGCTTGTGAATCCGGTAGATGGTGCCATATTCAGTCCTAACAACATATTATCCGTGTATTTGTAATAATACTCTAATTTAAGACTAACCAAACCTTTTAGAATGGTGAAATCAAGAGCAGCATTGTAGTTTTTGGTTTGTTGCCATTTCAAATCCGGATTTCCCATGCTGTATAATTCGGCACCTATTACGTCCGAACTGAGATACTCTTTCATGGTATTGGTATAGGTGTACATCTGTAGCGCCTGGTAAGAGTCGAACCCTTGCACACCGGTTATACCATAAGAGGTTCTGAGAACCAATTCGTCGAATACATTCAGGTCTTTAATGAATTTTTCCTTGTTTGCATTCCAGCGTGCTCCAACCGACCAGAAAGGGGCGAACCGTTTGTCTTTACCAAACTGTGAGGAAGCATCCAAACGCATACTATAGTCAAATGCATACCGTTCTTTATAAGAGTAGTTGGCCGTGAAAGCAAAACCCAACTTACGTGTCCGGCTTTCATTTCCTCCTAAACTGTTGTATGTAGTACCCATGTAAAACTCTGATAATTTATCGTTAGGATATCCGCTCATGTTTAATGAATAGTTTGTATTGTAACTCTCATTCATCATATATTGAGCGTAGAGTGACATTAAATGATCTTTGTTGAACAATTTATTGTAAGATCCTGTAAGCATCAATCGGTAATCCCAGCCTTCTCTTTCGGATTTGGTAAAGCTTCCTTTGCGTGAAGGGTCTGTAAAGTATTCCATTTCGGTGTGTTCTGTCGATTTGAAGATATCTACACTTTCATCAAACCTGCTGATTGTGAAATCGGCAGCCAGACGCATATTTTCTATCGGATTGTACTCTACTTTGAGGGCTTCTTTTACAGTGAACCCTTGTGTTTCGTTTCTGGAGTCGAACAATGTATTCCAAAGCGGATTTAACTGTTTGGGGTCGTAACCGCCAATAGCGAGATTGGGACTAAGATTTTTCTTAATGTTACCATATTCATCGTATGGAGTGTAGTAAGGATTCATTTGAGTATACAATGAAAATTGTCCGTAATTAGACTCCCGACGACCTTTTGAATAATCCAAATATGTTTGATTCATAAACATAAATTTGCCCGAACGATATTGAACATCAACGCGTCCGCTCTTTGTGTTCAGGTCGGTATTTCTCATAACACCGGGCGCGAAACTGGCACCCAAATAAACTTTGTATCTGAGCGATTGTTCTCCTCCTTCGATGTTTAACCCGTGGCGATGAGTAAATGCATTCTGCACCGGTTTGGCAAGCCAGTCGGTATCTACTCCTTTTTCTACCTGACGTTTCAGGGTGGTGTAGTATCTTAGAATTTCAATGTCGTTGGTGTTATAATATCCTGCAAGTTCTTCGATTTCGAGTTTTTCGCGTGCATCAGCAAGGTTATACTGGCTCAAATCGGGGGTTGAAAGTCCATATACTCCACTATACGAGAATCTTAACTTTCCGGATACCGGACGTCTTGTTTCTACTACAACTACTCCGTTGGCAGCTTCCGAACCATAAATTACGGTGGCCGCTGCATCTTTCAGAATCGTGATAGACTCTACCTGATCGGGGTCGATGTCGGTAATGGCGGTAGACGATACTCCAATAACACCATCCAACACGAATAGCGGTTGATTGGGGCGGCTATTATAATCTCCACGCAGCATTACAGCATCATTTTCCATATAATCGCCCAAACTGGCCTGACCTCTTAATGAGAAATTGGCTACCGCATTCGGGTTAGACCCGGCAAGGTTGCTGGTTTCTATTTTAAAGCTGGGGTCTACAATTTCAAGTGCCTTCAATACATTGCCCGAAGCATATTGTTTTATTTCTTCGTGCGTAATCTTTGTAGTAGAACCGGTAAATCCTTCTTTCTTTCGCGTGAAGATACCTGTAACGATTACCTCCTCCATTTGTTCTTCATCTTCCACCAGCATTACCCGTAAATCTTTCTGTCCGGTGTATTTAACCTCTTTTGTTTTCAAACCCACAAAAGAAATTACGAGTATGATATCTTCTTTTGTTTTAGGTACAGAAAACGCAAAGCTACCTTCGTCGTTTGTTATAGTACCGGTTTGGGTTTCTTTTATGCGAATCGAAGCACCCGGAAGAGTTGCTCCATACTGATCCACCACTTTTCCTCTGATGATAATGTTGCCCGGAGCCTGGCGTGTTTCTTCATTTTTAGGCTTAATGATAATTACTTCATTTTCAACTTCATAAGTCAATGATGTTTCTTTCAGAAGTTCCTCCATTACTTCCTTCATACCTGCGTTGTTCACCTTGAAGTCTCGGTTGTTGTACCTACTCACTTCATTGTCGCTATATAGGAAACGATATCCCGACGAGTTTCTTACGGCTTTGATAATTTCGACCAAGTTCGAATTCTCAAGGTCTAATGAGATGTTCCGTTGTGAGAATCCTTTAGCCGGAATAGCAAAAGCGATTAATACCAAGAGTATAAAAAATACCCTCATCATACTGAGATTCTTAAGCCAGTCTTTACGATGTCTTAAGGCATAAAAATTCTTTGCCTTCTTCATAAATACGGAAATTTTACAGTTTAAAAACATTAATAGTGGTTTCGCTTATTTTAAATTTAATCTTTGTTACTTTTTCAAGCATCTTCAAAGAAGTTGAGAAGTCTTTGTATCGTTCCAGATCGCCGCTGAAGCGAATGTCTTTTACCGATTCATCTTCATACTCGATGCTTACGTCGTACCATCTGGCAAGTGTTTTCATAATGTCCTCAAGGCGTTTGTTGTCGAAGATGAATTTGCCGTCTTTCCATGCCGAATACGTATCGGAATCTACGGCTATCTTACTAAAGTACATTTCTTTTTTGTTGAAAATAACTTGGTAATGAGGCTCAATAATCACTTGCCGACTATGGCTACCCATTTCCACTTTTCCGGTATTTACCGTAGTTGTAATAGATGCATCGGTTTCATAAGCCGAAATATTGAATTGAGTTCCCAATACTTTAACGCATATATCTTCTTGGGTTTTTACTATAAAAGGCTGATCGGGATTCTTTTGTACATCGAAAAAAGCCTCTCCTTTAATCATTACAAGGCGCTCTTTTCCGGTAAATTTCACGGGATAAGTTATTTCTGTATCTGAATTTAGCCACACGGTGGTTCCGTCCGATAGAATAAGTTTGTACTCGCCACCCTTAGGTATGTATAATGTGTTTAGTTGAGGCTCAACTATCTGCTCGTTTTCAAGATACTTTAAAGAGCCTTCTTTTTTCTCTATAAATGAGCCGGAAGCGCTTATGCTGTCTTCCTGAACCTCTTCCAATATAATTTGTTTTCCGTCGGCCAATGTTAAGACCGCCTTATTGGTGCCGGGAGGGATGAGTGGCGCCTGAACAATGTTTAGCGGTTCACTATAATACTTATCGGTATAATTATACATAAATATCCCCATAACAATGATTGCGGCAGTTGCTGCTGCATATTTTATAAATGTAAGGGCTTTCTTTTTTCTTTTGAAAGGAATGGTTTTATGAAGCTTATTCCATTCTTTTATAAGTTCTTTAGAGTCGTAATATGATTTATTCTCTTTGTTTTCTAATCTGCTTTTAATCTTATTATAAATAAGGCGATGCTCTTTTTTTGCATTCAGCCAGCTTTCCAGTTCTTGTTTTTCACTATCGGATATGACGGACGTTAAGTCTTTCGCTATCAGTTCAGCTATCTGTGAATGTATATTAAATGTTTTCATCCTTTATACGCGTATTAGTTTTAACTATGTGATATAGATATGCTTTGAAAGCAAACAATCTGTTATTGCATAAATAATCAGATTATTTCCCCTCTCTGTTAATTAAAACACGTAAATGCAAAAAAGGATGAATGGAGAAAGCGTTTTTTTTCTTAGGAAAGTGATTTTCTTGCTAATTAGCCCATAAGCTTCATGAAAAAAAGTAGAATAACGATGTTTTCTTTCAGAATATCTTTTAGCTTTTTAATGGCATTATATTTTAACGTTTTGACAGTGTTGACTGATATGCCCAATTTCTCTGCAATTTCTTGATTCTTTAACCCTTTTATAGACATCTTTATAATTTTGCTGCTTTGAGAAGGCAATTGGTTGATGGCTGTATATAAAAGATTGATGGCTTCTTCTTCTAACAAAATAGCTTCGAAATCCGCTTCGGGGTTATCCGATATTTCTGTGATGGGTAATGATTCTGTTCTGTGATCGCGTATATGGTTCAGGCAAAGATTTTTGACAGTAATGAATAGAAATGATTTAATAGCCAGCAGGTGCTCGAAACCTTCTTTTTTATTCCACAGCCTGATAAAAGCTTCCTGAGCCATATCTTTGCTGAGATTTTCGTCTTTGAGATAGTTGTCGGCTATCCCACATAACAGAGGATAGAATTTCAGGAAAAGTTGCTTGAATGCTTTTTCATCTCCTGTTCTAATTTTATCGACTATATCCATTCCAAATTAGGGCGTAATAGTTTAAGACCATACAAATATATGAAAATAATTTGAATGTGATTTATTCTTGGAAATTTAGCAACCTGGATTATTCAATACTCAGCCTCATGAAATGGTGGGGCTCAAGTTAAGGCTAAATCTCATCGGTTTGAGTATTTATTCTCAAGCCGTTGAGTATTAATTCTTAAGCTCTTGAGTATTTGTACTCAAGCCGTTGAGAAAATATTCTCAAGCTGCTGAGAGAAATGAGAATCTGCCTATCTGAGAATTGAACAAAACCCTCTATAAAACAATAAAGGTCTATGAAAAACCTCTCAAAGACCTTCTGTGTGACCCCGGCGCGATTCAAACGCGCGACCTTCAGAACCGGAATCTGACGCTCTATTCACTAAGCTACGGAGCCAAATCCGAATGCAAAAGTATAAAAAAACTTGGGAGCTTCCTAATGAATTACTCTTTTTTGTTAATATCACCTATAAAGAATCATTTTGTTCTTGATTTCGATAAATATGCATTATATATTAAATATTATTTCTATATTTGCGTACAAATAATAAATAAAAAGGCAGCATATATGAGCTATTTGATAAAACCAAAGGGATATAAACCTTTGTTGGATTTAAAGCAGACAGAGCTTGGCATTAAACAAATAAAAGATTTCTTTCAAATGAATCTCTCTTCAGAGTTGAGATTGCGTCGTGTTACTGCACCTTTGTTTGTATTGAAAGGCATGGGTATTAACGATGATTTGAATGGAATAGAACGTCCGGTGGCTTTTCCTATTAAAGATATGGGAGAGGTAAGCGCAGAAGTTGTACATTCTTTAGCGAAATGGAAGAGATTGACTCTTGCCGATTATGGTATTGAGCCGGGATATGGAATTTATACAGATATGAATGCCATTCGTCCGGACGAAGAAATGGGCAACTTACACTCATTATATGTAGATCAGTGGGATTGGGAACGCGTTATTACAACCGAAGATCGAAATGTTGAGTTCCTGAAAGAAATCGTAAATCGTATTTATGCTGCCATGATTCGTACGGAATATATGGTTTACGAAATGTATCCACAAATTAAGCCTTGGCTTCCTGCTAAAATACATTTTATACATTCAGAAGAACTTCTTCAACTTTATCCGGAACTTGATCCTAAAGGTCGTGAAGATGCTATTGCTAAAAAATATGGAGCCGTATTTATTATAGGTATAGGTGGCAAATTAAGTAATGGAAAGAAACATGATGGACGGGCACCCGATTATGACGACTATACCACCCTTGACTCTAATGGTTTAGCTGGACTCAATGGAGATCTTTTGGTTTGGGATGAAGTTTTACAACGTTCAATCGAACTTTCTTCTATGGGTATTCGGGTAGATAAAGATGCATTATTAAAACAGTTAAAAGAAAAAGGAGAAGAAGCCCGACTTGAACTTTATTTTCATAAACGACTGATGAACGATTCTTTACCACTCTCTATCGGAGGAGGTATCGGACAATCCAGACTCTGTTTATTCTATCTGCGTAAAGCTCATATCGGTGAGATTCAAGCAAGCATCTGGCCGGACGAGATGCGAAAAGAGTGTATGGAATTAAATATGCCTTTGATTTAGGTTTTTAGGTTTATAAGTTTTTGGGTTTATAGGTTTTTCTGTATCTTAGTTGCCATACTTTTTACAAAGTAGAACAATATCTATAAACTTATAAACTCACAAACTTTAAACCCCAAAAGCTAAAATGAACGTACAGATAGAAGACAGTTGGAAAGAACAATTACAACCTGAATTTGAAAAAGATTATTTTCGTGCACTGACAGAGTTCGTAAAAAACGAATATACAACCTATCAAATATACCCTCCCGGTAAACTTATCTTTAATGCATTTAATCTTTGTCCTTTCGATAAAATAAAAGTCGTAATTATAGGGCAAGATCCTTATCATGGTCCCGGGCAAGCTCACGGACTTTGTTTTTCTGTAAATGATGGTATACCATTTCCTCCTTCTTTAGTTAATATTTTTAAAGAAATAAAGAGTGATATTGGAACCGAACCTCCAACAACAGGAAATCTTACTCGTTGGGCAGAACAGGGAGTTCTGTTGCTGAATGCCACGCTGACAGTACGTGCTCATCAAGCCGGATCTCATCAAAGAAAAGGGTGGGAGTCATTTACGGATGCTGCTATCCGTGCATTGGCAGAACAGCGAGAGCATTTGGTGTTTATTCTTTGGGGAGCTTATGCACAAAAGAAAGGGGCTTTCATTGATCGGAATAAACATTTGGTGCTAAGCTCTGCACATCCTTCTCCACTATCTGCTCATAACGGCTTTTTTGGTAACAAACATTTTAGTCGTGCCAATGAATATTTAAAAGCAAATAATATTCAGGAGATTAATTGGTAAACGACGCGCTTTTTAGTTTGAACCGCAGAGTTACGCGGTTCAAAAAGAAACATTATATAGTGCAATTTATTTGTTTAATACCACTGTATATTGCTTTGACTCTGGCTTCTTTGTTCCCATTTCAAATCCTGAAGAATTTGCGAGCTGGCACGAATGGTGAAGTTGTATGACTTCCAACGGCCAAATGGAGAAAAACTGGCAGTAATATTAAAACAGTGTAAGTCACGCGAAACATTAAAGGTGGTTTGAGTGATTTCTTTTGCATCGAAATCATACCCCGAGTTAAAGTTCACATTCCATTTGTTGGTAAGCTTTACATTTCCCGAGAAATTTAATGTATGTCTAAGCGAATAAGGGTAACGCATTGTTTTCTCATTAATAGGCTTGGAAGTGTCTTCCTGAATGGTTACACCATAATTAAAGTTGAGCGACCAAGGCATTTGGAATGCTTGATATCCATCTGCTCCGGCTTTAGCTTTTTCTACACGTTTTGCAGGAACTTCCTCTTCCTGTAGCTCTTCGTCTTCCGTTTTAGCTTCCTTATTGGTGTCTTCTTTACCTTCTTTAGGAGCAAACCACTTTTTCCAGGTATCATTATTGAATGTGTAGTTGAATGACGTATTCCAACCTCTGAAACGTCCAAAGCGTCCATAAGACCATTCTGTACGATCGCCAACTACTACATTTCCTTTATCATCAAATGTATAGGCATACGTAGCAAATGAAGTATTTAAACTGAATGTATAGCTTTTAGATAGCTTTAAACGAAGATTCATAGAAAGATCACTCCAAGGTCTTACTTGTGCTGCTGTGTTGTAAGACATGCTGGCACTCAGATCATCAATTAAGCTTACTTTTTTGTAGCCGGTTGAGTCTCTCTCTGTTTTCATCTTCATCTCTACATTGTTAGCTACACTGAAATTAATGGTTCCTGAGCGTTTGCTTGGATTGCTTCCCATCGGCTGTCCTTGATAGAGGTAGTAAGTTGTAGTCTGTGGATTTCCTTCAGTATCTGTATAGTGTACTATTTCGTTGAAACCATAACCGGATGTTGTGAAGTCCGGAGAAGCACTTAAACTTACCTGAGGTGTAAATACATGACGTATTTGTAGTTCCTTACTCTTCATGAACAACGGCTTGTACATACCATATAATTTTGTATTCACACTAACACTTGCGGAGTAGTTGTAGTCTCGGTGAAAACCATATATAGTATCTGTAGGAGCTAAACGATTGGTTTCGTAATCCCAGTCCTGCTTAATTTTCTTTGTATGCCAACGTTCGGTGTAATTAACCGAAGGAGTAACATTAAAGTAATTGAATAGAGTAAAAGTTGCACTAACAGGAACATTATGGCTCATACCATTAGACCAATCTTTCACTAAACTGGAGTTAAAGAGCTGATCATCTTTTGTTCTAATGCTGTTAGTTAAACGTCCGGAATAGCTCAATGAAATCTTCTCATACCACTTTTCTTCTCCCACTCTGTTTTTCTTTTTAAGAGGGTATATACGGCTCAAAGAAATGTTTAAATCCGGAAGAGTTACTGCAATGGACGAATCTCTCATTGTTTGAGCAATATTGAAAGTACTGGAAAGAGTTAACTTTTGATCCGGGAAACTACGGGAGTAGCTGATACTTGATGTTTTAGTATTTTGTGATTGCAATTGCGGGTTGTAATAATTCCCCAGATTATTTCTTTCATAACTACTTGTAGTATAGTTTACACTGGCAGAAAAGGTGCTGTTTGGGCTTGCTTTAGCATCCTGACGGTGCGACCATATAATCTTGAAGTCTTTATTTACAGCGTAGTCCGGCATGTTTTTGTCGCCTGTTTTGCTGACTTGATAATTGGCTTGCAAGGCTCCGGAGTATTTGTAGCGTTTCAGATAATTGGTTTCTACTCCCAAAGCCCACGATCCTTTGGTAAAGATATCTCCAATAACTTTAGCATCCATTATCTCACTGAAAGCAAAATAGTATCCTCCTCCGGTAAGTCCGAAACCACGTTGTGAGTCGTCCATATAAGTCGGCATAATAAATCCGGAAGAATAGCTTTCGCTCATTGGGAAGTAGAAAAATGGTAATGCAAATGGTAAAGGCACATCTTCAATAACCAGATAAGCGGGTCCGGTAATCACGTTTTTCCCTTTCTTTTTAGCACGGATAGCCTGTATGTAGAAGTGAGGATGGTCATGATGATCACATGTACTATAGGTAGCTGTTTTCATGAAGAATTCATCATCAGCTCCTTTTTTTACATCTATTCCAACCAGATAACCTTCTCCTTGCTGAGTAACAACATTACTGATAATTCCTCGTTTACTCTTGAAATTGTACCGGATTGTTTTAGTTTCGTATGGGGTTTCGCCATCTTTAAATACGGGTTCTCCTTTGGTTGTACCTAATGAGTCGGTAGAGCCACGGGCATATACCGAACTGCTATCCATATTCATGGTGATTATTTCGGAGGTAAGCTCTATCTTTTCGTAGTTTACCTTTCCTTGTCCGTATAAGTGCGCAAATCCACCTTGTTCAAAGATGATGGAGTCATTGGCCTCATAAACAACTGGGGCATCTAATGGCTGTTTCTTTTTTGCCGGAACAGTATCAATGGGAATACTATCTTGCAACAGAGAATCTTGCTGTAATGAGTCTATCGGGGTTATCGTTATTTTATCGGGTGCCTCCGCATGCTTTCTTCTGCGTTGAGCCATAGCTTCCTCCGGCAGCAAAAGAAAAACGAATAGTAGTAGAAACGATATGATTGTTTTTTTTTCCAAATGCGTCATCAAGATTATGTGTTTACGCTACAAGTGGCAAAAGTACACATTCTTCATTAATTATGAGAGGGAATATTCTTTTTTAATTATTTTTTAGTGCCTATAAAAACAAATCACACCAATGATTGAAGCGTATTACGCCTTCTTCACCATGTTTTGCTATACTTTTCCGTGCTTTCTCCACAGATTTCTCTTGATCGAGGTGTGTTTTGGAGAAGAATTTATCGGCAAAACATACAACTTGCTCTTCCAGTCTTATTGGAATCATCTCTTTATGAGGTACAGGTAAGTCTCTTTCTATTATTTCTTTTAAAGATAGTCCGGCACCCGTATGCCGTTCACATACAAAAGCATATTCTGTATACCCCTCTTTGCGCATTAATTCGGCTCCTAAATATCCATGACAAATATATGGAGAATCTCCAAAGCAATATATATTGGGGGCATTTGTCATAAAGATGCCGATATCATGCAATAAAGAAGCTTCATACAGGAAATTTTTATCAAGATTCAGTTCCGGGTGTTTATTGGCAATCCACAGTGCCTTATCTGCTACAGAACGACTATGAGTCAATAAAATGTGTTTCAGCTCATTGTTCTCAGGATAATATTTATCTATAATATGTGTAGCTATCATTTAAAAACGTTGTTCTTATAGAAGGTATTTGATATTTTTGTGCAATATTACAAAAAAGTTCTCATAGATATGAATACAAATTACTTTTTAAGAAGTGTATTGTTTGTCTTTATACTTGCGATATATCCGATCATTACAAAAGCAGAGATACTTCCAGGTGCTTTTCGCATAAGTGAATATCTACCATTGTTGGAGGGAAAATGTGTGGGGTTGGTTGTTAATCATACTTCTGTTGTTGGTGATGGTCAGGTACATTTATTAGATACTTTAAAAAGCTCCGGAGTAAATATAGTGTCTGTATTTGCACCCGAACATGGTTTCCGGGGAGATGCTGATGCAGGAGAAACCGTTCGAAATGGTAAAGATGTACGTACCGGAGTACCTATCTTGTCTTTATATGGAAAAAACAAGAAACCTACTGCCGAACAACTAAATAATTTAGATGTCATTGTATTCGATATTCAAGATGTTGGTGCCCGTTTTTATACATATATTAGCACCATGCATTATGTTATGGAAGCTTGTGCCGAAAATAATAAAGAATTTATAGTATTAGATCGACCCAATCCTTGCGATTATGTAGATGGTCCTGTATTAAAACCACGTTTTAAGAGCTTTGTGGGGATGCATCAGATACCCATTTTGCATGGTTGCACTGTGGGAGAACTGGCACAAATGATAAATGGAGAAGGTTGGTTGCATGGTAAAAAGAATAGTTGTCAACTTAAAGTAATTCCAGTAAAAGGCTGGAAGCATGGGCAACCTTATTCTTTGCCTATAAAGCCATCTCCTAATCTACCAAATGATCAGTCTATACAACTGTACGCTTCTCTTTGCCCATTTGAAGCTACAAAAATAAGTGTGGGTCGAGGTACTGTTTTTGCTTTCCAGGTATTGGGTGCTCCTGATAAGAAATATGGCACCTTTACATTTACGCCGCGCTCTTTACCGGGATTTGATAAAAATCCGATGTATAAAGATCAATTGTGTTATGGAATTGATTTAAGAGAAGAAGCAAGCGTTAACGGTTTTACGCTTAAATATGTACTCGACTTTTATAAAAAATCGGGTGAAGGCGAAGCTTTCTTCTCGCGTGCTCGTTGGATGGACTTATTAATGGGGACTGACAGTGTACGGAAAGCCATATTGGCAAATAAACAAGAGCCGGAAATACGTGCAATGTGGAAGGAAGAGTTAGAACAATACAATAATATGAGATCCCGCTATTTGCTTTATGAACTTTTATAGCAGATTGTTTGTTTACATCAGACATAGTAAACTAATAAAATGAATTTTATATGGCAGCTACGAAGTTTAGTGGAAATCCGGTGAAAATAGCCGGCGAATTTGTAAAAATGGGAGCAATGGCTCCGGATTTTAAATTAGTAAAGACCGATTTGTCTTCTTTATCTTTAAGTCAATTGAAGGGTAAGAATGTAGTATTAAATATATTCCCAAGTTTGGATACCGGTATATGTGCAGCTTCTGTACGTAAATTTAATAAGCTGGCTTCAGGTATGAAAGAAACTGTAGTATTAGCAATTTCGAAAGATTTACCTTTTGCACATGCTCGCTTTTGTACTATAGAAGGTATTGATCATGTAATTGCTCTATCCGACTTCCGTGTATCAGGTTTCGATAAAGAATATGGTGTACTTATGGAAGATGGTCCACTTGCAGGGTTGTTAGCTCGCTCTGTGGTAGTGATAAACAAAGAAGGTAAAGTGATTTATACTGAATTAGTGCCTGAAATTACTCAGGAACCGGATTATGATAAGGCTTTGGCGGCTTTGATTTAGTAGTGTATTTTAGTAGTCAGTAGTTAGGAATTGTACTTAAACTAACTACTGACTTCTAACTCCTAACTACTTCTTTTTCATTCCTTTATATACAAGGAACCCTACCACGAAAATAGCTATTCCGATAAAAATATACCCAATTTCCTTGCTGTATTCGGTTACTTTGGCCAAGAGTTGCTCTTCGGTTTCGATGCCTGGAACTGTTGATAAATAATAGCCAATAGCTGCTAATATAGTATTCCATATTCCCGCTCCAAGTGTAGTATAAATAAGAAAAGTCGATAACTTCATCTTGGCAAGACCTGCCGGAATGGATATAAGTTGACGAACAGCCGGAATTAATCTGCCAATAAATGTAGAAAGAGCTCCATGCTTATCAAAATAAGCTTCGGCATGTTGTACTTTTGCTTCATCTATAAGGCATATATGTCCAAAACGGCTGTTGGCAAATTTGTAAACGATAGGTCGTCCCAACCATTTTGCCAGATAATAATTGATTAAGGCTCCTATATTAGCCCCGATAGTGGCAAATAGAACTACCAGATAGATATTCATCTCATCGTTTACTGCTGCTTTGTATGCAGCAGGAGGTACAACTACCTCGGATGGGAATGGAATAAAAGAACTCTCAACTGCCATTAATAAAGTGATCGTCCAGTAGTTAAGATGATCTAAACACCATTGTATAAATGCAACAGATTCCATTTTTTGTTTTTATAATTATTGTTATTTAGTCGTATAATTTATCATTTTCAAGTCTCAGAAGCAATAGATTGGCTTCGGGAGTAAGATCAGAGTAATCGATTTTTAATATCTGTAAGAGCGTATCTATATCGGGATGAACCTCTGTCTCTAAACTTAAAAATAACTTGTTTCTGTAAATGAGAAATTTTTCCACATCTCCTAAGTACAAATATAAAGTAGTGAGGTAACGATTCGTTTCTTCGTAATCAGGTTCAAGCAATTCAACTTTTTCGAAGAAAGGTTCAGCGTTGCTATAATAACCGGCATTAAAGGTAGAAGTAGCCATTTGATACCATACAAAAGCTGAATTGGAAATCTTTAATGCTTTCTGCCAATAACTAAGAGCTTCTGTTAAATCACCATCTTCCATATATAATGTTCCGTGAAGCAGAAAACCGTCTGCAAGATCTGGAAAATTATTCTCTAAAAGTATGCAATAATCGTATGCTTCTTTATCTTTTCCGATGGCGCGGGCACATCTCACTATATTTTGTATGATATGGATAGAGATCGTATCATCGATTTCGGTATGCTCTAATGCCTCGGAAAATTGGTAATAGGCTACTTCGTCTTGTTGTAAGCCTATATAACAATACCCCATAAATAAATGAAGATATAGTGGGCTAAGGTCGCTCAACTGATATTCTTCAAGTGCTTTTTCATAATTGTTAAGCTGCAAAAATGCATTGGCTTTAAGGCTGTGTGCTTCACCGTTACTTTCATCGGAAACCAGCGCAAAGTCTATAGCTTCTATTACTTTATTGTATTCTGCCTGACCAAATAAACAATTAGCCAGTCCAATCCAATATTCAGAGTTGTAAGGATCAGTGTCTAATAGCTCGTTATAAAGTAGTGAAGCTTCATCATTCATTCCAAGAATGGAGTAACCTTCTGCTAAAGCTGCTTTGAATACCTCATCTTCGGATGGATTATTTAATATATTTGCGTGGATCCATTCAAGCGCTTCATCCGGCATTTCTAATTGAGAGAATAAGAATGTTATGGTGACCATCAGAGAAAAATCTCCTTTCAGGTCTTCCATTTTGATGCTTTTCAATATGGTTCTAGCAACTTCTTTTTCTCCTTCATGAGTAAGTAGTTCTCCTTCGGCTACTCTGGCATAAATATTATTTCTATTCGGAATGCTTTCTAACACTTCTCTTGCTTCTGTTAGCTTGTCTTCTGCAATGTACAGGCTAACTTGTATGGATAAAAGAACTGTATGATTAGGGTGTATCTTTAAACCACGATTTATAGCGTCGTGACCATTTTCTATTGCATTTTCTCTCAAGTAGAAGTTAGCAATATCACAATAATCTTCCGAATCTAAGTAAATCGTTTTGTTTGTTTCCCTTGCTGTTTCAAATTGCTCTAAGAGCCGGTTAAAATCTTTTTCCGGCCCTGAGTTATCATTCATCATTTATTTTGCGTATTTATTTTCCCCCAGTTATCTTTCAAACCAACAGTACGGTTAAATATTAATTGTTCCGAGGTTGAGTCTTTATCTATATTGAAATATCCGATACGTTGAAATTGCAGATATGAAAGAGGGGGGAGTTCTTTCAGGTATTTTTCGACATAACATTTCTGCACTTTTAATGAATCGGGGTTTAGCAGCTCCCGGAAATCAGCATCCTGTTCGGCTCCCGGGTTTTCTACCTTGAAAAGTCGGTCGTATAAACGTACTTCGGCTGATATACTGTGTGCACAACTTACCCAATGTAGTGTTCCTTTTACTTTTCGTCCGCTTTCCGGCATGCCGCTTTTGGTATTAGGATCGTATTCGCAATAAACTTCTACTACTTCTCCGTTTTCATCTTTCTTGCAGCCGGTACATTTTACAATGTAGGCACTTTTTAAACGAACTTCTTGTCCGGGAGTCATACGGAAGAATTTTTTTGGAGCATCTTCCATAAAGTCTTCACGTTCCATCCATAGCTCACGGCTAAACTCAATGGGGTGACTTCCGGCTGTTTCATCTTCCGGGTTGTTGATTGCTTCCATTACTTCCACTTGTCCTTCCGGATAGTTGGTAATAATTAGTTTTATCGGATTGAGAACAGCCGAAACACGTGTGGAACGTTTGTTTAAGTCTTCGCGCACAGCAGCTTCAAGCAAACTAATATCGTTTAAGGCTTCGTATTTGGTATATCCAATCATATTGATGAAATTGCGAATCGCTTCCGGAGAATAACCGCGACGACGGAAACCGCAAATAGTCGGCATACGTGGGTCGTCCCATCCATTTACCAGATTTTCTTTTACCAGCGTAAGCAACTTACGTTTGCTCATTACGGTGTATGTAAGGTTTAAACGATTAAACTCAATCTGACGTGGACGATAGTTTTCCTTACCCCCAAGAGTTGGTATATCAATCAGTTCATCAATAAAATAATCATATAGTGGGCGATGTACTTCAAATTCGAGTGTACATAATGAATGGGTAACTCCTTCGAAATAATCACTTTGTCCATGTGCAAAGTCGTACATCGGATAAGCTTTCCAAGTATCGCCGGTACGATGATGCGGATGTTTGATTACACGATAGATGATTGGGTCGCGGAAATGCATGTTTGCGTTTGCCATATCTATTTTTGCGCGCAACACCATAGCACCTTCTTCTATTTCGCCTGCATTCATCTTTTCAAAAAGAGCAAGACTCTCTTCTATAGGGCGATTACGATAAGGGCTATCTACCCCGGGTTGAGTAGGGGTTCCCTTCTGTTTGGCTATTTCTTCGGCAGATTGTTCATCAATATAAGCTTTCCCTTTTTTTATAAGAGCTACGGCGAAATCCCATAGATGCTGAAAGTAATCAGAAGCATAATAAATGTTTCCCCATTCAAAGCCCAACCATTGGATGTCTTCTTTGATAGAGTCTACATATTCAACATCTTCCTTTACCGGGTTGGTATCATCAAAACGCAGGTTGCAAATACCATTATGCTCTTGAGCTAATCCAAAATCAAGACAAATAGCTTTGGCATGCCCAATATGCAGGTATCCATTTGGCTCGGGCGGAAAACGAGTTTGTACTTTACCACCGTTTTTACCTTCTTTCAGGTCATTTTCTACTGCGAATTCTATAAAGTTGAGGCTTTTCTTTTCTGTAGTTTCCTCATTCCGATTATCTGCCATAATAGTAAGTGTTAACCATTTTTTTGAAGTTACAAAAGTAAATTATTTATTTATCATGTGCAAGCTGTAATGTGAATGTAATCTATTTGAAATATGCGCGACAGAGAGATTTTCTATCTTTGCGCAGAAAAGCTGATACATTATTAATGCGAATCAGTAGTTGAAATCACTCGCTGATTCAGTTAGTTAAAATGTTGTTATTCAGTTAATTATCTCATTAAAACATTTCTGTATCTCCTTGAAAA
>NZ_QVMK01000014.1 GCF_010500995.1 Bacteroides sp. 224 | reverse complement strand
CTTTCCGAACAGAGAAGTTAAGCCTCGTCACGCTGATGGTACTGCGTAACAGTGGGAGAGTAAGTAGTTGCCGTTTTAATGAAGAGCCTTCTTATCAAATATGATAGGAAGGCTTTTTGCGTTATAAGCCGTTTTTGGAGATAGAGTAAATTGTTAGTCGGCTTCATGAAATAAATTCAGGAAGTAAAACGATAATTATGTTTTTTTGTATACCTTTGCGCCGCACTGATTACAAATTAAACATTTAAAGCAAATTGATTATGAAAATGAAATTATTTCTTGCAGCGGCGGCTGTAATGTTTTCTATGACAGTAGTTACTTCATGTGGAAATAAAAAAGCAGCAGAAAAAGAAGCTCCGGTAATGGAAGAGCCTGTTACAAAAGCTGCTGTTGAATGCGATTCAACTAAAACTTGTTGCGCAAACGATTCTTTAGCTTGTGATTCAACAAAAACAGAAGTGAAAGAAGAAGTAGCAGCAGAGTAACTGCTAAGTATTGATTGAAATTTGAGAGAGGATATAAGACACGCGTCTGTATCCTCTTTTGTCGTATAAATAAGTAAGGTAACCTTGCACTGCCTTCAAATGATAAATGAAAAGTCTATTTAAAGCTGGGAAACTATCTATTTGCTTTGAAAGTGTGATAAATGTTATAAAATGAAATCTATTTCGATAAAATAATAGCATTTTATTTGCACGATTCAATATTATATCTACCTTTGCATAATCGTAACAAAAAAGAAATAAACAAAGAATGAATCAATCATTTATACATATTCTACTCGCTGGTATTATTATTCTACTCTTGAAGATTAGTGGAAGTGAGTGTCGTGTGTAGATGTGTAAGATGAAAATTATACGAAAGCCTTTCTCACTTCCTTGTGAGAAAGGCTTTTTTCTTTTATGCCAATTAAGATATAATAATATAAAACAATAACAAGATGAGTGACAGATTATTTATTTTCGACACAACTTTGCGCGACGGCGAACAGGTGCCCGGCTGCCAGTTGAATACAGTAGAAAAAATCCAAGTGGCAAAGGCTTTGGAAGCTTTAGGGGTTGATGTAATAGAAGCAGGGTTTCCGGTTTCGAGCCCCGGAGACTTTAACTCGGTCATTGAAATATCTAAAGCAGTAACATGGCCTACCATTTGTGCACTGACACGTGCAGTAGAGAGAGATATTGATGTGGCTGCTGAAGCCTTACAGTATGCTAAAAGAAAAAGAATTCATACAGGTATTGGCACTTCCGATTCGCATATTAAGTATAAATTCAACTCTACTCGCGAAGAAATCATAGAACGTGCGGTAGCTGCCGTAAAGTATGCACGCCGCTACGTAGAAGATGTAGAGTTCTATGCCGAAGATGCCGGTCGCACAGATAACGAATATCTTGCCAGAGTGGTAGAAGCCGTAATTAAAGCAGGAGCTACCGTGGTGAATATCCCGGATACCACCGGATATTGCCTGCCGGATCAATATGGAGCCAAAATAAAATATTTGATGGAAAATGTGTCGAATATAGACAAAGCGATTATTTCTACTCACTGCCATAACGATTTAGGTATGGCTACTGCTAACACCATTAGTGGTGTATTGAATGGAGCGCGACAGGTAGAAGTAACCATCAACGGAATTGGAGAGCGTGCCGGAAACACAGCTTTAGAAGAAGTTGTTATGATCTTAAAAAGCCACAAGGATATAAAGATAGACACGAATATTAATACACAACGCATATACCCCATCAGTCGTACAGTTTCAAGTTTGATGAATATGCCTGTACAACCCAATAAAGCCATTGTAGGTCGCAACGCATTTGCACATTCCTCCGGCATTCATCAGGATGGAGTTTTAAAGAATATTGAAACATACGAAATAATCAATCCGCACGATGTTGGTATCGATGATAATGCAATCGTATTAACTGCACGCAGTGGACGAGCAGCTTTGAAGCATCGTCTTTCCGCATTGGGAGTAGAGTTAGAGCAAACTAAACTTGATAAAATATATGAGGAATTCCTTAAACTGGCCGATCGTAAAAAAGATATAAGCGATGATGATGTTTTAATGTTAGCCGGAGCCGATCGCACTCAAAACCAACGCATTAAACTGGAATACCTTCAAGTTACAAGTGGAGTAGGCGTGCGCTCTGTGGCAAGTATGGGCTTGAATATTTCAGGAGAAAAATTCGAAGCTGCTGCAAGCGGAAATGGTCCTGTAGATGCAGCAATTAAAGCGTTGAAAAGAATCATTGATCGTAGTATGATTTTGAAGGAGTTCACCATTCAAGCCATCAGTAAGGGAAGCGATGATGTGGGTAAAGTACACATGCAAGTAGAGTACGATAATCAGCTTTATTATGGCTTTGGAGCAAATACAGACATTATAGCTGCATCAGTGGAAGCGTACATCGACTGTATCAATAAGTTTAGATAATAGCCTCTCCCCAGCCCTCTCCAAAAGAGAGGGAGACATGGATAGTTTGAGTGAGCGTAGTAAATAGATAAGAAACAAGTAATTAATTAAAAATAGAATAAATGAAAGAGCAAATAAACAAAACAGCAGCTTGCTCCCTCTCCTCTGGAGAGGGACGGGGAGAGACTACTCTATTTGATAAAATCTGGGATTCGCACATAGTTGCAAAAGTAGAAGATGGTCCCACTCAACTTTATATCGACAGACTTTACTGTCATGAAGTAACCAGCCCTCAGGCTTTTGCCGGCTTGCGTGCCAGAGGTCTTAAAGCTTTTCGTCCGGAAAAGGTGATCTGTATGCCCGATCATAATACCCCCACACACGATCAGGATAAACCTATTGAAGATCCTGTTTCAAAAGCACAGGTAGATACATTGACTAAAAATGCACAGGATTTCGGATTAACACACTTTGGAATGATGCATCCTAAAAACGGAATTATCCACGTGGTAGGTCCGGAAAGAGGATTAACATTGCCGGGAATGACTATTGTTTGCGGAGATTCACATACCTCTACTCATGGCGCTATGGGAGCAGTAGCCTTTGGTATCGGAACCAGCGAAGTAGAAATGGTATTGGCATCTCAATGCATCCTTCAGTCAAAACCTAAAACAATGCGTATTTCTGTAGAAGGTAAATTAGGCAAAGGAGTAACTGCCAAAGATATGGCTCTTTATATCATCTCGCAGATGACTACAGGTGGAGCAACCGGATATTTCGTGGAATATGCAGGCGAAGCGGTTCGCAGCTTATCAATGGAGGGGCGCTTAACGCTTTGTAATTTAAGTATTGAAATGGGTGCCCGCGGTGGTATGATTGCTCCCGATGAAGTAACCTTCGAATACATCAAAGGACGTGAGTATACTCCTGTAGGTGAAGAATGGGAGAAAGCACTCGCCTATTGGAAAACCCTAAAAAGTGATGAAGACGCTGTATTCGATAAAGAAGTAGTGTTCTATGCAGAAGATATCGAGCCAATGATTACTTACGGAACCAATCCGGGTATGGGGATGGGAATTACTCAACACATCCCTACTATGGATACTGTACCCGATGCAGGACGTATCTCTTACGCAAAATCACTGGAATATATGGGCTTCGAAGCAGGCGAATCATTGATTGGCAAGAAAGTTGATTATGTATTTATCGGTTCATGTACCAATGGACGTATTGAAGATTTCCGCGCTTTTGCAACCATAGTAAAAGGAAAGAAAAAAGCAGAGAACATCATTGCCTGGTTAGTGCCCGGATCTTGGGAGGTAGACAAACAAATTCGTGCAGAAGGTTTAGATAAAGTGTTCGAGGAAGCCGGCTTTGCTATCCGTCAGCCTGGTTGCTCTGCTTGTTTGGCTATGAATGATGATAAAATTCCTGCGGGTAAGTATGCCGTATCTACTTCGAACAGAAATTTTGAAGGACGTCAAGGCCCCGGTTCGCGTACTTTATTGGCCAGCCCTTTGGTAGCCGCTGCTGCCGCGATAACCGGAGTGATAACAGATCCAAGGAGCCTCTCCCCGGCCCTCTCCGATGGAGAGGGAGATAAAAGATAATTCCTTTAAGAGAAAATAACTAATGATTAATAACTAAATACACAGAGCTAATCCTTCTCCCTCTCTTTTGGAGAGGGTTGGGGAGAGGCTATAATAATTATGAAAGAAAAATTCAATATACTTACATCTACTTGCGTACCTCTTCCTTTAGAGAATGTAGATACCGATCAGATTATTCCGGCACGCTTTCTGAAAGCAACCACTAAAGAAGGTTTCGGAGATAATTTATTCCGCGACTGGCGCTATGATAAACAAGGAAATAAAATAGATTCTCTTGTATTAAACAACCCTCTTTATAGTGGAAAAGTGTTGGTAGCCGGCAAGAACTTTGGTTCTGGGTCGAGTCGTGAACATGCTGCATGGGCCATTGCCGGTTATGGTTTTCGCGTGGTGGTATCAAGCTTCTTCGCTGATATCTTTCGCAATAATGCTTTGAATAACTTTGTGTTGCCTGTGATAGTGAGCGAAGAATTCCTTTCCGAACTGTTTGTTTCTATCAACAAAGATCCGAAAACCGAAGTGGAAGTAAATCTTCCGGCGCAAACAATCACAAACAAAGCAACAGGTAAGAGCGAATCATTCGAAATCAATGCCTATAAAAAGCATTGTTTGGAAAATGGGTTAGACGATATCGATTTTCTGCTAACCAATAAAGATAAAATAGAAGCATGGGAAGAAAAAGCGTTCAAATAGAACTCATGGACACAACACTCCGCGATGGCGAACAAACCAGCGGAGTATCTTTTGTGCCTCATGAGAAGTTGATGATAGCTCGTCTACTATTGGAAGAACTGCAAGTCGACCGCATAGAGGTTGCCTCCGCTCGTGTTTCCGATGGTGAATTTGATGCTGTTAAGATGATCTGCGATTGGGCTGCCCGAAGAAATATGCTTCATAGAGTCGAAGTGTTAGGCTTTGTGGATGGGTGTACTTCTCTCAAATGGATACAGGAGGCTGGTTGCCGTGTTATAAACCTATTATGCAAAGGGTCGTTAAGGCATTGTCGCGAGCAACTCAAAAAAACACCGGAAGAACATATCAGCGATATTATCGCCGTGGTGAACTATGCCGATGAGATGGATATTGCAGTGAACGTCTATTTGGAAGATTGGAGCAACGGAATGAAAGACTCGCCCGAGTATGTGTTTCAGATGATGGACTCGCTGATAAATACAAATATCAAGCGCTTCATGTTGCCCGATACATTAGGAATCTTAAATCCGTTGGAAACATTGGAGTTTATTCGGAAAATGGTACGACACTATCCCGGTAAGCACTTTGATTTTCATGCACATAACGATTATGATTTAGCCGTAAGCAATGTACTTGCAGCGGTATTAGGAGGTGCAAAAGGGCTTCACACTACCATAAACGGATTAGGGGAACGTGCGGGAAATGCACCCTTGGCCAGTGTGCAAGCCATTTTAAAAGATCATTTCAATGCCATTACCAACATTGATGAAAGTAGGTTAAATGATGTGAGTCGTGTAGTAGAATCTTATTCCGGTATTATTATTCCGGCCAACAAACCGATAGTAGGTGAGAATGTATTTACCCAAGTAGCAGGAGTACATGCCGACGGAGACAATAAAAGCAATCTTTATTGCAATGATCTTCTTCCTGAACGTTTTGGACGTGTTCGTGAGTATGCCTTAGGAAAAACCTCAGGGAAAGCCAACATACGTAAAAACCTCGAAAGCCTGGGGCTTGAGTTAGACGAAGAATCCATGCGTAAAGTAACTGAACGTATTATTGAATTAGGAGATAAGAAAGAACTTGTAACTCAGGAAGATTTACCCTATATCATTTCAGACGTATTAAAACAGGAAGGTATGAGTAATAAGGTGAAATTGAAAAGCTATTTTGTAACTTTGGCTCATAAGTTACGCCCAATGGCAACTCTCAGTATAGAGATTGATGGCAAATTATATGAAGAAAGCTCTTCGGGCGATGGTCAATACGATGCCTTTGTACGTGCATTGCGAAAAATATATAAGGTTACCCTCGGGCGTAATTTCCCGATGCTATTAAACTATGCAGTAACCATTCCTCCCGGAGGTCGTACAGATGCTTTTGTGCAGACGGTAATAACCTGGAGTTATGATAATAAAGTATTTCGTACCCGTGGTTTAGATGCCGACCAGACGGAAGCAGCTATCAAAGCAACTATAAAAATGTTGAATATAATAGAAGAGTGATTTGAGTTTGGAGTTTTGAGTTTATAGTTTTGAGTTGAATGATCTTTAAACTATAAACTCAAAACTATAAACTCCACCCCCATAAACTATAAACTATAAACTCATAAACTAAAATGAAAATGAATATTGCTGTCCTACCCGGTGATGGAATTGGACCTGAAATTATTGACGTAGCATTAAATGTAACCAAAGCCATTTGTGAGAAATTCAATCATGAACTTAGTTATGAATTTGGTATCTGCGGTGCTACAGCCATCGACAAAGTAGGTAATCCGTATCCCGAAGAAACACATGAGCTTTGTATGAAAAGCGACGCTGTATTGTTTGGGGCTGTGGGAGATCCTAAATTCGACAATGACCCTACAGCCAAAGTTCGTCCGGAACAAGGATTACTTGCTATGAGGAAAAGGTTAGGTCTATATGCCAATATCCGTCCGGTAGAAACATTTGAGTCACTTCTTTATAAATCTCCCTTACGTGCCGAACTGGTAAAAGGTGCAAACTTTATGTGTATTCGCGAACTGACAGGTGGTATGTATTTTGGTCGTCCTCAAGGTCGATCAGAAGATGGTGATACGGCTTATGATACCTGCGTATATTCTCGCGAAGAAATTACTCGCATTGTAACATTGGCTTATGAATATGCCATGAAACGACGTAAAAAAGTAACCATTGTAGATAAAGCCAATGTACTTGCAACCTCTCGTTTGTGGCGCGAAGTATCCAAAGAAATAGCTCCGAACTATCCGGAAGTTGAAACCGAATTTATGTTTGTCGACAATGCGGCTATGCGTATCATCCAATGGCCTACTGCTTTCGATGTGATGGTTACTGAAAATATGTTTGGCGATATTTTAACAGATGAAGCGTCTGTAATTACAGGCTCTATGGGGCTTTTGCCTTCCGCATCTATCGGAACGTATACTTCTGTCTTCGAACCAATTCATGGCTCATGGCCTCAGGCTGCCGGACAAAATATTGCGAACCCCTTAGCTACAGTACTTTCGGCAGCAATGATGCTTGAATATGCGTTCAACCTTAAAGAGGAAGCAGCGCTTATTCGTAAAGCAGTAGATGCATCCATGGATCAAAATGTGCGTACACAAGATATTCAGGTGGAAGGAGAAAAACCATTTAGTACTTCTGAAGTGGGAGAATGGTTGGTTGCATATATTAAGAAGAACTGAATATTTTGATTGTTCAGTCTAATTATCTTAAATGAACGCAGAGATGCAAAGACACAGAGATTCTGATTTACCAAGAATAAAACACTCTGTGCCTTTGTATCTGTTCATTTCTAAATAGGAGAATCACATCTTGCTTGATTTTCTCCATATCTTCAATACGATCCACTTTTTAAAATGATTCTAAAAATGATTTAAAAGCTCTACAAATAGATGAAGTTTTTATATTCGCTGATAGTTAGATATATACATTTCTGTATCTTTACCAACAATCATTGAAGAAACCAAATATTCATTTATGAAAAGAAGCATTTTATTAGTGGGAATAGTTTGTTTTTCGCTAAATATTTTTTCTCAAACTTATCAGGAACTTTCAGAGCAAGCATTGGAGTGGGCCCAAAAAGATAGTCTTCAAAAGGCTGAAGAACTTTTTCGGCAAGCTTTGCGGCTGGAACCGGCTAATCCCCATAATGCTTTACTCTTTTCTAATATTGGTAGTCTTCAACAACGAGCCGGAAAATATGAAGATGCCATAGAATCTTATACATTCGCTTTAAATATAGCTCCCCGTGTTGTCTCTATTTTATTGAATCGCGCCACTGTTTATATGGAGGTGGGAAAACTTGATAAAGCATACGTGGATTATTGCGAAGCGCTGGATTTGGATAAAGTGAATACAGAAGCTCTATCAATGCGAGCTTATATCTATATCGGGAGACGCGATTATAACGCTGCTCGCATTGATTATAATCGACTATTAACTATTGAGCCCAATAATTACAATGCCCGTTTGGGATTGATTACTCTCAATCAAAAAGAGCAAAAATACAAAGATGCCTTAGAGCTTGTGAACAAAATGTTGGAAGAGAATTCTCATGATGCTGTATTGTATGTAGTTCGTGCGGGTGTTGAACAAGAGATGAATCATTTGGAGTTGGCGTTAATTGATTTAGATAAAGCAATTAGTATTGCACCGAATTCCACCGAAGCCTACATCCTACGAGGTGAGGTTTACTTAGCACAGAAAAAGAAAACACAGGCAAAGGCCGATTTTGAAAAAGCAATATCGTTAGGAGTTCTTTCAACGGATCTTCGTGAATATTTGCAACAATGTAAATGATGATTGTTATTGTTCCTGCAATTGAAACAATCTTAAAGTATATGCGTCGTTTTTTTGTCTATATGCATGTTTGTTTTGTGCCTTATGAAACAAAATATCACTTTTGAAATTGGGGAATCGTTTGAAAAAGAGCTTGTATTCCTGTTTTTAAAAGTTGTTTAAATGTAAACAGCCTGTTTAAGAATATAAGCTTGTCAAAGCATAAATCTTGCTGAGTAGAAAATACAATATGTTTTGTTGCTGCATATCGCTTCTTCTGTTGGCGTACAGAAAAGGTATAGACACTGAAAGCTACTTATGGTGGCTATTTAGCATTGAATGATACAGAGCCCTATTCGCGGGTTTTGTTCGTTAAACAAGTTGCTAAATCTGATTTTACAGACTTTTCTATATCTTGTTTTACTAAAAAAGCAATTTGATATCATCGTTTTCTTTGTTTGATAAATGGGAATTTTTAATGTAAAAAAGTATCTTTTGAGGCTTTAGAAAAGGGTTTTTCTGCTTTGTTAAAATGCATCGTGTTTTTTTTAATAAGCTAAAAACAAAAAAAAATAGACGAAATAGTTTGCGTAATTTAAAAAAAAGTACGATGTTTGTGTTTGTAAAAACACGATAGTGTGTTTGGTATAATATGTAACAAACCCTAACCAGTTATTAAAATGAGTGATTTAGAAGAGAAAAAGCAAGAAGAAACTCCTAAAAAAAGACCCTATAACTTGAGGGAGAAGAAGGAGAAGAAGGCAGCTTACAGATCTTTGATCAGACCTGAGCTTGCAGATGAGTTGTACGACAAGATTTTGAATATTGTTGTTGTTCAAAAGAAGTACAAAGACCCCGATTATTCTGCTAAAGATTTAGCAAAAGAGCTTAAAACAAACACCCGTTATTTATCGGCAGTAGTAAATTCGCGTTTTGGAATGAACTATTCATGTTTGCTTAATGAGTACAGAGTAAAAGATGCTTTGCACATGTTAACAGATAAAAGATATGCCGACAAAAATGTGGAAGAAATTAGTGCAATGGTTGGTTTTGCCAATCGCCAGTCTTTCTATGCAGCATTCTACAAAAATGTAGGCGAAACTCCTAATGGATATCGTAAAAAACATGCAATGAAGAAATAATAATTTCTTTATTTAACGTGTGAAAAAAGGAATTATCTTGACCACTATTCGGGATATTTCCTTTTTTTTATTTTTATCTATAAAAAATATTATGAGAAAAAGTTTATTAGCTATGGTTATAGGCTCTACCTTATTAAGTGCATGTAGTGAAACCAAGTCGCCCCAAAATACAGCAACAGATTTTAGTTATACAGTTGAGCAGTTTGCAGATTTGCAAATACTTCGTTATCAAGTACCAGGTTTCGAAGATTTATCTTTAAAACAAAAGGAGTTAATTTACTATTTATCGGAAGCCGCACTTTGGGGGCGTGATATTCTTTTCGATCAAAATGGAAAATACAATCTACTTATCAGAAAAACATTAGAGGCTGTTTATCAAAACTATCAAGGAGATAAAAAAGCACCGGAGTTTCTGAAGATGGAAGAGTACCTGAAACGCGTTTGGTTCTCCAGTGGTATTCATCATCACTATGGAATGGATAAAATAACTCCCGGCTTTTCGCCCGAATTCTTAAAAACAGAGATCGGAAACTTGGAAAATTTGCTCTTCTATAAGGAAGGTCAAACCGCAGAAGAACTATGCGAACTGATTTTTCCGGTGATATTTGATCCGAAGGTAATGCCCAAACGGGTTAATCAAGCCGATGGAGAAGATTTGATATTAACATCTGCTTGCAACTACTATCAAGGGGTTACACAAAAAGAAGCAGAGGCTTTTTATGCTAAGATGAAAGACGCAAGTGATGAAACACCCATATCTTATGGATTGAATAGTCGCTTGGTAAAAGAACACAATACCGTTGAAGAAAAGGTCTGGAAAGTAGACGGGCTCTATACAGAGGCTATTGAGAACGTGGTTTACTGGCTCAAAAAAGCCGAAGCAGTGGCAGAAAATGAAACCCAAAAAGCCGTAATCAGCAAGCTCGTAGAGTTCTATAACACAGGAGATCTGAAAACCTTTGATGAATACGCCATTCTTTGGGTGAAAGATTTAGATTCTCGTATTGATTTTGTGAATGGATTTACAGAAACTTACGGAGATCCTTTGGGTATGAAAGCCAGTTGGGAATCTTTGGTAAACTTCAAAGATATGGAAGCAACTCGGCGCACAGAACTAATTAGCAATAATGCACAATGGTTTGAAGATCATTCTCCGGTTGACAAACAATTCAAGAAAGAAGAAGTAAAAGGGGTATCAGCCAAGGTTATTACTGCCGCTATTTTGGCCGGCGACTTGTATCCTGCTACTGCGATTGGTATTAATCTGCCTAATTCAAACTGGATTCGTGGTCAACATGGGTCGAAATCTGTGACGATAGGTAATATTACCGATGCTTACAATAAGGCTGCTCATGGCAACGGATTTAATGAAGAATTTGTGTACAGTGATGTTGAACGCGCATTAATAGAAAAGTATGGTGATTTAACAGGCAACTTACATACCGATTTGCACGAATGTTTAGGACATGGATCCGGAAAGCTAATGCCCGGAGTAGATCCCGATTCGCTGAAAGCTTATGGGGCAACCATCGAAGAAGCCCGTGCCGACTTGTTTGGACTTTACTATATGGCCGATCCTAAATTGGTGGAACTAACCCTACTTCCTGATGCAGAAGCCTATAAAGCAGAATATTGTACCTATTTAATGAATGGTTTGATGACACAATTAGTTAGAATCGAACCAGGTAATAATATCGAGGAGTCGCACATGAGAAACCGCCAACTAATTGCCCGTTGGGTGTACGAAAAAGGAAAAGCGGATAATGCGGTAGAGATGGTTCGTAAAGATGAAAAAACGTATGTAGTTATCAACGATTACGAAAAAGTGCGCACTTTAATAGGTCAGCTACTTGCCGAAATACAACGTATAAAATCTACAGGCGACTTTAATGCTGCTCGCGAATTAGTAGAAGGATATGCTGTAAAGGTAGACCCTCAACTTCATAAAGAGGTACTGAGTCGTTATAAGAAACTAAATCTATCTCCTTATAAAGGATTTGTCAATCCGGTTTATAAGGCATCATACGACGACGAAGGTAATGTTATTGATGTAACTGTATCTTATGAAGAAGGCTATAAAGAACAAATGCTTCGTTATAGCAAAGAATACTCGGCATTGCCTTCTTTAAATTAACACATCGATGAGCGTAAGCGAACTGTTGAAAGATGTAAAGACACAACTCCGTCTCGGTATGAACGGAGTTGTGTCTCAAAGTATGCGCGAGAAAGGATTGCATTATAAACTGAACTTCGGAGTTGAACTACCCCGAATTAAAGTTATTGCATCCAATTATGAGAAAAATCATGAGTTGGCGCAAGCCTTATGGAAAGAAGATATTCGTGAATGTAAAATCTTAGCCGGATTATTACAACCCATAGAAACTTTTTATCCTGAAATTGCAGACATCTGGGTAGAAGATATTCATAATATGGAGATTGCAGAGTTAACTTGCATGAACCTGTTTCAGAACTTACCCTATATTCCCGCAAAAACCTTTCAGTGGATAGCCGGTGAACGTGAGTACACACAAGTTTGCGGTTTCCTGACAATTGCACGTCTGCTGATGAAAAAGGGAGATATGAACGAACGTGTGAGTGGTGAATTCCTGGATCAAGCCATCTGTGCCATATTGTCCGAAAGTTATCATGTTCGTAGTGCTGCTATTCTGGCTGTCCGTAAGTATATGGCTCATGGAGAAGAGAATACTTTCCGGGTTTGCCGATTGGTAGAAAGTTTCGAAACATCGAAAAACGAAAAGGAACAGCTGCTATTCAATATCGTAAAAGAGGAAGTGGATAATTGCTAAAAAACTCCTGTTAATACTTCCCTTTCTATAAAAAACGATTAACTTTGTTGGCGCTATTATGGAAATTGAAGATGTTAAAGATACAGTAAAGCAGATATTTACGGAATATCTGAAAATGAACGGGCATCGTAAAACCCCCGAACGTTATGCGATACTCGATACCATTTATTCCATAGACGGACATTTTGATGTTGATATGCTTTATTCCCGGATGAAAGACCATGAAAATTTTCGGGTAAGTCGCGCCACTCTCTATAATACTATCATTTTGCTTATTAATGCAAAGCTGGTGATAAAGCATCAGTTTTCCAGTTCCTCGCAATACGAGAAATCGTATAACCGCGATACGCATCATCATCAAATTTGTATGCAGTGTGGTACGGTGATGGAATTTCAGAATGAAGCATTGCAGAGTGTTATTGAAAATACAAAGTTAACCCGGTTTCAATCCTCTCATTATTCGCTTTATATTTATGGTATTTGTGCGAAGTGCGACCGGAAAAATAAACGAAAGAAGAAAAATAATAACCCAAAGAAAGAGAAATGAAAGTAGATGTTCTGTTAGGTTTGCAATGGGGCGACGAAGGAAAAGGAAAAGTAGTCGACGTGTTAACTCCGAGATATGATGTCGTGGCACGCTTTCAAGGCGGTCCCAATGCAGGCCATACACTTGAGTTTGAAGGACAAAAATATGTGCTTCGATCCATTCCCTCCGGAATATTTCAGGGTGATAAGGTAAATATCATCGGAAATGGTGTTGTGTTAGACCCTGCGCTGTTTAAAGCAGAGGCAGAAGCATTGGAAGCTACCGGTCATAAACTGAAAGATAGACTCCATATATCAAAGAAAGCTCATCTTATTCTGCCTACACACCGTATGCTGGATGCTGCTTACGAAGCTGCTAAAGGTGATGCAAAAGTAGGAACTACCGGAAAAGGAATCGGCCCTACTTATACAGATAAAGTAAGTCGCAACGGAGTTCGTGTAGGAGATATCCTTGAGAACTTCGAACAGAAATATGCAGAAGCCAAGAAACGTCATGAGCAAATTCTTAAATCATTGAACTATGAGTATGATTTAACAGAACTTGAAAAAGATTGGATGCAAGGCATTGAATACCTGAAAAGCTTTACTTTGGTAGATAGCGAGCACGAAATTAACAATCTGCTTCGCGACAACAAAACCGTGCTTTGCGAAGGTGCTCAGGGAACGATGCTGGATATCGATTTTGGCTCTTATCCATTTGTAACCTCTTCCAATACCGTATGTGCCGGTGCTTGTACCGGTTTGGGTATTGCTCCCAATAAAATAGGAGAGGTTTATGGAATCTTCAAAGCATATTGCACAAGAGTAGGAGCAGGACCATTCCCAACCGAACTATTCGATGAAACCGGAGATAAGATTTGTACTTTAGGACATGAGTTTGGTTCTGTTACCGGACGTAAACGTCGTTGCGGCTGGATCGACTTGGTTGCTTTAAGATATTCAATCATGGTGAACGGTGTTACAAAGCTAATTATGATGAAGAGTGACGTGCTTGATACGTTCCCGCTCATTAAAGCTTGTGTAGCCTATAAAATGAATGGCGAAGAAATAGATTATTTCCCTTACAGCATTGATAATAATGTAGAGCCTGTTTATGTAGAATTGCCAGGCTGGGAGATGGATATGACAAATATGCAGAGCGAAGATGAATTCCCCGAAGAATTTAATGCATACCTCACCTTCCTTGAAGAACAACTTGGGGTAGAAATAAAAATCGTGTCTGTAGGTCCCGATAGGGCACAAACGATAGAACGTTATACCGAAGAATAATATAAAAACAATAATTCTTCCTAAAAACAGGAGAGCTGATTTGGCTTTCCTGTTTTTTTTTGGATAAATTTGGCAAACTCTTTGTTATGTTATTAAGTAGTAATAACTTAAATAGAAAAGAATATGGTATTTAATGCAACAGGACTTATAATATTTGGAGCGATAGCTTTGGTTAGCTATCTGGTGCAATTAAATTTGCAGAGTAAATTCAAGAAGTATTCAAAGGTTCCAACGATGAATGGAATGACGGGGCGTGATGTCGCAATTCAAATGCTTCAGGATAACGGCATTTATGATGTAAAAGTAACACATACCCCCGGTACTTTGACAGACCATTACAACCCCACCAATAAAACGGTGAATTTAAGCGAAGGTGTATATGCAAGCAATAGTATAAAGGCTGCCGCGGTAGCTGCTCACGAATGTGGTCATGCTGTGCAACATGCTAAGGCTTATGCTCCTTTAACTATGCGTAGCAAATTGGTGCCGGTAGTTAGTTTTGCTTCAAGTATCATGACTTGGGTGCTGTTGGGAGGTATTTTAATGATAAATACATTTCCTCAGCTATTACTTGCCGGTATTATTTTATTTGCCATGACTACCCTTTTCAGCTTTGTTACTCTTCCGGTGGAGATTGATGCAAGTAAACGTGCCTTAGTATGGTTAAGTCGCGCAGGAATCACAAATTCTTCTAATCATACACAGGCAGAAGATGCATTGCGTTCTGCAGCATATACTTATGTGGTAGCTGCACTTGGCTCATTAGCTACATTGATTTATTATATTATGATTTTCTTAGGAAGAAGAGATTAAATAACGGCTACATTACATACTTTATATATATTCGGAAACGGTACAGAAGACGATGTCTTTTGTGCCGTTTCTTCTTTTAGTTTATGTAGTGGTTCGTGCAAGAGATTTTGCTACGGCCGTAACAAGCTTTTGCCACGGCCGCAACGAGAATTTGCCGCGGCCGCAACAAGATTCTTCCACGGCCGTGACAAAACTTTGCCGCGGCCGTGGAAAAATCTGACATGAAAAGTGTTATATATGTGCTACAACCATGCGGCTGAAAGACACTTTGTTCATTAGAAAGCTTTGTGAGATGTACCTAAATTCTAGTTTATATGGAGCGTTTGGACGCTTTTACCATCTTCACCCACTACCTCTACCCGGATTTTATTGTTATCAATGTCGCATCTTACATAGCTTTTGTTGCCATTAACCACCACCGGGAACTGTACTTCTTCATTCTTTGGGTGGAACGAATACCTATGGGTGTGACCTGAGAACATAACATCAATGCCTGCCTTATTTAATATCGGTACAAAGTGTTTTTTGAGCTGTACATTTCCGTGCCAGTCTCCATAAGGAGGTATATGTAGGAAGACGATACGCGCTGAGGCATTCTTGAAGTCGTCTGTTTGTACCACCTTTTCCAACCATTTGGCTTCTTCTGCCCGATAAGCATCATAATGGGCCAGTCCGTTGTATTCAATATCCGAGTCGGGTTTATCTTCTCCGCCATCCAATACCAGTATGGATACTGTGCCTACCTTGTAGTGTTGGTAAGTCTTTCCGTCTTGAGTTGGGAAATAATCTATCAGGCTGTCTGAGAAAACGCCCCGGGTTTCATGATTTCCCCGTGCAAACAAGATCGGCGTTTCGGAGGCATACATATCGACAGAGGCATCGATGAAGTCTTTAAATATTTGTTCCTCACTCTCGATGAAGTTGGCCATATCACCATTCATACATACAAAGGCAAACTGCTTGAAGTCGACATCTTTGCAAAGATCTTTCATAAAGGCAGCTCTGCCGTGTATATCGTTCATGACTAAAAAAGACACTCGTTCATTGCTGTCGGGATATGTTTTGAATAGAAATGGTTTTTTACTGTATACATTGCTCGATGCTGTTTGGCCGTATTGCACATTATTGCCGGCATTCCAATTCAACACTTCGCGCGAGAATATCCGATAGCGGTAATTGGTGGCCGGGTTGAGGTTCGATAGACGTATTCGGTGCAGGGTTTTGTGGGCTTGTTTCCGTCCGGCAACAGTTTCAAAGTACTTAGGTTGCTCGGTGCTGTAGAAACTTTTTCCATCGTCCGGCGCCATTTCTACCCACGAGAGTGCTGGTTTGTTGGTTGTCCACACCACTGTAACACCATCTGTAGTCATATCACAGAGGTAAGGTCCATGTGTTATCTTAATTTGAGCTGATGCCAAAGATGATATCAGACTAAATAAAAAGATTAATGTTTTTTTCATGATTATTAGTCAGCAATTGTTGTTGCCAAAATTAGGATATGATATAGCTTTATATCTAATCTTTTTAAACTTGGTTTATTTCTGCAATATTCGCTAAAAATAGTGAGATGTGCAAATAAACACAGAATCAATGAAGTTCCTTCTTCCTTTTTAAATTGTATCTAATCTAACTCCGTATGTTACTCAAGTCGTTTAAACATAAAAGGAATAACGTAATTAGCTCTGACTGTTTTTCCGTTATGTTGTCCCGGTTTCCATTTAGGCATTTCGCGTATAAGCCTCAATGCTTCTTTGTCTAAGAACTCGTCGACGGAACGAAGAATTTGCGGGGAAGAGATAGTACCGTCTTTTTCTACTACAATCCGAACAATAACTCTGCCTTCTATGGCATAATCTCCTGTAAAGCAGGGGTATTTGAGGTTCTTTCTTATATAGTGCATCAGGGAATCTAAGCCTCCGGGAAACTCTGGCATCTGTTCTACTATTTCATAGATACGATTGGGGTCTTCTTGAATAGTGTCCGGTTCAAGATCGTCTACAGAAATGTCATAGCACATAATAAAATCTGTCTCCTCTGGCTCTATCTCTGGTTCCGGTTCCGGTAACATAACATAACAGGTTGCTGTTGGTTCTTCTTCTTCCAGGCTGTCAATGCGTATGACTGCAGGTTCATAACACAGTATTTCTACGTCATCCGGATTTTGCTCTTCCTGTATGCTGTCTGTTGAGGCTGTTGGTTGATTCTCCTTAGAACTATTTTTGGGAGATTGGCAACTGCTTGTCATTGCTAATAAGGCACTTCCCACCAAAACTTTATATTTCAAAATCTGACGATTGCTGAACCTGTTAGATAGAAACAGCAAGATATTATACACTTTATGATAAAATAGTTTCTTCATGTTTTCTAAGTATTTGAGTTATAAAAAAGGGGTTCCGCCTAATTCCCGAATGATAGGATCTTCCTGCTTCAGAGAATGACCTACTTGCTCTGAGGCAGCCCTGCACCCTCCTTTGCATCTTGCAAGATGAGTACATCCTTGGCAAAAGGGAATGCTCAGATCGCTCCATTCTTTAATATACGAAGAAGCAAAAATCTCCTCGAAAGATTCCTTATAAATATTTCCGGCAATAATAGGAGAGTGATTGCATAAGCGTAGGTTGCCATCCAGGTCGAAAGTCAAAGGACGTTGTTCTACCTGTCCGGAACAAGCTCCAAAGCGAATCAGGGGGTAGTCGTCCGGGTTGAGAATGCAGTGAGGCGTACATACGCCCGAGAATATACGGATGTCGTAATACTTGGCCAATGTGTTTAATTTGCCGAAAGTATCTCGTAGCTGTTGAGCTGTGGCCGATAAGTTTGGATTGTTCAAACCTTCTCCTCCTAAGTTATATCTGTTTACCATTACGGATTTTATTCCTTGCCGAAAGAAATAAAGTATGGTTTCTTCTACGTATTGATGGTTTGTTGCAGTAATAACAACTACCGGTGTAACAGATATTCCTTGAGATAAAGCATCCTTCATTTCTTTGATTGCTTTTTCGCATGAACCCGGCTTTTGTGTTATCCCGTCGTGAATATCGGGACGAGAGGAATGGATGGAGAATTCAAGCATATTAACTTTCATAGAAGCCAGTTGCTTGTAAATCTGAGGTGATCCGTTCCCATTAGTAATGACGGTAACGCTTTTCCCGTTTATCTTGGCATGAAGCACTAATTCGATAAAACGCTCGCTGATGGTTGGCTCCCCACCGGTAAAAGTGATGTGCTTAACAGTGGTGTGTTTTATTAAAAAATCGAGCAGACAGAATGCTTTTTTATAAGAATTCTGCTTTTGAGAAGACTGTTCTTCTTGTTTCCACCAGTTGTAACAGTGTTTGCATTGAAGATTGCACTCGGTGGTAAGCTCTATGATGGCATGTTTCAGATAGCTTTGACTCATACAGCAAATGTATAAAAATGAAACCAACGCAAGGCAAAAAAAGATATAAAAGTTTAAGCCAACACCTAATTTGTTGTACCTTTGCGATTTCAAAAATAATTTTAATAGATAAAATGTATGGCAGCAAAACCCAGTATACCCAAAGGTACGCGTGATTTTTCGCCGGTAGAGATGGCGAAGCGTAATTATATATTCAATACAATTCGTGACGTATATCATCTGTACGGATTTCAGCAGATAGAAACACCATCTATGGAAATGCTCTCTACCTTGATGGGGAAATATGGGGAAGAAGGTGACAAACTGCTTTTTAAAATACAAAACTCGGGCGATTACTTCAAGGGAATCTCAGACGAAGAGTTGTTGAGTCGTGATGCCGCCAAGCTGGCAAGCAAATTCTGCGAAAAGGGACTTCGTTATGACTTAACTGTTCCTTTTGCCCGTTATGTGGTGATGCACCAGAATGAAATCAGTTTTCCTTTTAAACGCTACCAGATACAACCCGTATGGCGTGCCGACCGTCCGCAGAAAGGGCGCTATCGCGAATTTTATCAATGTGATGCCGATGTGGTGGGCAGCGACTCTTTACTGAACGAAGTAGAGTTGATGCAAATAGTAGACGAGGTGTTTACCCGTTTTGATATTCGCGTTTGCATCAAAATTAATAATCGTAAGATCTTATCGGGTATTGCAGAAATCATTGGCGAATCGGATAAAATCGTAGACATCACCGTAGCCATTGATAAGTTAGACAAGATAGGTCTTGACAATGTAAACAAGGAACTGGCCGAGAAGGGCATTAGCGAAGAAGCCATTGCTAAGTTGCAACCCATTATTCTCTTGAGTGGTTCTAATGCAGAGAAGTTGGCAACCTTGAAGAATGTGTTGGCAGGTAGCGAAACCGGAATAAAAGGAGTAGAAGAAAGCGAATTTATTCTTACCACCCTAAGTGCACTTGGTATTAAAAACGAAATAGAGCTTGACCTGACATTAGCACGCGGACTAAACTACTACACCGGAGCCATTTTTGAAGTCAAAGCCCTTGATGTGCAAATTGGCAGTATCACAGGTGGAGGCCGCTATGATAATCTGACAGGAGTATTCGGCTTGTCCGGCGTATCGGGTGTGGGAATCTCTTTTGGTGCCGACCGAATATTTGATGTACTTAATCAACTGGAACTATATCCCAAAGAAGCAGTAAATGCAACCAAACTACTCTTTGTGAACTTCGGAGAGAAAGAAGCCGCTTACTGTATGGGGGTGTTAATGAAAGTAAGAGCGGCAGGTATTACAGCCGAACTTTTCCCCGATTCATCTAAGATGAAGAAGCAAATGACTTACGCCAACAATAAGAATATCCCTTTTGTAGCCATTGTGGGCGAGGATGAAATGAATGCCGGCAAGGTGATGCTTAAGGATATGGAGAAGGGAGAGCAGAATCTGGTGACGATTGATGAACTGATTCAGGCTTTGAAGTAAAAATATGAGCTGTAGAGCTTCCTCGCCCAAAGGGCGAGGGTAAGCTCAAAGCAAATAATCCAAACAAACTTATTTTTTGGTTTTACGAACGTTAATTCGGGAGTGATGTTATACACCTGAAGCGTAATTCACTTGCGGTTATCGTGTGTATTATGCACCGGGCTTTGGTGGATCTACAAGCCAAACCGATTTCCAAAGTAAGTCTTCAGACTGAATACTGATTGTTTGGGTAGTTTCGGGGATTTTCTCGAAAACAAGATCAATATATCCCGATTGCCCTGCTTCAAGAGTATAATATTGGGTATATAGCCAATGCTTTGATACACCGAAAGCGTTTAATAGAGCATAACTTTTCCCGTCTGCTTTTAATTCAATATCAGGGTTGTATCCCGGTGTGATTTGTATATTGTTAATTTGTGGAGCCTGAACTAAAACACGAATTTGCGTATTATTTTCGGTGATGGTAACCGATTCTATTGTATATGTTTCTTTGTGTGCTTTTTCTGCCAGTCCTCCCACCGGATTTTCCTTCTTGAGAATTACATTGTCTTTTGCCAATGTTTGGTCTACCGTATAAATAGGCACGTTGTTGAATTGGAGAACAAAATCCCAACCCGTAACTGTTGCTCTGTTTAATTGTTTGGCTGTTTTGCTTACGTTTGCCAAAACGACGGTACATTTTATTTTAACTCCTTGTGGCAGCACTACGGGAGCCAGCCACTCTGTGCCATTGTATCGCTCTTCGCCAAAGGTTATGTCGGTCCATTTGTACTGTTTGCCTTCGTTGTCGTAGAAAGAAGTTGCAGTTTGTCCCGAAACCACATTTGTGCGCCCTATATAGTTCAGCTTCAAGTCGTTGCCATTATTGGTAACATAATAGGATAGTACAGTGAGCTTGCCATCTCTGATGCAGCTTTCGAATTGAATATTCAGATTTTTGTTGCTGCATTTAATGGTTGCACCGATGTTGTTAGAAGTGGCTGTTTGTTTTTCTGTCTCTTCTGCTGGGCTTCCATCCAAACTGTTTACAGCTCCATCCACTATCTTTGTTACATCTTCCACCTTTTTAAGAGCTTTGTTGAGCCAGCCTTGTGCCGATGTTTCCGTTGTAAACGCCACCATTACTATGAATGATAGAATGAATATGCTTTTTGTTTTCATTTGTTTATGCCGATTATAATTGTTTGAATCCGTCAACCACCCACTTGTTGTTATCGTCTTTCTCAATATTTACTCTTATTGTTTCCTTAAACTCAGGGTCCGTTTTCGAGGTGATATCAAAATAGATGGTTGCGCTATCTTCGTCTATATCAGAAGAATCTTCATCTATTGTAAGCACATATTTCTTTTTTTTAGCTTCCTCTTTCATTGCTTTGACGGCCTCTTTTTCGAATTTAGACATTTCACTCGAAGGAGTAAACTCTTCCTCTTCCATCATCTTGTTGCATTTGTCATAATCAGCATTAAGATATGCTGTGGCAAACTTTTCTGCCAATTTTGTAGGGTTGGAGGTGCTGCTGCAAGCTGTAAGTAAAATAATAGCGAAAAGAAATAAAAATGTTTTAATTGCTTTCATAATTTCTTTAATTTATAGTTAACTACTAATTACAGATTTTTTGGAAGATGTAAACCAAAGAATCTCGTTCCGCCGGGTATAGCATTGGAGGATTTAAACTGTATCCCGGCGAACAAATAATATATTTCATGTGCGATCCTATACCAAAGTTCTCATCAATATGCATCGTTCCTACCGGATATGATTGCCCATTAGACAATACCGTTCTTCCGGATAAGGCAATCTCTTGATTGTCAGATGTACTTAAACCAAACCAAGCTTTGTCGGCCCTGGAGCCAGTCCCTTTGATAATGCTGTGTTCTTCCTTGTTGTAAACAGCTTCATATTTACCCAACATTCCTTTGCTGTAATACGTTCTGTCTCGCTCGAATATTTCTCTATACTGATATCGTCGAGAATCTTTCGAATCTATTGGTGTAATTTCTTTTTTGTTGTAATCTTCAACGTAGATATTGTATGATTCATTATCTACCAGAATCCACTCTCCTTCTAACTTCATGGCGAGCCAGTCAATATATTCTTCATTGTTGTTTTTGGATGGTGGTGTTCTACTCAATAACAAAGACAGATTTGTTTTATATAGTACATTTCCTCCTTCTAATATTGTTGGTGAAGAGTTTATAATAACATCATTCACATAAGTATAGGGAGTATTTTTTACATAAATAGTTTCTATATCAACACTTTGTTTGTTAAGTGTAGTCATATTGCTGATTTGAGATAGATCGCTGTATGCTCCTTTTATAATATGGTACAATAATTCATCCTTGCCGATGGCCATTGTAGCCTTTGAACTGCGAGTGCTGAGGGCATCGTTCTGTATAGCAAAAATGGTAACAGGCCCATTTATATCCTGCAAATCGGCAGATTTTAGCGACTCAGTAAAAATGCTAATATCAGTTTCTTTCTCTAATTCCGATAAGATGGTTTCTATATTTGTTGAATCATTTTCTTCTGAATCACCTGTGTCCGAATCCGAACAAGCAGAAAGGAACAAAAGTATAGCTGGTAAAAGAAATATGTTTCTTTTTAAGTAGTTCATAAGTTTCTTTTTAAATATACAACCAATAATTGCGTACATAATTAATCAATCCGATTACTGCGATAAAGAAGCTGACAAACACCAATACGATAAAGGTGAAAGCAAGTTTAATCCAAGTGTCACTGTTGTCGGTATCTACTACTTCGCCCGTATTTTTGTTGACATACTTTATGGTTTTGGCTGTAGCTACGCTTCCAAACAGTCCGCCTATAATTGAAGTCATAAAGCTGCGTTTGCCGTCACTGGCACTCATTATTCTTTTGTTAATCATGAATGTAGGTGTCATGCTTGCCAAGATGTAGAAAACAATGCTGCCAATAAAGAAGGTAGCACCTGCCCAAGTGCCCGAAATGAGCGAGAGCAGTATATAAATGGCGAGTGCAGAGATAACCAATGTTTTCGATCCGTTGAAGCAGCGCTTATTGGCACTGTTTACCACTCCCGATAGTTCGTTTAGGCGTTCGGTCAGATCTTCTTCGGTAGGAGCAATGGTAATTACTTCTTTCAGCAATGCAGTAGAGGCTTTCATCTGTTTGCCGGTGAGTGGGGCGTGCAGTTCGTCGTCTTCGGTAACTTCTACTACCGGCCAGCTTTCGTATACCTCTTCCAGTAGGTTGGAGGCGCGGTTGTTTTCCTCTTCCGAGCTGAATTCGGGCAGGTTGGCATCTAACCGTATCTTCCGAAAATCGTCAACCTGATAGGCAGCGAACTTTTTCTTGATAAAGAAATCATAGATAATGTGTAGAATAGCAAAGCCTAAGGCTACTAAAATGCAAATTGCGGTGATATCTTCCATAATGTTATGAAGGTTTTAATATTCAAAAGTGTAAATAAGTCGCTCTTCTTCTTTAGAATTCTCAAAAACTGAATGTTCTCTGGTTTCGTAGATTTCAGTGATGTATCCGGCCTCATTAAATACATATCGATAGGTATATTTATAGTTGTATTTACCATCTCCTTTTTCTTCTATTTGTGTTTTCTCAATAAGAAGGTTTTCATTTTTTGTAGTTTTTATACCGATGGCTGATACAGGTAAATCTATGTAGTATTCATCTGTTGCTAATAACCAATTTATATCAATATTTCCAAGTGTGTATTTTGTACTTCCGTATGTAAGGTTGGTACGTAAGTAACCATCGCGACTTACTCCGTTTTGATCTCCACGTATGTAGGAAAGTTTGTTGCTATCCCAATAGTATAATGCTAAGCATTTATTGGAACCTTCTTGGGTTGTTAAATAAGTGCTTGTTTGAGCAAGATGTCCTAAATGTTCATATTCATAATCGCAACGCCATTCTCGGTTATAGTAGTCTTTTGAAATTATATATCCCCATTCTGTAGAAGAATAAGATTTGGTAGGGTATAACTTTTCCCCTATTTGCTTTGCAATAAGAACGCTTTCAAAATCCATATAAACAACGGTTTCTCCATTTATTTTCTTTACAATGCCTTCTGTTTCTTTCTGTTCCTCCCCGTTTTTTTCCTCTTCCTTTGTTACTCCTTTTTGCGAAACACTAATTTCAATCTCCTGATCTCCGCAAATAATGGAAATGATGGCCGAGCGGTTTTCGCCACTTTCATTGGGCGTTAGCGTAATGTTGATATTGTAAACACCTGCTTTATCTCCACTATTCGGAGATATGGAAACCCAGTTACTGCTTTTCGAGGAGCCTTCGCGTGTGGTTGAGGCATCTTTAATAACAGAGTGCCATGCCCCGAGGGTGGTGAAACTTACGGTGCTTTCGCCTTGTATGTCGTCGGCATAAGCCACTTGTTGCAATGCTTGTTGATTGTTTGCTACAATGGTAGGCACTTTTTCGTCGTCGCTGCTACAAGCAGTCATACACAGTAACAGGAATATTACTGCTGATAATGCGCTAATCTTTTTCATGTACTTCATTTTTTTTGTTATAGTTTGAATTATTGTATGTCTTAGTTAAGATGCTATTGCTGAAAAAGGTAAGGGCTTGAAGTTCTGTTTTGTGGTTTGTTAACAAATACAACGCTTCTCTATTGTTTAAAGTGTATGGTCGAAAAAGCTTTGCCATATATTTCATTTTCAAATGTTAGTTTGTAACTTTAGGCATTCTTCCGATAGAATAATCTGCAAATATATCGACTATTGTCGGATTTGCAAGCGATAAACCGAAAATATTCGAGTGTAAAATGAAAGCAATTGAACGATTATACTTATATCTTGATCAGAAAAAACTTAAACCTTCTTCTATTGAAAAGGATATGGGGCTATCTAATGGGTACCTTAGTATCCAGAAGAAGCGTGGTGCAGATATGGGAGAAGGTGTTATAAATAAAATTATCGACTATTGTCGGGATATTAACCCCGAATGGCTGATTACCGGAAACGGTTCTATGCTTAGGTTGGAGCAACCGATAGAGGCGGATCAGCTATTTAATGAATCTTCCATTTATCGCCTTTACAAAGAAATGGAGGCGAAAGCCGACCGACTTTTAGAAGAAAACATATCTTTAAGAAACGAAATCCGTAGACTGAAAGAGGCGGATTGGACGATTGTTACTGCCGGGCAAAAGAAACCGAAGAAGGGGTGAGGAGGAATTGGTAGAGATATATCGTTTTGAGGGAAAAGCCTCACCCCAACCCTCTCCAAAGGAGAGGGAGCTGGAGAAACACTATGCAAGCTATTCATGCGCGATCTGTAACCTCTTTCCCCTCTCCTTTGGAGAGGGTCGGGGTGAGGCTAGTTCAATCACTTATTTTCTTTATATTTATGAGCCTCATTGAAACTCGTATCACCCCATCTCCACCACCTCATACACCCATCCCCGGTGTGCTCTTCTCGATTTAAACTTCGCCTTCATTGCCTTTCCTAACTTAATTGCTGCCGTTCGTGTGCATTTAAAGTTTGGTTTCCGTGTGCTGATTCTTTCCAATATCTCTGCACAGGTTAGTTCCTCGTGACTCTCTCCGCTGACGGGTGAGCGGAAGTACGCATATATATACTCCTCTTCCGGGCTGGTGTGTTGAAAATTCAGGTTGCTTCGGGTGATATAAGCCTCCTCTTCGTGTGTAAACCAATAACGTTCATCTTGCTGTAAGGCGTGTACGGCCTGTGCATATAGTTGCTTGTGGTTGACGGGCTGCTGATAGTCGATAATTCCATCTACCTCGATGCAAATAAAACGGCGACTACCGGTAGGGTCGGTCAGTAAATCGAAATTATTGCTGGTGGCGATGAATGTGGCATAACGACGCAGCTTCTCGGTGGTGCTACCATGTGGGCGACGAGTTTGGACAACTGCTTTCTGAATGATATGCTTCATAAAGCCCTGATAGGAGGGACTGATGGAATCGAATTCGTCCATATTAATCAGTGCGAAGCGGTTCAGTGCCAGCTCTACATCCCGACGGTTGCTAAAGTCGATGCTGTCGGTATAATAATCGCGCAGTTCGGGAGGAAGCAAGTTTAGGCAGAACGTAGATTTTCCACAACCCTGATCGCCTACCAGCAAAGGCAGGGCGCTGTTGGCGTGCTGACGGTCTTTTTGTTGCCAGTGGGCTACCATAGAAAGAAACCAGGTGTAGAACAGATCGGCCCAACGCGGATTATGGCACTTGATGCGATTGGCCAGTTCGCGGATGTAATCTTTCCCGTCCCAACCGGGAAGTGCCAACAAGTATTCTTCGATGGGGTTGTAGCTGAGCACCTTGTCCGATTCGAGATACCTTTTAATGTCGGCATCCCAAGCAGGAATACCTTCCGAGAGGGCATTCATGGTGATGCTGTTGATGGCCTGTTTGGTGAGCGGATTAAAGTCGAACCGGAAAGACTTCCGTTCATGATACTCCACTACTCCCTTCACCGTGTTCCGGCGCAGGCGGTAGCGACGCTGCATAAATTCGTCTAACCGGGCAATGAGGGTCATGGTAGAGGTAATGCAAGGTTTGTCGCCAAATATTTTGCCTAAGCCGTATGCTGTCCGAAAGGAGTTGCGTGCCAATAGTTCGTAATTGCGTAGATCCCATTTGCACAAGGTATAGCGCAAGGCATCTTCTTCGGGGATGCCCGACCGGAAGCAGTTTTCGGCCAATCGTGTGAAGAAAGGCTGCAAATCCCGGTCGCTGTCGATGCCGTTTATCTGACTCATGGCATCCCATAAAGACGTTTCAAAAAGGTTGTCGATGATGTAATAACGCTCATAGCCCGGCAGAAGCCGTTCGAGTGGGTCGCTCATCTGCTTTCTGACTTCCGAAAAGGTAGGGTTTTCGGGCTCGTGGAGAGGTTGCTCAATGCGGATGGCAACTGCCTGAGGATTATAATAAAGAGTAGGGTCGTAGCTAAGGCGTACGGCTGTTTCCGGAGTTGGCTTCCGCAATTCAATCTCTATATTCAGTTGAGGCTGATACCATTTCACCGCTTCGCGGTAGGCGTATGCATGAAAGAAACGGATGTACTCGGGCGTTTGAGGCAGCGTGCCGTCGGGCAGGGTGAAGGGCACCAGAATCTTTACACTCTTGCCACTGGAGCCAACAAAGGCGAGCAAGGTTTGTGGCAGCGTGCCGGCCAGGTTGCGCAGTTCCTGAGCTTCTTTAATATGGGCAAGGTTGTTTACTTCCAGCGTAATCAGCCCGTTGTAGGTGGTCATTTCCCGGTCGCTGCCTACCTTATGAAATACGCCGCCAAAAATCAGGCACGGAACCTTCTGCACATAATCATACTCTTTTCCCGGTAGGGCATGGCATAGTAGGTTGCGCATGGTGGTCACCGGGCGACTTTTGGGTTCTGTTCTTAGTGCCGTTAGTGCTGTTTCCATGCTTAGCGTGCGCAGAGTTTGCTTCTTTGCTTTTTCGTCGTTGCGATATTGTGTTATTTTCATTATTCCTTTTACCGATTAGATTTTATGTATTTGATTTTGTGAAGCACCCCTCGCAAGTGGTTATCTGCCCGGAAGCAGACTCGTTGCGCTTTTACTTTTGCCGGGGTGCAGGCTTCCGGTGTTTCGCAGCCCTCGCTGCTGGCCGATACGGAAAAAGTTCCTATTCCTTTGAGTTTCACTGAGTTGCCATGTTGCAGATGCTCCTGAATGAGATCTTTCAACGAGTGGATGGCTGCCAATACATCGGCTTCGGTGAGTGAACTCCGGTGGCAGATTTCCGCTGCCAATAGCTCTTCATCTACCTGACCCGAGATGATGGGCACGCCATAATAAAGTGTCTTTTCTTTTGCGCCGCTTTTATCTATCTTAGGACGAACTACATACGTTTGCATAGTTTGTTTTGTTTATTTAGTTTATTTATTGTGCGACTTCAAAACACCCGGGTGTTTCGGGCGAAAAGACCCGGGTGTTTTAACCTGAAAGACCCGGGTGTTTTGGGTTGAAGCATACTGGTAATCATATATTTAGAAGTCTTTTATTTATTCTTTCTATATGCAAATATACAAAAAATAATAGTAGGTACAGCATCTTTGAAAGAGTTTATTTCTTTAAGATGATTAGTAACATATTATGATTGCGAAAATGCTTTGCAATGAAAAGATGGGTGCGTTAGGTGCGTGATTGGTGCGTTAGGTGTTTGGGGGGTACCTAACGCACGTTAAGTATTTGGTATATAGGTTGATAAGTGGCAAGTGCGTTAGGTGCGTTAGGTTTTGGCGTAAAATTCTCTGTGTAACTTGGCTTCGGCGCCTCGCCGATCCTCCCCTGCAAGGGGGAGGTGCCCAAAGGGCGGAGGGGGTACTTTATAAACAAATTATGAACTTCTACTTAAGTAATTAAAAGATAATTGTATTTTTGTGAGAGTAATACTTTATGGTTTTCTTTCTTATGACAACACCCCGTGTCCTGTTTCTATACATACTATTTCTCTTGCTTGTGCCTCATACATTAATAGCGCAAACCAACCGTGCGCTTGTGGTGGCTATATCAAACTATCCGTCCGGTAGCGAATGGGGAATAACGAATGCACTTAACGATGTGGCTTTGCTCCGGCAAATGTTGCAACAGAAAGGGTTTGCTTCGGGAGGCACTACCTTCTTGCTTAATGAGCAAGCCACCCGAAAAGGAGTGGTAGACCAACTAAGAAAGATGGAAAGAGTAGCCGGGAAGGGAGATTATATTTATATTCACTTCTCTTGTCATGGGCAACAAATGTTTGATGATAACGGCGACGAGGAAGACGGGTATGACGAAGCGTTTGTGCTTTACCATGCGCAGCGAAAATATGAAGAAGGTGTGTACGAAGGCGAAGAGCATTTAAGAGATGATGAATTGGGCGAATGGTTAGATAAAATAAGGCAGAAAATAGGACTGGAAGGTAATGTTACTGTACTACTCGATGCTTGCCATAGCGCAACAGGTGCTCGCAGACCAAAGAATAGATATCTACGCGGAACAGCCTACCCCTTTGCACCGAAAAACTATAAAACACCACCGGCAGATCCGGCCAGATGGAAGAATGTATTGACAAAGGGTGCCGGTCTTGCCCCTGTTCATGTATTCTCGGCTTGCAAGGAAACCGAAGCCAACTTCGAATACTTCGACAGCGCAGCAAATAAGAGCTACGGATTCCTGACGTTTGTGTTCAGTGCTTTAATGAAAGAAGATAACAAAGGAATGACCTATCAGTCTTTTGCCGAAAAACTGCTTAACAGAGTAGCCATACTCCTGAAACAAGAAGATGTAAAACAAACCCCGACACTCGAAACCACACATGGAGCAAGAACATTCAACATCTCACGATAAGCAAGAAGAATTTCTTCGTGTCAATAGGGCTATTGCCTCTCATGACCGAAGAGAGATTGCCCTGATTTACGAAAAGTACATCGCTTATTTCTGCGGCTTTATGCGAAAAAGATATGCTTTTCTTACAGAAGAAGAGTTGCACTCTATTTATAATGAAAGCCTGGCGTTTGTGTTTGAGTGGAGCAAACGGGGCAAGCTGCAATTTTATGGGGCAGATATAAAAACATTCTTATTGAATGTAGGCATCAAAAGGGCTATCTCTTACATGAAGAAATTTAAAGATGATGGCTACACCGAAAGTATAGACGAACTAAAGAATCTGCCGGCAGATGTAGAAAAGGAAAAAGCGCTTCACTCCATTGATTCGCGATTGATACGGAGCATTGTAAATGGCATGAAGGCACCTTGCGATGTTATTTTGTCATTAACCTTTGTCGATGCTCCTCTGAAAGACATTGCAGAAGCATTGGGAAGAACGGTGGATGCAACCAAAACCAAACGTTCTAACTGCATCAAACAAATCAGGCAGAAATTGGAGCAACTAAAAATCAGAAAGGAGGACTTGTATGGCGGATAAGGAACGCAGAGAAGAAGAAAGACAAGATAGAATCCTTGCATACCTATTGCATAAAATGCCGGAAGAGGAACAACGCTTGTTTGAGCAAGAAATGAGGCAAGACGAATGCCTGGCAAGCGAAGTGGCTTTTATGAAAGAAATAGCTTTGGCCTATCGGGATAAAGAAGAAGCGACGTGGAACGAAGCGGTATCCGACGAAGTACTTATGTTGGTAGAAGATGCCGCATATACTTATCAACAAAAGAAGAAACCGGTAGCGGCACGGCAAAAATGGCACACGGCGGCTAAGTGGTCAATGCGAATGTTGCTGTTTGTTTTCATTGCAGGAGGAGCATTCTTTTATTGGGGCACTCGCCCGTATTACACCACCGAACAGCTATTTGCCGATTACTACGAAATACCCGAATATAGAGGATACGCATCGAGAGGCGATACTCATTTATCTGAAGAAACTCTTCAAAGGCTTGACGAAGCAAGTGCTTGTTATGACGTAGGCAATCACAGTCGCGCCCTCCTTATATATAAAGAGGCTATGCAGGGGGTAGAACCTGAGGAAGTGCCCAATGAAGATTTGTTTCATTATTCGATGTGTTTGATAAATGCCGAGCAGTACGATGAGGCTATCGAGCAACTAACTACCGTCATGAATAAAGGGCAGTTACTACACGCAACTTCGGAATGGTATTTGGCATTAATCTACTTAAAGAAAGGAGAGAAAGAGCAAGCACTCTTCCTCTTAAATAAAATAGTGGAAGAAGATACCAAATATGCAGATCGGGCTAAAGAATTGATAGAGAGAGAGAAACGGAAGAAATGGTTTTAAAATAGATAGATGTTCATAATTAGTTTATATCATTGCCCCCTCCGCCCTTTGGGCACCTCCCCCTTGCAGGGGAGGAATTCCTGCGGCATCGAGGACTTGGCTTCGGCGCCTCGCCGATCCTCCCCTGCAAGGGGGAGGTGCCCAAAGGGCGGAGGGGGACTTTCTCATACTATTAAATCAATTATGAACACTCACTTAAAGATAAAAACGAAATGAAAAAGTGTTGGTTAATAGCTATATTTATACTTTTTTTGTTTGGCAACGCATCTGCTCAACAAGAGCTTGCCAGTTTGTTGAACTGGGGAGAACAAGCCTATAAAACAGGAAATTACCGGGTGGCAGAGCGGTGCTACAAAGAAATTGTCAGGCAGCAGGCAACGATAGTGGGTAAAGAACGCGAGTATCTTGATAATCTGAAGATACTATTAAACATTCAGCAACGCATAGGTTCATACGCTCAGGGAGATTCTTTGTGTAGGCAGGCATTGCAGATCTCTAAAAAGAAATTCGGCGAGAGAAGCCCCGAATATATGGATGCCCTGCTCTATTTAATGCAACTGAAAGTAGAGCAAAATGCATGGGCCGAAACGCTTCAACCATTAGCCCAAATAGTGGCCTATCAAAAAGAAACCAATGGAGAAAACAGTTCGGAATATGCCGCAGCCATTTTAGTGGTATGCCAAGCCAAACTACTGGCTTCTAAGTTTGACGAGGCGCGGCAACTGGCAGATGAAGCTGCAACTATCTATGCGGCACAAAAGGGAAAGGAATCTTCCGAATATCTCACAGCGTTATTATCATTGGGGAATGTAGCCCTTTATAGTAGAAAGATAGAGGAGGCTTACGGTTATTATGTGTCGGCACGCGAATTAGGTACTAAACTTTTTGGCGAAAAGCATGTTGAAACCGTGCGCACCAATATCTATATAAGTACTACATTGGGCGAAATGGGTCAATTTAAAGAAGGAGCCGAACTATTAGAGGCTTCCTTGCCTATATTGAAAGAAAGCACGGGTGGCAATAACTTGGCTTATGCATCCATGCTTTCCAATCTGGCAGCTTTTTACCTGAATGTATTCAACCATCAGAGAACAGTGGAATTATTAACAGAAGCACTGGCAATTATCGAAAGCAATACAGGCAAAAAGAATCATTATTACCTGAATGCCTTGGGCGGACTGGCTGTTTCTTATCAATCGCAAGGAGATTTAGCCAAAGCAGAGCCCCTGTTTTTGGAGTCGTTGAAGATACGTAAAGAGGTATATGGCGATAATCATCCTTCTGTGTTTCAGGCTTTAGTCAATTTAGGAGGGTTCTATGTTTCGATGGGGAATTATGTGCAAAGCAAGGAGATCTTAGGGCAGGCCATTGAGATGGAACCCAATTACTCGAACTCTTTTTTAAGCGGATACCTTTCCGCATTAAGGATGATGCATTTAATTAATACACGAGAAGATCGAGAAAATGAAGCAGAACACTACTTTAAATTGGCGCAACAATATGCAGCACGATTTAATCAGCAAGAACATGCTTCGTATATACTTCTATTGCTCGACAAGTTGAATTATGACATCTCTAATGAGAGCAAAGACAACCGGCAGTTGGAACAAGAAGTACAAAAACTACTACCATGGGTGGAAAAGCACTATGGAAATCAATCTTATAGATATTATGCATTGTTGGCATCGTATGCTAAAGTGTTGTCTAACCAAAAGGAGTATCAAAAAGCAATAGATATATATGGACAGTGTATAGATGGCTATAAAGCATTGGGCTTTTCCGAAACCGAGAGTTTTCTTAATGTAATAAAAGAAATGGCACTCACCTATCTGCTGTCGGGAGATTTGCAGAGTTCTTTATCGCTATATGGAAGCGCAATTATTTGGATTCAGTTAAATATATCGGAGAAGTTTGCCTTTATGACAGAAGATGAACGTACTTTTTTCTGGACAAAGTATTTGGGAATCAGCGAAGAGATACGCATTCTTGTAGCCTTACTGGGAGATACAGCTTTTTCGACTCTTGTTTATGATAATGAACTTCTGACAAAAAGCCTATTACTGCAATCGAACAGCCGCGTGCGGCAGTTTATCCAAAACAGCAACGACGAAGCACTGAAAGCTCTTTGGGACGAGTTGGCAGTGGTAAAGAAACAGTTGATTGCACAAATGTCACCCGTCAACGAATTAAACGTAACAAAGCATCAGGCATTAAAAGCCAAAGAACGGGAATTGGAAAAAGAATTGCTGAATAAATGCAGCGTCTATAAAGCATTGGGGGTGGAATTGCTCAAGTCGGCAAAAGAAGTGAAGGAAGCCCTAACTCCCCAAGAAGCTGCTATTGAATTTGTGCGGAGCATAGAAGTGGCAGATGATGGCGAAGTATCTTATGCGTATTATGCCTTGATTCTTAAAAAGGATAGCGAACACCCGCAGGTGGTTCGGCTTTGCGAAGAAGAAGAGTTAAGGCAAGCATTGCAAAATCAAGATAATGAAGCGGTGAGTGGCTTGATATGGCATCCTGTCAAAAAGCATTTGTCCGGTGTATTATGTAGTTTTATCTCGCCTGTTGGCTTGCTGCATTCGGTATCATTCAATACATTAAAAGATATAAGTGGGAACTATGCATTTGAGCAAATGTTTATACGCAATTTGTTGAGTACCAAAGATGTGATAGCACTAAAGAAATACTCTTATACAAACTTTAGCCCTAAAAAGGCCGTGCTGGTGGGAGGGGCAGATTACGACCTTTCGCCTGAAAAAGTGAAGCAAAGGCTGACAAAGATACCCCCAAGTAATACAGTAAAAGGAGATGCAGGCCGGATGCTTCGCAGCAAACGTTCGGTAGGTTTCGATTATCTGCCCGGCACGAAAGAAGAAGTAAGCTACATTGATAGCTGTTTAAGCCATAATCAGTGGGAGGTGTCTGTACTAACCGACGAAGAGGCTACCAAAACGAATTGGATAAACCTTGTGAAACAGCAAAAACCTTCTTTATTGCATTTGGCCACTCATGGCTATTATAGTGCCCAAGAGGAAGCGCAGGAATCAATACCGGGAATCGCTCAGAGTGTTTATGAAACGGCAGAAGATCCTCTGTTCAGATCCGGACTATTATTTACCGGCTGCAATTACATTTGGAACAAAGGGTTGCAAACCAAAGTGGTAGACGATGGCGTGCTGACTGCTTATGAAGTATCGACTTTAGATCTTTCAATGGTCGATTTGGTAGTGCTGTCGGCCTGTGTCACCGGGTTGGGAGATGTGCAAGGCAACGAAGGCGTGTACGGATTGCAACGCGCTTTGCGACTGGCCGGAGCGAAGAATATGATTGTCAGCCTGCGTGAGGTATTCGACCAAGAAACTTCTGAGTTTATGAAAACATTCTACTCCATTTGGGATAAGAAAGCGAGTCCGTTAGTTGCTTTCAGGAAAACATTGGTGGCTTTAAAGAAGGAATACCCCGATAGTCCGGAGAAGTGGAATGGGTTTCTGATGATAGAATAGCCTGAAAGGGCAAGAACAAACTGACAGAATGTCTGTTTCTTTATTTGGCACATTTTTGGTAAGAGTATAGTTGTAACAATTAATTTTAATATAAATCACAAATAAAAAAGTAGAATTATGAACGTTAAACCGTTAGCAGACAGAGTACTTATACTTCCTGCACCTGCAGAAGAGAAAACAATTGGTGGTATCATTATACCCGATACCGCAAAAGAAAAACCCTTGAAAGGTGAAGTAGTGGCAGTTGGTCAAGGAACCAAAGACGAAGAAATGGTATTAAAGGCAGGCGACACCGTACTTTACGGAAAATATGCCGGAACCGAACTTGAAGTAGAAGGCGGTAAATATCTGATCATGCGTCAAAGCGATGTACTCGCTATTTTGGGGTAAGGCGTTTTGAGTTTATAGTTTTTGAGTTTATAGTTTAAAGTTTATAGTTTATAGTTTTCCATGCGGAAATGTGTAATTGCTTTCTTGTAATCTATAAACTCCAAACCTAAAAACTTTAAACTCCAAACTCAAAAACTCCAAACTTATAACCTATAAACTTAAAAACTTAAAACTTAAAAACTAAAACAATATGTCAAAAGAAATAGTATTTGGTATTGATGCTCGCGACCAACTTAAAAAGGGAGTAGACGAATTGGCTAACGCCGTGAAAGTAACTTTAGGACCTAAAGGTCGTAATGTAATTATCGAAAAGAAATTCGGTGCACCTCAAATCACTAAAGACGGTGTTAGTGTGGCTAAAGAAATAGAGTTGAGCGACCCTTACCAGAATGCAGGAGCACAGTTGGTTAAAGAAGTAGCTTCAAAAACAGGCGACGATGCCGGCGACGGTACTACTACTGCTACTGTATTGGCTCAATCAATCGTAGCCGAAGGACTTAAAAACGTTACTGCCGGTGCCAACCCAATGGATTTGAAACGTGGTATCGACAAAGCGGTTGCCAAAGTGGTTGAATCTCTTAAAGCACAATCAGTAGAAGTAGGTGATAACTATGACAAAATAGAGCAAGTGGCTACCGTTTCTGCTAACAATGACCCCGCTATCGGTGTTCTTTTGGCTGATGCCATGCGTAAAGTATCTAAAGACGGTGTAATCACTATCGAAGAAGCTAAAGGTACCGATACTACTATCGAATTGGTAGAAGGTATGCAGTTCGACCGTGGTTATCTTTCGGCTTACTTCGTTACCAATACAGAGAAGATGGAATGCGAAATGGAAAAACCATACATTCTTATCTACGACAAAAAGATCTCTAACCTGAAAGATATGCTTCCTATTCTGGAACCGGCAGTTCAAACAGGTCGTCCTTTATTAATCATTGCCGAAGATGTAGACAGCGAAGCACTTACTACATTGGTAGTAAACCGTTTGCGCTCTCAGCTTAAAATCTGTGCAGTGAAAGCTCCGGGCTTTGGCGACAGAAGAAAAGAAATGTTGGAAGACATCGCCGTGCTGACCGGTGGTTTGGTTATCAGCGAAGAAAAGGGTCTTTCATTAGAGCAGGCTACACTTGAAATGTTGGGTACTTGCGATAAAGTGACTGTAACTAAAGACAATACAATCATCGTAAACGGTGCAGGTGCTAAGGCTAACATCGAAATGCGTGTTAACCAAATTAAGTCGCAGATTAAAACTACTACTTCGGACTATGACAAAGAAAAACTGCAAGAGCGTTTGGCTAAGTTATCCGGTGGTGTAGCTGTGCTTTTCGTAGGTGCTGTGAGCGAAGTAGAAATGAAAGAAAAGAAAGATCGTGTTGACGATGCTCTTTGCGCTACTCGTGCAGCTATCGAAGAAGGTATTGTACCCGGTGGTGGTGTAGCCTACATCCGCGCTATCAGTGCTTTGGAAGGAATGAAAGGCGACAATGCTGATGAAACAACAGGTATCGAAATCATCAAACGTGCCATCGAAGAACCTCTTCGTCAGATTGTGGCTAATGCAGGTAAAGAAGGTGCAGTAGTTGTTCAGAAAGTACGCGAAGGTAAAGATGATTTCGGTTACAATGCCCGTTTGGACGAATACCAAAATATGCATGCTGCCGGCGTAGTTGATCCTGCTAAAGTAACTCGTGTGGCTTTGGAAAATGCAGCTTCCATTGCAGGTATGTTCCTTACTACAGAATGTGTAATTGTAGAAAAGAAAGAAGATAAACCCGAAATGCCTATGGGAGCTCCCGGAATGGGGGGTATGGGTGGAATGATGTAATAAAACGCATCCAATAACATATCGTATATTTAAGGGTATTCATCCTGATTATCAGGGGAATGCCCTTTCTCTTTATGCTCTTTTACGCTGAGTATGTTCCGAATGTCGTTTTTGTCTTTTTTTCCTTTTTCCCTGTAATGCCTCATTGAATATTTTTTTATACCTTTATGAACTTGGCGTTGTAAGCTATTATTTTAACCTATAAATATTTAATTATGAATAAAAGTGAAATTGGAGCCTATGCTACGCAAGTATGGCGTTTATTGGTAGATAACTCTAAGTGGAGTTACAAAGATTTGAAAAACAAATCCGGTTTGAGAGATAAAGAACTGGGTTCGGCATTAGGATGGTTAGCACGCGAAAATCTAATTGAATTTACTCAGGAAGGAGATGAACTGTATATTTACTTATGTGTAAATGTATATATAGGCTGATAACTGAAGACCTATTCATAGAAGCTCCCATAGAAAAGGTTATTGCTTTTTTATGGGAGTTTTTTTATAAACAAAGAACATTTTCGCAAAAAAACGACGAAATACCTCGAATTTATTTTGTATTCATAAACAAGAGCTTAATTTTGTGATTTATCACAGATATACAACTAATACAATCCTTAAAATACTCCGGACTATGGAATATAGTGAAAACACAATTCTTAGAAAATGTTTTGTTTTACCGGTTTTATGCCTATTATATACATCCTTATATGGAAGTGATGATATAAAATCTATATCAGCTTCTTTAGAACAGCTTATGGACAATAAGCAAGAATATATAATAAAGAAAGAGCAGCGTATAAAGGAGCTAAAGAGTTTATTGAATTTTGAGAATATATCTCCGGAGCATGAGTATGAAGTCAATAACCATCTATATAATGAATATAGAAAGTTTAAACTTGATTCAGCCATTTATTATGTGCAAAGAAATACTCAGATTGTAGATACCTTGGCCGATTCTGAGAAAAAATATATAACGAGCCTTCAATTAGCTACTTTATATTCCTCGTCCGGTATGTACCTTGAATCGGAAAGAATCTTGAAAAATATTCGAAGAGACTTAATTCCTGCCAGTATATTACCGCTTTATTATAGTTCCTATTGTCAGTTTTACGAGCATTATGGGGCTACAAGCTATCAGCCTAAGTATGAGAAACAAAATGCCATGTATCGCGATTCTTTATTAATGGTATTAGATCCGGACTCTCATTCCTATAAAGTTAATTATGCAAATGCATTAATTGCTAAAGGTGAAATAGAGGGGGCCGAACAAATATTGCTGAGCTTACTTGAGAAGGAAGATCCGGATACTCCCTCTTATGCAATTGTCTCTCATCTTCTGGCTGTGGTATATGGAGTAAAAAAGAATACTTTGCTGGAGCGGAAATACTATTCTCTTTCTGCCATGGCAGATATCAAAAATGCCATTAAAGAAAATGCTTCCTTCCAGCGTCTTGCGTTTATAGCTCATGATGCTGGCGATATTACTAAAGCCTTTAAGTTTACACAGTCGGCCATTGAAGATGCCATTTTTTGTAATGTGCAGTTTCGTACAGCTCAGCTCACTAAGTTTTATCCCATCATTAATGCTTCGTATCAGAAGCAGGAAGCTTCATCTAAAAAGCAACTCCTTCTATATTTAGTGTTGATAAGTTTGCTTACTTTATTCCTTATTTCATTGGTCTTCTATATATATAGGCAAATGAAAAAAGTATCTGCTATTAAAGAAACATTATCCGGAATGAATGGAAAACTTGTAGAGCTAAACAATGAATTGAATAAGAAGAACGAATTGTTATATGATACAAACAACAAACTTTATGAGTCCAATCAGGTTAAAGAACAATATATCGCTGAGTTCTTTGATTTATGTTCTACCTATATCGATAAAATGGAGGAATATCGAAAGTCTTTGTATAAGCTGGGAGCTAATAAGCAGTATGAGAAGTTGATGAAGAGCTTGAAATCAACCACCGTCATAGATAACGAACTTGATGAACTGTATGAGCATTTCGACCGCATATTCCTCACACTTTACCCCACTTTCGTATCTGACTTTAATTCTCTGCTGACTAAAGAGGAGCAGATCATCCTCAAGTCGGAGAGTATGCTAAACAAAGAGTTGAGAATCTATGCACTTTTACGTCTTGGGATAACAAATAGCATCAAGATCTCAGACTTTCTTCGCTGTTCATTAAGTACCATTTATAATTATCGGACGAAACTAAGAAATAAAGCAGCCATCTCTCGCGATGAATTTGAAGATATGGTGATGCAAATAGGTTTGAATCATAAAAATAAGGAATAAATACATTCCGATCCATCTACATTTTTAGTACATTGAAAGATTGTTAAGTGCTTGATATTTAATTGTTTGAATTAAATGTCGATCTACAAAATAGCCTCTAAGTTTCGACTTGGGTATTAATTCTATTTAGCTTTGTGATAACAGGAAAAACTGTATTATACAATACAATTAGAATATATAACCTTTATCACAAATAACATGAATACCTTAACAAAGGTCGGACTCATAGGACTTGGTAGAATGGGTCGATTTTATTTGGAGGAAATGCAAAAAAGTGGAAGATGGGATGTGGCATATATTTGCGACAAAAGTCCCGGAATCCGTGAGCTGGCCCGAAAGCTTTCTCCAACTTCGAAAATCATAGATAACGAAGACGAAATTTTCAATGATGAAACAGTTCAGGTAGTAGGCCTTTTCGCGCTGGCCGATTCCCGAAAACAGCAGATTGAAAGAGCTGTAAAGTGTAACAAACATATCATTTCCGAAAAACCAATTTCCGATACCATTATTAATGAGTGGGAAGCCGTATACATCTCGGAACGTACGAATCTGTTTTCTACTGTAAACCTCTATCTTAGAAATTCCTGGTATCACAACTTAATCAAAGATTTTATTGCAAGTGGCGAAATAGGCGAATTAGCTATCATTCGGGTTTGTCATCTTACCCCTGGATTGGCTCCGGGAGAAGGTCATGAGTACGAGGGACCTTCTTTCCATGATTGCGGCATGCACTATGTGGATATAGCCAGATGGTACACAGGCAGTGAGTTCAAAACATGGCATGCACAGGGTGTACGCATGTGGAATTATAAAGATCCCTGGTTCTTGCAATGTCATGGAACGTTTGAGAATGGAGTGGTGTTTGATATTACGCAAGGACATGTGTATGGGCATTTATCAAAAAATCAAACTCATAACTCATACATTGATATCATCGGAACAAAAGGAATTGCCCGGATGACGCATGATTTTAAGACCGCCGTAGTAGAATTGCACGGGGTGAATCAAACCATTCGTCAGGAAAGACCCTTTGGCGGAAAGAACATTGATGTGTTATGCAATCTATTTGCCGATTCCATAGAGTCGGGCGTTCGGAGCAACAAATTACCTACCTTACGAGATTCCGCCATTGCTTCCGAATATGCATGGAGATTTCTCGAAAACTCCACAGCCAATGAGTTACCGGCTATCGGAGAAATTAAAACACTCGAAAAAATTATTGAACGAAGAAGAAACATGAAAAACGGATATGGTTTATTGCAACCACAATAAAGCATTCATTAATCTATAAATCTTAAATAAACAAAGTTATGGCAGAATTTTCAAGAAGAAAGTTTCTTAAAACGGGCGCGGCAGCATTAGCCGGATTGGCGGTAGTGCCGAATACTGTTTTAGGAAAGAGTTTCGGGCATGTTCCTCCCAGTGATAAACTGAACATCATCGGAGTAGGAGTAGGAGGTCGAGGTGCAGGCGTACTTAGAGGTATGTCGAGCCAGAATATTATCGGGCTTTGCGATGTAGATTGGAAGTACAGCAGCAAGGTATTTAAAGAATATCCCAATGCTAAAAAGTACTATGATTTTCGCAAAATGTTCGATGAAATCGGCAAAGACGCTGATGCTGTGATGATTGCTACGGCCGACCATACACATGCGATTGTCGCTGCTCAAGCCTTGACAATGGGTAAACATGTTTATTTGGAAAAACCATTAACACATACTGTTTATGAATCGCGCCTATTAACCAAACTTGCTGCAGAACATAAAGTGGCTACCCAAATGGGTAATCAGGGAGCTTCGGGTGCCGGTGTACGTAAAATCTGCGAATGGATTTGGAATGGTGAGATTGGTGAAGTAACGAAAGTTGAAGCTTTTACGGATCGTCCGATATGGCCGCAAGGTCTTAACCGTCCCGAAGGTAGAGAAAAAGTGCCCGGTACTTTAAATTGGGATTTGTTCTTAGGCCCGGCTAAACATCGCGATTATAATCCTGTATATACTCCATGGAACTGGCGTGGCTGGTGGGATTTTGGAACGGGAGCATTAGGCGATATGGCTTGTCATATCTTACATCCGGTATTCAAAGGACTCAAACTGGGATATCCAACAAAAGTTCAGGGAAGTTCTACCTTATTATTAACAGATTGTGCGCCCAATGCACAAATGGTGAAGTTTATATTCCCTGCCCGCGACAATATGGCCAGAGTAGCTATGCCCGAGGTAGAAGTAGTATGGTACGACGGTGGATTAAGACCAATGCGTCCCAAAGGTTTCCCTGCTAACAAAGATATGAATGACAATGGTGGAGGCGTGATCTTCCACGGAACCAAAGATACACTAATCTGTGGTTGCTATGGTGCTAATCCATGGTTGTTATCCGGAAGAACACCTAATGCACCTAAAGTACTTCGCGAAGTAAATACTTCTCATGAAATGGATTTTGTAAGAGCTGCTAAAGAAAGTGCTTCTAACCGTGTAGAAACTACTTCACCTTTCAGCGAAGCAGGACCTTTCAATGAAATGGTAGTAATGGGTGTACTGGCTGTAAGATTGCAGGGACTTAATCAAGAGTTGTTCTGGGATGGTCCGAATATGCAATTTACCAATATCAGTCCAACTGCCACTATTAAGACGGTTATCAGAGATGGCTTTACAATCAAAGATGGACATCCTTCATTTAATAAAGATTGGACTGATCCTATCAATGCGCAAGAATATGCACAGGAATTAATTAAACATACTTATCGCGATGGCTGGAAACTGCCCGATATGCCGAGATAAGATAATAATTACTAAAATAACAGATTACTCAAATGAAAAAAATATTCAATACATTGACCCTTGGTCTACTAAGTGTAACAATGATGGCTTGTGGTGGCTCTTCAAAAAAAGCAAATGCAGAAAACGCTCAATCCAATGAACCCGCAAAAGAAGTAGCGCTGACTTATTCAACTTCTTTAAAAGGTGCCGAAAGTGAGAGCCTAAAATTACCAATGGATAAAGACGGATACATCACTATCTTCGATGGAAAAACATTTAACGGATGGCGTGGATATGCAAAAGATCGTGTACCCGGTAAATGGACTATTGAAGACGGATGCATCAAATTTAATGGTTCCGGTGGTGGCGAAGCTCAAGACGGTGATGGAGGCGATATCATTTTTGCCCATAAATTTAAAAACTTTGAGTTGGAGCTTGAATGGAAAGTATCCAAAGGCGGAAACTCTGGTATTTTCTATTTGGCCCAAGAGGTGACTTCTACCAATAAAGACGGTGATCAAAAGGTAGAACCTATTTATATCTCAGCACCGGAATATCAATTGCTTGATAATGAGAACCATCCTGATGCTAAATTAGGTAAAGATAATAACAGAAAAGCAGCATCATTGTATGACATGATCCCTGCCATTCCACAAAATGCAAAACCATTTGGAGAGTGGAATAAAGCGAAGATTATGGTATATAAAGGTACTGTTGTACACGGCCAGAATGGAGAAAATGTACTTGAATATCATTTGTGGACTCAACAATGGACTGACATGTTGCAAGCAAGTAAGTTTAGTAAAGAAAGATGGCCCTTGGCATTTGAACTGTTGAATAATGCCGGAGGTGAAAATCGCGAAGGATTCATCGGCTTACAAGATCATGGAGATGACATTTGGTTCCGCAACATACGAGTGAAGATATTAGATTAATATCCTAACCGAATAGAGGAGTTAAAGTAGTTATTGGAAATGTTTGCTCATTTCATGCTAAAGAATAACTATTTTAACTCCTTATCATTTAAAATACAGAGAATTATGAAGACTAAAAATATTCTTGTTTTCTTATTGTTGATTGCTGTTTTACCTATCCAGAACGTAGCAGCACAGAAAAAGGCCAAAAAAGACATAGCCATTCAACTTTATTCCGTTCGCGACTTACTTAAAGACATTAATAAAAACGGAGAAGCAAGCCCCAACTATACCGCCATCCTGAAGAAACTTTCTCAAATGGGTTACACTGGTATAGAAGCCGCCAACTATAACAACGGAAAGTTCTACAACCGAACTCCCGAAGAATTCAAGAAAGATATAGAAGGTGCAGGCTTAAAAGTGCTCTCCTCTCATTGTGGGAAGGGACTAAGCGCACAGGAACTTTCCTCGGGTAATTTCACGGAATCTCTGAAATGGTGGGATCAATGTATTGCTGCTCATAAAGCTGCGGGCATGAAGTATATTGTTACCCCTTCGATGGAAACACCCAAAACTCTGAAAGACCTTAAAACCTATTGCGATTATTACAATGAGATAGGTAAAAGATGTAAAGCAAACGGTATGGAATACGGCTATCATAATCATGCCTTTGAATACCAGAAGATAGAAAACAAAGTGATGATGGATTATATGATTGAGAATACCAATCCTGAATATGTTTTCTTTCAGATGGATGTATATTGGGTAGTGATGGGAAAGTGCAGCCCTGTTGATTATTTCAATAAATACCCTGGTCGCTTTAAAGTGCTTCATGTGAAGGATCACAGAGAAATCGGACAAAGTGGAATGGTAGGATTTGATGCTATATTTAATAAAGCTAAAACTGCGGGAGTGAAAGACTTAATCGTAGAAGTGGAAAAATACAGTATGGAGATTGAAGAAAGTATAAAAGTAAGTTTGGATTATTTATTGAAGGCTCCGTTTGTGAAGAATTCGTATAGTAAATAATCTTATATTATTATCTTCTAAACAAAGTGAAATCCTCCCCTTTATTCCTCTGGAGTGGGGAAGGGGAGGAAATTACGGTTTACTCCTTCTTTGATCTTCCTAATTTAAGCTCAATAACAAAAGCGGTAATAAGACCGATGCCTCCAAGAACAAAAATGCAGGCTCCATAAATGATTCCACTGAATCTTTCTATTTTCCAGTTTCCGGCATTCTGGATATAGTCAGGTATTGTAAGGCAACAGATTAAATAACCTACCAATAACCCCAACCCTATACCAATTAATAGAGATCCCGCTTTGAGTGCTCCAAAAGAGAATCCCGAACTAAAATACTTAGGAAATCTAATCTCATTCGGGAACGATTTTACCTCCGTTAATTTTTCAATGAGTGCAAGTCGCTCTTTTCTTCGTGCAAACAGTTCAAACAATTTGTAAATACCCAAAGTGATTATTCCAATAATAGCAGGAATCATAATAAAGTCCATCATAATTATTCTTTTTTTAAGTGATTAATTTCGTTCTTTGTACTGTTTGACGCAAAGACTTTGAAAAGGTTACAAGATAAATACAAAGTTCTAAGATTATTTCATGCTCAATTCTCGTATTTCTCAGCAGCTTGAGAATATTTTCTCAACGGCTTAAGAACAAATACTCAACGGCTCGAGAATAAATACTTAAGGGCTTGAGAATAAATACTCAAACTGGAGAGATTCAGCCTAAACTTGCCCTAAACTTCTTCATGAAGCTGAGTATGAATAATCCAGGCTAAATAATAAGATATTAATAGATGTTACTGTGTAACCTTTCCGCCACACCTGCGTCTAACCTGTAGTATGAATAACATAGACGAGAAACAACATATTAAACAGATCCTTGATGGAGAAACCTAGCTGTTTTCTCTTTTTCTGGATCGGTATAGTCGTCCTGTCTACTCGTTAATTATACAAATTGTACCTTCTTCCGAAGATGCGGAAGAATTGGTACAGGATATCTTTCTGAAAGCATTCAGGAGTTTGGATAAATATAAAGGCGATGCTTCTTTTTCTACCTGGATTTATAAAATAGCTTATAATATGGCTATATCCTTTACACGGAAAAGAAAAAAAGAATACCTTTATATAGAGGAAAATACAATAAACAATGTGCCCGATGATGAAGTGGCAGATCTGCTATGTCCGACAGATAATGAAGAACGGATCGTTCGACTGATGCAAGCCATTGATTTATTGAATACCGAGGAGAAAACACTGATTACTCTTTTTTATTACGAAGAAAAAAAGATAGAAGAGATTGGTGTAGTGCTGGATCTTACCGAAGCGAATGTAAAAGTGAAACTGCATCGCACCCGTAAGAAAATATATGTGTTAATGAATAAAGTATGACGATGGATACCCCCAAAAAGATGAATAACCCGCTGAAAGAAGCATTGGGACGAAATGTCGGGGCGGGATTACCTTCCAACTTCAACTATCGGATGTTGGCACAAATCCGTATGGAAGCAGAGAAACGGCGTAAGCGGAGAGCTTTTGTCGTACTGCTCTCTTTGATTGCGGCTTGTGCCGCCCTTGTAAGTATGGCCGTATATACTATTTCTACCTATTTAGATTTTAATCTGAAAGAATACCTTCCTTCTCTTGATTTAGGGAAAGCTAATTTGGAATTGGCCGGCTTTTACGGATATATAGGTATGCTGGTCTTGCTGTTGTTAGGCATCGATTATTGGGTAAGAAAGCGACATGTGACTAAAGGGAAGTGATTATTGGGAGATGTATATTTACTAATGAAGGATCTGCTAAATTACCGAAATACGATAATAAAAACAGATCCTTCGTCTACTTAGGTGAAAAGAAGTGTACCTTCTTAATCCCTACCGCCTCCTAAAGCCTGATAGAGATTAATAATTCCTTGTATTTCATCAAACTGATCAGCTATCTGTTGCAGTTGTGCCGAAAGCAACGATTGTTGTGCTGTAAGTACTTCCAGATAACTGGTAGAAGTACTGTGTTGCATCAATAATTGAGTACTGTTTACCGCTTTTTCCAGTGAAGTAATCTGTCCGCTACGTAAGGTGGTCTTTCCGCGGGCGGTTTGTACTTGTGTCAAGGCATTATTTACTTCACTTCCAGCATTTAATAAAGCCTGTTGGAAAGCTAATTTAGCCTCTTCCTGTTGTGCTTTGGCTATTTTTAGCTGAGCTACATTCTGCCCCTTATTAAACAGCGGTTGCGTTAATGAACCCACTGCTGAAAGTAAGAGTTTACCCGGATTGATAATGGCACTTCCGGCACTGTTCGTCCACCCGGCTGTTCCACCTAATGTAATAGATGGGTAAAAAGAAGCGCGGGCGGCATTGGTGTTATAGAATGCCGAGGTTAATGAAAGTTCGGCTGTCCTAACATCCGGTCGGCGTGAGAGCAACTGCAAAGGAACACCAATAGTTAACTCTTCAGGGAAAGACTGTCCTTTCAGCGTACCACGTTCAATAGCACCGGGGACATTACCCAATATGATAGAGAGTGCGTTTTCTGCTTCCCTGATTTGTCGCTTAATATCAAGCAAAGAAGATTCAACGGCAAAGCTGTTGGCTTCTGCCTGAGCTACGCCGGCTTCGGTAGTCATACCTGCATTTTTCATAGCACGCATGGTACGCACCGTTTCGCGCCACTTGTCGGCGGTTTCGGCAGAGATCTCATGTTGAGCATCCAGCATTAACAGACTGTAATAAAGGTTAGATACATTGGCTATCAATGAAGTAACCACGGCCTGTTCATACTCCATGCTTTGAAGATAAAGTGCTTTGGAACGACGATTGGCATTGGTCAACTTCCCAAAAATGTCAATCTCCCACGAAGCAGAAACAACCCCTGTGTATGTCCAGGTGCCTTTCGACTTATCAAAGCTGCTAACGCCTCCCTGTGGAGTCAACATAAAAGAAGGAAGGTAAGCCAGACGTGCCGCATTCAGGGTAGCTTTTGCTTCTTCAATACGCCATTGAGCAGATTGCAGGTCGGTATTTCCTTCCAACGCTTGCTCAATGAGCGACTGCAATTTCGGATCAGTAAATAGCTCACGCCACGGCAGGGTGGCGATGGAAGTGGTATCTTCCACTTCCATATCTTGCCTGTATAGTCCTTCGACGGTCATGTCTTCAGGACGTTTATATTTGTTATAGACGTCGCAGCTGCTAAAAGCTATGCCGGCGACGGCTAATAGTATGATTTGCTTTTTCATTATTTATCTGACGCTTGTTTTTTTATACGACGTTTTTCAATCTCTTCTTCGCTTCTTTTCTTCTCTTCCTGAATCTGCCAATCTGGAATAATATTGGGTTGTGCAGGACGGAAACGCTCTTGTAACCACTGGAAAGTGATATACAGAGAAGGAACAATGAAGAGTAGGGCAAGAGTACCAATAATCATACCACCCACTACACCGGTACCCAACGAACGGTTACCATTAGCACCTACACCGGTAGCGATTACCAGTGGAAGCATACCGAAAATCATGGTCAATACAGTCATAAGGATAGGGCGTAAACGTGCTTTAGCTGCACTAACAGCCGAGGCAATAAGTCCCATTCCTGCTTTTCTGCGCTCAACAGCATACTCTGTAATCAAAATCGCAGTTTTAGATAATAGACCGATTAACATGATTAATCCGGTTTGTAGGTAGATGTTATTTTCCAGTCCCATGATTTTTGCAAACAAGAAGCTACCCATTAACCCGGCTGGAACAGCAAGGATGATTGCGAATGGTATGAGGAAGCTTTCGTAAAGCGCACTCAGAATCAGGTAAATCATCAGGATACAGATACCAAAGATGATCGCCGTAGTATTACTCTGCTGATTTTCTTCACGGGTGATACCACCGAAGTCATATCCATAGCCTAATGGTAAAGATGTTGCAGCTGTTTCCTGTACCGCACGAATGGCATCCCCTGTGCTATATCCTTCCGCAGGTATTGCATTCACGGCAATCGAGTTATACATATTGAAACGACTCAATGTTTCGGCACCGTACACACGTGTCAATGATACGAACTGACTTAAAGGAGCCATTTCTCCATTCGCCATACGTACAAAGGTGTTATCCAGTGAAGTTTCATCCATACGATATTGAGGATCGGCTTGAATCATTACCCTATATACTCTGGAGAAACGGTTGAAGTCAGAAACATACTGTCCGCCATAATAACCGGAAAGCGTGCTCAATACAGCATTGGGTGTAATACCGGCACGTTTGCATCGGGCTGCATCTACCTCAACTTCCCATTGCGGATAACGTACGTCGAAAGTAGAGTAAGCCATGGCAATTTCCGGACGTTGGTTCAAAGCACCCAGGTATTGTTGAGTGTTTTGGAAGAAGGTATTCACATCGCCTCCCATCTTATCCTGCATGTTTATATCCAGAGCATTACCCATACCATAACCCGGTATCATACCCGGAGCAATGGCGAAGATGGTAGCGTCTTTGATGTCAGAAGTACGTTGATTAATTTGACTGATAACAGCTTGCACATTTTGCTCTTTCTTGGTACGCTCATCCCAAGGCTTTAATTTGGCAACAATCATACCGAAAGCATTACCCTGACCGGATAACAAACCATAACCAGATACTTTTTGGATATGCAATATTTCGGGAATAGCTTCCAAACGTTCCTGAACGCGAAGTACAATCTCATCGGTTGTCGCCAAAGAACTACCCGGTGCAGTACTGATATTTACGAATATTACCCCTTGGTCTTCGTCGGGCACAAGACTGGTTTTGGTGGTTTTCATCAGAAATACCAATAATACTACCGAACAAGCCAATGTAGCCCATCCTAACCAACGGTGTTTGATGAAGAACAATACAGCATTCTTATATCTTTCTGCTATTACGGAGAAAGCAGCATTAAATGCTTTACGGAAACGGGCAGCGAAGTTATTCTTTTGTGTACCGTCTTCATTAATGTAGGGTTTCAATAACAAGGCGCAAAGTGCAGGACTCAGCGTTAATGCATTAACAGCAGATATACCTACGGCAACCGCCATTGTTAAACCAAACTGTGTATAGAAAGTTCCGGATGTACCACTCATAAAGGATACCGGAATAAACACCGCCATAAACACCAATGAAGAAGTGATAACTGCACCACTGATACCTTTCATCGCATCAATACTTGCCATATAAGAGGACTTATATCCGACATCGAATCGTGCCTGAACCGCCTCGACGACAATAATGGCGTCGTCCACCACCGTACCAATCACCAGAATTAAAGCAAAAAGCGTAATTAGGTTGATACTGAATCCGGCGATAGACATAAATGCGAATGTACCAATCAAAGACACAATTACCCCCACCAGTGGGATAAGCGTGGAACGAATATCCTGTAAGAATATATATACCACCAGAATAACTAGCAAGATGGCTTCGAGCAGCGTTTTTACTACTTCATGGATAGATGCATATAAAAAGTCGTTCGAACTCATCACCTGAGTAAGCTCTATTCCTTTGGGGAGATCTTTTCTGATTTCATCCAGCAAAGCATCTATGTTATTATTTACTTCCGTAGCGTTTGAACCTGCGGTCTGGAAGATCATACAAGATATTCCGTTATGACCATTCAATCCTCCTTTATAGGCATAGCTACTTTTTCCTAATTCAATATCAGCAATGTCTGCCAGTTTCAGTACTTCGCCGTCTTCGGTAGAGCGGATAACGATTTCGCCAAACTCTTCCGGGGTAATCAGGCGGCCTTTGTACTTCATGGTATATTGATAAGTTTCTGATGAATTTTCACCAAAAGAGCCGGTGGCTGCTTCAATGTTTTGTTCGGCCAAAACAGCGGCTATGTCAGAAGGAATCAGTTTATACTGCGCCATAACATCAGGTCGCATCCAAACACGCATACTATAATCACCTCCCATGATCATCATTTCTCCTACACCGGTGATACGAAGAATCTGAGGTTTCAGGTTGATTGTAATGTAGTTTGCCAGGAAGTTTTCATCGTAAGTATTGTCCGGGCTGTGCAGTGAGAACATCTGCAAAATACTGGTTTGACGCTTAAAGGTACTTACCCCCACCTGTGTTACTTCGGTAGGTAGCTGTCCTGTTGCCCGAGATACACGATTCTGTACATTGACGGCAGCCATATCAGCATTTGTTCCTTGTTTAAAATATATGGTGATCGATGCAGAGCCTGCATTCGAAGCCGATGAAGTCATGTAAGTCATATCTTCTACTCCATTGATGGCTTCTTCCAACGGAGCAATTACACTCTTTTGAAGCGTTTCTGCACTGGCACCATAATAGGTAGCATTCACCATTACGGTAGGTGGCGCAATATCCGGATATTGTTCGACGGGTAGTGTAAATAGCCCGATAAGCCCCAGAATGACAATCACAATGGAGATAACCGCCGAAAATACCGGGCGTTCAATAAACATTCTTAAATTCATGAATTTATCCCTCCTTTGTTTGATTGTTAGTAGTGGATTTAGGCTCAATGGCTGTACCATCGCGTAATAAACCTACTCCTTCGGCCACGATAACATCACCAATGTTTAATCCGCTGTTCACGATGTATTCTTTTCCACCATTTACACGGGTTACCTGTATAGGGGTAGAAGTTGCTACTCCATCTACTACTTTGTAAACAAATACTTTGTCTTGTAATTCATACGTGGTTTTCTGCGGAATAACAATGCTGTTCTGTTTTTGAACAGGGATGATAACGTTGCCCGATCCGCCGCTTTGCAATAACTCGTCTTCATTGGGGAAAAGAGCTCGTAGGCTGACTGTTCCGGTAGAAGCATCAATAACGCCACTAATGGTTTCTATTTTACCTTTAGGGTCGTAGATTGATTTATCATTCAATTGCAAGGTAATCGGAGGCATTTCTTCTAAAAACTTTGCTTTGGAGCCATATTTACGGGTAAGCTCCAGTAGTTGGTTCTCGGTCATGGAGAAGTATATGTACATGCTGGAGTTGTCGGATACAGTTGTTAGCGGTTGAGGCAGGTTAGCACTCACCAATGATCCCACCCGATATGGAAGTTTGCCAACTACGCCATCCGAAGGGCTTTTAACCTCAGTGTACGATAGATTGTTGGCTGCATTTACAAGCTGTGCATCTGCTTGTGCCAATTGTGCTTTTGCAGTAAGCAAGCTGTTGTAGGATGTTTGCAAATCGAATTCCGATATTACTTTCTCCTCGAATAGCTGTTTCTTGCTGTTGTAAGTCAGTTCAGAGGTGGCGACAGTGGCACGTGCAGCTTCTACATTTGCTTTGGCTGTCTGTAAAGCTGCCTGATAAGGCACTTGGTCAATTACAAACAAAATTTGTCCTTTGCGAACATTTTGTCCTTCTTTCACATTAAGTTTCGTTAAGAAACCGGATACCTGCGGATAAATATGAATGTCTTGCTTTCCGCGAATGCTTGCAGAGTAAGACGTTTGCAGTTCTTTGTTGGCAGTTGATATTTTTATCACTGCATACTCTGGCTTTTTTTGTGTGTTGACGGGCGCTTGCCCACAGGAGACGAGTATCACACCACAGATGAACATCATCATCTGTTTGATCATGCTTTTTTTAGTTACCATAAAAGAATCTTTTAATACCTATTTTTATTTGAGGTTGCAAAGTTATACCGTTTTTGAACAGAATGCTCGTTCGTTTTGTAAGTTCCATTGTTCATTTTCGGAGTATTCCTACGATTTTAAGGATAGATATTATAACTTTGTATTTGTTTAGATTTTCATGAAATATAGGTATGAATCCATTATTAATAGCTGAGGAAGAAGTCTTCAAGGCAGGTAAAGATAAGTTGCTTTATTCTCCTGGCAGGTTAGATAAAATAACTAATGGCTCACTGATTTATTGTGTTAGTGGAGAAGCAGAGGTAATGATCAATCTGAAGCAATATCAGGTTATACCGCATACCTGCATGGTGTTATTTCCGGGAAGTATCTTCTCTGTCTCGTCGGCCAGTGAGGATTTTCTGGTGCTTTATTTCTCTTTTTCGAAAGAGATGGTAAAGAAGATATTCTTTCGCCTGGAGCCTTCTTTTATTCATTTTTTAAAAGAGACTGCTTGTTTTACCTCTGTTCATCCGGATTCAATAAAGGTTACTCTTTGGGTGTTGGAAACTGGCTTGGCAATATATGACGAGAAAGAAAATGTATTCAGAGATCGTATCGCTCAGCATCTGCTGCAAATATTCTTTTTAAATGCGTTTGATAAAGCACAACGCCTATTTACCAAAGCACAACTGGAAGGAGCAGACAGAAAGAGCCAGTTGTTTAAGAAGTTTATCAGACTCGTTCATACACATTGTGTGGAACAGCGAGATGTTTCTTTTTATGCCGAAAAATTATGTATTTCTTCGCGTTACCTTTCCGAAGTAACCAGATCTGTAACTAAACATTCAACGAAGAAACTTATAGATGAATTTCTGGTATTGGAAATTAAAGTACTTCTGCAAACCACAAATTTGTCTTTAAAGGAAATAGCAGAGCGTTGCCGATTCCCGGATCAGTCTTTCTTTGGACGATATTTTAAGAAGCATACAGGAATGTCGCCTAAAGAGTTTCGGGAGAAGATGTAAGCAGCGTGTTTGTTGATCTAAGTTGAAGAGCTGATTAACAATACATTTCAGATAAAAGTATAAAAAGAGAGTTGCCCAATCAAGCAACTCTCTTTTACTTTTATCTTTATATTGGTAAGGATAATCTCTCTTACTTTCTATAATAAGCCAAATCATCCTTATCGAACTTGCGGATAAAGTTGATATGCTTTTCAACCTCTGCTTCGGCATAGCGAACGTACACTTGTGCAGAAGAGTTGAATAGTTCGCTGCTTTGGCTGGCATCCTGCACCAATAGGTGTCCCATAATGATATCGGCAGCCATCTCTACTAAGCGGCGAGCACAGAAATCCAATAATTCCTGATCTTTCTCTTCAGTGATTTGAGCTACGGCAGCAGCATATTTGCTGGCCATGTCTTTTAGCTTGTTTTTCAATCCTTCCAATTCGGGAGCTACTTCCATAGCTTCGTACTCGCGCATACGATTCAAATAAGCACCAGTAGTTACATAACGGATTGCTGCTACTACCTGAAGTTGAGTAGTTCCTTCATAAATAGAAGTGATACGAGCATCGCGATAGATACGTTCGCAAGCATAATCTTTCATGAAACCTGAACCACCGTGAATCTGGATGCAATCGTATGCATTCTGGTTAGCATATTCACTACCCATACCTTTGGCAAGCGGAGTGAAGCTATCGGCCAATTTAGCGAATGTCTTTTGTTCCTGACGTTCTTCGGGAGTCAGCTTGCGTTCTTTAGAAATGTCGTCCAATGCTTTGTAAACGTCTACAAAACGAGTGGTTTCATACAACAAAGAACGAGAAGCATCTAATTTAGCTTTGATTAAAGAAAGCATTTCAGAAACAGCAGGGAACTCGATAATTGCTTTACCAAACTGTTTACGATCTTTCGCATAAGCCAACGCTTCATTATAAGCAGCTTGAGATAAACCTACTGATTGAGCAGCAATACCCAAACGGGCACCGTTCATCAAAGCCATTACGTATTTAATAAGACCCAACTTACGATCGCCACAAAGTTCTGCTTTCGCATTTTTGTAAACCAACTCGCAAGTAGGAGAGCCTTTAATACCCATTTTGTTCTCAATACGACGAACAGTTACGCCACCGTTACGTTTGTCATAGATAAACATAGAAAGACCACGACCGTCACGAGTACCTTCTTCCGAACGGGCAAGTACTAAGTGAATATCAGCGTCGCCATTGGTGATGAAACGTTTTACACCATTCAGGTACCAACATTCGTCTTTTTCGCTGTATGTTGCTTTCAGCATCACAGCTTGAAGGTCGGAACCTGCATCGGGCTCTGTTAAGTCCATCGACATGGTTTCTCCACTACAAACACGGGTGATGTAGCGCATCTTTTGATCTTCGTTGGCGAACTCGTAGATGGTTTCGGCGCAGTCCTGAAGTCCCCAAAGGTTTTCAAAACCAGCGTCGCTGCGACTTACCATATCGGCAGCCATCATATAAGGAACATTTGGGAAGTTAAGACCGCCAAAACGACGAGGCATTGCCATACCCATCAATCCGGCTTTGGTGGTAGCATCTAAGTTTGCTTGTGTGCCACTTGCATAAGTTACGCGACCGTTTGCAACGCTTGGTCCTTCGTGGTCAACGCCTTCTGCATTGGGGGCTACAATATCGCCACAGATTTCGCCTACAATTTCCAGTACTTTATCGTAGCTGTCCATTGCATCCTCAAAATCTCTGGGAGCGTAATCGAAATTATTCTTGTCAGCATAGTCGCGCTCTTTGAGTTCGACAATTCTCTTCATCAATGGATGATTAAGGTGATGCTTAAGTTCAGGAGTATCTTGATAAAAGTTTGCCATCTTATTTACTATTTGCTTTATAATACTTAATCATTTTAGGAACCACTTCTTCGATGCTTCCTGTAATCACATAGTCTGCAATCGTATTGATGGGTGCATCCGGATCGTTATTGATTGAAATAATCATAGAACTTTCCTGCATACCTGCAATATGTTGAATTTGTCCGGAGATACCGCAAGCAATGTACAACTTAGGACGTACGGTAACACCAGTTTGACCAATTTGACGATCGTGGTCGGCATATCCGGCATCTACGGCAGCACGGCTGGCGCCTACTTCGGCGTTCAATACTTTGGCAAGATCAAATAGTAAATCAAAGTTTTCTTTCGAACCTACTCCATAACCTCCGGCTATTACGATAGGAGAGCCTTTTAAGTTATGCTTGGCTTTTTCTATATGACGTTCGATTACTTTTACGATAAAGTCAGATTCAGAAACATAATCCTTCACATCATGTTTAACCACTTCTCCTTTGTAAGTAGGAGAAAGGATTTCTTTCTTCATCACTCCTTCGCGCACAGTAGCCATTTGTGGGCGTTGTTCCGGATTGATGATTGTTGCCACGATGTTACCACCAAAGGCAGGACGAATCTGATATAACAAATCTTTATAAGTAACTCCTGCTTTCTTATCTTCGTGATCTCCGATTTCAAGCGAAGTACAGTCGGCAGTTAAACCACTGTGCAGTGCAGAAGATACACGAGGACCTAAGTCGCGACCGATAACGGTGGCTCCCATCAAACAGATTTGAGGTTTCTCTTCCTGGAACAGCTTCACTAAGATAGAAGTATGTGGAAGTGAAGTATAAGGGTAAAGTCCTTCGCCATCAAAAACATGAAGTTTATCTACTCCATAAGGAAGAACTTGTTTTTCAATATCTTTCAGGTTGGTACCTGCAACGATCGCTTCAAGCTGACAGTTTAACTGAGTAGCTAACGAACGACCTTTGGTAAGAAGCTCGAGACTCACATCGGCCACGATACCATCTTCTATTTCGCAATATACAAATAAGTTGTTCATGATTTTAAGTTTATAAGTTTTGAGTTTATAGTTTTTAAGTTACGAGTTACAGGTTACGAGTTACAAGTAAATATGATTAAATTGTAAAACCGCATGGTAACTCTCAACTTTCAATTCTCAACTCTCAACTAAATTAACCAATAGTGTGGTTAGCTAAAAGTTCAACAATCAAGTCTTCAATATCACGGTCGGCAGCAGTGAGTGATTTGCTTTCTTTAGCTTGGAATACAATGTTTTGTATTGTTTTCACCTTCGTAGGAGAACCCGATAATCCGCATTGTTCAAGGTCGCCTTTTACATCATTAACGCTCCATTCTTCCAGATTCAGGTAGTCGCATTTGCTGTAAAGGTTGGTGTAGTCTTGGTCGCCTTGTTGTTTTTCGGTAATGGTTTTGGCATGTTTGTATTTCATCACCAGTTTGGCATTACGTGGACGGCAAGGAGCAGCTGAACCATTCACAGTCAGTACAATTGGTAGAGGACCTTCTACAGTTTCGATACCACCGTCGATGTGGCGTTTTACTGTAATTTTATTGTTCTCTACTTTAAGAATTTCTTCTGTGTAAGTGATCTGAGTTAATCCTAACTTTTCTGCCACCTGAGGTCCTACCTGAGCTGTATCGCCATCAATAGCCTGACGTCCTCCGATGATAATGTCGAAGTCACCGATTTTACGGATAGCTGTTGCCAGTGCATACGAAGTAGCTAATGTGTCGGCACCTGCAAAAGCGCGATCAGTTAATAAATAGCCATTATCTGCACCTCTGTAAAGTCCTTCACGTATAATTTCGGCTGCGCGTCCCGGTCCCATGGTTAACATGGTGATGGTTGAGCCCGGATGAGCATCTTTCAACCGTAAAGCCTGCTCAAGCGCGTTGAGGTCTTCCGGGTTGAAGATCGCAGGTAGAGCCGCACGGTTTACAGTACCGTCAGCTTTCATGGCATCTTTCCCTACATTGCGAGTGTCGGGTACTTGTTTTGCCAATACAACAATTTTCAAACTCATGATATTAGTATTAATTAAAATGTTCTTTAAATAATCAGCGTGCAAATTTAAGGAAACGGTTGGTTTTACAAAGAAATCGGAGGAAAAAGTGCACAGAAATAATTATTCTGAGCAGTTTTTAGAGAATTTGAACTGTTGAGGTATGTGTTATTTTCTATCTTAACTTGTAGTTATGTGTCCATTAGGTGATTACCCCGGCAGGGGCGATTGCTTAATACCACAACTAGCTCAATGAACAACCAAACTCTTGCTACAGTCCATAGAATCTCAAAATAACAAAAATTACAGAATTAGTGCCAATTATTAAGGGGTCATCAAAACCTATTTCCATACTTTTGCACGAAAGTTTTTTGATATACTATTTATCTATTAAATCTAAACAGAATACAATGAAGAATTTGTTCAGTTATTATTTAATCCTTGCGTTACTCTTTTGTTTTTTGCCTGTGAGGGCTGAAGTAAAACTACCTGCTATCTTTTCCGATAATATGGTGCTCCAACAAAATGAAAAAGTAAATATCTGGGGGAAAGCGCGTCCCGGCGAAAAGATAACCATTACTACCTCTTGGAGTCAAAAGAGTTATTCCGTAACTACTCCCACCACCGGTAAATGGGAAATAAAGATAGATACTCCCTCTGCCTGCAACAATCAATCCATCACCATTCAGGCAAATAATACAATTACTATAAACAATGTATTAATTGGCGAAGTATGGCTCTGTAGCGGACAGTCGAATATGGAGTTTCCGGTGGCAAGAGATCCGAAGACGAAATGGAAAACAGGCGTTTTTCATGAACAAGACGAAATGCAAGATGCCAATTACCCGGAGATTCGTCTTTTTCATGTAGAACATAAGCTATCTCCCGATAAGGAAGAAGAAGATTGTGTGGGACAATGGCTCGTTTGCAATCCCGAGAGTTTGAAAGATTTTTCTGCCGTCGGGTTCATGTTCGGGCGCAAGCTTTATAAAGAGTTGAATGTACCTGTAGGACTTATTCAGTCTACCTGGGGAGGTACCCATGCCGAGTCGTGGACTAAAATGGAAGTCATGAAAGAAAATCCTTTGTATGAAGATGTTTTCAATCAGTTCTTCGTGGAGGTTGGCAAGCAGAAGAACAATAAATACCCGGCTACACTCTGGAATGGAATGATTGCACCCATTGTGGGTTATACCATCAAAGGGAGTATCTGGTATCAGGGAGAATCCAATTCCGTTCGTTATGAAAAATACCAAGCTGTGTTAACCAATTTGATAAATAGCTGGCGCAAAGAATGGAATCAACCCGATATGCCCTTTTATTTTGTTCAGATAGCCCCTCACTACAAGCAACCTGCCGGTATTCGGGAGGCACAACTGAACACCTGGCAAAGCAACCTGAAAAATGTAGGAATGGCAGTCATAACAGATGCCGGAGACTCTACCGATATTCACCCCCGGAATAAAAGAATACCCGCAGAGCGACTGGCGGCTTGGGCGTTGAACAAACAGTATAAGAAAAAGAACCCTTATTCCGGTCCGCTTTATAAAAGCATGAAAGTGAAGAATGGTAAGGTGCTTCTTACCTTTGATTATGTGGATACTGGTTTTCAGACTCCGAAGAATGATTCGATTGAAGGATTCTTTATTGCCGGCAACGACGCTCGTTTCTATCCTGCCACGGCAACCATTGCAGGCAATAAGATTGAGCTATCCGCATCGCAAGTGCCTCAACCTACAGCCGTTCGTTATGGCTATGGAAAATTCTTCCGGACTAACCTGTATAATAAGGAAGGTTTTCCGGCGGTACCCTTCCGCACAGATACTTTCCCGGCAGATACGTATGCCCGTCGGTTTGCCGATTCTGAAATGCGACGTTTTCCCAAGGCTTATCAATTAGATCATGGTAAACGACTGTTCTTTGGGTATGCGCAGGGAGTGGGCTGCTGTGCCATGCTGAAAATGTGGAAGCATACCGGCGAAGAAAGATATTTTGACTATGTAGAAGCCTGGGCCGATTCTTTGATTAATGATAAAGGCGATATTCATTTATACACAATGGAAACCTATAATATCGACTTTATCAATTCCGGAAAAGTGTTATTTGACCTTTACCAGGAAACAGGTAAAGAAAAGTATAAGAAGGCAATGGATTTGCTGATCAGACAAATGAAAAATCATCCTCGCACATTGGAGGGCGCTTATTGGCATAAACTGATTTATCAACATCAAATTTGGTTAGATGGTTTGTACATGGCTTCTCCTTTTCTGGCACAGTATGGTAAAACTTTCGATAAACCGGAGTGGATTGATGAGGCGGTGAAGCAATTTACACTCTGTCACCTACATACCTATGATGCACAAACAGGCTTGTATCACCATGCCTGGGATGAAAGTAAAAAACAACGTTGGGCAAATCCCGAAACCGGGCATTCTCCTAACTTCTGGGGACGCAGCATTGGCTGGTGGTTTATGGCTTTGGTAGATGCGTTGGACTATATTCCCGAAGACCATCCGGGGCGCAGCAACATGATTCATAGGATTCAAGGTTTGGCCGAAACCCTCCCTAAGTATCAGGATAAGAAAGGTTTATGGTATCAGGTGCTTGATCAGCCCGAACGGGAAGGCAATTTTCCGGAAGCTTCCGTAACCACCCAGTTTATGTATGCATATTCAAAAGCTGTCAATAAAGGGTATATTGATGCCAAGTATCGGGCAGTAGCCGAAAAAGCCTTCAATGGCTTGAAAGATAAATTGTTGATTGAAAACCATGATGGAACTCTAACGCTCACACGCTGCTGCCAGGTAGGCGGATTGGGTGGAAATCCGTATCGAGACGGTAGTTTCGAGTATTATATAGGCGAAAAGATGAGGGATAATGATGCAAAAGCTACAGGGCCTTTTATCATGGGGTGCCTGGAATTGGGGTTGTAGCAACAATTACACAGGGAATTTTTCGTCAAAACCTAACGCACCTAACGCACTTGGAGATTATTGGTCTGTCAGTCAGTTAATTAGGGTGCGTTAGGTACCCCCAAAACACCTAACGCACCAATCACGCACCTAACGCACCTGCCGCACCGGAAAAAGAGCTTTTGTAATTCGTAAAACCGGACGATTTAATCTGAAAATAAAGTTTTAAAAGAGTGCCGAATCTACTGCGTTTTTTTGTATATTTGTATAGCGGAAAGGTGAAAAGATAACAAGCTAAGACGTAGAATGAAAGCGTCTTTCGAGTTAAAACACCCGGATGTTTCTATTGAAAACACCCGGGTCTTTTTGCCCCAAACACCCGGGTGTTTTTGCCGGGTTAAAATAAGTAAATTTAATTAATAAACACAACACATTTATGCAATCGTATGTAGTTCGCCCTAAAGTAGATAAAAGTGGCGCAGAAGAAAAAACACGTTATTATGGTGTACCCATCATCTCGGGTCAGGTGGATGAAGAGTTATTGGCAACAGAAATATGCCATCGGAGTTCCCTTACCGAAGCCGATGTGCTGGCATCCATTCATTCGTTGAAGGAATTGATTCGCCAACATTTGAAAAATGGAGATTCGGTGAAACTGAAAGGGATCGGTACATTTTCCGTATCGGCAAGCAGCGAGGGCTGCGAAACTCCCGAAGAATGTACGCCTTCGAAAGTAAAGGCACAACGGGTCTGCTTCCGGGCAGACAATTACCTGCGCGGGGTACTGGAGGATATTAAGTATGTTAAATCCGGTAGGGAGAAGGGGGGATGAGGGTGATGGATTTATCCTAACAGTTCAATTTCTTCATAAGCTGCGTGAATTTTATAACAATTACTCCTCCCTATACTGTGTAGGCGTTTTCTCAAAATGGTCCTTAAAGCATCTACTAAAATAATCGGGTGCGCTAAAGCCTACTTGAAAAGCTATTTCGGAAACAGTAAAGTCAGTGTTCTTCAATAATTCCGCCGCCTTCTTTAATCGCACAATGCGTAAATACTCATTTGGAGAATAATTGGTAATACCCTTTATCTTTTTATAGAAAATAGTTCTTCCCATGTTAACGGCTTGCGCAAAGTCGTCGATGGTAAACTCGGGATCGCTGAGATGCTCCTCAACGATAACCGTAATTTTCTCAATAAACTGGCTGTCTTTATTCGTTGTGCTGATTGTGTTTTCTATCTTCCCCGGTTCATAAGCAAATTTATATTGAAGCTTTTCTCGTTGCTCTATCAGTTTTACAATGCGTAGCATCAGGTATTCCAAACTAAAAGGTTTGGTGATATAGGCATCAGCTCCGGCATCTATTCCCTCTTTTTGGTGCTCGATGGAAGAATGGGCAGTCAATAAAATAATAGGAATATGGCTGGTTTGGAATTCCGATTTTAGCTTACGGGTTACTTCAAAGCCATCCATTTCGGGCATCATTACATCGCATACAATCAGGTTGGGTTGCTCGTCGATGGCAGCTTTACAGCCGGCAAGACCATTGGAAGCCGTATGAACCGTAAAGAACCCTTTCAAATGATCTTCTAAGAACGACCGTATTTCCTCATCATCTTCTATCAGTAAAAGTTTGTAACCCTGTCGGATAGCAGGTGCCTTTCCTGTACTCTTTTTACTCTCGGTACTTAGATGGATGGGTTGAGCTTGTAGAGGCTCCTCTTGTATCGGCGAGTATTCAGGTGCCATCAGGTCTTTGGCAGTATATACCGCCGGGTCTGTAGGTATTGAAACAGTGAAACAGGCTCCTTGCCAGGGCGAATCGCTGTATTTTATATCTCCCTTATGTAAATGAATAAACTCCGAGGCTAAATGTAAGCCTATTCCAATGCCCGATGCGGTATAATTAATTTGTTTGAATCGTACAAAGAGCAGGTGTTGCTTCTCTTCGGGAATACCTATGCCGGAGTCGGATACTTTTAGCAATAAAAGATGCTCTTGCTGGTCGAAATGAATATCTACGCTAATATAACCACCGTTAGGCGTGTGCTTAAAGGCATTCGACAGTAAATTGAACAATACTTTCTCCATTTTACTCTTATCCAGAAGCATGTCGATAGATTCTTCGTTCGAAGAGAATGTATACGTAATTTGCTTAAGCTGAGCGGTTTCCGAGAATAAATCATATATTCCATAGAAGAAACCTACTGCCTCTGTCGACTCAAGATTGAGATTTAGCTGGCTATTCTGCATCTTCCGGAATTCCAGCAATTGGTCTATCAGTCTCATTAACTTGCCGGAGCTTTTATTGAGTGTTTCGAGGTACTTTTTCAGGGCACCGGGCAGTGGTTGCAGCTTATTTATGCTTTCAATACTTCCCTGGATAATGGTAAGGGGAGTTCTGAATTCATGCGATATATTGGTGAAGAAACGAAGCCTGTACTCAGTCAGTTGCTTTTCTATTTCGATCTGATTATTTAGTTTATTCATTTTAATAAATAACCTGAATCCAAAGAAAGAAGCAATTGCAAGTACAATTATATAGAGAAGAATGGCATTGGTCGATTTCCAGAAAGGAGGTCGTACAATAATCTCAAGAGTCGTCTCCATATCGTTCTCTATAGGCTGCTGGTTCAGAACTTTTACTTTAAAGAAGTATTTTCCCGCAGGTATATTCTTATAAGTAGCCACGTTATACTGAGTGGCCGGATTCCACTCTTTGTCATAATTCTCAAGTATATACGTGTATCTGTTTGAATAAGCACCCTTAAAGTTCAGGGAAGAAAATTCAATATTAAAAGAATTCTGGTTATGAGCTAACTCAATGCGACGCGTATTGTGTATATTTTCCGTCAACGGTGAATCAGGAGAGTTGGGAGTCATAGGTATTCCGTTGATGCTTAGTCCCGTTAGCTTTACCGGTATGTGTAAAGAATCGCTATTGAACAATGCCGGATTGATGATATACATTCCATTATGACTACCAAACAGCAATTCACCATTTTCCCGCCGGAAAGCCGAAGACTCGCAGAACAGATCGCTTTCCCAGGTATCCGAGAAACTGTAGTTCTCAAAGATTTCGTCTGTCGGGTTAAACTTAGATAATCCGTATTCCGTGCTAATCCATAAGCATTGATTGTCATCTTCCAGAATGGATTGAACGATGTTGTTGGTAAGTCCTTCTTCGGATGTATAATGTTTAAATCCGGTTACTTTTCCTGATTCATCTTTTATAACTCTGTTTACTCCACCGCCCGAAGTTCCTATCCATATTCTTCCTTCGCTATCTTCGAAGAGAGCTCTTATGATATTACTGTTAAGTGAATGATGATTACTCTTGTCAAAATGGAAAGATTGAAAGGCAGTCTCATCTTTTAGTATGCTATCAGGGTGGAAAGTAACAACACCATTCTCTCCTCCTGCCCAGATGATACCGGACCGATCCTGAATCAGACATCTTATTTGTTTTTGCCTTAACACAAAGGCAGGAAAGGAGGTTACTTTAAATTCTGTACCTTGTAGCTCATACAAAAATAAACCACTGCCGAAGGTTCCTATCCACATTCTCCCTTTACTATCACGCAGAACGGCATAAATATTGCTTGCACCGGTTTCCGGATCTTCGGAAATAACGTGATGATACGCTTCCTCCAGCGTTTTTTTGCCTTTGGGGATGATTACCAGTCCGTTTCCTTTTGTTCCGATCCAGATATTATGCAATGTGTCTGAAGCAATGCAGTAAGGCACTCCCCGTTTTAGAACGTGCATTTGCTTTTGCTTTAAGGTTTCATCAAACCGGTATATGCCGCCACTTTTGGTTCCAACCCATAAATCTTGCAGTTCCGGGTCTTCATAAATGCTTCGGATAATCTTATCCGGTTCGTTCAACTTAGGAGAGTTTGGTAATAATACCTGTTTGTTATACTTGGTCAGAGATATTTTGGTTATTCCGGCATTTTCAGTACCTATCCAAATATCTCCGGTGCTATCTTCGGATACCGACAATAGATAATTTGTTTTTAGTCCGCTGTTGGCTGCTGTTAAATGAGTTACCGTTTCGTTTTTATCTAAAATAAACAAACCGTTTCCATAAGTGGTAATCCAGGTAATCCCTCTGGAGTCGCAGAAGATGCCAAATCGTTCCAGGTCTATGATAGACAGGATAGATCGTGGAATAACATTCAGGCATTCAAATACTTGTTGCTCTTTCCGGTATCTCCATAAATTCCCGGTTCTATTATATACCCAGCAGTTTCCTTTATTATCAATATGGATATGGCTTCCTGCCAACTCTTTATTATCAAAGAAGCCTTTTGCACTACTTATTTTACCCGAAACGGCATTAAAGATATGAGTAGATTCTTTGCCAGCTATTAGAATTGTGTTTTCGTTCAGAGCAAATGTATGATTGATTCTCACATTTACACCTTCAATCAATTGAAAATCTTTCTTCTTTTTATGGTAAGCCCAAACTACCGAATCGTTGGTAAAGAAGAATATTTGATCTTTCAATTCTACCGAGCTATGGTAGCTATATGCCTTGTTCCCAGTTTTATTATTGCAAAATACCGGAGTTCCCTCAACAATTTGTATTAACCCTTTGTCGGTACCCATCCATGTTTGTCCGGAAGAGTCTTTATAAACAAAGGTTATCAGGTTGGTGCCGATGTTGTCAATATCATACAGCTTCGAGGTAATAATGCCATCTACATACTCTACATGGCATGCGCCGTGGTCTGTGCCCCATAACCAGACATCTCCGTCCGGCATCGTTTTTATTTTCCGGTAGTTTCGGGCTTCTTGCGTACCGGTATAATCAACAAAAGATTCTGTATTCAAATCATAGCAATTCACAAAGCGCGAGGAAGAATGTATCCAGATATGCCCACTCTTATCTTCTTTCGTCTGCCGGATGTTATTCTCTGCCAGTGATAATTGACTGAATTCCGGGTGCATGGTTATAAACCGATAGCCGTCATACCGGTTTAGTCCATTGATGGTGCTAATCCACATAAAGCCGTGGCTGTCTTGCATCATACATCTTACTGTATTATGAGATAGTCCTTCTTTATGAGTGATATTCTCATATTTTAAACCCTCAATGGCTCTTAAGGGGAGAATGCTTAAGTATAGGATAAGAAAGAATATGGTGTTTTTCATAAAGCAAATTTGGGTATTACAAATTTAAGTTAGAGAAATGAATTTTCCGCTATTTTATGGGATTTTAAGCTGAAAGTGTACAATTTTAGGGGTTTCTCGTCATTTTTTCGGGTTACAAGTAGAGCAAATATAGTTTTATTGCTGATCTGTGTACAAAGTTAATAAGGAAAAAACAAAAAACACACCTCATTGCACCTCCATTTATCTACTTTTACCAAATCCCCAAGAGATGTTTTTTTCGACTGTGTTCGATAACAGCGGGTTGTTAAGCTTAAATTAATTTACATATATTTTTTACGTATGAGAAACATTACTTTATTTGTAAAGAAGAAGTTTTGGTTATTACTTCCGCTTCTTATTTTTTCTTTTTCCGCATGTGTTGATAAAGATGGAGAGAGTGATTTGAATCCGAAAGCTCCAACTAAAGTTGCCGACCAAGAGGATGATGATTCCGGTGGAAATGGTAGCAATACCAAGTATTATCCTATTTTCTCAAATTCAGCTGCCGCATTTCCGGGTGCCGAAGGGTATGGTAAGGAAGCAACCGGTGGACGTGGCTGTGAAATTGTTCATGTAACTAATCTAAACGATAATGGGCCGGGCTCTTTCCGCGATGCTGTGAGTCAACCTTATCGTACCATTGTATTTGATGTATCGGGAGTCATCAAATTGAGTACCACTGTTCTTGTATTAAAAAGTAATCAAACCATTCTTGGGCAAACTGCTCCGGGCGATGGTATTGTATTGTATGGAGGGCGTGTATCTGCTTCGGGTGCCGAAAACGTGATTGTTCGTTATCTGCGTATGCGCATGGGAGCAGGCTTTACAAGTCAGGCAGACGCTTGTGGTATAGCCAATGGAAAGAATATGATATTCGACCATTGTTCTATAACTTGGGGAAAAGATGAAAATTTCTCTATTAACCCGGATAATAAAGGCACACGTCCGCATAATATTACAATTCAGAATTCAATTATAGGACAAGGATTGCAGAATCACTCTTGTGGTGGATTGATACAAACAAGTACAACAGAGGGGATTACTATCTATCGCAACCTTTATATAGATAATGATTCGCGTAATCCTAAAGTGAAAGGATTAAACCAATTCGTAAATAATGTAGTATATAACTGGGGAACAGGCGCTGCCTACAATATGGGAGGAGACTCTTCCGGTGAGTCGGAAACTACAATAGAAAACAATTATTTCATCGTAGGATTAAGCGAACAGTATATCGGAAGAGACTTGGGATCAGGTGTAGAAACTATAAAGGAAAGCTACAATCCGGCAAGACCATTTACCGGTGGTAATGCTGATTTTAAAACCTACTTTGCCGGTAACTATTATGACAGTAATAAAGATGCTTCTTTAAATGGAGTTGAATTAACTCAGGCCAATTGGGGCACTTATTGTAGTGGAAGCCCTACTTTCCTGACTACCCGTTCGGATTTACACCCGATTATTGCAGGTCAAACATCTGCCGAAAAAGCTTACGAATGGATTGCTGAAAATGCCGGAGCAAGTTTGCCCGCTCGCGATCAGGTGGATACCTATTTAATAGATGAACTGAAATCTTTAGGTACAAAAGGTACTATTATAAGAAATGAAACAAATACAACTCAATTTCCTTTGGGTGGCCCCGGTGTAATCAATTCCGGCGAAAAACCATTAGACACAGACGGAGATGGTATACCCGACGAATTTGAAGATAAATGGGGATTGGACAAAAACGACGACTCGGATGCCAGACTCGTACCTAAAAAAGGAAATGGGTACAGCCATATAGAGAACTACGCATTGTCTTTGGAGTATCCGGATAAGTACTAAGAAGTATTATTGAATTAATCAACCAATTTAAAATATGAAAAAAGCAACATTTACTAAAGCCGTATTTTGGCTAATGGTTGTGCCTTTGTTTTTATTCTCTTGCGAGGATGAAATGGATAAGCATTATGAACCGGCTGATTGGCTAAGGGGGAGTGCTTGGGAAGTACTTTCCGAAGCAGGAAATTATACCACCTTTTTAAAAGGAGTAGAACTGAGCGACTATAAACCCATTCTGGAAGGAAAAGGGGTGCTGACGGTTATGGCACCGGACGATGCAGCCTTTGCTGCATATCTGAAAGAGGCCGGATACCCCAGCATTAGCGATATGGATAAAAATGAATTGAACAAACTGATAGGTTTTCATTTGATTCATTATTCTTACAACAAAGAAAGGATGATAAATTATCGTCCGAGAGGAGATCAGGAAACAGACGAAGAAAAAGCAGTAGATGCCGGATTGTACTATAAATTCAGAACCCGAAGCAATGATGCTCCTACTGTAGAGATAGACCGTACTAACGGTAAGTACGTAACGGTTTATCACTTAGATCGTTTTCTGCCTGTATTCTCGTATCAGTTCTTTAATACGAAAGGAATTGACGCAAAATCAAATTATGAATATTTCTATCCGAACTCTACCTGGACCGGAGCAAATGGGTTTAATGTTTCGGGTGCTTCGGTAAATGAATATGAAATTATTGCAGACAATGGTTATATCTATAAGATAGATAGAGTACTAAAGCCTTTAGAAACAATATATACCGAGTTGGGGAAAAAAGAAAAGTATTCTACTTTCTTTAATCTGTATAATACATACAGTGTTTATGAGTATGATGAAACATTATCTAAAGATTATGGAACAACATTGGGTGTTGATTCTTTGTATCTTCACTATCATACAGACTTGGCTAACATTGCTTCGGAATGGCCTATTGCCGATTACAGAGCAATGAGTATACTTACTTTTGTAGGCTATAGTCTCTTTGCTCCTTCAAATAGCGCGTTAAATGCTTTTTATGAAAGATTTTGGAAAAAAGGTGGTTACGAATCTATAGAAGAAGTAGATCCGTTGGTGATGAAACACCTTTTGAATCAGTTTGTGTATGGTGCTTCTATTGCTTTCCCCGAAGATATTAAAAACGGGAAAATAAAGAACCCGTATGGAACAGTCTTTAATTTTGATCCGGCAGAAGTAAAAGATAGAGCCATTTGTGTGAATGGTAGCTTTTATGGACTCGACGAAATAAATGACCCTCCTTTGTTTGGAGCGGTAGTAGGACCTGCTTTTAAGTATAAAGACGCAACCTTCTTCCTGTACACTTTGGATGAATCTTCTATGCTGAACTCATTTGTTTCTGCCGATTCGAAGTACACCATGTTGATTCCACGTGATCTGCAAATGGAGAATGCTGGATATTCTATGTCAAGTAATAAAAAGCTGCAAGAGGAAACACCGGATGGACTTGCTGAGGTTGGAAGCTCAAAACTACAGAGTATTGTAAATATGCATACCATTAATGGTACTGATGGGCTGAAAGCTTCGGGAACACAAGTTTACCCTACTCAGGAAGCGTTTAACTATCTGTTTGTGAAAGATGGAATGATTACCACAAATGCTTTATTTAACAGATGTGTTGAACCCGACTTTACAGGAACTCCATTTGTAGATATAGAAGAGATTACCAATGACGGCTCTTCATGGAGCAACGGTAAAGCTTATTTCTATGACTACTCCGATGGTATTTTTGCAACAGAATCGACCGACGGACTACAACACGCATTAGCTATTTGTAATGACCAACGTTATCCTTATAATACTTTTGTACAGTTGATGAAGAAAGCCGGTATGATATCCGGAAATATAATTCCTTTTTTGAGTGGAAATCGTTTTATAGCGTTTATACCAACAGATGAAGCCATAAAAACGGCTTTAGCCTCGGATTTGATTCCGGGAATTAAGGGGGGAAGCATTGCAGCAGATGGCTCTCTAAGTGTTAAAACAGCCAATCTGAATACGACTACACTGCGTGTCTATCTACAATCTTACTTCCTGAGAGCTTCCGAAAATGCTTTAACTACTTATCCTTATCCGGGATCTACTATGAAAGGTACTTATACTGCTGCCAATGGAAAACAAATACGTTACACCGATTCGGGTACTTCTTTAAGTGTACAAATGGAAGATAACAATGTGGCTAATGTAATTTCTAAGTATGATTACTTCCCATTTGCGTATAAAGATGGGTGCTTTCACTTAATTGATGCAATTCTTTGATAACAGAATTTATATAATTATGAAATTATTAAAATATATACTTATTGCAACGCTTCTTTGGAGTACAGGAGAAGTATTTGCACAGGTACGCGTGGTGTCCGGTAAGATCACAGAGCTGATGGGCAAACAGGTGGAACCGATTATGGGAGTAAATGTTAACGTTGTGAATTCCCAGAATCGTTCGCTTGGAGGTACTATATCAAACATGGAAGGTTTTTATCGATTACAGATACCGGAAAATGAGAAGGATATAACATTGGTTTATTCGTTCATCGGGATGAAAACCCAAAGAATCAAATACACCGATCAAACAGTTCTGAATGTGCGGTTAGAGTCTGCTGTCGAATCGTTAGGACAAGTAGAGATTACCGGAAAACGCATTGACAGAAATAGCATGGGTATCACCCAGAAAGAAATGGTGTCGGCTACTCAGAAAGTGCAGATGGAAGATTTGATTGCTCATTCTCCGGTAACTTCGATTGAGGAAGCCTTACAAGGACAACTCGGTGGGGTAGATATTATTACTGGTGGGGGCGACCCCGGTGCACGTAGCTCCATTCGTATTCGTGGTACCAGTACATTAAATGCTTCATCGGAACCATTAATTGTAATTGATGATGTACCATACTCTACTGAAATAAGTGAAGATTTTGACTTTAGTACGGCAAATGATGAAGATTTAGGTGCTTTACTGAATATTTCTCCATCGGATATTGAGTCGATAGAAGTGCTAAAAGATGCAGCAGCAACAGCTATTTGGGGAACCAAAGGAGCTAACGGTGTGCTTGTAATTAAAACCAAAAGAGGGAAAGTTGGAAAAACCCGCTTTTCTTTCTCATCGAAGTTTACGGTTAAAAATGAACCGGAAACAATTCCGATGCTGAATGGAAATCAATATACCGCTTTGATGCAGGAAGCTATTTTGAATAGTGCCAACTATACAGGTATGACAAGTGGAAACCGGTATATGAAGCTATTGTATGATACACCGGAGATTGGTTATAGCCCCGACTGGACTTATTTTAAAGAATACAATCAGGATACAGACTGGCTGAGCGAAGTACGTAGAACTGCCTTAACCACTGATAATAGTTTCTCCATGGATGGAGGAGGAGAGAAGGCCACTTACCGTTTCTCTTTAGGCTATTTATCCGAAGGAGGTACTACCATTGGAACCGGAAGAGAACGCTTGAATACCTCATTAGCCATTGATTATGCTTTCTCTAATAAACTGAAATTTGGAGCAGACTTCTCTTATTCTCGTTCAGACACAGATGCGAGCTGGGCTCCTAAAGAGTCGAATGTACGTGCAGAGGCTTTCAGTAAGATGCCTAATAAGTCGCCATACTGGATTGGTGAAAACGGACAACGTACTTCTCAATACTTTTCTCATCAGACAAATGATTTTGAAGGAGCATTTAAAACCGATGACAAGAAAGCACATAATTACAATCCGGTAGCAATGGCCAAAGAGAGTGTTAATAATACGCTATCGGAAGTATCGAAAATTATTTTCAGGGTAGATTATTCGATATTGCAAGGTCTTACTTACAGGGCATGGGCAGCTTTGGATATGCGTAATACAAAGAATCGTAAATTCTTGCCGCAGGTGGCAACCGGTGTGGTATGGACCAGTCCGTATGCAAATCAAAGTACAGATGCCACTTCAGACCAAATGTCTTTGCAAACAGAGAATAAACTGATGTATATTAAGAACTGGAACCAAAAGCATAATCTGATTGCCACAGGGTTGATTCGTACTTCGCAAAAAGAAGATTCGAATTTTAAGAGTGTTACTTCCGGTAATGCTTCTTCGGGCCTTTCCGATCCTATTGTGGGAAGCACAGTAGAACAAACAGCATCTGGCGAGTCGGAAGTGCGTAGTGTTTCTGCTATTGGTTTATTGAACTATACATTGCTGGATCGCTATGTTTTTCAGGGATCAGTAACCATGGAAAGTAACTCGTCTATGGGTAAAGATAATCGTACCGGCTATTTCCCTACCGGTGGTTTCTCTTGGAATATTCAGAATGAACCTTTTCTGGCCAATACCAGAAGCTGGCTGGAAGAAGCTAAAATTCGTGCAAGTGTAGGGCAGAGTGGTAAATCGGCAAGCGGTGCTTCGCTTTACCTGGGTGCCTTTAGTGCTTCGGGAGAATATATGGATATGTCCGGTATTCATCCGGTTAGAATGCAACTTGATAACCTGAAGTGGGAAACCACAACAGAGTATAACGTAGGAGCTGATTTTAGTTTCTTCAAAGGTCGGTTGAGATTTACATTCGATTACTACCAACGTTATGTGAAAGATCTTTTGCAGACAGATGTAGAAGTACCTGCAACTACCGGATATAGTAAGATTAAGTATTACAACTCAGGTAAGTTGAATAATAAAGGATGGGAATTCCGTACAGATGCTACTTTCTACGAGAAAAAAGATTGGAAAGTAAACGGGTACGTAAACTTTAGCCGCAACATCAACGAAATTACAGAGTTGCCTTCAAACATGAGTCAAGAGAACTATAACTTTGGAAACGGAGTTTATGCTATACGCGTGGAAGAAGGAAATCCGTTAGGCTCTTTCTATGGATATCGTTACAAAGGTGTATATCAGAATAAAGAGGCTACTTATGCCCGCGATAAAGAAGGAAACATTATGAACGATGTTTCAGGCAAACCAATTGTAATGAAAAACGGTACTGCAATGGTGTTTCCGGGCGATGCGATATACGAAGATATCAACCACGACGGGGTTATCAATGAATATGACATTGTGTATTTAGGAAACTATATGCCTGTTATAACCGGAGGTGCCGGGCTTACAGTTCGGTGGAAACAACTGACGTTGAGTACTTTCTTCCATGGACGATTCGGACAAAAAATAATTAACCGGGTACGTATAAATAACGAATCTATGTACGGTGTAAGCAACCAAAGTACAGCTGTATTGAAACGTTGGAGAAACGAAGGAGATGCTACAGATATTCCTCGCGCTTTATATCAAGAAGGATACAATTATTTAGGATCCGATCGTTTTGTGGAAGATGCTTCATACCTCCGTTTAAAAACTCTGACCTTATCTTATAATCTTCCTAAGAAGGTATGTGATCGTTGGGGAATGAGTAGAATGAATGTATTTGTTACAGGTTATAACTTATTTACCTGGACAAAATATACAGGACAAGATCCGGAAGTATCTATTCCGAGTAAAGCTACCAAATTGGCAGAAGACAATGCGAATACGCCTTGTTCAATTCAGTTCTCATGTGGGTTAAACTTAAGTTTCTAAAGGAAAAACAAATATGAAAAAGATACTTTATATATTTATAATGGCCGGAAGCATACTGATGAGTAGCTGTAGCGACTGGCTGGATATACTGCCCAAAAATGAGCAGGTAACAGAAAACTACTGGAAAACGAAAGAAGACGTAGAGGCTGTGTTGACTTCTGGATATATCAATATGCGTACCACTACCCCTTTCCTGATTGATTGGGGAGAACTACGTGGAGCCTCTATATATGCATATAACAATGTAGATAAACGTAAACTGCAAGACTTTCAGATAACAGATGATTCTTCTTTGTGCAAATGGAATGCATTTTACAAGGTGCTAAATATGGCCAATTCGGTTATTAAGTATGCTCCGGGAGTGGCAGAGATCGATGAAACCTATGCAGAAGTAGCGATGCGCTCTCACCAGACAGAAGCTTACTTTATGCGTGCGTTGATGTACTTCTATTTAGTACGTAATTTTAAAGAAGTTCCTTTGGTGCTCGAACCTTATATTGACGACTCGGCTCCTTATTCCATTGCGAAGTCATCGGAAGAGGCTATTATCGCTCAAATAAAAGAAGATGTGAAAACTGCATTAAGCTTTAACGCTGCAAAAGAATTTTTCGATCATGAAAATTGGAGCGGTGCCAGCAAAGGTCGTGCTACAGTGTGGGCACTATATGCCTTGATGGCTGAAACCTGCTTGTGGTCGGGAGATTATGATGAATGTATTAAATATGCCGATTATCTGATTAATGCAACGGCTCCTAAACGTCCTGTATTTATGTCTATTCCTGAGCAATGGTTTACTATTTTCAATCCGGGAAATAGCAATGAATCTATCTTTGAAATGAATTGGGATTATACAACTTTTGGACAAACTGCGAATAGCCCGGCCAATTATTTTACAATTTCCTCTGCTGCACCTTATCAGTATGGTGAGCTTATGCTGGAACGTTTACAAGAAGACAGATTATTGGCTTTGCTGAATGGAGAAACTATCAGAAGCTTCTTTGGAGCTTATGTTACTGTAACAGATGGTACCGACAATTTTTCTGTTATTTGGAAATACAGAGGTACAGACATACGCGATGCTCTTGCACTACGTGTAAACGGAGATGCCAATTACATTATATACCGAATGGCCGATGTAATGCTAATGAAAGCGGAGGCTCTTATTTGGAAAGGAGAAAGTACTTGGCAAGATGCATTGGATATTATGAATCAAATTCGTGTACGTTCTAACTTATCGGAACTGAGCATTGCTGTTGAAGATGAAGATGAATGGAGCATGCTTGAATATCTACTATACGAACGCGATATTGAATTGGCTGCCGAAGGAAAACGTTGGTACGATTTACTACGTGTATCTAAAGCTAAAGATGGAATCCATAAAGATAAATGTATTGGTATTGTGATGGAGAATAATACTTCGGCTAATGATAGTTGGATTCGTTCGGTACTAAAAAATACTTATGCATGGTACTTGCCTATTCATGAAAATGAGATAAAAATAAATCAGCTACTGGAGCAGAATCCTTACTATAAGACAACAAATTAATAGCTGCTATTATGAAGAATATTGTAAAATTATACTTGTTACTCTTTGTCGCACTTTATTCTTGCGATGATCCATACGAAGATTCAACATATCAGATTTATGATGTGAACCCGGTTTCGACCTATCTTGAAACACGTTCCGATGAGTTCTCTGAATGGATAGAAGTACTTAAATATGCCGATTTATTCAACGCAGTAAATCAGGCGAATGAATCCTTTACTGTATTTGTGCCGGGAAATGAGGCTGTGAAAACTTTCTATAAAAGAAAGAATGTAACCTCTATTCAGGACTTGGGTAAAGAGTATGCCCGTGGTTTGGCGAAATACCACATTATTGGCGACTCAATTAGCTTGGATGAGTTTATTCTGGGAGGTAAATTAGAAAAAAGAACACTATCGGATGATTATCTGACTGTAACCTTTGGTGAAGATGCAGCAGAAGTAGGTGGTCTTAATTCTTTATATTTGAATAAGGAAGCACATGTAGAAGAAGCTTCTATTCAGGTTTCAAACGGATATGTTTATGTATTGAATGCGGTATTGAATCCTTTGATAGAAACCGTTTATGAACGTATTACAGATAATGGTAGTTATAAAATCTTTGCAGAAGCATTGGAACTTACCACCTGGAAAGATTCTTTGAATGTAGTGTACGAACAGATTAAGCAACCTAATGGAATTACTATTCAGCAAAAACGAGATTACACGGTTTTCGCTGTTACCGATGAAGCATTTAACTCTGTAGGTGTTACTTCTGTAAGCGATTTAGTGCTGAAGCTGGGAGCCGGAAGCAATTATACGGATAAAGAGAACGACTTATTCCTTTATACAGGATATCATATAATGAAAGGTAGTTACTCGCTTTTTGAACTGCAAACTTTTGATGGGAATGCAAAAAAGAAACTGTGGGATACAATGGCAGGTGCTATCATAGAGATCTCTCAGGAAAGCGATAAACTCTATTACCTGAATTATGACGGAGGAGAGCAAGTACGCGCTCAGTTTGTAGAGAAATACGCTGATGTACAAGCTAAAAACGGGATGTTGCATCAAGTGAGTTCTTATTTTCCTATATGGGAATCGGTGGTACCTACAAGAGTAGAGTTCGACTTCTGTAACTATCCGGAAGTAGCAGCTTATGTGGCTGCTAATGGAGATGGAGATCAGGTTTATCAAACTGTGCATTCAAGTACCGAATATAATACATTGGTAGATCATCTTGCTTGTTATAATGTATATGTAAGCCCTTCGGGCGTAAAAGGAAGCTTTAACACTGTAGGATATCATACAGCTAAGAGTGGTAATGCCTGGAAAAATAATAAATATGGAGATCAGATCATGCTGAATGTAGGTAATCAGGGCTATATTGAGATGAAAACTCCTGCTATTATTACCGGAAAATACAAGGTAACCCTATACTTCTGTTTTGCTAATTCTATGGACTTTATGCGAACTGCTACCAGTGGTAGTAATGGAGGAATGATGGAATTCTCTTTCGATGGAGAACACAAAAAGTCATTTGCTCCATACCTGACGGTACCTTCTAAAACATTAGGTACATATCCTTATGTGATATATGATGAAAACGAACCGCTGGAATTTACAAAAACAGGAACGCATACATTAAAGATTCTGGTTAATGATCCGGCAGCAAGTACTAATTCGAGTTTCCGTATCCAGATGGATTATATGTTATTTGAACCCATAATTACCGAAGAACCATGAAAACAATAAAGTATATACTATCAGCAAGTATTCTTCTGGGCAGCATATTTGCTTGCTCAGACGATTGGGACTCTTATTATAGCAAGAAAGAACAAGTAATTAATAATGATAATATCACCGTAGTTGAGAGCTCATTGATAGAGTATTTAAAAACAGAATCGGGATTAAATTCAACCTATCAACTGTTTGAATCTACAGGAGTTTTTGAAACAATGAATAAGAAGGATCAACTGTTCACCCTGTTGGTAAGCAGGGGGGCGGTTGGTACTCTCGATGATGTGGCTTATATGGCTAAATCGCATGTTTCGGATATTGCTCTTTCGCCGGCAAACCTGTATGATGGACAACGCGTGCTGATGTGGAATGGTAAATACCTGAACGTTGCAGTAGAAGAAAGCGAACTAAAAGAAAAGACATATTACTTCAACGGAATAAAGGTTAAGCAGATAACCAAGGCTGCCAATGGCTGGATTTACGAACTGGAATCGTTTGTAAGCTCTCCAAAGTCAATGTATGAAGTGATAAAAGATTTAGGAGAAGATTATTCTCTCTTTAGAGAAATGGTGCTTTCGAAAGAAGAGTTGATTTTTGATAAAAATGCAAGTATTCCTATCGGAGTAGATAATACTGGTAATACAGTGTATGACTCTATATTTGTAGTAACGAACCCTTATTTTACTTCCAAAGGCTTTGATCTGACTTCGGAATCTTTAACCGCAACCATGTTGATTCCATCTAATGAGGTAGTACAAAAAGCTCAAAATGATGCCTGGAAGAAATTAGGAGACTGGAAATTGTTAACCACCGATGCCTTAAAAGCAAGAGCAGATACTGTTATTGATAATTGGATTTTCCAATCGGCCTTCTTTAAAGTGAAGTACACCGAGCAAGATTTTACCGAGAAAGAAGACTTGTCTTCGATATTTGATAAACAATGGAGAACCACTGTACAGGAAGTTGACTTTACTCGTCCTTTAACCATGAGTAACGGGGTGGCTTATTATGTGAAATCAATGAAAATACCTACCAACGTATTGATATATCGCTTGAAAGATTACATGCGCTGGTATGAACACCTGACAGAGGCAGATAAAGGAAAGTATTTTAGTTCCGATAACCTGGAATTTGTAGACGCGAAAACGGATGTTGCTGCCTGGTCGGGTTGGCCCGGAGTATTTCCTTTAATTGAAAATAGAGTGATTAACTTTAATTTGGCAGATAAAACAAAGGCCGAATATACAATGGACTTCGTTCCTTTTCAATATATAGGTAATAACGATGGCTCATATACGGCTACTCCTTATATGATTCCGCCTGGTGAATATGATCTTTGTCTTGGATTTAAGCAAAAATTGGGGCATGATGTAGAAGTATCTTTTAATGGAAAGAAAGTAACTACCATTACCACCTCTCAACTAACATCTACTACCTATCATTATGATCGTGGCGGACAGGGATATCCGGAAGGATATGATACAACCAAAGCTACAGATAAAAAGAAAGGTAACTACGATCGCGATGGCGGAAAAACCGGAGTTGTTACTATTGAAGGTACAGAACCGGTAGAGGTAACCATCACTTTCCGTGGAGTAATGGGAACGGTAACAAAAACCATGTTCCATCATTGGTGCCTGAAACCGACAAAGAACTGTTATTAACAACCTATTGATTAAGATTAGATATGAAAAATATAAAAACAATAATGATGGCTCTGTTGCTTCTTTTGGCTACTACTGATGTATGTGGCCAGGAGGTACGCAAAATTAGTGGCAAGGTTCTCTCGGAGCTGAATAAACCGGTTGAAGGAGCTATTGTATCTGTATTGGGTGGAGAAGAAGTAAATACCGGAAAAGACGGTACTTTTCAACTCGAACTAAAGAAAGAAGCAACCGAAATCTCGATATGGGCTGTTGGCTATTACCCGGTAACACAGCAGCTAAATGCACGCTCGGAGGTGGTAGTTGTTTTAATGCCGAAAGACCAATATAAATATAATCAGTCGGCAGTACTTCCTTTTCGTGTAGAAGAGTCGAGGCCGGAACTTACCTCTGCTGTAAATATAGCAAAGAAAGATTTTGGACTGGGAAGCATGAAGATAGACCGTGCTTTATCCGGACAGGTAGCCGGTCTGAAAACAACCCGTACCGGAGGTATGCCGGGCGAAGGTAGCTATATGAACCTGCGTGGTATTCAATCATTAGTTGGCGAGAACGCACCGTTGATTGTTATAAACGGAGTACCCTACTTACCTGATAGTCGTGAGTCGCAACTGATCAATGGATTTACCAGAGATATTTTTCAGGCTTACAATATAAATGACATCCAGAATGTTACTGTATTAAAAGGAGCAGAAGCATCTATGTATGGTTCGATGGGAGCTAATGGAGTAATCCTGATTGAAACAGACGGAGCTACTTCCGACGACCTGAACACCAAGATTAGCTTTTATGGCCAGTATGGAGTAAATTGGAATAATAAGCGTTTACCTTTAATGAATGGTATAGATTACAAATCTTACTTATCGGATGTAGGGATGACCTATTATGATAATATGGAGAACTTCTTTAATAACTTCCCATTCTTGAGCAATCCGAGTAGTAAATATTATTATTTGTATAATAACAACACCGATTGGCAAGATCAGATTTATAAAAAAGGATTTGTAACCGATAACCTGTTCCGTGTGGAAGGTGGAGACGAAATTGCTAAGTATGACCTGTCGTTAGGATATGCACATGAAGATGGTATCTTGGAGAATACAAACTCTCAACGTTATCATACACAGTTGAACACCAATGTGTTGATCAGTAAGAATGTGGAAATGTTTGCTACTATTGGTTTAGCTTACTTAAATGGCACTTACCAGGAGCAAGGTATGATTGCTGAAACAAATCCGTTGTTGGCTGCTTACTCGCGCGCTCCTTTATTGAGCCCTTACAATTACGATGAAACCGGTAATGCCCTTTCTGTTTATTCCTCTTATTATTATGGACATAATCAAAACATGGATTTTGCGGTTAGTAATCCTTTAGCTATTGTAAATACATTGGATGGTCGTAGCCGTCAGTATGATGTGAATGTAAGAGCCGGATTAACTTATAAACTGCTTCCGGAACTAACACTAACCGGAACAGTAGGTTTGTACTATAATTATAACAGCGAACATCTTTTTGTTCCGGGACTTACAGATCAAAGTATTCTTCCTTTCTTCAATCAGTATGGCGAAGCCAATAATACCGTAAAAGAGGGAACGGGAAAGAACTCTACAATGTATTACAATCTTAATGGACGTTATCAGAAAGTATTTAATGGTGTGCATCGCCTGAATGCTTTGGTAGGTGTACAAGCTGTAATGGCTAAACAAGAATACGATGCAGGAGTAGGACGTAATACAGCGAATGACTTCTACCAGACTTTAGGAAGTACACAAGCTGTTGGCCGTTATTTTTATGGTTATCTGGAAAAATGGAATTGGATGAACTTCTACGGGCACGCAGATTATACATATAATAATATGATTGCTGCCTCGGTTAATATGGCTGTAGATGGAGCCTCATCTGCCGGAACGTATGGCGATCATTTCTTTGTATATCCTTCTGTTGGGTTAACTTGGTTGGGTAAAGGATGGCTTCCGTTGTCTAACTCTACCTTGGTGAATCGTTTGAATGTACGTGTCGAATATGGGTTAACCGGTAATAGCCGCTTTTCATCTAATTTAGGTAAATTCTATTACAGCAGTCTTCCTTATCAGGCAGTTTCGGGTATTGTGCGTGCCAACCTGTCGAACACCAAGTTGAAGCCGGAACAAACAGCTAAACTGAACCTCGGATTTGATATGAGTTTATTAAACAATCGCATAGATCTATCATTCGATTACTACAATAACCAATCGAAAGATGTTATTTTTGCTACCCCACACTCTTCTGCTTTCGGAACAGGAAAACTGTATGATAACTTAGGGAAAATAGAAAATCAAGGGGTTGAACTTGCATTGCAAGCCTCGTTGGTTCGTACACAAGACTTTGAATGGATTGTAGGTGGAAATATAGCCAAAAACAAGAACAAAGTAAAATCATTGGGAGGTATCAATCAACTGACTACTAAGTATGATGATGGCGTGCAGTTGACTACCCAAGTAGGCGGAAACCCTTATGAGTTTTATGGCTATCAGGCAGTTGGAGTATTCTCTACTCAGGCCGAAGCTGATGCGGCTAAATTAATAAACCAGAAAGGGCAGGCTTTCAAAGCCGGTGATGTACATTATGTAGATCAGAATAAGGATGGCCGTATCGACGATAAAGACCGGGTATCTTTAGGAAATGCAACTCCTAATTTCTTCGGAGGTTTCTATACACAAGTTAACTATAAGTCATTCGGGCTTTCGGCAGAATTCTCTTACTCGAAAGGAAATAAAGCATATAATGCAGTAAGACGCAGCCTGGAATCGCTCTCTACATTCGGAAACCAAAGTATTTCTGCGGTAAACCGTTGGAATCTCGAAGGGCAGGTTACAGATATGCCTCGTGCAGAATGGGGTGATCCGATAGGGAATAACGACTTCTCTTCTCGTTGGATTGAAGATGCTTCTTATTTAAGAATGAAAAGTATTACATTCAGTTATAGTTTCGATAAGAAAGTCTTGAACTTTATTCGTTCCGGAACACTCTATGTAACAGGCGAAAACCTGCTGACTGCAACGAAATACTTAGGATTAGATCCGGAGTTCTCTTATTCTTATGGAGACGCTACTCAAGGATTTGATTATGCAAAACTGATGCAACCTAAATCAGTTAAAATAGGTGTAAACTTGAAATTCTAATGACAATGAAAAAGAATATCTTGAAATATGGATTGCTGTGTCTGGTGATGACACTTACTGCTTGCGATGATTTCTTCAATGTAGATACTGACAACATACTGGATCATACCGATTATATCAATGAAGAAAGTGAAATGTACTCGGGCTACATTGGTATTATAACAAAGATGCAGGCTGTGGGCGATAAGATTATTTATCTGACCGACATCAGAGGAGAAATGTTGGAACCTACATTTAATACGCCTGTTGAACTTTACAGTTTGTACAATTACGATACGGATTTAACCGGAAACTCGTATGCCGATCCGGCTCCTTACTATGATGTAGTAATTGCCTGCAATGATTACCTGCTGAAGCTATATGATTATAAAGAAAAGAACCCAGCGTCTATTAATAAATCTCATTACGAAGCTTTGGTGAGTTGCGCGTTGCGTGTAAAGGCTTGGACTTATTTGAATATAGCCAAAATATATGGAGAGGCTTATTGGTACGACGGAGCTATGCGCGAGAAACCGGAACTACCCGAATTTCCGGAAGTAAAGAAGCTGGATGAAGTAGTTGTTGCTTGTAAAGACTTGTTGGACAAAGGCTTTGATGGAATCAACGGAAAGCACACAATGTCGTGGAAAGAATGGTTGGATCCTGATACAGAAGTAGCTAAAAGTAATTACCGTTATTGGGATTATATGACCCCCGAGTATTTTGCTCTTTATGCGGAACTTTGTTTGTGGAGCGGCGACTATCAAAAAGCGGCTAACTTGATTTTGAATGCCATGAATGAGAAATTCGCCTCTACAGTAAATGATGCTACTGCCTGGATGCACAATGATAAAATAGGAGGTGTATATGCCACTATCTGGAACAATACCAATCCGGCACCACAAGAAACCGTATCTGCTATTATTTATGATTATCAGAAAAATCAAACAAATAGCTTGCTGAAGCATTTTGGTTCAGAGTCGCCTAATGAGTATTTGCTGGCACCCTCTAAGGTAGGTATGGACCGTTTCTCCGATTCGGATTTTAATCCGCTGGGAGGAGCCGGCAGTGATAGACGTACCTCGGTTACATTTACTAAGGATAATGCCGGAAATTATGTTATTCAGAAATTCCGCCCGGTAAAAGGTGCAGTACGTACTTTTGCTTATCAGGATGATGTACATATTTATACGTATCGTGGAAGCGAACTTTACTTCATGTTGGCCGAGGCAATGAACAACCTGGGAAGATACGATGAAGCCTCCGCTTTAATAAATAACGGATTGAATGGTTCTTTCCCCAGTGGTGGCGTATTTTGGGATGGCTTTACAGACGACTGGACTTCCAATCATACCACTTTAGGTACTCGTAAATATCCGGATAAAGGAATTCGTGGAGTACATAGTTTAGGCATGCGCGAATTTACCAAAAATGCCAAGGATAACGATCTCGCCATTCTTGATGAAATGATGCTTGAATTCTCTTGCGAAGGAAAAATCTATCCGGCCATGATACGTATAGCCCGGAGATATGGCGATTTCGATATCATTGCCGACAGAGTTTGTCCTAAATATGCTAACCCCGATGAAATACGTGCAAAGATTAAGGCCGGAGGATATTTTATTAATTGGGATTTGAATAACAAAAGCAATTAGCGGTATTAATAATAACAAATTGCCAGAAAGGCAACATGCTTTATTGAATTAAGATTATTAAGATTGTTTTCTTGTTTTGAGGGTGTGTCTCAAAAGATGCACCCTCCATCCATCACTTTTTAAATAATTATGAAGAAACTCTTTTATTTCCTCACAGCTCTTATTATAGCTGCTTGTAGTGCGGAAAAGCAGCCTCCTATTGATAGAGAGGGGTTAGTGGCACGCAACTGCCCAACGGTAACCTCCTTCGATTCTCTTTCTTCCCTTTCGGTAGGTAACGGCGAATTTGCTTACACAGTAGATGCCACCGGCTTACAAACCTTCCCGAATATGTATAAGAAAGGAGTGCCTTTAGGAACACAAGCCCAATGGGGATGGCATAGTTTTGCCAATCCGGAGAACTATCGGCATGATGAAACCCTTAAAGCTTGCGATTTTGGTCGTGGAAAGCAAGAGCCTTATTCCGCACAATTCAATGAACCGGGGCGCAATAAAGAAGCTGCCGATTGGTTCAGAGTGAATCCTCACCGTTTGCATTTGGGCATTGTGGGCTTTGAATTGGGCGAAGATATAACGCCAACCCAAATTACAGATATAAACCAAACACTCGATATGTGGAAAGGAGTGATTGGCAGTAACTTTAAAGTAAACGGAGAAGAGTTTAAAGTGGAAACTTCCTGTCACCCGACCATTGATATGATAGCCGCCCGCATTACTGCTCAGGCAAAGGCGGGAATTAACTTCCGTTTCCCGTATCCCACCGGAGGGCATGCCGATGATGCCTGCAACTGGGAAGCTAACGACAAACACACTACTACCACCATATACAGTCAGAATGAACAATCTGCTATTTTAAAACGACAACTGGATGATACCACATACTATGTAACCATCTGTTGGGAAGGGAGTGCCAAACTCTCGGAGAAATCAAAAAACTATTTTGTTTTAAAGCCCGAAACAGAAACATTTGCTTTTACCTGTGCTTTTAGCTCGAATATACCTTCTGCCGAAAAAATAACTGCCGAAGAAGCTCAATTGGCTGCGGCAGAACATTGGATGTCCTTCTGGAAAGAAGGAGCTGCTGTCGATTTCTCTAAATGTACCGACTCGCGTGCCAAAGAGTTGGAAAGACGCGTAGTATTAAGTCAATACCTGCTTGCCATTCAATGTGCCGGTTCTACACCTCCGCAAGAAACGGGGTTGACTTATAACTCCTGGTATGGCAAATTCCATTTGGAGATGATTTGGTGGCACCAGGCACAATTTGCTTTATGGAATCGGGGTGAGATGCTCGACCGTACCCTTGGCTGGTACGAAACAGTAGCCCCGGTAGCCCGCGAAATTGCACGAAGACAAGGATTTGACGGCGTTCGATGGATGAAGATGACCGATCCTTCGGGCACCGAAGGTCCTTCTAAAGTGGGTAGTTACCTCATTTGGCAACAACCTCACATTATTTATCTGGCCGAACTTTTGTATCGTGCCAACCCCACCGAAGAAATAGTAGCCAAATACAACGATTTAATTCAAGAAACAGCTAAATTTATGTATTCTTTTGCCACGTATGACGAGTTGGAAGGACGCTTTATCCTGAAAGGGGCCATTCCCGCACAAGAAACCTTGCGAGCTGCCGAAACGGTGAACCCGCCTTTTGAGCTCTCTTACTGGCACTTTGCTATGGAAACCGCCCAGAAATGGCGCGAACGTACCGGCGAGAAACGAAATCTGGAGTGGGATGAAATGATTGATAAACTCTCTCCCTTAGCTTATAATGGAGATAAACTTTACCTGGCAGCAGAAACAGCTACGGATACCTATATTGATATTCGGTATACTTCCGATCATCCGGCCGTGCTGGGAGCTGTGGGCATTTTACCCATGAATAAACTGATTAGGGAAGATTATATGAAGAATACGTTGAACTGGATATGGAACAACTGGAACTGGGGTAAAACCTGGGGATGGGATTATCCGATGACTGCCATGAACGCCGCCCGCATGGGTGAACCGGAAAAGGCAGTAGGAGCCCTTTTAATGGAAAAAAGAACCAATACATATTTAGTGAACGGACATAATTACCAGGATGGACGCTTACGGGTTTATCTTCCCGGTAACGGAGGGCTGTTAACAGCGGTTGCTATGATGTGTGCAGGCTGGGACGGATGTACTACCATTAACCCAGGCTTCCCGAAAGATGGTACTTGGAATGTAGTATGGGAGGGTCTTAGCCCCATGCCGTAGCTGTCCTTGTGACTAAATGAATGAGTGAATAAGTTGACGAGACCCGGGTGTCATTTTGCACGACACCCGGGTGTCGTTGGTGATGACATGGGGGTGTCATCGGATGTTTCATTAGAGAATAGTTTTTAATACATAGAACTAAAGTATAATATATTGCTATGAAGTGTTTCTTTTCACGTTGTGCTGATCGTGTTTTCTTATATTCATTAAGCCTGTTGGGTCTAATGGGAACCCATGTTTTACAAGCGCAAACTCCACGTAAACAAATAGGAGATTTTATTGAATCTCTATCACAGAATGATCATTTGCGGGGCGCATCTCGTGTGATGCAATATTATCCTGATGGAGAAGACTTTGTGTGTGTAAACGGAAAGAACCGTTATACACGTGCTTTATATGGCAGTCACAGCCCTTTTAGAGTAGAAACAAGTGACCGCCCGGTGTTTGCATTTTATAATAATGGATTGGGAGGAAATATCAGTTTCACCCTAAAAACAGCAGATGGTACTGTGCTTCCTCTGGATCAGACAGCTCATTGCGAAGCCCGTTATACACCCGGAAAACGTTCTTACTATTTAACCGATCCTTCGTGGGGCAAAGGAGAACTCTTTATTGATGTATTGGCTCTGCCCGATGCTGATGGAGCCATCTGGCGTTTTTCTGCTATAAACATGCCAAAGAAAGCCGTACTTACCTGGAAGCATGGAGGAGCAACAAAGAAACGTTTGAGCCGAAACGGTGATCTGGGAGTAGACCCGGCCGATAGCTTTGAACTAAAGCCCGGAGCCACCGATATTACTACCGGAGAGATTTCTCTAAAGAAAGAATTCTTTTTTACTTGGGGAGATATTCCGGAAAAGGCAAAGCTTCCCTCGCTTTACAACAAGGCCGAAGAGGCACGCAAAGCATTAGCCTCTCGTATTCAAATAGAGACTCCCGATCCTTATCTAAATACGTTGGGAGGTGCCTTAGCCGTAGCAGCCGATGGCATTTGGGACGAGAAAGTGTGGCTACATGGCGCAGTGGGTTGGCGTATGCCTTTAAGCGGTTGGCGCGCAGCTTATACCGGAGATGCGCTGGGTTGGCACGATCGGGCAAGAACACATTTCGATGCATATTCTGCCAGTCAGGTAACGGAAGTACCGAACACCATTCCTCACCCGGCACAAGATTCTACATTGAACCTGGCACGCTCTGCCAAGAAATGGGGAACTCCGCAATACAGTAACGGCTATATATGTAGAAATCCGAATAAAAATGACCAGATGCATCACTATGACATGAACCTGTGTTATATTGATGAACTATTGTGGCATTTTAACTGGACGGGCGATCTGGAATATGCCCGTAAAATGTGGCCTGTATTAACCCGCCATCTTGCCTGGGAAAAATTAAACTTCGATCCGGACAATGACGGATTATACGATGCCTACGCCTGCATCTGGGCAAGCGATGCTTTATATTATAACAGTGGCGCCGTAACCCACTCTTCTGCTTACAACTATCGAGCCAATAAAATGACTGCACGAATAGCAGAATTAATAGGCGAAGATCCTACCCCCTATAAAAAAGAAGCCGATTTGATATTAAAAGGATTGAACAGCCGCCTTTGGCTTCCCACTAAAGGACACTGGGCAGAGTTTCAAGATTTTATGGGGCATCGTCGCCTTCATGAGAACGCAGGTGTATGGACCATCTACCATGCGTTGGATAGTGATGTGGCCGATCCTTTTCAGGCTTACCAAGCCACTCGCTATGTAGATACGGAAATTCCTCATATACCAGTTACCGGAGACGGATTAACAGACGAAGGTTATACAACCATCGCTACCACCAACTGGCTACCTTATTCGTGGAGTATCAACAATGTAGCTTTTGCCGAAGTGATGCACACTGCCCTTTCTTATTTTCAGGCAGGTCGCCCGGAAGAAGGATATAAGCTGATGAAAAGCTCTGTATTAGATGGTATGTATCTGGGTCGTAGCCCCGGTAACTTCGGTCAAGTAAGCTTTTATGATGCTGCCCGGGGAGAATGCTATCGCGACTTTGGCGATCCGATAGGGGTGGCTTCCAGATTATTGATACAAGGGCTGTTTGGTATTCTTCCGGATGCATTGAACGGTCGCTTAGTTATTCGTCCCGGCTTCCCTGCCTCTTGGAACAAGGCTTCACTTTCTACCCCCGATATAGCTTACAGCTTTCGGAGAGAAGAATCTGTAGATACATATATCGTAAAGCAACATTTTGCCCAACCACTGACTTTAAGTTTGCAGATTAATGCTTCCAGAGAGGCTATTTCTTCTATCCAAATTAATGGAGAGGAAGGAAAGTGGGAGTTTGTAGAGGCTGCCTCCGGATATCCGGTAATTAACATTTCGGCACCTGCCGCGAAAGAAGCAATCGTAAAAATCACCTGGAAAGGAAACTCTTTGCCGACAATAGCTGCCGAATCCGTTTGTGATCCTTTGCAAGCCTATACTTTAAACGCTTGGCCTAATGCAACGTTTCATGAAGTTTATGACCCGCAACATGTGTTCTCAAACTTTTCTGTGGATAAAGGAGCGTTAAAAGGTACCATAGGAACCAATCAGGGACATCGCACTTTCTTCCTGAAAATGAAGCAGGGCGAAATGGAGTGGTGGCATCCCATCCCATTATATATAAAGGGCAGCGAATGTAAAGTAGCTTCGCAACCATTCTCTCAAGTCGATTCATCTGCTTGTGTGCTCGTAAATATGGATAAAGTATGGAATGCTTCTGTTACAGATATCTTTACCAATGAATATCTGAGTCCTCGTTCTCCATACACCACTTTGCAAATACCAACGCAAGGAATAGGAGAGTGGTGTCACCCCAAACTCACAGCAGATATTGATGATTCCGGATTAAGAGCATTAGTACGCGATACCGTTTTTGCTACCAAGTTGGGCGTTTCATTCCGTACACCGGCAAAAGGGCGAAACATTGCATTTACTTCCCTATGGGATAATTACCCCGATAGCCTGAGCATCCCCTTATCCGGAAAAGCCTCAAGAGCCTACCTGATGATGGCCGGAAGCACCAACCACATGCAATGCCACATCGTAAATGGTATTGTAAAAGTGGAGTACATGGATGGAACATCAGATACATTAGAGTTGATAAACCCGGATAACTGGTGCCCGATAGAACAAGACTTCTATATAGATGGTCTTGCTTTCCAAACGAAAGAGCCACGCCCTTATCGTTTTCACCTAAAATCAGGATTGGTTAGTAATAATCTGGGTAAAGAACTGAATATAAAAGGAGTATACGGCCGACCTATACCCGGAGGAGCCGGAGTATTACTGGATACGCCTTTAAATGCAACCAAAGAATTAAAGAGATTGACTTTGGAAACGATATCGAATGAAGTGGTAATTGGTTTAATGGGGATTACTTTGCAAAGATGATCTGTTACATATCCTCTGTGTGTTTTCTTGAAAATCTTTTAATTTGCCAGATTGTTGTTCGAACAATCTGGTAAATGGAAAAAACAATCAATACATTTAATAAGAGGTTTAAAATGTTTGTACCCCATTGTTTCTCTGTTGTGCTGACATAGAACTCGTAATAAAAAACAGGATATCCCAAAGAAAATCCATTTCCGTAATTAGGTGAACTGTATATGTATGATAGCAGCACATATAACAACAAAAGGATAGAGACAAAAATAAATCTATTCATCTTGTTTTACACAGTTTTATACAACCAAACCCAAAACACCCCAACCAAAATAAGTAGTACAGAGCATATACCTGCTACCACTCGTGCCGTCTTCTTCCCGAAAATATTGATCCAGCCATCCAGTTTGTTCAGGCTGTAGGTAGAGCCGATTACATCTTTTTCGAATAACCATTTCGAGCCTTTAATACTTGCAACCAGCATAGCGATTCCCAATGCGATTAATATGTACCCGAAATGTGCGGGGTTTTCTTCAAAGTATGTTTTTAGGTGTTCCATTGTAAAACAATTAAAGTTTTAATATAGTGAAGAATACCAATCTTCAGGATTAACGGGCTCTATGAAACAATCACGCTCTAAAAAGTAAATTTTCCCATTATCATCATCCATATAGCACATATTTTCCGTTTTAACGTCTTCCAATTTACAGTCTTTAGATAGTTTGTATTTTATATCACCCTCGTAGTGTAGTGTTATTTCACCGTTTTCCACTGTAATACTACATTCTCTATATCCATTAAATCGCATTTTATTAAGTTCTTTATCAAACTTAAAACTTGAAATTCTTTCATCTTTTCCGAAACCGTATGATTCATGCACTTTAATCGTGTCTTTCCCGTTAACAATTGAGATCTCATGTAAACCATCTCCATTACTAACAGGTGTAATGTAAGCCTTTTGGTCATCTATTTTAATCTTCCCATTTCGGATATCCGGATTTTCAAGATACATCGTATCAATTTCATGTTTGCTGTAATAAACAAGTATTTTCTTGATATATGGATATACCTTATCGTTTATAGTTGCAGAACCAAGATATTCTACCCAATAGATGAAGCAAGGTTCATCGTTTGTCACTTCGCCTCCTACCTCTATAATATAAGTTGCCTTAGAAGATACATAGTCGGGACGGTTTATTGTATCATTGATACATTTGGGAATTGGTCTTGTCCAAGGTTTGTTATCAAAGCAGGAACATAATATCATAGATACACATACAGAAATTATAATTATTCTCAAGTTGTTTATCATAGTTGTTTTCTTGATTAATAGCGTATTCCGGCATCTCCAGTAGATCATTAAACTCCTATACACTCCATAAGATGCAATATACACTGTTTTTCGCAAATGTACAAAAAGAATGATTTATAAACGAGTTGAATGACTTCTCGCTGTGGCATCTAACTGATACCATTTTTTATCTTGCTTCTCCAAACAATTACTTGCAGAAACCTTATTCGTTACTCATTTCGTTTCGCTTCATTCCAAATAGCATTCATTTCTTCTAAGGTCATATCTTTAAGATTTCTTCCTTCTTTAATGGTTTTTTCTTCCAAGTAGTTGAAGCGATAGATAAACTTCTGGTTGGTACGTTCCAAAGCATTGTCCGGGTTAATTTTGTACAGGCGTGCTGCATTAATCAGGCTAAAGAAAAGGTCGCCAAACTCTGCTTCTGCTTTATCTTTATCCATATTGGAAATTTCGACTTGAAGTTCTTCAAACTCTTCCTTTACTTTATCCCATACATCTTCTTTTTGCGACCAGTCGAAACCTACATTTCGTGCTTTATCCTGAATGCGATACGCTTTAATCAGCGAGGGGAGAGCAGCAGGTACACCACTCAATACCGTTTTATTGCCACCTTTTTCTTTCAGTTTCAATTGTTCCCAATTTTCGGATACTTGTCCGGCGGTTTCTGCTTGTGTATCGCCAAATACATGTGGGTGACGGAATATAAGCTTCTCGCAAAGGCGGTCGCATACATCCTTTATATCAAAATCTCCTTTCTCGGAGGCAATCTTGGCATAGAAAGCTATGTGTAACAAAACATCTCCCAGCTCTTTGCATATTTCGTCTTTGTCGTTACGTATTAATGCATCGCAAAGCTCGTAAGTCTCTTCTATAGTGTTGGGGCGAAGACTCTCATTGGTTTGTTTTTTGTCCCAGGGACATTTCTCTCTCAACTCATCTAAAATATCGAGGAAGCGACCGAAGGCTTCCATTTTTTCTTCTCTTGTACTCATAGCTTTTTATTTAAATATTCACCACAGAGAACACAGAGGGGAACAGAGGAGTAATTAATTCTGAATTAAAACTCTGTGCCCTCTGCGTCCTCTGTGGTAAAATTATCTCTTTTATTATATTCTCTCCATGAAATCAGCAACCCTATAACCTCCGAATAATTCTTCGTTCCGCTTGAAATCTTATTCCCTTTTAAATAAAGGTTATACATCCAATCCTGAATATCTCCGATAAGCGGACTGTATTTATCGCTCCAATATTGTTGATGGAATCGTGCCAGTTCAATAATCTTTGGGTTGATGCGTTGAAATAATTCTTTATATTCCTCTTCGGTATATAATCTTCGGGCATTTCCCAATACATGATTTAGTACAGAGAAGTAGCCGCAGAATTTTATGAATTGATTCTCCGAGCGGGTGCAGACCTGATACGCATAAAAATTAGCTTCTGCTTCGCTGGTTATTCCAAGAAGATGGGCCATTTCGTGGGCGTAAGTAGTTGCATATTGATAGGGGAGTAAGTCGCCATTCACATTAAACTCGCAAAAGAAAGGACCCATGTATCCTGTAATTGCCATTTTGGAAATGAGCGGAGTAAACATCATCGTTTTTACTTTAGGCTTTCCTTGGGGAGTATGTATGGCTAATTCCCGACTGTTTTGTTTGTATTCGTAGATGATTTCTTCGTGAATGACAGACTTGTTAGTTTCCGGCACCGAATCAAAAGTAGTGTTCAGATTCTCGATATAGTCGTTTACAAAGTCTTGAAATATTTCGGGTGTATAAGCTATGTAAGGCACTTGTGCACGTTGTAAAAAGCTCTGTTGAGAATAGTTAAGCCCCCATGCCAGGTAGAACCAAATATAAACCCATACTAAGTATTGAATAATATGTTGCAGGATTTTTATCCATCGTATTTTTCTGATACGTCCGACAATCGGATAAACTATAATACCTAATAAGCTAAGAAATATAAAAAGATCGCCCACCGAGAATGGAAATATACCCGAAACAGGCGAGAGAACTCTATATATATAAGGATACACAAAACGAGCATACCCCTCTCCCCAGGCAGGTACGGATTGAGTGATCCAAATAAGAATCAGACAGAAAGCCATAATACTCCAGTGTATGAGTGTAGTACGTTTTATTCTCATGGGCAGTTAAGTATATTCGAGAATACAAAAATATGCAATAAATAAACAACAGGCAGGAGAAATATGGCTATATTTGCGAAATTTAAGTAAATGGCTAGTAGATACAGCCTCACCCCAGCCCTCTCCAAAGGAGAGGGAGGCATGAAATATATTATGCAAACATTCTGCGACAGCTGTAACCTCTTTCCCCCTCTCCTTTGGAGAGGGTTGGGGTGAGGCTGTAGCTACTAACTACTATATATAAATTATGAGAAAACTTGAAGGACTGGAAGCTTGCCGTAACTGTACCTCGCGCAGCTTCGTAACAGGCAGAGGACTTGTTTGCAAACGCACAAACGCAAACCCCGTGTTTGAGGGAGAATGTAATGATTTTCAATTAGATGAAGCATTGATACAAAACGCACCGCTTCCCGAAGAAGAAGTATCTGCCAATGCTTTCGATATAGAACAATTGAAAAAAGAACAGAATATGCCCATGGCTGTGGTTGCCGGCTTGGCTGCTTGTGTGGCAGGTGCTATTGTATGGGCGTTGATTTCTGTATCCTCCGGCATGCAAATAGGCTATATGGCTGTAGGGATGGGATTTCTGGTAGGTTATGCCATACGTCTTTTTGGAAAGGGAGTTACACCGGTATTTGGTGTGTTGGGAGCCTGCATGGCTTTACTTGGCTGTGTGCTGGGCGACTATCTGTCTATTGTAGGCTATACGGCGAGAGATTTTGAGATGCCTTTCTTTGAAGCATTGAGAGAAATTCCCATGTCATTGGTTATGTCATCTTTGGTAGAGAATCTGATGTCGATGACGGCATTGTTTTACGGAATCGCTATATTCGAAGGATATAAATTATCTTTCCGTTTGCAAATAAAAGAGGGAGGCAAAATTTGATCCATATATTTTATTAATTTTGCATCCTCATATCAACTGTATATTAAAAGATTAAAAGAACATGGAATTAGCAAGCAAGTACAATCCCGCTGATGTAGAGGGAAAATGGTACCAGTATTGGATGGAGCATAAACTGTTCAGTTCGAAACCCGATGGTCGTGAGCCTTACACCATCGTCATACCGCCCCCTAACGTCACAGGTGTCCTGCACATGGGACACATGCTTAATAATACCATTCAGGATATTCTGATTCGTCGTGCCCGTATGGAAGGTAAAAATGCCTGCTGGGTGCCGGGAACAGACCACGCATCTATTGCTACGGAAGCCAAAGTAGTAAACAAACTGGCTGCACAAGGCATTAAGAAAACAGACCTTACCCGCGAAGAATTTTTGAAACATGCCTGGGAATGGACAGAAGAGCATGGAGGAATCATCCTTAAGCAGCTTCGTCGCTTAGGAGCATCTTGCGACTGGGATCGTACTGCTTTTACGATGGACGAAATTCGTAGCGAAAGCGTATTGAAAGTATTCAATAATTTGCACGAAAAAGGACTCATCTACCGCGGTGTACGTATGGTAAATTGGGACCCTCAAGCGCTGACTGCCGTTTCCGACGAAGAAGTAATCTACAAAGAAGAGCATGGAAAACTTTACTACCTCCGCTATAAAGTAGAGGGAGAAGATACGTATGCCGTTGTGGCTACCACTCGTCCCGAAACTATTATGGGTGATGTGGCAATGTGTATCAACCCCAATGACCCCAAGAACCAACACCTGAAAGGGAAGAAAGTAATTGTACCGTTGGTAAACCGGGTGATTCCTGTGATTGAAGATGAATATGTAGATATCGAATTTGGTACAGGTTGTTTGAAAGTAACTCCGGCGCATGATGTAAACGACTATATGCTCGGCGAGAAGTACAACCTTCCTATCATCGACATCTTTAATGATAACGGAACTATCAGCGAAGCCGGTGAGTTATACATCGGCATGGATCGTTTTGATGTTCGCAAACAAATCGTTATCGACCTGACTGCTGCCGGATTGTTGGAAAAGGAAGAAACCTACACCAATAAAGTAGGATATTCCGAGCGTACCAGCGTGGTTATTGAACCGAAACTGTCTATGCAATGGTTCCTTAAAATGGAACATCTGGCAGAGATTGCTTTGAAGCCTGTAATGGATGATGAATTGAAATTCTATCCGCCTAAATATAAGAACACCTATCGCCACTGGATGGAAAACATCAAAGACTGGAACATCAGTCGCCAATTGTGGTGGGGGCATCGTATACCTGCCTGGTTCTTGCCCGAAGGAGGCTATGTAGTAGCCATGAACGAGCAGGAAGCATTGGAAAAAGCCAAAGCGAAAACCGGAAATGCCAACTTGACTCTTGCCGATATTCGTCAGGATGAAGACTGTTTGGATACTTGGTTCTCTTCTTGGTTGTGGCCTATTTCGTTGTTCAATGGTATTTTGGAACCGGGCAATGAAGAAATGAAGTACTATTATCCAACCAGCGATTTGGTGACCGGGCCGGATATTATTTTCTTCTGGGTAGCCCGTATGATTATGGCCGGATATGAGTATGAAGGAGACATGCCATTTAAGAATGTGTACTTTACAGGTATTGTGCGCGATAAGCAAGGACGTAAGATGTCTAAATCATTGGGCAACTCTCCCGATCCGTTGGAACTGATTGATAGATACGGTGCCGATGGTGTGCGTATGGGAATGATGCTTTCGGCTCCTGCCGGAAACGACATCTTGTTTGATGATGCGCTTTGCGAACAAGGACGTAACTTCAACAGTAAAATATGGAATGCTTTCCGTTTGATTAAAGGGTGGACGGTAGATTCTTCGCTTCCAATGCCTGAAGCCAACAAACTGGCTACTCATTGGTTTGAGTCTAAACAGAACGAAATTGCTGCGGAAGTAGCCGACTTATTCGGCAAATATCGTTTGAGCGAAGCCCTGATGGCTGTTTATAAACTCTTCTGGGACGAGTTCTCTTCTTGGTATCTGGAGTTAATTAAGCCGGCTTACGGACAAGGTATTGACAGAACAACTTATAGCGTTACCATCTGTTTCCTTGATAATTTGCTGAAACTGCTTCATCCGTTTATGCCTTTTATCACCGAAGAGTTGTGGCATCAAATGTATGAACGCGATTCGGGAGAAAGTATTATGGTACAGGCTCTTTGTTTGGATACGTATGTAGATAAAAGCTTCCTTGCTGATTTCGACATCGCAAAAGAGGTTATTAGTAATATACGTAGTATTCGTTTGCAGAAGAGCATTGCTCAGAAAGAACCTTTGGAGTTACAAATCGTTGGACAGAACCCGATAGCAGAGTTTGGTGCAGCTATTATTAAGATGTGTAATATCTCAAATATTACCGTAGTAGATACTAAATCAGATGGTGCCGCTTCTTTCATGATTGGAACCACCGAATTTGCTGTTCCGTTGGGTAATATGATTGATGCCGAAGCTGAGATAGCTCGTATGGAAGCTGAGCTGAAACACAAAGAAGGATTCCTTCAAGGTGTGTTGAAGAAACTAAGCAACGAGAAATTCGTAAGCAATGCTCCGGCTGCTGTTCTTGAAATGGAACGCAAGAAGCAAGCAGATGCGGAAAGTATTATTCAATCTTTAAAAGAAAGCATTGCGGCTTTGAAGAAATAGAAGACTTTACTTAGTAAATAAACGGTCGCCGGAAGATTTTCGTGCGACCGTTTTTGTATTATTCTCACGCCGTTGAGAAAAGTGAGAAACTTAGCTGATTACTTTTGAGTGTGAAGCATTCACAAACAATACATCTCCAATGCCCTGAAATTCGTTGAAGAAGTTCATTGGCTCGTGCTTGATAATCTCTTCCCTGAAACCAATGAGCGTTAAACCTGCATATTTGGAACGTTCCAAAACAGCATCACTTAGCGTTTGATGTTCTCCAAGAAGGATAATCTCTATGTTGGTTAAGGTAATAGGAAGACGCCCCACGGCTATACGTTCTTCCAACTCCTGTTTAACCTCATCTGTGTTCTCGTTGGTGCTGGTGATGAATATCTTGATCTGGCTTCTGCGCCAGTCGGGGTGTGCCATAATGATGTATCCTAACAGAATCATCAGGTTGGTATTCTTCTCATCTGTTTGCCGAATCCAAACATGAATATCGTTTCGGTTGCGAATAGGGTAGTGAGAGCCTGCAAAGATGCAAACGTCAAAGTCGCCTGCTCGTACAATATTGATATTATCCAGAACGCGGCTCAACTCCTCCGGTTGTTGCTTGTCGTATTCAAATACCACCATGTTGTTCTCCATGCCGGAGATGGATGGCGCCTGAATAACCTGAGCAATAGCCGAGGTATAGGAGGGAGATATCATCGTGTCGATATACAACGCACTGCCATGCTCTTTTTGAGTAGTAACAAGCTGACGCAATATCTCTTGCGCTTCGGTATATGTTTGCTTACTGAAATATCCTTCAATAAAATGGAAGTAGGTGCCAAACCCGTGCTGGTGACTAATCCATCTCATTAGCTCCAATACCTTATCTCTTTCGAAGGAGTTAGGAGAAACACAAATAGCCGACGGTCGCCATTCCTCATGCTCCATGTTTGCCTGGCTTTTCTGCATAAATACACGCACATGCCTATTGAGCTGAAATAAAGCTCCTTCGAATATTTCGACCAATCCTTTTTGGTCTTTGTTGGAGTGTTCTATCAGTAAATAGATGATAATGATAACCACGTAAGCCAGAATTGTGTAAAATGGATTAATCATAAACATCACCCATACAGAAAGCAGGAAGCCGCCCAGCGAGAAAAACCACTTCGACTTAAACCTCGGACGGTAGGAGGGAGGCGAACCAAAATGATTCAAGAAAGATATAAGACACAAACAACCATACGTAATCAGGAAGAACATAGAAATGATTTCTGCTACCTGATCGATATTACCCATTAATATAAAGATCAGCGCAATGAGTGAGGCTAAGATGGTAGCATTAAAAGGTTCTTTGTTTTTTCCTTTTCCTTTGGCAAGTAGTGTGTTTACTTTTCCTATGGGCAAAGTATTATCTATGGCAAGTGCCTGCAAGGTTCGGGGAGCAACTAATATGGAGCCCAAGGCCGATGAATATGTACAGGCCGCCAAACCAATTGGGATAATGATAGGACCTGCAAGTGCTATCTGCGACATGATAAGCTGATCTTCTAATAAATCGGCTTGCGAGGCAGACACGGATAATTTCCAGACAATCAGTATATATACAATAAGCCCCGTGACTGTGCCTCCCATGGTGCCAAGCGGTATGGACTTACTCGGGTTTCTGAGGTCGCCACTAAGTCCCACGCCGGCCGTCATGCCAGTGAATGCCGGGAAGCAGATAGCGAAAATAATGAAGAAGTTTTCTTTGTTGAAGAAGCCGAAGTTGTTTCCCGGCATCCTTGTCAGATCATCGCCCGGATCGATTGGGCTTCCCAGAAAAAACAATCCCAAGGCCACCAATAGCAGGATGTTTACGATATAAAGAATCTTCATCCCCGAATTAACCCCTTTAAAAAGAATAACAAGAGATAAAATGACTAATGCCGGTACACTGATAATCTGCCTGGGCAGTTCATAGCCATATTGAGTATGAAACCAATCGAAGAACGGAGCAAATGTTTCGGTAAAAGCAATGATGTAGAAAGCAATACTAATGGCTTGCGAAAAGAATAACGTAAGCCCGATAGTGGAGCCAATCTTTAATCCGAAGGAGCGAGAGATAATGAAATACTCTCCCCCGCCTTCTACCCGTTTGTTGGTGGCAATTTCCGAAATGGCAAGTGCCGTAGGTATAGTAATAAGGTGCCCTAATATAATAATTCCAATGACTCCCCAGAAGCCAACGCTTCCTGTGGCATACCCGAAACGGAGGAATAATACCGCTCCAAGTATGGTAGATATGGCAGTGAAATAAACGGGGGCAGTTCCTAATCCGGTGCTTTTTATAGAGTTTTTAAGTGAAGTCATATATAGGATTTATTGTTTAGAGATATCTTATCAAACACCTTACAGGCTTTGATTGTTCACACTATTGTTATTCATTATTATAGACTGTAAAATGTATGATCACAAATGTACATGATAATTTTCATATTTCACACAAGCGTATAAAAATGTGTCTTTTCCTGCCTATTATTTTTTCAGATAGATTATCAAGTCCACTGTTTT
>NZ_QVMK01000013.1 GCF_010500995.1 Bacteroides sp. 224 | reverse complement strand
TGTTCCAATTTTTTCAAGAATGGGAGTCTCACGCATGGGATTTTCGCAGAATTCACGAAGAAGAGTATAGCCATAGTAATTGTTGGAAAGAAGAGATTCACGTACAAATGTTTGCCCTCCTTCTGTAATACCTTCAATTTGATAATCTCTCTTACCAGACATATATTCAACTACAACTTTATTTTGAATTTTGTGCTTTAGTTGAATTAAAAAAGAAAGTACCGTACAAATTCCTCTATGTGTTGAATAACTAAACCAAGGTTGATTTTTGTAACTGTGCAATACACTTCTTAAATAAGTAAATGAAACATAGCCCGTTTCTAAATCCAAATCAAATCCTAAGTCTAAACAATTATCCTTAATTAAATTGTTCCCTCCAATAACTCTTCCTTTTTTTTGTTCATTTTGAATATATAAAACCAGTAGATCACTTCGAATATCAGATGTTCTTTTAAGACAGTCTGGATTCGATGAAATTTTATAAAGACCATATTCATATCCATAATAAGAGTGTTCGTCAATGTATTTATAAAAATTATAAGGATCGGGAAGAAGAAAGATAACGCTGTTGTAAATCATATATTGGAAATCAGCCAAAGACATCACATCTTCATCAATAATCTCAGATTGTGGTGTGTTCTTTTGATATGCTTTTCTCTTATAGTTTTCTAACACATTAACAGCGGTTGAATCGTTAAAAAATAGATACTGTCTCATAAAAGGGTAAATTGTATCAGGAGGAATAGATACTGAAAACGGATAGTTCTCTACATTAACAAAACCTTCTATGGTTTGATGTTTTACAGACAGTTTAAATTCCTCGTTTCCAAACCAAATTTTTGAATTTTGAGGATAGTCATTCACATCAATACCCCACAGCATTTTTACACGTCTTCGAAAACGATCTGGGCGTAAAGGAGGACATTGTTTATAATGCTCCAAGGCTCTTAATCTTGTTTGCTCTAATGTTGTGTCTATCGTATATTTAAATAGTTGATTAGCTTTTAAGTCAACTGCTATACAATCGTTTTTTTGTTTGGGAACAAAGGAAACGAATAAAAACAATATAAAGAAACAAAGTAACGAAGTAATAATCCACCACATTTTTTTTGTTATAATATTCATTAAAAATTTAAGTTTAAGTCAGAATTTGGCTCTATCAAATCAAAGAAACGATGAAAATCAACTATATCATTTCTGTTTAATATTGTTGTGTCTGTTCCTGTGTCATATATAGTTTTTTTCTTTTTAAGATCATCTCCTATAAATAAACGAAGAGATTTTCAATTCTCCATCTACTCGCATGATGCGCATTGCATAGGTTTTAGGGAAAATTTTGCTTTCATCTTCAATACATTCATCATAGTAAACAAAAAATTGCCCACAATCATAATCCGTCATGTATTTATACGTCTCTATATCATCATCTGATACATACATATTTTCTGTTTTCTGTATAAATATCCCTCCTCTATTATATGTGTCCACACGCAGAGGTATAAAATGTGTATATTGAGGAATATCTTTAGAAATTATAGTTATCACATCTTTCCATTCCTTAAAGTTCTGCTCTCCCCACAAAAAATCCAAGTTTTCATGCAATGAGTCATTGAAAGCGACAGGGAAATTTATATAACTTTCAGCAAGTGCTCTGTTTTCTATGTTCACTGCTTTACAGAATTTATCCACTAATATTTCCATATTTTTACTGTCTCTAAAAAAGACAGCAGTATCTCCTAAAACATTTGGTATCACATACTTTTCATCCCAATAAATATATGGGATTTTTGAAATTCTATCCTTTATTCTCCCAACGCTTATAGAATTTAGCTCCCCTTGAATTTCAAAAAAACCGCATTCGTGAATATTTCCTTCTATCTGAGTTTTATTGTTAGGGTATATTTCTATAAAGTGCTCATTTGAAGAGTAATATGGGATATATTCTATTTTCTCAATTTCCCCCAGATATGACTTCATACTATCTTCTTGTAGATATTTAAAAACGATAGATGTATCTGATAAGTTAAGACACTGTAAGAATTTAAGTTCATGCCTTTCATTCTCATCTTCTACATTCGGAGAAGAATCACATAGAATAGGTCTTTTTTCTACAGAAGAATCAACAGCAAGTACTTCATTGCTTGTTTTTGTATTATTACTATTTTTACAGCCATTAAAAATAAAAATCAATAAAGTAAAATAAAGAATCTGTTTCATAATTTGTTTTATTCTATTTCTACCTGCATCGTATCTTTCACTTCCTCCTCCAATATCACCTCCTGCAGCTTTATAGAATCAGTAGTGGTAGCAAGTAAGGAATCTGGCAAATCTATAGCAATGCTGTCATCTTCGATAGGAGGATATTTTATGAATTTATCATTTATTGACTCAGAAATAAGAGTTGGAATCCCTTTCCTCCAATAATAAGATTTAGAGTTTATTTCTTTTATTTCTTTAGAAGATATTTTATACTCATAAGCAAAATGCAAAACTGTAAGATTCTTATTTGTGACATCTTCAGAAACTTCATCTTTTAAATGTTTAAATCCTTCTCTGTGAATATCGCCTATTCCATAAGGAGTGTCATAAATTCTTTCTATTATTTTATAATTTTCATTAATAAGACTTAGGCTATAATTACTTCTTGAATCAAAAATTCCAAATTCAGAAAGAATTCTACCTTTTTGACTACACACAATAACCCAGTATGTGTCTACATGGATTTTTCGATAATACAACAATACTTCTTCACCTGTAGGTAATGGAGGTAAACGTTTTGAAAAATAAGAGTCTCGTACATGAAACTCTTCACTATAAACAGGGTTCGGATCATTTGGAAGTCTTAATTCTTCAATATTCAATTTATATACATTCAATGTATCATAACCATAAGGAGGCAGTGAATGGTCCGATAATGGTTGATAAATATTAAGTGTATCAATTCCGCTAATACCAAAAGGTAATGGAGTAATGGGTACCTTAGCCACCAGTTCGGAAAAGGTTAAAGGCTTCTCATATATTTCATCTGAAGTATCGGTTGTTTCTACATCTACCGAAGCAGAAGCAATAGTATCAGTTATAGAGGAAACTGAAGCCGATTTCTTATTATTGGTACAACTAAGGCAACTAATAAACAAGAGCAATAATAAACTATTTTTCATAAGTCACTTTATTCTATTTCTACCTGCATCGTATCTTTCACCTCCTCCAATGCCATCTCCTGCAGCTTTATAGAATCAGTAGTGGAAGCAAGTAAGGAATCTGGCAAATCTACAGTAATGTTGTCATCTTCGATAGGAGGATAATCTATAATTCTATCATCTATTATTTCATAAATAAGAGTAGGATTTCCTTTCCTCCAGTAATAAGATTTAGTACTTATTGCTTTTATTTCTTCAGAAGATATTGTGAATTCATTAGTATGAATTAAAACTTTCAAGTTATTATTTTTTTTACAAAATCAGGAACTTTATCACCTAAATGTGTAAACCCAAATTCATGTATTTTGCCTATTTCGCGTGGTAAGCGATAATAATTTATTACTGCTTCATAATTCTTGTTTATATAGCCAAGTACATGGTCATTGCCTGATTCAAAAAGTCGTAATTCGGAAATCAACTTTCCATCTTGATTGCATACTATAAGCCAGAAAGCCGATCCTTCCTCTCTTCTCCTTTGAAAATATAATAATACCTCTTCCCCTGTAGATAATGGAGGAAAACGTTTTGAAAAATAAGAATTTCGTTCAGAAAGAGCTTCTTCTTCACTAAAAATAGAATTCAGATCATTTAGATATCTAAGATCTTCAGTATTTAATTTATATACATTTAATGTATCATAGCCATAAGGAGGCAGTGAATGGTCCGACAATGGCTGATAAATATTAAGTGTATCAATTCCACTAATACCAAAGGGCAATGGAGTTATGGGTACCTTAGCTACCAGTTCGGAAAAAATTAAAGGCTTCTCATATATTTCATCTGAAGTATCGGTTGTTTCTACATCTACCGAAGCAGAAGTAATAGTGTCGGCTGTAGAGGAAGCTGAAGCCGATTTCTTATTATTGGTGCAACTAAGGCAACTAATAAACAAGAGTAATAATAAACTATTTTTCATAAGTCACTTTATTCTATTTCTACCTGCATCGTATCTTTCACTTCCTCCTCCAATACCATCTCCTGCAACTTTATAGAATCAGTAGTGGTAGTAAGTAAGGAATCTGGTAAATATATAGTAATGCTGTCATCGATAGGAGGATATTTTATGACTTTACCATTTATTGACTCAGAGATAAGGGTTGGAATCTCTTTTCTCCAATAGTAATATTTATGTTTTGTTTTTTTTATTTCTTTAGAAGATATTTCGTGCTCAGTAGTATAATGCAAAACTGTAAGATTGTTATCTACTACATATTCAGGAACTTCATCTCTTAAATGTTTAAACCCTTCCTTTGGAATTTTCCCTTTTTTATACGGTGGATAATAGTGCTTCCTTATTACTTTATATTCTTCATCGACAGAACTAAGCATATAAAAACGGTCTGACATAAAAAGTTGTAATTCAGAAATCAACTTCCCATCTTGATTGCATACTATAAGCCAGAAAGCCGATCCTTCCTCCCTTATTTTTAGATAATACAACAATACCTCTTCTCCTGTTGGGAGTGGTGGTAAGCGCTTTGATAGATAAGATGATAGAGAAGACTCACTCAAAAAATCGCTATCTTTATCTTCGTCGCTATAAATAGGGTCTGTTTCGTCGTTAGCCCTATAATCCATAAAGCTTTTAATATTCAATTTATATACATTCAATGTATCATAACCATAAGGAGGCAGTGAATAGTCCGATAATGGCTGATAAATATTAAGTGTGTCAATTTTACTAATACCAAAAGGTAATGGAGTAATGGGCACCTTAGCCACCAATTCGGAAAAAGTTAAAGGCTTCTCATATATTTCATCTGAAGTATCGGTTGTTTCTACATCTACCGAAGCAGAAGTAATAGTATCGGCTGTAGAGGGTGTTGAAACCGATTTCTTATTGTTGCAACTAAGGCAGCTAATAAGAATTAATAATAATAAATTGTTTTTTAGCATAAATTATTTCCTTTTTTCTATTACTACTTTTTTTTCATTAAAACCTTCTATATGTAAATGATGGTGATGGTCTTCATAAGATTTTACTGACGATCCAAAGCCATCAAACTTCTTCATATTATCTTCTGAGGCTAATACTAAGAATTTTGAGTATCCAAATTTTATTAAAGCGGCATGAAATGCATTCTGGCGAGCTAAATCCAAATCATCCCAACCTTCACTTGTATTGATATGCAAAGACCCTTTTCCTCTACTTCTTAAATATTGCATATCAATATTATACCCAGTATAATGACTCCTGCTCGGTATCCCTATTCCATATTGACAGGTACATCCGTTAAATGCAAAATCACCATAACTACATTCTGCTAATGCTCCTAAAAATGAAGCGAAAGCATCCGGACTGATATAATCTCGGAATGGATTCTTTTGAGGTTCCTGAAAAGTGGTGTTGTACCCAATGTAAGTTTTACCAAACGTTTTATTAAAATCGCGAGGCATATTAAGCAGCAACCTTGTTCCAGAGGCTATCTTGTCACGAGATTCCCTGTTGTTGGTTCTAAAAACCACGAAAGTTCCCAGAAAACATTTCATTCCTTCATCATCGTGATAATAGTAATGAAAATCAAAGGGCTCTTTAGGGGTATCAATAAGAGTGTCGTAATTTTCGGGAACTATTTTCTTAATTTCTCCCGAAGCATAGATATGATACTCTACGCATTCTTTCGAGTTTAAATGAAATGGACATTGCGTAAGAGAATATTTCTTTTTCAATCCGTTATAACATTTAATTCTTTCATCGAGCTTAGTATGGTTGCCTCCAACTTTTCTCATTATATCCCCAATATTTCCCTTGTCGGCCAGGAGGTTCAAACTTATAGTTTTGTAATGGCACCAATACCACATTGTAGATAAAATTAAGATATCTAACTTCTCTACCATTTTTGTAGGATCATCTAATACATTAGGGGCAGCATCTCCTAATTTCTTATCCAAATATTTCTGCAGTTCTTTATAGGCTGCTTTTCCTGTAATCTGAATTAGTCCATGCCCACGGTATTTGTATCCGTCGCCATTATCATTCTCATTTCCCAATCCCAGTTTTCGCTTTTCCGACATGGTTTTACCATAAACATAATTGCCTAATTTTTCCGGGTTTTCCAAGTAACTTTTTGGATTTTCCTTCACATCCGGTCTTCCTCCAAAGTTAGCTATCAATCCTGTTTCTGTTGTATAATAGAGATTTTCTTTTAGAGTTGTAAAATTAGTTTCTGAATAGCAAAAAGTCAGATACATTATTTTACGGTTGCAATTCGTTATTCCAAACTCCTGAAACTGTTTGTTGAGTTCCTTTACAAAATCTTCTACAGATGTGGTTCGAATGCTTTCCGGATTATTCTTATCAGAAAACAATCTCGAAAGATTGGGAAACAGTTGTTTGAATTCTTCTACTGTAAGTTCGCCACAACGAGGACAGTACTTCTTCCTCTGGCTATGATCCGTCCATTCCACCACAGCCAATCCATCCAGCACTTCTGTTTTGTCGGATGTTTCTTCTTCTGTCATTTCCACATAAATGTATCCATTTTCAGAATTTATATACTGCTTTTTGTTTTCGAAATATTTATTTGTACTCTTGGTTTTTACTCTTGCATAGAGCTTTTTCAGAATCTTAGGCGGCTGTTCTACCGCAAACTTTGGATCTTCATTTTCAACGGATTCTTGATAAGCCGAGGCATCTTCTTCTATGAGTACCGGCTCTTCGGTAGAAGCAGAAGGAGTATTCTCAGGTTCTCCACTCCATTCTTTTTTTAATGTGATGTTACATTCTGCTACTCCGGATGCATCTACAATGGCTTCGTGGGTTTCTATAGGGGTAGCGCCTGAGCATGTATCCAGATAGAGTTCGAAAACCAGTGTTTCTTCTTTCATATTTAGTGTTTGTACGGTCATCGTTATCTCTTTTCCGTACCGTATAGGGGTGAGGCGAGGTCGGTTTTTACCTGGATCGTTAAAAATGAAAGAGTGGAATAATGATTCGTTGGCAATCAGTACACTGTTTCCAAATGGGTAAAGATAGCTTTCGCCTTCGTATACAACTTCGGGCATGTTTTTTGGTTGAAAATTAAATCCCCCCTTTTTCTGAATAGTGAAAAACAGAGGAACAGGAGCACCATTGTCTGGGAATATTTGTTTCGTAGCCAACTCGTATTTTTCTTTACTAAATGTGTAAGCTTCTACCAAATTTCCCTCATTATCAAATGTATTTCCATGCAATACATCCAATATTTTGCATTTGGCAACATTGAAAGTAGTCATTCCTTGTTCGCCCACCCAAATAGCAATAGAGCAACATCGTCCGGCAAAGATTGGTGCCTCTATTACATAATGTATCAGCTGATTAACACCTGCTTTCCCGAAGATGCGTTCGCCGGTGTTGAATATCCAGAACGCGTTTTCCATGGTGGGAGTCACTACTTGAATTTGCTGTATTAGTGTTCCGATTTTATTATCTTTGACAGTTTCTAATGATGACAAGTAAGGTTGCACATAATATTCGCCTGTTCGTTGAAAAGTAAGTTGGATACCATCTCCTTCCATTTTTTTTGCGTTAATGCCCAGCATGGTTAATGGTTCCATACACGCATTTCTAACTATCTCTTTCTTTTCTTCATTATATATCCCCCACTTGATTGCATCTCTTTCACTCTCCCATACATCCGAAATTTTATAATCCTGAACTGCCAGTTTCAATTCTTCGTTCACAAACACAATGCACTTGTTTTCGCTGTATACTCCTCCTTCTTTACAATGACTTTTTACGGGGTAGTTCAGCGTAACATCAAACCTTTGCTTGTCAACCGTTTTTTTCTTAAACTGAAACCGCATTAAGTTAGCCCCTGTTTTTGTATTTAGGAAATATTGTCCTTCCTTTTGAATAAAAAAACAAATAGAATCGGAGTCGGGTGCTCTTAATGGACCTATGCCAATAAAGTGTCCTTTGCTATCCAAGAAACGTTTAAATTCTTTGTTTTCTTTTTTTGAATTAAAATCGTCAACGCTCCATATTAATTTGCCTAATTCTTTTTTTGAATTAATAGGTCTTATGTAGGAATAGCCGTCGCCGTTTTCATAGAATCTTTTTACAAGCGCTACAATAGACTCATTTGGGCGAAACACAGTTTTATTCAGATGCAGACTTACAGGTATATTGGGTAGTATCTCAATTCTTATATGTTGAATTTTGTCGGGAATAGTTTCTAAAGGCTTGTAGCGAAACAGTTGCAGGATGTATACTCCATAATTGAAGAAGTTGAACGAAAATTTGTTTTTCTGGTCACAGGTTAACAAGTTATTGCAAACAGTGTTCTTATCTTCTGTTTCTCCTTCTTCTATGATTGCCCAATGGTATTTCCAAAGGTCGTTTTTGGGATCAATATCATAGTTAAATACACCTGTAAATTCTATCTTTCCAGGTGGATAAGCCGCTAATGCATCTTTGGCATTTATATCAAACTCATCCGCTTCCTTATTATTGGTATGTTTTAATACTATCTTGCCTATCGAATTTTCTTCTACCTCAAAAGAAATAGTGCACGAATTATCGTTAGGGGTTTCGCCATAGGCTTCTATCTTATAGCGCCCTATTTCCGGAAAAACGAATCCTGTTAATTCTTGTCCCAACCTCACAAACTCTTTGTAAGGTATGTATTTTTTCTTAACCTCACGAGTAATTCTCCAGGATATAAGATCGGGATCTCGATTTGAATCCGGACGAGGCGTTGCTGTTAAATCAATCCTATGGTTTTTAAGGACGGACATTTTTTGAGTTCCTACAGCTTCTTTGTCGAAATGTTTAGCTGTAATTCCTGACACTCTCGATGGTCTTTTTGATGTTTTCTCAGCTTTAAACAAGGGGTCGACAAATGGAAACTGACATACGCTGACTTCATCTTGCTGATTGTTTAACAGTTGCATAGTTGCCGCCACCATTTGCCCATGATGCTGTATGGTTATTATACCTTGGCATCGTTGGCAAGTACCTTTAGAGATATCCAGCAGGAAACCAAATCTTTTTTCACCTGTAACGTATGTATACACATCTTCCCAAACTACATTCGGCACACATGGAATAGGCTTACTTGGATCTCTGTAGCAAGTAATAAAACTAAGAGAACGGATATCCTTATCTTCATCAGTAATCATCCATTTTTGAAATGCAGGGTTAGTGATGGTGTACTTTTGCTGCGAAACAGTTTGCATTATAGCCGGGGTTTTAGCAAAAGAACACTTGGCAATTGCACCATGACAAACCCAAAAAGCGCTGATTCTACCTTTATCATCCGACATATTTTATTCTCCTTTCAAATTACACATAATAGTTACCTTCTTTTTGTATAAACTACCCATTCTGGAGTCGATTTTAATCTTCATAGTTTTGATAGCTCCGGAAGTCGCTAAGATAGACTCTCCCTCTATTGCAGAATAAAAAGGCTGATTTGTGCAACTCTTTTTTAGCATTAGCGACAAAGATTCGGTTAATCCCCGATGTTTCTTGCTATGCCCCGAAATAGAAAATTTATATTTATCAAAATCGGGCAGATGCAATTTCTCTTTAACGGTGTAATAAATATCCGATCGACCAATCAGATTTTTTAAAGTCAATTCGCGAGTAGTATCTTTTATATATGGTTTTGGGGTAGCTCTTACTGTAGGTTCAATAATCCATGAGTTAGCAATTTCGGTCTTGGCGGGAGGTGACACCACCTCGTATTTCCGAAAAAAAGGATAACAAAAAAAGAATGTAAATAAGTCGCCATTTATCAATTCATGGAAGCTTTTTGAGTCAACTAAATTCGCTTCCATTTTATCAAGAAATTCGGTTACTATATTCCCTTTGTAAGTTAATTCTACTTCTGAGCGCTGAACAAACCATAATTCTTTTATTCTTTCCCAGTTGGTTATTTCAATAATACTTCCGGCATCATCGGTTAAAATATCCAATTGATAGAGGCATTTACTCACTTTTTGTAAAATGTCATCAAATAGATTCAAAATAATTTTATCATTTAACCGAACATTACTTTTATTCAAACGCACCAAATGACCTTGTTTTTTCTTTTCTATATACTGATATGCTATATCATAAGTCAGTTCATTAGAACTCTTCTGAAATTCGCTCTCCGCAATGATGTTCATCCGAACTTCGTAATTTCTGATTTCCTCAAAAGGGAGTAGCTTGTTGGGTATCATTTGAGTCATTGCTTAGAATAATTGTACTTTTTCCGAACTTTGTATATCTATTGTTTTGGAAGAGGCCAACTCCATATTCTCCTTGGTGCTGTCTATCCGAACTTTCTGTGCAGTTAATTCGTATTCTTTGGCAGTTTCCTCCATACGTTCTTTTGCAACAGTAGTAATTTCATTAGATTTTAAACTGAATTGATTGTTTACAATTGCCTCTAAATTTTCGCCAACTTTCATAAAAACATTTTCAGAAGCTGAAAGTATGATGTTTGTAGCATCTAATGCCAACGTTTCGGGGGCTGAAATTTTGATGTTGCTTCCTTTTGTGTCCAGATGAATTACATTGCCATTCAGATCCTTTATGGTGATTCCCAATGTTTCTTTAGTATCATCAAATTCCACTGTATGCCCACTACGCGTAACAATACTCTTAACAGCATTTTCTGCTGCGGCTCCCCCTGTATTCTTCCCATGAAACATACTTCCCATTACATACGGTCGGTTAGGATCGCCAAACTCGAAGCCTACCATCACCTGATCTCCTTCTTCGGGAATGAATACCATTCCCCGGTTCTTTTCTACAACACCTATTTTTTTATTGCCATAGCCTACAATTCCTCCGGCATCGGGACTCATTACACGCAACCAAGCATCACCAACCCTGTCTCGTGCAAAAGGAAACTCTACTTGTACGCGCCCCAATCCTTCAGGGTCATTGTTTTTAATCACTGTTGCCAGAACAGAACTGGCTACAGGCATTTTCAGTTCAGGAGTTGGAACAAATTTCAAATCAGCCGGAATAGCTTCGAACTCACAACTATAACGATGATTCTCGTCAATACGATGAACCACCTTAATCACTCTATATGTACCCAATTCTGAAGTGCCCATGCCTTGTGGCATTGATATGGTTAGCAATCTTCCGATACGTGGGTCGCATGTTTTAGAAACACCTCTTACATATACGCTGCGAGAGGCTGTTGCCGTTTTCCGCCGCTCCACCATATCATCCAGTGCACCTTTATCTTCTACGGCAAGAGAAGCCGGCAGTAGAGTAGGTCTATTAGTTACCAGCTCTGCAGCTTTTTGAGCAGCTACATATAAGTATTCATCTGAGTTTTCAATTTCACTCGGTGATGTTTGCCGAAGAACTTCATCTTTAGCAGATAAATATTGATAATTGGTAAATGTATTAGCCAACAATCGTGAGCCAAATTGAAGTGTCATTATTTCTCTGTCGTACATTACTTCAAATGGCTCCCAATCTTTATGAGTACCAAATACAAGATCTCGCCCGGTGTAATATAATGTTTCGCCCGATATAGCTGATAAGCGTTGCAAGAATTCCCAATCGCTTTCATAATATTGCATCAGGAAGTTTAAGCGTACGTTGTACCTTGGAGTATTTACAATTGATAAAATATCTTCTTGTACACCTGCAGTAACCTCTTCTACAACGTCTTGCAGAGACATTCTGCCAAAAATATCCAATCGCTGGCCTCTTTCCAGCAAGTTGGTCGGACTGCTACCTTCCAGCACCAGATAGCCATACTTTCCTTCCCGACCTTCGGTGTATACGTTGTCTATTACTCCTCTAAACTCGTATACCCATGCGCTATCGTCGCCTTGCTGCAAATCAATATCAAGTGTTTGTCCCATCAAGGCTATCTGGTTTGATAAATCACCGAACAGCGATTGACTGGCCACATCATAATCTAATACTACTTTAAATCGATGGTGTTGACCAAACTCCTGATTCAGTTCCAAGGAAACAACATTATTCATTTTATCTCCTTCAATATACACAAATGCATTGGTAATGTGTTTTTCATCCAACAAATTCGAGGTCGCCATATCTTTTATTCTTTTAAGTTTATAAAGTCGTGTTAATGCTGCTATAGTACATCACATCCTTATGTTGCAAAACAAAAATGTGCACGAAAAGAATTTTTCACAGACGAAAGTATAATAAATTCTGTAAAAAAACAACTATTCCCCAAAATATTTCCTTAAGCCTTTTTCTGTTTCAAGTAAGTTAAGAAGAGTTTTCCATCAACTTTGTTTACCTTACGTACACCCGGGTATACCGGGGTTGTGCACCCGGATGTACGGATTTGGTAGATGTGGATGTAGATAACCCGTACACCCGGGTGTGCAGACTATTTTCTTAATGATTTAAAAAATTAAAAAAGTGTATAAAGCAAAGAACTGAAATAAAGAATAAAAGCATAATGCATGTAATAATATAGAAAAAGGTGGGACTTTGGTGGTACTTGGTGGAACTTTTTTTAGGAAGTTCCATTAATATATTCTGTTGTATATCAATTGATTATGTGTCTGGTGGAACTTGCGGGACTTTTTTGAAGAAAAAACTTTCTGGGGGAGAAATAACGCCCCTTAACTATTTCGCAACAAATGACGCGGATTGTACAGATTGCACGGATCTTAAAACACGGATAAAATGCATAAAGAATAATCCGTGATTTTAATCCGTGCAATCTGTGCAATCCGCGTCTAAAAACACCGATCATTTATTGAAAACAATCATGTTCCGTGTTCACTATCGCTCACTGGTTCATCAAACTAAACGTAAAGCAGGCCGCCAGTGCAGCCGTTTCTGTCCTTAATCGCGAGTTTCCCAGGCTGATAGGCTGAAATCCTTTTTCTAAAGCTTTGGCAACTTCCTCTTCGCTAAAGTCTCCTTCCGGACCTATCAGGATAAGTGTATCTTCATTGGGAAGCAACATATCCTTGAGTAATTTCTTCTCTTGTTTGTAACAATGAGCTATAAACTTTTGTCCTTTAAATTCCTGATTCAAGAATTTGTCGAAGGCAGTCATTTCATGAATCAGGGGCAATCTTGCTTTTAAAGATTGTTTCATTGCCGAGATTACAATTTTTTCTATGCGATCTGTTTTAATATTCTTGCGTTCGGAAAAGCGGCAATCGAGAAAAGTGATTTCGTCGATACCAACTTCGGTGGCTTTTTCGGCAAACCATTCGTTCCGGTCCATGTTCTTGGTAGGAGCCATGGCTATGTGCAAGTGCCCGTTCCATAATGGTGGTTGAGGAGTGGTTTCCAGAATAGACACTAAGCATCGCTTGTTGTTGGCACCACTGATAGCTGCCTGGTAAAAGTTACCCTTTCCGTCTGTAAGGGTTATCTCGTCGCCTTCTGTCAGTCGGAGTACACGGGTGCAATGCCGGGCTTCCTCTTCCGGAAGCTCGGAGGTAGATAATATGTTGGGAGTATAAAATACGTGCATGAATGGTTATTTTCTTCGGGATATTTCATCTCGTAGTAAAGAGGCAAGTTCATAGTTCTCTTCGGAGATGGCTTTTTCCAGTTCTTTTTTTAGTGCGGTAAGGCTTTTACCTTGCAATGAAATAGTTGATTCGTTAGTAGATTCCTCGGTATAAAAATTGTCGGATATGTCTTCTATAAGCAGTTGTTCTTTTTCCAGAATAGATTCATATACATAGATGGGACAACCGGAACGTATGGCAATTCCGATGGCATCTGAGGTACGGGCATCTATGCGGGTTCGGGTATCATCCTTCCTGAAAGTGACGTAGGAGTAAAATACCCCCTCTTTAGCTTTGTAGATTAATACTTCTTCTGCTGAGATAGAAAATGAAGCCATACAAGTAACAAACAAATCATGAGTAAGGGGTCTGGGTGGTTGAATTCCTTTGAGACTCAATACTATAGATTGTGCTTCGGCAGATCCTATAATGACAGGCATCTGTCGTTTTCCTTTCACCTCCTGCAAAACCATGGCGAATGCGGAAGCTTGTTCTTGGCTGTTGGCTACGTTTACTACTTTTACCTCTATCTTCTGATCCATTTTTTTGTTATTTTTTCGTTTCCTTTTCCGGCTGATGTTTGTATTTAAACACAAGGGCAAAGAGTATGGCAACCACTAATGCATAAGCAGCAAAAATGTACCAAACGGTACTCCATTCTCCTACTGTATAAAATGCGCCTTCATATTCTTTAGAGTATGTAAAATGGTTTACCACTGCTTGTGCGCCCAGCGTTCCTACGGTAGCTCCCACACCATTAGTCATAAGCATAAACATTCCTTGCGCGCTCGAACGAATGGCGGGTGTTGTTTCCTTATCAACAAACAAAGAACCCGAAATGTTGAAGAAATCGAAGGCAACGCCATATACAATCATAGAAAGGATAAACATCCAGACATTCGGACCAGGATCTCCGGCTCCAAACAAACCGAATCTTAATACCCAGGCTACCATGGCGATGAGCATTACTTGCTTAATACCGAATTTCTTCAAGAAGAAAGGAATAAGGAGGATGCACAATGTTTCCGAGATTTGCGAAAGAGAAATCAAAGCATTGGCATGATTTGCACCAAACGAGTTGGCAAATTCGGGCATGGCCTTAAAACTGGTGATAAATGGATTGGCAAAGCCATTGGTAATTTGCAGAGATACCCCAAGAAGCATGGAGAATATAAAGAATAAAGCCATTTTGCGACTTTTAAAAAGCTTGAAGGCATCAAGCCCCAAGCTCTCGGCCAGACTTTTCTTTTCTCCTTTATGGCTCGTTACCGGTATATTAGGAATAGCCGAAAATGCGTAAACGGCCAAGAGCAATCCCAATGCTCCTGAAGTAAAGAATTGCGCATAAGTAAATTGATAGCCGGTAATATCTACAAACAGCATGGCACATATAAAACCGATGGTGCCGAATATGCGGATGGGTGGAAATGCTTTGATGGTATCCAGACCTGCTTTTTCCAATATGGAGTAAGCTACCGAATTAGATAGAGCAAGCGTAGGCATATAGAAAGCCACACTAAAAGCATAGAGTGTAAACAAAAGCGGGAATTCTACTCCACTTCCGGCAGTATATCCATAATATCCGGCAGCCAGCATAAATAATCCTCCCACAAGATGACAAAAACTGTACATTTTTTGTGCAGGCACCCAGCGGTCGGCCACGATACCAATTAATGCCGGCATAAACATGGAAACAATACCTTGTATGGCATAAAACATCCCAATGTGTGAGGCTTGGTTAACACTTACTAAATAACTTCCCATAGAAGTTAGGTATGCTCCCCACACTGCGAATTGCAGGAAGTTCATAATGATCAGACGGTATTTTACACTCATATATTTTGTCTTTTATATATTCTTTCTGTAAGGTGTAAGGCAAATATACAATTTCGCAATGATAAGTCGGGCAAATAAAAACAAAAAAAATTGGCTATCCTCCCGGACATCCAATCTTTGTTAACCTTAAATCTAATACCATGAAAAACACAGTGCAAATATAAGGTTAAATATGTTATGCAACATAATATTTGCGCTTATTTCTCTTCTTGTATAACGTTAATTAACTTTTTAGTTCAATTAATTCTCTTAAGTCTTTATTATTCTACGTATAAAACGAGTCCTTTCAGGTATTCGCCTTCGGGATGGTAAATGTTAACCGGATGATCGGCAGGCTGCGTTAATTGATGCAGAATGCGAACACTTCTTCCCGATAAAGCGGCAGCAGTAAATACAGCCGTACGGAAATTGTCTTTAGTAACAACCTGAGAGCAGGAGAAAGTAAACAGGATTCCTCCCGGTTTAATTTTCTCGAAAGCCTTGGCATTTAGTTTCCTGTATCCTTGAAGTGCATTGCGCAAGGCATCTTTATGTTTGGCAAATGCAGGTGGGTCAAGAACAATCAAATCATATTGATCGCCCATGCGATCTAAGTATTTGAATGCATCTTCTGCAAAGGCAGTATGGCGGTTGTCTCCCGGAAAATTTAACTCTACATTCTTGTTGGTCAATTCTATTGCTTTGGCAGAGCTGTCGACAGAATGAACCTGAGTAGCTTCTCCTCTCATGGCATAGAAAGAAAACCCTCCGGTATAGCAAAACATATTCAATACAGAACGGTTTTTAGAGTAACGTTCCAGGAGAGCACGGTTTTCGCGTTGATCTACAAAGAAACCGGTTTTTTGTCCTTTCAGCCAGTCGACGTGGAATTTTAGCCCATATTCCTGAGCAATGTTTTCTGCACTTCCTCCTTTTAAGAAACCATTTTCGGGGAATAAATCGGCTTTGAAGGGCAGCGTTGTTTCAGATTTATAATAGATGTTCTTTACGGAGTCTTTCATAACTTCGCTTAGTGCTTCGGCAATGGCCATACGATCTACATGCATACCTGCCGAATGTGCCTGCATAACAGCTGTTTCCGCATAAACGTCGATAACTAAGCCGGGGAGGTTGTCGCCTTCGCCATGTACCAAACGATAGGTGTTATTGGTGGGGTTGGTGGCTACTCCTATGGCTTTCCGCATATCATAAGCTATTTGCAGTTTGCGCTTCCAGAAATCTATATCAATAGGTTCCTGTTTAAAGGAGAGCACACGTATGGCAATGCTTCCAATCTGGAAATGCCCTTTCGCAATGAATTCTTTTTTAGAAGTGAATACCTCTACAATTTCCCCTTCGTCGGGATCACTTTCGAAACGTGCAATGGCACCGGAGAAAATCCAAGGATGAAATCTTTTTAACGATTCTTCTTTACCCGGTTTCAGATAAACTTTATGATATGACATGAGGAGTATGAGTTTCTGGGGCTAATTCGTAATCGCCCGTTTGTTTTAGTTCTTCAAGAAAGTTATATATTTTTAGGCAAGCCCACGCGTCAATAGCCGCATATTGTTTTTGGGGGTCTGTCAGTACATCCGTTTCCCAATTAGATAGTCGTTGAGATTTTGATATTTTCTCTCCAAACAAGATGGCGTATATCTTTTGCAGACTTTTATCGGTTATACCAAATTTGTTCACATAGTCTTGCAGTTCTATGCAAGATTGCTGTTTGAACTGACTGCGCTTGTGAAGCATCATGAAATCATCTTTCAATGATAATCCTACTTTAATCACTTCCGGATTCTCCAACAGCTCAATGATGGGAGAGATAAGTCCGGTACGGTTTAGCCTGAACAGGAAACAGCATTCGTCTGATGATATTTGCAGTAAAGCCACTTTATGCGTTTGTCCTTTGGTAAAAGAGGGGCGGGTTTCACTGTCTATACCAAGTACTTTTTTTGATAACAGATAGTTTATTGCCTTGTGTGTCTCTTTTTCCGTGTCGATAACATGTATTTTTCCCGGAAAGGTGGTTTTAGGTAATTCTTTTAGGTGTTCTTTGTCTATTGTTCTTTGTATAATCATAACATAACTTAATTAGTGATAGTTATCATGGTCGTCATCCGCATAATGATAATCATCATCTTGATCGGTAGCTTGGTTATACTTAACGTCGTGCAGTGCGCGTAGTGTATTAACTAATTTCTGTCCCCAAAGTCTACCAAAATTTTCTTTGCAAATGTATAAGGCATCATTCATGGTTTCGTTAAGCCCCAGGCGGAATACAAATACAAAGTCTTTGATATCCTGGTAAATGTCGGCCAAATCTTCCGATATATTTTTTTTGATGGGGGTGTCGCTGTATGCCATCTCCGGAAGGAATACTTCCAGATAATCGTCTTTCTCTGCAAGAATGTCGGCAAGATTGATACGAAGTATGGTGTAGGTTTCTTCGGTAACGTAAGATTCAAGTTCTTCCTCGCCAATTTGTTCTATTTCCGGTAGCATAGATGCCTTTATATATAATAAAGGTAAAATTTTAAGCATCGTATTAACAAAAGTCTCCTGCTTCATTCCTTCTGCGCGTTCAAGGAATGCACAGAACTCTGCGGCTACAGTAACAAACTCTACAGCGTTTCGGTCGAATATAACTTGGCTCTCTCCATTCATGATACAAAGTAATTGAAACGCAAAGGTAAGAAAAAAAAGAGAGTGGGAATCTTTTTTTTTGCTACATTTGCATGGAAAACAATCATATATCATATCTCATTTTATGGCCAAAAAGAAAGTTGATAAAGAGACTGACAAGTATGCAGTCCTACCAAATAAATTTACCTCATTCTTTAAGAATGAAACTATTCACTTTGTTATCGGATTGGTTCTGGTGATTTTCTCTGTATATTTACTACTTGCCTTTTCCTCCTTTTTCTTTACGGGATCGGCCGATCAGAGTATTATCGATTCTGCCAATTCGCAAGAACTGGCTTCCACTCATAATCGGGTGAGTAACTATGCCGGATCTCGTGGTGCTCAGTTGGCCAGCTACCTGATTAACGATTGTTTCGGTCTTTCTTCATTTTTTATATTGGTCTTTCTGGCTGTTGCCGGAATAAAGATGATGCGTGTTCGAAACATTCGCTTGTGGAAGTGGTTTATCGGTTGCTCATTGCTATTAATCTGGTTTTCTGTCTTTTTTGGGTTTGCTTTTAGAGATTTCTACCAAGACTCTTTTATTTATCTGGGAGGGATGCATGGATATAATGTAGGTCTTTGGCTGGAGTCGCAGGTTGGAGTACCGGGTGTCTGGATGATACTGCTTGTTACTGCCATCTGTTTCTTTATTTATGTAAGTGCCCGCACCGTTATTTGGCTGCGTAAACTGCTCACCCTGAATTTTATAAAGAGAAAGAAAAAAGAAGAGGAAGTAACCCAAGCGCCGGAAGAAAAAACTACAGAAAGTGTAGATGAGTTTTCGGTAGACAGAACCTTTGTGCAACAAGAACCGTTGACGACTAAAGCCGAGGAAGCATCAAATAAAGGTCTGGAAATGATTTTTGAAGAAACAGCGGCAGAATCGGAACTTGCCGCCGCCGCTGCCGAAGAAGCCGAGCCGGAATTTCAGATTGAAGCAAATTTGGATGATGATGAAAATTACCGCGGACCGGAACTGGAGTCTTATAACCCCAAACTGGATTTAGAGAACTATCGTTTTCCTACTATCGATTTGCTGAAGCGGTATGATAATAGTGAGCCCACTATTAATATGGAAGAACAGAATGCCAATAAAGATCGGATCATTCAGACATTGCGAAGCTTCGGCATTGAAATCAGTACTATTAAGGCAACGGTAGGACCTACCGTAACTCTATATGAAATAACCCCCGAGCAAGGCGTTCGTATATCGAAGATTCGCGGTTTGGAAGATGATATTGCCCTGAGCCTTTCTGCATTAGGTATACGTATTATTGCTCCGATTCCGGGTAAGGGAACTATTGGTATTGAGGTACCGAACTCCAATCCGAAAATTGTATCTATGCAATCCATTATTGGTAGTAAGAAGTTTCAGGAGTCCTCCTACGATTTGCCTGTTGCACTGGGTAAAACCATTACCAATGATGTTTTCATGGTAGATTTATGCAAGATGCCCCACGTGCTTGTGGCAGGTGCTACCGGACAAGGTAAGTCGGTTGGGTTGAATGCCATTATTACCTCCTTATTATATAAGAAGCATCCGGCAGAATTGAAGTTTGTGTTGGTCGATCCGAAAAAGGTAGAGTTTAGTATCTATTCGGCTATCGAGAATCATTTTCTGGCAAAACTGCCCGATGGTGATGAGGCTATTATTACCGATGTGACAAAAGTGGTACAAACGCTGAATTCCATTTGTGTGGAAATGGATAGTCGTTACGACTTACTGAAAAAGGCCCATGTACGCAACATCAAGGAGTATAATGAGAAGTTTATTAACCGCAGACTGAATCCTGAAAAAGGACATAAATTTATGCCCTACATTGTAGTAGTAATTGATGAGTTTGGCGATTTAATAATGACAGCGGGCAAAGAAGTAGAACTTCCTATTGCACGTATTGCCCAGTTGGCGCGTGCGGTGGGTATACACATGATTCTTGCTACGCAGCGTCCTACAACCAATATTATTACAGGTACCATTAAGGCTAACTTCCCGGCTCGTGTGGCTTTCCGTGTATCGGCTATGATCGACTCGCGTACCATTCTCGACCGTCCGGGCGCAAACCAACTGATAGGGCGAGGAGATATGCTTTTCCTTCAGGGAGCAGACCCCGTGCGTGTGCAATGTGCCTTTGTTGATACCCCCGAAGTAGAAGATGTTACTAAATATATTGCTCGCCAGCAAAGTTACCCAACTGCCTTCTATCTGCCCGAATATGTCAGTCCCGATAGTGGAAGCGACTTGGGGGATGTAGATATGGGTAGGCTTGATCCTCTTTTTGAAGAAGCCGCCCGACTAATCGTGGTGCATCAACAAGGTTCTACCTCGCTTATTCAACGTAAATTTGCAATTGGGTATAACCGTGCAGGACGTATTATGGATCAGTTGGAAAAAGCAGGCATTGTAGGGCCCAGCGAGGGAAGCAAAGCACGTCAGGTGATGTGTTTGGATGAGACAGATTTGGAAATGCGTTTGAGCAGCTTCTAACTACTATGTACTAACTACTACAATATTGATTATGGGTAAATATTTGATTATACTATGTATGTGTTTCCTTACCATTTCGGCTTTGGCCCAACAGCAGGAAGCAAAAAATGTGTTGGATAAAACCTCGGCTGCTTTTGAAAAAGCAGGTGGCGTAGAAGCCAACTTTGACTTTGAATTCTTGGAAAAAGGAAAGACGTCAGGACATCATGTGAAAGGTGAAATTCAACTCAATGGAGATAAATTTAAAATGTCTACCGACCAAGGAGTTACCTGGTTTGATGGTACTACCCAATGGACTTATTTAAAGAACAACGATGAGGTAAACATTAATACTCCCACAGAAGATGACTTAAAAGGAATAAGCCCTTATAGCTTCTTTTCTATGTACAAAAATGGCTATAACTACAAGTTGGGCACTACCCGCACTTTTAAGGGGAAGCCCGTTATAGAGGTAATTCTAACAAGTATTAGTGATCCGGAGTTGCCTCGTGTTAGGGTGTATATTACTAAAGGAACATATCAACTTTGGTACATCGAAGCCGAATATAATGGCAATTTACAGAAAATCGTGATCTCAAATTATCAAACTGGCAAGGTTTTTGCTGATTCGATATTTAAATTTGATAAAAAACAATACCCAACCGCAGAAATAATAGATTTGCGGTAACACTATGATTATTTTATAATATTATGGAAAGAGAACAAGTAAAATGTTTGATTATTGGTTCGGGACCTGCCGGTTATACGGCAGCGATTTATGCCGGACGTGCTAACCTTTCTCCCGTACTCTATGAAGGAATACAACCTGGGGGACAATTGACTACTACTACCGATGTAGAGAACTTTCCGGGATATCCAAGTGGTATATCCGGTACACAGATGATGGAAGACTTCCGTCAGCAAGCGTTGAGATTTGGTACAGATATTCGTTATGGAATTGCTACCGCTTCGGATTTAAGTCAATCTCCTTACAAAATTACCATTGATGGCGAGAAAGAGATAGAAACCGAGTCGTTGATTATCGCGACAGGTGCTACTGCTAAATATTTAGGATTACCCGATGAAGAAAAATATGCCGGTATGGGAGTAAGTGCCTGTGCTACTTGTGATGGTTTCTTCTATCGTAAGAAAGTAGTTGCCGTAGTGGGTGGTGGTGATACTGCCTGCGAAGAAGCTATTTATTTAGCCGGATTGGCCTCTAAAGTATATTTAATTGTACGTAAGCCTTATTTGCGTGCTTCTAAAATTATGCAGGAGAGAGTACATCATCATGAAAATATAGAAGTGTTGTACGAGCACAATGCAGAAGGACTATTCGGCGAAAACGGTGTGGAAGGAGTTAAACTCGTAAAACGCTTAGGCGAATCTGACGAAGAGCACTATGAGGTAGCTATCGACGGTTTCTTCCTGGCTATTGGGCATAAACCAAACTCCGATATCTTTGCCAAATATCTGGAAACAGACGAAGTAGGATACCTCAAAACCATTGATGGTACTCCTGTTACCCGCGTTCCCGGTGTTTATGTTGCCGGCGATGTAGGCGATCCTAATTATCGACAAGCAATTACGGCAGCTGCAAGTGGTTGTAAAGCAGCTATTGAGGCTGAACGTTATTTGGCAGAACGCGCCTATCAGGAAAGTATAGGTTAAGAGTTAAAAGATAAAAGTAAAAGAGGGGAAGTTAATAGATAATACTAAATCAAATATCTATTCTCTTCCCCTCTTTGCTTTTAACTCTTATCTTTTATCTTCTCTATCCTATCTTACTGATTTTCTTCAGTTTTTCTTCGTCTATAATCTTGATTTTTCTTCCGTCTATGGTGATTAAGCGCTCATTTGCAAAATTAGAGAGAGTGCGAATGGCATTGGAAGTAGTCATGTTAGAAAGATTTGCAAGGTCTTCTCTTGAAAGGTAAATACTAAGGGTTGAGCCATCTCCTTCCAAACCATAACTTTCTTTCAGGAAAAGAAGCGATTCGGCCAATCTTCCGCGAATATGTTTTTGTGTAAGGCTGACCGTGCGTTCATCTGAAATACCTAAGTCAATGGAGAGCTGTTTGATGAAAAACATCGCTAATCCACTGTTTTGGGTAATTAATGTTGTAATGATACTCATTGGAATCAGGCAGATAAGTGAGGGCTCTACGGCAGCAGCGGCAGTTAAGTATTCTTCTTTGGCAAAGTAAGCACGGTAGCCAAAATATTCAACGGATTTAATCATTCGAATAATCTGACTTCGCCCACCAACACCATCCTTGAAAACTTTAACTTTTCCACTAAGGAGGCACATTAAATGAGCGGGCATTTCACCTTCGCAGTAAATTAATTCATTCTTTTTGTAATTCTGCAAGGTGAAATTACTCGATAACAGTTCTCTCTGCTCGGGTGTCAGAGGGGTCCAAATATCAAGAATATAATCCGGAACAGTGATGTCCGAAAAGTTAGATTTAACCATAAGATGCTGCAAAACCGTGTTATACAGCACAAATGTAACAAGAAAATCTGAAATAGATATAAAAAAGGGGGAAAAGCTTCATCTGTGGAGAGTTGAGAGTGGGGAGTTGAGAGTTACCATGCGGCATCGTAACTCTCAATTCTCCACTCTCCACTTAACTAAGTTTACTTATTAAAAAGCAATTCTCTATATTTAGGCAGTGGCCATATTTCGTCGTCTACCTCCATTTCGAGGCTATCTATATGATCGCGGATTTGCTCCAGATAAGGGCGAACCGTTTTTTCGTAAGCAAAAGCCTTTTCTTCGTGGCAGGTTTTGTGATTAGCTGCTTTTCGGGCTTCCGTCATATCTCTTACTAATGTTTTGATGGCTGTTACCCGGTGAGAAATTTCTCTGACCAGTTCTCTGCGATCCAGGCTTAATGTTTCGTACTCTTCCGGCGAGAAAACTTCTTTAAGACCTCTTAAATTGTCCAACAGTCTGTTTTGATAAATCACAGCAATGGGCACAATGTGATTGATTGCCAAATCGCCCAAAACGCGACTTTCAATCTGAACTTTCTTGGTAAACTTCTCAAATTCAACTTCCAGACGACTATTTAGTTCACTTTCATTAAATACTTTTTCGCCTAATAATACAGAGCGAGATTGTGCATCGGTGTAATGTAGTAATGCTTCGGGCACACAAGCTATGTTGCTTAATCCTCTGCGAGCAGCTTCTTCTTTCCATTCGTCGGAATATCCATCTCCTTCAAAACGAATAGGTTCCGAAGTAATGATCATTTCCTTTAGAATACGGAAGATGGCTTCATCTTTCCCTACTCCTTCTTCCATCAGTTTATCTACAGATGCTTTGAATTCGTTGAGCTGATTCGCCATGGCTGCATTAATGACAATCATCGAAGCTGCACAGTTGGATGAAGAACCGGCGGCACGGAACTCGAAACGATTTCCGGTGAAGGCGAAAGGGGATGTACGATTGCGGTCGGTGTTATCCAGAAGAATTTCAGGAATACGTCCGATACCCAGTTTCAGCGTTGTTTTTTCTTCCGGTGTCATTTTAGAATCAGTTACTTGCTTGGCAATTTCGTCCAGCATGTATGATAGCTGTGAACCTAAGAAGATGGAAAGAATGGATGGAGGTGCTTCGTTGGCTCCTAAACGATAACAGTTTCCGGCGCTGGCAATGGAAGCGCGCAATAAATTCTGATTTTTATAAACCATCATAAGCACATTCACAAGGAAGGTAAGGAATAGCATGTTTCCCTTCGGATTTCTTCCCGGAGCAAACAGGTTTACTCCTGTATCTGTGCAAAGCGACCAGTTGTTGTGTTTGCCCGATCCGTTAACACCACTGAAAGGCTTTTCGTGAAGTAATACGGCAAATTGATGTTTGCGTGCGATTCGCTTCATTAAGTCCATTACAAGCTGGTTGTGGTCATTGGCCAAATTGGCATTCTCGTATATAGGTGCCAGCTCAAACTGATTGGGCGCTACCTCGTTATGACGGGTTTTCACCGGTATGCCTAATTTGTGACATTCAATTTCCAGCTCTTTCATGAAAGCAGTAACACGCGGAGGAATCGAACCAAAATAATGATCCTCTAACTGTTGATCTTTGGCAGAAGAGTGACCCATCAAAGTGCGTCCTGTAAGGCAAAGGTCCGGGCGAGCACTGTAAAGCGCGAGATCTACCAAAAAGTACTCCTGCTCCCATCCTAAATTAGCGAAAACCTTCGTTATATTCTTATCAAACAATTGGCAGACTTCGGTTGCTGCTTTATCTACAGCCGCCAATGCTTTGAGTAATGGCGTTTTATAATCTAATGCTTCTCCTGTATAAGATATAAATATGGTAGGAATACATAAAGTTGTATCTACTACGAACGCAGGAGACGAAACATCCCACGCTGTATATCCGCGTGCTTCGAATGTGTTTCTGATTCCTCCATTGGGGAATGAAGAAGCATCCGGTTCCTGTTGAATTAGTAATTTGCCGGAAAATCTTTCGATAACATCTCCATCATCCGAGAATTCGATAAAGCCATCATGTTTCTCGGCTGTGCCATCGGTTAGTGGTTGAAACCAGTGAGTATAGTGAGTTACATTGAGCGATTTAGCCCAACTTTTCATTCCGTTAGCGATCAGGTCGGCCATTTCGCGACTAATTGGGGCTCCTTTGTCAATGGCATCTGTTACAGCCCTGTAGGCTTCCTTTGGTAAGTATTCCTGCATTTTTTTTTGGTCGAATACATGGCTGGCGTAGTAATCCGAAAGTTTGTTGGAAGGAGGAGTTACCTCTAAAGCTTGCCGATGAGTAAGCTCTTGCAAAGCGTAAAATCTCAATTTAGACATAATGAGTTTTGAATTTATGGGTTGTTTATGATGCAAAACTATATAAAATTTCAAATACACCCCCTAAAAAATAGGGGTCTTTTTGGAGTTTTATATGTTATTTTTCATTTGAACCCCTAAAATATAGGGGTGTGCCGCTTTGTTGCTTTTAGAAATGGGTGTTCGTAATGCTATAAATGGAACCCTTCTTTTGGTTTGAATGAGGTACTCTTTTCTTCTCTTAGAGAGAATGCTTTTCATCTTTTTTAATATTCATTCTTCATGACTTTCTCTTTCTTGGCTATCTTAATCTTGTTTTTATATGATATTTTTTTTAAGTTTGTTTATTCGAAACAGGAGGCTAATTGAAACAACGACTAATATATGTATGGTTTCTTCTTGTTTTTTTATTTTCCACTGCCGTTTGGGGAAATGAAGAAACCACACCGCCATCTTTAAGTAACCCTCCGGTGTCAGCAGATTCGGTGCTGAATAAAGTGATGCAACTTGCGCCATTGTATGAAACACTGATTGATGAATACCGGACCGATATTTATTTAAAGGGGCGTATTTATATACGAAAACGAAACTTCCTGATGCGTTTTGCTCCTTCTTTTTTTAAAGCCAAGAGGGGAGTGAGGGAATATTTAACCGAATCTTATGGCGAATTACATTATACAGCTCCTAACATCTATGACCAAAAACTAAAGGCTACCTATGGAACCATCGATAAATTTGAAGGAATAGGGGTTGATGTTTTAGATTTCTTCCATGTGAATATTTATTCTACCTCCCTGCTGACCTCTAAGCTAGTATCACCTTTATCATCGAATGCACATAATTATTATACTTTCTCTATTGATTCTTTAGAATATGTTGATAACAGCCTGGTTTATCGGATTTCTTTTACTCCTAAAAATAAAAGTTATCAATTGGTAAAAGGGCATCTGTTGGTTAGTGAAGGGGTGTGGAGCGTGCGCGAAATGCAATTTAGTGGTCGTTCCGAATATCTTTACTTCGATAATAAGATAAGAATGGGAGGGGTAGGGCAGCAAGATGAATTTTTGCCCGTACACTATGCTTTGAATGCTACTTTTCGTCTTTTGGGAAATGTAGTGGATGGTAATTTTATGGCAGCCTTTGACTACAAGTCGATTAAACTTAAAAAGAAAGAACCTAAGGTTAAAAAGAAGAAAACAGATTATGACCTGACGGAGTCTTTTACACTACAGTGCGATACCTCTACCTATTTAAAAACAGATAGTGCCGCTTTTTCAGCCTTACGACCTATACCTCTTACGGTGTCCGAAGAAAGATTTTATTATGACTATTTTTCCGAGAGAGATAGCGCGAGTACACCAAAGCCACGTTTAAAGAGTACTACACAACTCTTTTGGGCAGAAGTAGGAGATGTAGGCGAGGCACTTGTTCGTAGGCATACATTCGATTTGGGGGAAGGACAGCGTGTTAGATTTTCTCCTATCCTTAATCCTTTTCTGCTGAGCTATAGTGGAAAAGATGGTTTCTCTTATCGATACGACATTCGTTATAACCGACTTTTTAAGGGTGATAAATACTTGCAGTTGGCTCCACGAATTGGTTATAACTTTAAGCATAAAGAATTCTATTGGCGTATTCATGGAGATTATGATTATTGGCCGGCTAAAAGAGCATCATTGCATGTGAGAGTGGGGAATGGAAACCGAATCTATAGTAGTGATGTGTTGGACGATATCAAAGAAATGCCGGATAGCATTCTTAATTTTGATAATATGCAGCTTGATTATTTCCGAAATATGTCTGCGGAAGTTATTCACCGGTTAGAGGTATTTAATGGTTTCACTGTAAATGTCGGACTTTCCATGCATCGTAGAAGTGCCGTGAAAAAAAATGATCCCCCTGCTGATATAGCCGAAGAAACCCCGGAATTATTGGAAAAGATCAGGAGTCATTATACCAGTATTGGGCCTCGTATTGGGCTTTCGTGGACTCCCGGCCAGTATTATTACCTGAATGGCAAACGTAAAATAAACCTGTATTCAAAATGGCCAACATTCTCCACCGATTGGGAGCGTGCTATTAAAGGAATCATGGGTAGTACTACCAAATATGAACGATTAGAAGTTGATGTGCAACAAAAAATACCGCTTGGCTTGATGCGTAGCCTCTATTATCGTGCAGGTTGTGGAACGTTTACAGATCAGGAGCAACTCTATTTTGTGGATTTTGTGAACTTTGCCAAGAACAATCTTCCTACAGGATGGAATGATGAAATCGGAGGAGTTTTTCAACTGTTAGATCGTCGTTGGTATAACTCTTCCAGAAAATATATGCGTGGGCACATTACGTATGAAGCCCCTTTCCTTATTATGCCTCGTTTGCGGAAATATACACGTAATATTCTGAATGAACGTTTGTATTTGGGTGTATTAACTATGCCTCACCTTAACCCTTATATAGAGGTGGGTTATGGCATCGGAACCCATGTTTTCGACTTTGGAGCATTTGCAAGCTGTATCAATGGCAAATTCTCGGATGTAGGAGTGAAGTTTACATTTGAATTGTTTAATAGATAAACGAGAGCTATCTCTGTGGTTATAAGCGAAAAAGGATAGAAAAACATCCCTTTTTTATGTTTAGTATGCTTTGGTTTTCAGGAAAATACCATTATCTTTGCGCCCGATTTATATATCAATATAATGTCTTACTTAATTAAAGTATTTTTAAACAATTAAATTATTAATGGAAGAACTAAAAAACATTGCTCCTGTTGAAGACTTCAACTGGGATGCGTATGAGAAAGGTGACACTTTCGCTCCTGCCGTTCGTGAAAGCCTTGAAAAAGCTTATGACGGTACTTTGAACAAAGTTAGCGACCGTGAGGTAGTTGACGGAACTGTAATCTCAATGAACAAACGTGAAGTTGTTGTTAACATTGGATTCAAATCAGACGGTATCATTCCTTTAAATGAATTCCGTTACAACCCTGAATTAAAAGTAGGTGATTCTGTAGAAGTATACATCGAAAATCAGGAAGACAAAAAAGGACAATTAGTATTGTCGCACAAAAAAGCACGTGCTGCTCGCTCTTGGGATCGCGTAAACGCTGCTTTGGAAAACGAAGAAATTATCAAGGGATTCATCAAATGCCGCACTAAGGGTGGTATGATCGTAGATGTATTCGGTATCGAAGCATTCTTACCAGGTTCACAAATCGACGTGAAACCAATCCGCGATTACGATGTATTTGTTGGAAAAACAATGGAATTCAAGGTTGTTAAAATCAATCAAGAGTTCAAAAACGTGGTTGTTTCTCATAAAGCTCTTATTGAAGCTGAACTTGAACAACAGAAGAAAGAAATTATCGGTAAACTTGAAAAAGGACAAGTTCTTGAAGGAACTGTTAAGAATATCACCTCTTACGGTGTATTCATCGACCTTGGTGGCGTAGACGGTTTGATTCACATTACAGACCTTTCTTGGGGACGCGTTAGCGATCCGAAAGAAGTGGTTGAATTGGATCAAAAACTTAACGTGGTTATCCTCGACTTCGATGATGAAAAGAAACGTATCGCTTTAGGATTGAAACAACTTACTCCTCATCCATGGGATGCGCTTAGCGCTGAGCTGAAAGTGGGTGACAAGGTGAAAGGTAAAGTAGTGGTTATGGCCGACTACGGTGCATTCATCGAAATCGCTCCGGGTGTTGAAGGTTTGATCCACGTATCAGAAATGTCATGGTCGCAACACTTGCGTTCTGCTCAAGACTTTATGAAAGTAGGTGATGAAGTAGAAGCAGTTGTATTGACTCTTGACCGTGAAGAACGTAAGATGTCTTTGGGTATCAAACAATTGAAACAAGATCCATGGGAAACTATCGAAGAAAAGTATCCTGTTGCTTCTAAACATACAGCTAAAGTTCGCAACTTCACTAACTTCGGTGTATTCGTAGAAATCGAAGAAGGTGTTGACGGATTGATCCACATTTCAGACCTTTCTTGGACTAAGAAAGTAAAACACCCATCTGAATTTACTCAGATTGGTTCTGAAATCGAAGTTCAAGTATTGGAAATCGACAAAGAAAACCGTCGTTTGAGCCTTGGTCACAAACAGTTGGAAGAAAATCCATGGGATGTATTCGAAACTGTATTTACTGTAGGTTCTGTACACGAAGGTACAATCATCGAAATGTTGGATAAAGGTGCTGTAATCGCTCTTCCTTATGGTGTTGAAGGTTTTGCTACTCCAAAACACTTGGTAAAAGAAGACGGTTCGCAAGCTCAGTTGGACGAAAAACTTGAATTTAAAGTTATCGAATTCAACAAAGATGCTAAGAGAATCATCCTTTCTCACAGCCGTATCTTCGAAGATGTTGCTAAAGCAGAAGAAAAAGCAGAAAAGAAAACTTCTACTAAGAAGACTTCTTCTAAAAAAGAAGAATCTCCAATGATTCAAAATCAAACTGCATCTACTACATTAGGTGATATCGATGCATTGGCTGCTTTGAAAGAGCAATTAGACAACCAAAAGAAATAAGAAATTATTTTCTTGAATAATATGAAAAAGGAGTGCTTTTGAGCGCTCCTTTTTTTATTCTAACTTCTTTTTTTACCTTTGCTCTATGGAGAAATTTGAATTACACATACTGGGTTGCGGTTCTGCCCTTCCTACAACTCGCCATTTTGCAACTTCGCAAGTGGTGAATATACGCGAAAAGCTTTTCATGATTGATTGTGGAGAAGGAGCACAAATGCAACTGCGCAAGTCTCGCTTGAAGTTCTCCCGTTTAAATCATATATTCATTTCTCACCTCCACGGCGATCATTGCTTTGGTTTATTGGGGCTTATCTCTACTTTTGGTTTACTTGGTCGAACCGCAGATCTATATATTCATTCTCCACAAGGCACAGAGAAACTATTTCGGCCGATGTTGGATTTCTTCTGTAATAGACTTCCTTATACTGTGTTTTTTCGCGAATTTGATACCGATAAACCAACGCAGATATATGCCGACCGTTCCGTAGCGATAACAACCATACCATTGCGTCATCGGATTCCCTGTTGTGGATTCCTGTTCGAAGAATCTCCCCGTCCTAAACATATCATTCGTGATATGGTTGACTTCTACGAGGTTCCTGTTTATGAGTTAAACAGGATAAAGAATGGAGCAGATTATATCAATCCTGACGGCGAAGTAATTCCCAACTCCCGTTTAACACGTCCATCAGAGCCGATACGTCGGTATGCTTATTGCTCAGATACCATTTATCATGAGAAAGTGATTGAACAAATAAAAGGAGTAGACTTACTTTTTCATGAAGCAACCTTTTCGCAAAGCGAGCAGCACCGGGCGAAAGAAACATTTCATACTACAGCCGAACAGGCCGGACGTATTGCTTTGTTGGCGGAAGTGAAGAAACTTGTAATCGGGCATTTCTCTGCTCGGTATGAGAGTGAAAGCGTATTATTAAAAGAGGCACAGGCTGTTTTTCCTAATACAATTCTGGCTAAAGAATCTCTTTGTTTAAATGTTTAAAAGTCAGTTTAATTTTAGCGGAATCTTTGTTCAGTAAAAGATATCCTTTTATATTTGTGGAACTTTAGGCAATTATGTCGGGAGATTAGAATAGAAGTGAGTCAGAAACCATCTTTTAATGAACAGAAAGTAATCTCTTTACTCCAGGATAAAGAATCTGTGAGAAAAGGATTTGAGATGATTGTTTGCGAATACAGCGAGCAGTTATATTGGCAAATCCGTCGGTTAGTACTATCTCATGATGATGCTAACGATATATTGCAGAATGCTTTTATCAAAGCCTGGCTTAATATTGATTATTTCAGGGGAGATGCAAAAATCTCTACTTGGCTTTATCGGATAGCATTGAATGAGTGTCTTACCTTTCTGAGTAAACAGCGTGCAACCAATAATGTTCCTATTGATGATCCGGAAGCTTCTATTATTCAGAAATTAGAAAGTGACACTTATTTCTCGGGAGATAAAGCAGATCTTTTACTTCAAAAGGCATTGTTAACTTTACCGGAAAAACAACGTATGGTTTTCAACCTGAAGTATTATCAGGAAATGAAATATGAAGAGATGTCGGAGATTTTTGGAACATCAGTCGGTGCTCTCAAATCATCTTATCATCATGCAGTGAAAAAGATCGAGAAATTTGTAGAAGAACACGATTAAACCTTTTGACTTTATAATCGTCTAAGTTTAAAGAGAGGAGAAAGCTTATGAAAGAGGAAGATAAATTATTAAAAAGATTCGGCACAGAGAATAAATTCACCGTGCCCGAGAATTACTTTGAGCAGCTTACTTCAGAAGTAATGGATAAGCTTCCTGAACACGAATCATCTAAATTTGAATATAAGGAACCAACAGTATGGGAACGCTTTAAACCTTGGGTTTATATGGCAGCCATGTTTATTGGAGCTGCTTTAATTATAAGGGTAGCTTCTTATAATCCGAATCCCTTTGAACAGAAAGAATCACCGGTTGCAGAAAACGCAACAGAACAGCTTATTTCTGATGAATATCTTGATTATGCATTGAGCCAATCAATGCTGGATGACTATTCTTTATATGTTTATCTCACCGATGCGAATGCCGAATAATGACTTAATACAGACTTAATAAAATGAAACGAATACTTATTCTACTGTTTATATTGACAGCCGGCATATCTGCTGCTATTGCGAGAGATGGGCTAAATCAACATCTGTCTCCTGAAGAATTTAGAGCAAAGCAACAGGCATTCATTACAGAGAAAGCCGATTTAACCAAAAATGAAGCCGCAAAATTCTTTCCCGTTTACTTCGAACTTCAAGATAAAAAGAAGGCTTTAAATGATAAAGCCTGGAAGTGGATCAATAAAGGAAAAGATGAAAAAACAACCGATGAACAGTATGATGATATAATGCAGAAAGTATATGATGCTCGTATTAAATCTGATGAATTAGATAAAGAATACTATCAAAGGTTTAAAAAAATACTTTCGCCCAAGAAAATCTATTTAGTTCAAAGAGCTGAAATGAGGTTTCATCGGGAGTTGGTAAAAAGCGCACATAATAAGGGAGATAACCCTCAACCGCCCAGAGGGAAGAGATAATAAGAGCCGGATTAATTCCGGCTTTTTTAATGGTTATTTTTCCAATGAAGTGGTTTGATTTAAACTTCGCTTGAGTGTCTTTTTGTTAAGCCGTTGTGTATTTGTTCTCAAGCCCTTGAGTATTTATTCTCAAGCTGCTAAGTATTTGTTCTCAAGCCGTTGAGAAAATATTCTCAAGCCGATGAGAAAAAGACAGAGTTAACCGTATCTACAAAAAGACACACACAGAGTATGAGTAATCTAAATTAGAAATATTTTCTTTCAGAAATTAATTCCTATATTTGTTCCTGATAAATTAAAGTTTAAAGAAATTGAGTTATGCGGAATTTATGTACACTACGCGAGATTTATCGTGTAATCAGAGACTTTGAGGAAAAGTTTCAGCAGGAGCATGGATTGAGTTTAAACGAAGGAATGCTTCTTTGTGGGTTAAAATCAAAACAATGTACTTCGAGCGAAATAGCAAAAGCGTTGGGATTAACCAACTCCAATACTTCGAAAGTCATCAAGTCGGCTGAGGATAAAGGATACATAGAACGCTCTATCGGAAAGGATGACAAGCGACAAATGTACTTCTCTATAACAGAGGCAGGGAGAATTAAAATAGCGAATATTGGTACCGAAGGGCAAGCTATAAATACTCTTCTGAAAGAGATTGTTGACAAAAGCAAAGATGTTTGATATATTCAAGCCTTGCTCGTTCTTTTATTTTAGTGTTGTTTCTTAGGTTGTTTGTATCCTTTTTGAGCTGAAAATCAGCGGTTGGTAAAGTCAATAGTGATTATTTTTAAGTTGTATTTGAACAAGTATGCAAACATAAGTGTTATGCTTATAGATTTGCTCTCTATAGGGTACATACTCTTTATTGTGTGAATCATGATGAAATTATTATAAACCAACTAAAATTTTAGATACATGAAAAAGTACATTTGCACTGTATGCGACTATGTTTATGACCCGGAAAAAGGTGATCCGGATAGTGGAATAGCTCCGGGAACAGCTTTTGAGGATATTCCGGATGATTGGACATGTCCACTTTGTGGAGTGAGTAAAGATGATTTTGCTCCTTATGAAGAGTAATCAATCCGAGAAAAGATAACTCATAGTATTTACTTAAAAACGAGAATAAATAAAACTAAATTTATCATGAAATTTGAATTACCTCAATTGCCTTATGCTTTAGATGCATTGGAACCAAGCATTAGTAAAAAAACATTAGAATTCCATTGGGGAAAACACCACCAAGCGTATGTAAACAACCTAAATAACCTGATACCAGGTACTAAGTTCGAAAATGCTGATCTGGAAACAATGATTCGCGAAGCTGATGGTGGTATTTTTAATAATGCTGCCCAAGTATGGAATCATACATTCTATTTTGAGTCTCTATCTCCGAATGCTTCGAAAGAACCTAAAGGAGCATTGGCAGAAGCTATCAATAAGAACTTTGGCTCATTAAATGAATTCAAAGAACAATTCGCCAAATTGGGTGGATCTTTGTTCGGATCGGGATGGACATGGTTGGTGAAGAAAGCCGATGGCTCATTGGCTATTACTCAGGAATCGAATGCTGGTAATCCACTTCGCAGTGGAGATGCTCCATTGATGACATGCGATGTATGGGAACATGCATACTATCTTGATTACCAAAACCGCAGACCGGATTATTTAAAAGAATTCTGGGATGTGTTAGACTGGAAAGTAATTGAAAAAAGATTCTAAAAGAATAATGACTGGATAATAAGAAGGCAGTGTCGAAAAGATGCTGCCTTTTTTAATTGTCTGAAAACAAATAACCTAAATAGAAATAGTTTAGTTTATTTTTTGCCAATAAAACAAAAATGCAGATATTTGCCGCCGATTTGGTGTCACTACTCCTATTAAACCTCGGGAAAGTGATGAAAAGGGAATCAGGTGAAAGTCCTGAACAGACCCGCTGCTGTAAGTCCTGCCAATCTCCTATAGAAAACTCATGCCACTGCTTCTTTGAGAAGTGGGAAGGTGCTACAAGGAGAAGGATAAGTCAGAAGACCTGCCAGATTATACATTGTTTTTGACTTTCGGGAAATAAAGTCGGAAAACGCAAAGAATAGCTATTGGCTCTGTATTCTTTTTATCGTTTTCGTTTCTATTTTGATTGTTTAAAGATGATGTATGTAAATGCAATTTATGTTGAACCAATTATATACGGAAAATGAAAAAGATTAATTTGTTGTTGATGCTATTTGTTTCAGTAGTGTTTATGTTTAGCTCATGTTCAAGTGATGATGATCCTGTTTATAAGCACGGAGTGATTGAAATACCCAATCCAGAAGGAGGATATGTTGTGAAAATGGGGGAATTGCTGACTATTAACCCCGAAATAGAAACAGAACCGGGAGATGTCTATGAATGGAGTATTGATGGAAAGCAGATATCAAACAAGCGTGTATTGGAATACACTTTTGAAAAGTCCGGCACGTATGAGGTTGTTTGTATGGTGGTAAATGATATTCACTATTATTTAAAGAGTGCTAAGGTTACAGTAAAAGTATTATCATATACACATTTGGATTTATCAAAATTTGATTTATCAGATGGTATAGCAACAGCCGGCGGCAAATATTGGGTAGATACGTATAAGGTAGGTGAAAAAGGCAAAGATGGAGAAATAGAAAATGCTCATGTAAAAAGTCAAATCTTCCGTTTTTCTCATACTGCAATGGATTTTGGTGGAGGCTGGACTTCTTGGGATGGATTTACAGTAAGTAATTCCAATGACAACAGCGAACAGGCAGACTTTGTAACCAATCAATTTGCATCTATGGCAAAAGGAGGAGTGAAAGGAGAGTCAACTCCTTATTTGGTAGTCTATGCAGCAGAAGGAATGCGTGCTGATAAAGGGGAATTTAAGGAAAAAGATTATACTACTTGGGTGCAAATAAATGATAATGAAAACAGTTATAAAGCTGTGGGGGCTTATGTTTCTAATCATTCATGGCCTTATTATTGCATAACCAAAGGAAATGGCGTGGCTCGTAAATTTAAGCAAGGAGACTACTTAAAGTTGAAAGCTTATGGAGTTGATGCCGAGAATAATATAAGTGAACAGCCTGTTGAATTCTATTTAGCTGATTATCGTTCTGTTAATGAATCGGAATGGACTGTGAATGATAAATGGGAATGGATGGATTTATCTTCGCTGGGTGAAGTGAAATATATCTTCTTTAAACTGGAAACAACAGATAAAAGCGGAAATTGGTCCAATACATCTCTTTATTTTTGCTTAGACAACCTTACCGTAGAGAAAATCGATTAGAATAGGTTTTTGTTTGCCGAATCACAGAGGCTTACTTTTGCTCATAGGTAACTGCCTCTGTGATTCTTTTTTTGTAGTAGAGATGGTTATTAAATCTAACTTTTCTTGTATTTAATCAATTTTCTTAATTAAATTCATCTTCAACCATTCTTTATATTGTTTGTGCAAACCCTGTAGCTTCTTCCAATCCTGAATATTTCCTTCTTTCGGCAAGGTTACATTTATGATAGTTAACTTTGTTTTGTTGGGTTTGATAACTTCCAAATCATATTTAATGTTTGCGATGGTATCTCTTGCTATGGTATCCTTCCCACTAACATCTTTCCAGTACTGAATGATATTGTCGGTTTGATAATAGCTTCTTTGGCTTAGTTGAGCAACAGAATCTCCATAATGAAAGGGAGACTTACTGTAATAGATAAATTCATCATGATAATCACAATTGTATCCTAAGTTTTTGATTGTGTTGATAATAGAATCTTTAGAGAGCTTAATTGTGTAGGATTTTCCGATATATACTGTGCCTTGGGGTATTTTGTATAAATGTTGGGGAGGGGGCAAGGTTGTAGCGCAAAAAGCAAAGAAAGAAACTCCTAACAAAGCGTATTTGAAACAGTGCTTAATACATGAAAAAGAAAAAGCAGTTTGGCACTTTTCTGTTTTGATCAGATAATAGCTTAATGGTAATATGCTCAATGCCATATAATCTGTATAATCAATAGTTCGGTATATTCCCCAACCTGTTACATGGTTAATTGAATCAATAATAGGTGTTATTATGGGTAGTTTCCAAAGTATAAAGCCGATGCCGGTAATGAGAACGACCCACTTCTTAAAGCGTGGTGCAACAGTCGCTATAAATAATGGGAAGATAAGTAACCCTGCGAAGTCGGATAACTTTCCGGTAAGGAAATTCCCAAACGCCTGTTTTAAATAGAAATCGTTTATCAATAAAAGTGATAGCCCGATGATAAAATAAGGGTTAAGGATTAATTCTTTGTTTCTCATGGCTTTTTGTTAATGTTAAGTAGGGTTGAAATTAGGTGCAAGTGTGGTGCAAATTTATAAAAAGCAAGAAGTTGAAAATTAGCAACTTGCGTTTTTTTTTTCGATTCGCTTGGAAACGTTCTTCGCCATTTTGGGGGTTCAGAATCGTTTTTGTAACAGGCTGAATGTTAATGTCTTAATAGCCATCCAATACATGTTTCTAGGCTAGTTTAATAACACAGCGGTAACACAATAAATTATTTAAAAGATCTATTTTAAAATCACAATACAAATATAAATATTTACAAAACACTTTCAGGCATGATTGGACAATATTTTAAATAAATAATCAATCTTGTTTAAATAAAGCATATTATACTACCAATATATAGAGTTTAATCGTTATATTTGCGATAAATGCTCAAATAAACGAGTTAAATTATGATTATTCAGTTTACAACAGGTAATTTCCTTTCTTTCAAAGAACAATCCACCCTTTCACTGGCAGTCTCAGCTTTGAAGGAGATACAAGTTCCATCTGAAGAAATAATCTTTGGTGTGGGGAGTACAGGACTGTCATTGTTAAAAAGCGCAGTTGTCTATGGAGCCAATGCCTCAGGAAAATCCAATTTCATCAAAGCATTCGAGTTCTTTAAGTGGTATGCAATAAATTCATCCAAAGATATTCAAGCAGGTGAACGTGTTAATATTGAGAGTTTTCGATTAAATTCCCTTACAACCGAAGAACCAAGTTGCTTTGAAGCCATATTCTGTGATACAGAAAATCAATATAGATATGGTTTTGAAGCAGATAACTCATTAGTGCACACAGAATGGCTCTATCAAAAAGCAAATAAAAAGAGAGCCAAAGAAATTGAGCTGTTTTATCGGGAAAAAGATAATTTTGATATTCATCCCAAATTTACAGTAGGTAAGGAAGTTGCCGGCAAACGGATGGTGAGAGCAAATGCATTGTTACTCTCTGTTGTTGCCCAATTCAATGATCCAAGAGCTGTAGAAATTATGAAATGGTTGAATGATACTACTATTATTTCAGGATCCAATGATGAAAAAGCATTATGGAATACGGCAATAGATCACTTGGATGACGCTGAAATGCGACAACGGATAGTTGAATTTTCCCGTTATGCTGATTTAGGTATTGAGAATATTGAAAAGATCGAAAATACTATTGTCAGTAAACATGCACAATATGATGAAGAAGGTAATGAAGTGAAAACAGTCTCTTTCCCATTTCAAAAAAATGAATCGGAAGGAACTATTAAATACTTCTCTTTAGCATATCCTATCATTGATGCGCTGGACAATGGTAAACGTCTGATTATTGACGAATTCGATTCGAAAATGCATCCACTTCTTACCAATAAAATAATAGCTTTATTCAATTCGAAAGAAACAAACCCTAAAAATGCTCAATTGATATTCACTACCCATGACACCAATTTGTTAAGTGCAAACATGTTCAGACGGGATCAGATATGGTTTACACAAAAAGATCGCTACGGAGCAACCGATTTGTATTCATTAGCAGAATATAAAGTACGTAATGATGCCTCTTTCGAAAAAGACTATCTCTCAGGGAAATATGGTGCTATTCCTATTGTTGGTGATTTGTCGCGTTTGTTTAATGCCTCAGAAGAATAATTATGGCAGCAACAAGAAAAGGCACAAACCCGCGTATAGAAAGAAAATTAACTCGTGTTAGCGGAGTGCGCGAAGTAAAATAGACATTTCTTATTGTATGCGAAGGAGTCAATACCGAACCCGATTATTTCAATGCTTTCCGTTTAACTTCTGCCCATGTAAAAGCTGTTGGCCATGGAATGAACACATTGACACTTGTGCAAAAAGCAATTCACATTAGAGAAGAAGAAAGACGGAAAGGGCGATCATATAACCAGAATTGGGTAGTTTTTGATAAAGATGATTTTCCAGAAAAAGACTTTAATACAGCTATCTTTATAGCTCGGCAAAATGGCTTTGAGGTAGCATATAGCAATCAAGCATTTGAATTTTGGTTTTTGCTTCATTTCAATCTATATCAAGGTTCTTTACATCGTTCTCAATATGAGAGAATGTTAAGTGATTTACTTGGATTTCCTTATACAAAGAAGACGGGTGTAAGTACTAAAATGTTTAATTTATTGTTTCCTAAACAACAGAAAGCCATTCAGAATGCTAAGATTGTAATGAAGCGGTTTAATGGAAATAATCCAGCACAGGACGAGTCCTCAACAACTGTTTATCGGTTGATAGAAGAACTGATTAGATTCTTATGAGAACTAGTTATATTTGTTAGGAAAAAGCTTATGGTATCATGTCTGAATCAGAATTGTTAAAGCAAATAGCTGAATTGAAGACCCAGAATCTAAAACTTCTTGCAGAGAATGAAAGATTACGGGAAATGCTGAACTTGCCTCAGAAAAACACTGAAAAAACGACTCTATTGTCAAACATTCTGAAACAGATAAATACAGAGAAACCCTCTGCAACTTCAATAAACAAATATAGCACCCCTGAAGAAAAGATTGACTTATTTCAATCCCTGTTTCAAGGTCGGACAGATGTATATGCCAAGCGTTGTTACAGTAAAAAACATCGAAGCAGTTATTATATCCCTGCATGTAAGAATGAATGGGTGAAAGGCATTTGTGATAGAACACGCGTCAAATGCAAAGATTGTACCAATAGGGATTTATTGCCATTGACAACAGAAGTTATAGATAGTCATCTACGAAACAAAGATGAACATGGCGCCGGTATTGTTGGAATTTACCCCCTCTTACAAAACGAGAATTGTGTTTTTCTAGCTGTTGATTTTGACAAAGAGAAATGGAAAGAAGATATAACCACATTTCGTTCTATTTGTAACACTTATAATATTCCGGTTGCCATAGAACGCTCCCGCTCAGGAAATGGAGCTCATGCATGGATATTTTTTGCACTTCCCATTCCTGCCGTATCTGCACGGAGACTTGGTAATGCCCTTTTAACAAAGGCAATGACAGTCAGGCATGAGATCAGTTTCACGTCATACGATCGAATGTTTCCAAATCAGGACTTTATGCCTAAAGGTGGCTTTGGTAATTTGATAGCATTGCCACTGCAAGGGGGTGCACGCGAAAATGGGAATAGTGAATTTATTGACGAAAACTTCAAAAGCTATTCTGATCAATGGTCTTATCTGGCCTCTGTCAAAAAGATGAATTTAACTGAAATAGAAGTTTTACTTCCTCTATTGTGCGAAGGAAGCAGTTTAGGTGAACTCGGACGCATAGAGGATAATGAAGGAAATCTATTTAAACCTTGGGAAAACGGAAATCCTGATAATATTGAAAAGAAAGACTTTCCGGAAATTTTGACTATTGTTGAAGCAAATTTGATATATATTCCTAAAGAAAGAATAAGCGCACGAGCGCTTAATCGTATCAAAAGATTAGCTGCTTTCCAAAATCCATTGTTCTATAAAACTCAAAAGATGCGAATGTCTACCTACGGTATTCCAAGAATTATTTATTCATTGAATGAAACAGATGAATATATCGGCATTCCGAGAGGCTGTAGATCTTCACTTGTACATTTACTTGAAAGCTCAAACGTACAATATGTTTTTGATGATAAACGGAATAAAGGAAAACAAATAAATGTTCACTTCAAAGGAACATTTCGAGAAGAGCAACAGTTCGCAGCAGACGCTTTGCTCCAGTGCGAAAATGGAATATTATCTGTTCCTACAGCTTTTGGGAAGACTGTTATCGGGGCTTCACTTATTGCAGAAAGAAAATGCAATACATTGATATTAGTTCACTTGCAGACTTTATGCGATCAATGGAAGAGGTCATTGGAACAGTTTCTTGAAATAAATGAATCTTTGCCTGAACCGGAGAAGAAACGGGGACGAAAAAAGGCACGTCCCATTATCGGACAAATATGTTCAGGGAAGAAAACTTCATCTGGTATAATTGATATTGCGCTTGTTCAAAGTTTAGTCCGTGAAAATGAAGTGAATGAACTTGTAAAGAATTATGGGATTGTAATAGTCGATGAATGTCATCATGCTTCCTCGCTTAGCTATGAAAAAGTACTTAGCGAAATAAATGCCAGATATGTTTATGGATTAACTGCAACACCTAAACGGCAAGACGGGCAGCATCCAGCAACTTTTATGCAATGCGGACCGATACGATATAGCATTAGTGCAAAAGAACAAGCTGACAAACGAAACTTCGAACATTATATTGTACCCTGCTTTACCAGATTCAGAAAACCTTTAAATCAAAATGAATCCGATTGGCATATTACGAAAGTATATGCTGCACTTGCAGAAAATGAACCTCGTAATCAACAGATAGCAGCTGATGTGAAAGAAGCTATAACAAATGGTAGAACTCCTATTATCCTTGCCCAACGGAAAGAGCATGTTAATCGATTGGCAGCTATTCTTGGAAGTCAAACGAGTGCACAAATAATAACACTCATTGGCGCCAATTCAACAAAAATAAGGAATAAAATGGTAGAATCATTAGCTGCTATTTCTGACGATGAAAAACTTATTGTGATTGCCACAGGAAAATACATTGGAGAAGGGTTTGATTATCCACGTTTAGATACCCTGTTTCTTGCATCTCCAATTGCATGGAAAGGAACATTGGCCCAATATGCCGGACGCTTGCATCGTGATTATCCCGAGAAACAGTATGTAATTGTTTACGACTATGTAGATATTCATATCCCTGTTTTAGAGCGAATGTATCATAAACGCCTTACTGGTTATGCTCAAATTGGATATAAGACTTTGTCTTCAAAGAATGAACCGGATAAGATTAATATGATTTATGATTGTGATACTTTTGTATCAGTCATCCGTAATGACTTTGCTAAAGCAGAGAAAGAAATCCGGATAGTGAGTCCTTATATTCGGAGAAAACAACTCAATGTAGTATTTGAATGGCTGAAAGTACCTTTACAAATCGGTATACCTATTACAGTTACAATTCGTCCTGTAGAATCATATAAAGAACAGGAACAGATAAGGGAGTGTATAGAGGTTCTTCAAGCTAGGTTGACTGTTGTGCAAGAATCGGATATTTATCAAAAATACATTATTATAGATGATAGGATTGTTTGGTATGGGAACATCAGCCTTTTTGATCCAGGTAATTCGGAAGATACTATTATGCGACTGGATTCCAAAGAGTTAGCGAATGAGCTATCATAAGGCAACTACTGAATGTGCGCTTAAAGTTTTAACAATTCAACCTACTTTTCGGATTGACCCCTGATTTTCGAATTGACCCCTGTTAATCAAAGTTATACTGTAGTAGAATGAAAAAAGGACTTAAAAAAAGTCCTTTTCTACTGGTGATCCGCCTGGAATATGAACCATGCGTATAATCGGCTTATTTCTAACACATTGCAAATTGTCAATAAACTTAGGACATCAAATGGCCACAAAACTCATTTTGTTATAGATGTCTCTCGGAATAGAGAATATTACTTCTCATCTTTTCTTTTCAGGTTCGAAAATACAATTTTTTGGTCTAATAACCAAATGTTCTGTAAATTAATGATTTATCTTTTTTCTGTAGTCCAAGCCCAGTGCAGAGTGCGAGCCCTTTATATATAAAGGCTTGCACTCTGCACTGGTGATCCAAATAAACTGTCTATATGCCTACATGGGATTATATTTCTATAGCCTTGTCGCGTTGGAAAGGCAGGTGTTCATCATTGAACACATAGCCCAACTGATTTGAAACATAAAGAGTATTACCAATCTGTTTGTCAACATTATAATGTGAGTGTCCATATATCCAATACTGAATATTGCTATCTTCGACACAATCAGCTAATTTTACTGTAAAAGCACCATTGGCATGGCTGTTGGCATCTACATAAATACCCTTCAATTCAGACTTGTCCAAAAGCCTAAAAGGTGTTTTTTTTCCTGCTATGATAATTTTATGCATGTATTTTCAATTGCTATGCTCTGTTTTTAGTTGCAGTGAAAACGATGCAAACATACTGGAATAAAAGAAAATCATCTAGTGCAAATGATTGTTCTGTTTTTCTATCACATATTTAAAGCCTCTGAAAGTACATTGGACATTCCTAGTCAGAGTTGGACAGAATTTTAGAGGTGGTATGTTTTCGCTCTTATTCTTGATGTTGGCGATTCTGGCAATATTGGCAATTTCGAGTGATTGATAAGGATATGAAAAAAGAATTCGTAAATTTGTTGAATTAAACAATTCAAATAAAAGGCGGAAAAAATATATGAGCGCAGATATAATAAAGGAATCTGAATTTAGACAATGGTTGATTGATTTGAAGGGAAGGATTCGACAAAGTCAATTAAGAGCAGCTGTTAAGGTTAATTCCGAATTGCTGCGATTATATTGGGATTTAGGACAGGATATAGTCGTTCGCCAAATGGATGCTGTATGGGGAAGTGGATTTTATTCTCGTTTAAGTAAAGAATTAAAGAGAGAATTCCCTGATATGCAAGGATTCTCAGTCACTAATCTGAATTATTGTAAACGATTTTATCAATTTTATGCAAATAGTAAACAGTATAACCAACAAATATATGAAGGATTCCACCCTCAAGCTGGGGGTGAAATTCAAATAACTCATAATATGGGTGATATAATTTACCCCCAAGTTGAGGGTGAATTTCAAGACAACCCATTATTCTCAATTCCCTGGGGACATCAGAAGCATCTTATTGATAAATGCAAGTCTGTACATGAGGCGCTATTCTATGTACAAAAAACGATCAAAAATGGTTGGAGTAGAGCTATGCTAATGAATTTCATGGATGTCAATCTTTATCAAACACAAGGAAAATCAGTTAACAACTTTGATCGTTTGCTTCCTGAAGTTTAAAGCGATTTAGCAAGAGAAACTTTGAAAGATCCATATAATTTCGATTTTCTCACTCTCACGGAGGATTATAAAGAAAAAGAGTTGGAAGATGCCTTAGTTACAGATATCACAAAATTCTTGCTGGAGCTTGGACAAGGTTTTGCTTTTGTTGGCAGACAGTATCCTATAAAAGTTGGTAATAAAGAACGGAACATTGATTTGTTATTCTACCATTTAGAACTACGCTGTTATGTAGTAGTGGAGTTGAAAGTGAAAGAATTTGAACCCGAACATGCAGGGAAACTGGGTTATTATATTGCTGCAATCAATGACCTGCTGAAAAAAGATATGGATAACCCAACTATTGGTTTACTTATTTGCAAAACAAAAGATAATATAGAGGCTCGCTACTCTTTAGAAAGCAGTAGTCAACCAATAGGCATTTCCGAATACACATTTTCAGAATTATTGCCTAAGAACCTTAAATATTCACTTCCTTCCATCGAAGAAATTGAAAGAGAACTAAATTTAGAGGATGAAAACAAAAAATAGAAATACAATGTAATAAATATAAGCGCAATATGTCCGAATTTGACCTACGAAAACGGATCACAGAATTAGAGGTTGAGAATTTTGAGTTACTCGCTGAAAATGAAAGGCTGCGAAAATTGCTGGGATTTTCTCAGAGGGAACATATTCCACAAGGAACCTTTCCAGTATCGAATAATCTAGAGCAAAATAATACTAAAAAGACCTGTATTCCCTTAATAAACAAGTACAGTACTCCTGATGAAAAAATAGAGTTGTTTCAATCGCTGTTTCAAGGACGAACAGATGTGTACGCCAAACGATGCTACAGTAAGAAACATGGAAGCAGCTATTACGTTCCAGCATGCAAAAACGAATGGGTGAAAGACCTTTGTGACAAAACACGCATTAAATGCAAAGATTGTCCTAACCGGGATCTGCTGCCTCTGACAAAAGAAGTAATCAATAACCATTTAAGAAATAAAGATGAACATGGTGCTGGAATTATCGACATCTACCCACTTCTGCCAAATGATAATTGTCTACTTCTTGTCGTTGATTTTGATGAAGAGAAATGGAAGGAAGACATAGATATATTTCGTTCTGTATGTAAAACATGCAATGTTCCGATTGCTATAGAACGATCTCGCTCCGGAAATGGCGCTCAAGCATGGATATTCTTCGAAAAATCAATTTCAGCATTATCTGCGCGAAGAATGGGAAACGCACTTTTAACAAAGGCAATGTCTGTTCGACCTAAAATTTGTTTCACTTCGTATGATCGAATTATATTGGCAATGAAGCTAATAGTGCTATTCGCCATGTTTGTATCTGTCCGCTGTATGCGGTTTCGATGATGCATTCAATCATGTGAATATAAAATTAAAGAAGAAAATATGAAATTCTACAAAAACAAACATTGCTGTTGATTTGAAGGAGCGGAGTTCCCTGCTATTGTTATCACAACTAAACAAAAATAAGCAGATTAAAGAAATAAATACCTTCATGCCCTTCCACCATTGGTTCTTATAATCCCTATGTTAATCCCAATTATAAATAAGTTTGGCTTCCTTGCTCAAAAGTCTACTCTCTATTTGCCCAAAGATGGAATCTTTGTATTGTTCTGGATATTCTAAAGAGATGGACTCACTACTTTCGTTATAGTTAAATAATATCGTTTGAAATGGTTTCTTTATTATTTCATACTCATAGCTTGTGGGCATAGTTATTTTAAATAAATTTTTAAGTTTGGAACAGTAACCTTCCTTTGCTTTCGCATCTCTAACCGGAATTGCTATATTATCAAAAACGATTTCATTCCATTGGAATACAGGGTTTTTACGTGTTGAGCTATAAATACACCCTATAATATCTGAATTTTCAGCTAATGTTAGCATTATTTGTTGAGGTATTATATATTCTGGCTTAAAGGAGTCGCTCTGATTATATGTTTTTATTGAACATGCAATGATTAAGGGATAGGTGTTTAGAATTTTGATTAAATCACCGCGGTGTTCTATGTTAAAATCGTTTACTGGAAGTCTCAAATCTAATAATCTAATATCTTCAACTACTTCAACCCGGGATACATAAAAATCAGAAAGCGAAAGCTCATGCATTTCTGCCCAACATGTATGAATTGTTCTGCCTAAATACAAGCAAGGATAACCAGGTATACTATATCTTTGTGTTTGAATTTTCCCCCTTAATTCAAATGGTATATGGAACATCTCTCTAGGCCTAAAAAGCTCCTTCTCAGATTCTTTTTTACGCATTCTATACCAATGTGCATCCTCCTTATTGTCGCATGATATTGAATAAATGTTCAATGAGGTACTTGTGGCATTTTCTGAGATATAATCCTTGATGAGCTGATAACAATCTGCAATCCGTGCAGATGAATAATAGTCAAAAGCTTTTATGATTGTATCACATAAAGCTTCAACATTCTTTATAACTTTACCCCATTCGTCTTTTGATAAAATACTTTCGCTATTTTTAAGTTCTGCTATTCCTTTTCTATAAAGTTCAAATATTTTACTTAATTCATTTTCATAAGATTGTTCCCTTCTCTTTAAGAGTTCATCTTTAATTTTTTTATTTAGTTTTGATATTGACATATTAAATGTTGTTTGCGTTGTTTGTCTGCTGACCCTTTTATCCGAATCTCACAGACGTTTATCAGACGACCGTTGAGAGCAAAAAAAAACGGCTGAAAAGCCGTTTTTGTGATCCGCCTGGGGCTCGAACCCAGGACCCCAACATTAAAAGTGTTGTGCTCTACCTGCTGAGCTAGCGAATCAATCCTTTATTGCGGTTAAGCGGGTGCAAAGATATGGAGTTTTATTTTAAAAACCAAGACTAAAAGAAAGAATTTTTTCATTTATTTTTCTTTTTTCTCTTTGGAGTCTGATTATCAGTGGGTTGTGGAGGACTGGAAATTATTCTTTCATGATCTATAATAAAGCGTTGGTAATAAGAAATCATCAGAGTTGTTAGTGGGAGTGCGATAATCATGCCTACAATTCCCATTAGAGAACCCCAAATGGACAAAGAAAGTAAAATGATGGCGGGGTTCAATCCGGTGATTTTGCCCATAATGCGAGGAACAATTAAACCATCTTGTATAATTTGCACGATGGCAAATACGGCAAGAGCGGAGAGAATGATTATCCAAAAGTTCTGTCCGGTATCGGCAGCTTTGAGTATGGCAAGCATAATGGTGGGAACAAAACCGATGATTTGTAGGTAAGGCACCATATTGAGAGCACCTATGAATAACCCTAAACCGATAGCTAAGGGGAAGTCGATGATCAGAAACCCAATGCTGAATAAAATGCCTACGAAAAGAGCAACCACTGCTTGTCCGCGGAAGTACCTGTTCATGCCTACTTCCACATCCGAAACCAGATTTTCTGCAAATTGGCGGTATTTCTGGGGGATCAACCTGCTCCATCCTTTGGATATTGATTCGTAATCCATTAGTATGAAGACAATATAAAGAAGGATGATAAAAGAAGCGAAGATGCTTGCCAGAAAGCTAATAGATTCAGACAATATTAACCATAGCTTTGGCAAAGCTCCTTTTACGGAATTTATAATATTCTCTTCATTGAGCGTTTCATTTAATGTCTTTAGGTCAATATTTTCGCGAATAAACTCCGAAAGACTCTGGGGCACAGTGCTTGCCTGTATACCTTCTGTGAAATAGGTTATCAATAAATCTTTTACTTTCCCGAACTCCTGTATCATAGGCGGAATCAGAACCAGAAATATGGTACAACCAATAATAAGTAATAGAAGCAAGGTACAGAGTATAGCGATTATACGGTGCTTCATTTTTAATTTATACTGGAAGAACTTCACAACAGGGTAAATCAGATAGGCAATAAGCCAGGCCAAAAAGAAAGGAAGTAATACTCCACTGAGGTGGTCAATTAAAACCAATATGCCGATTACGATACCTAAACCGACAAGATTTCGTATAAAACTATCGAATGTAATTTTGTTCTCAAACATATAACTTAGGGTGTTGAAATAGCTTTTTGGTAACAAACTCTACACAAAGGTTCGTATTCTTCTGTTTCGCCAAGCAGAAACTGTTTATCATTCTGCACAATGCGGTGAGAGAAATTTGCCAGACTACCGCAATGTACACAAATAGCATGTACTTTTGATACTTCGTCTGCAATGGCACAAAGTTTGGGCATTGGACCAAATGGTCTTCCTTTAAAATCCATATCCAAGCCGGCAATAATCACTCTTACTCCATCATTGGCCAACTGATTGCATACATCCACAAGGCCTTCGTCAAAAAACTGCGCTTCATCTATGCCAACTACATCAATCTCTGAAGTAAAAAGTAAAATGCTGGCAGAAGTGTCAGTAGGGGTAGAGGCAATGGCATTGCTATCGTGCGAAACTACATTTTCCTCGGAATAACGCACATCTATGGCCGGCTTGAAGATTTCGACCCTTTGGCGGGCAAATTTGGCTCGTTTTAATCGCCGGATCAGTTCTTCTGTTTTGCCTGAAAACATAGAGCCACAGATAACTTCAATTCTTCCTCTTCTGTTTGTCTCTTTATTGTGATCTTCTGAATAGACTACCATATATCTTATAAAACCTTATATTTGTTACAAATGTAACACATTTGTCCGCTCGACTTACATGATATAGATTATTTCTTTCTACATTTGCGCGTATAAAATAAGTAATTTGCTTTATGACTGAAATTATAAAGGAGATAGAACAAGATCTTGAAGAACTAAAGCTTTTGTCTGAGAACATGCCCGAATCTGCCAAAGATTCTTTTCGTCGCCTTATGCAAAGAAGGGTAGAGGAAATACGGAAAAAGCTGGATATACTACAGAATGAACTCTCCAAAGAACCCGTATTGGAAAATAGGGTGTCGGAAGAGTTTGTCGATACGGAAGAGGCTATTGCCGAAGAGTTTGTTCTTGAAGAATCATCTGTTGTAGAAGAAGCAATTTCAGCCAACCATATAGAGAGAAAATCAGAGGACTTGCAAGAGAAGATCCCTGCTATAAAAATCGTTGGAGAAAAGTTGAATCGGGACGTAAACCTGCAAAGTGTATTGAGCTTGAACGATTCTTTTCGATTCTCTCGCGAGTTATTTGAAAATGACAAAGAAAGGATGCAATCTGTACTGGCAAAAGTAGGAACGATGAATTCTCTTGAAGCCGCAGAGGTTTATCTTGCAGAAGAAAATCTGAATCGCGAGAATGAAGCATATTCTGATTTAATGAGTATCCTTGAAAAGTATTTCTCTTAAGCTAAAATAAGACTATGGGAAAATTATATGTAGTACCAACTCCGGTCGGAAATCTGGAAGACATGACATTCCGTGCCATCCGTATTCTAAAAGAGGTTGATTTTATTTTAGCCGAGGATACGCGTACATCCGGAATTCTTCTGAAACACTTTGAAATCAAAAGACCGATGCTTTCTCATCACAAATTTAATGAACATAAAACGGTTGAAAATGTTGTTAGTAGAATAAAAGGAGGAGAAACGGCTGCACTTATATCTGATGCAGGGACACCCGGAATTTCCGATCCCGGCTTCTTGATAGTCAGAGAATGTGTTCATAATGATATTGAGGTGCAGTGTTTACCGGGGGCTACGGCTTTTGTGCCTGCCTTGGTGACAGCCGGTTTACCGAACGACCGATTTTGTTTTGAAGGCTTCCTTCCGCAAAAGAAAGGGAGAATGACAAAATTGAAATCTTTAGTGGAAGAGCGAAGAACCATGGTCTTTTACGAGTCTCCTCACCGTTTGCTGAAAACATTAATTCAGTTTTCCGAGTATTTTGGGAGTGGAAGAGATGTTGCAGTTTCGCGGGAAATTTCTAAATTGCACGAAGAAACAATTCGTGGAACACTTGAAGAGGTTATACAGCACTTTACGGCTGTTGATCCCAGAGGTGAAATTGTTATTGTATTAGCAGGAATAGACGAATTAAAATAACTTTAATTTAAAACTTTTATTTATGAAGAAGTTAGGACTTTTACTAGTATGTATGACCTTGTTGATATCATGCGATAGTATAACAGGTAAAAAGAAATTGCAGGAAGAAAGAGACTCACTCTCTACAGCATTATCGCAGCGCGACGCAGAGTTGGATGAAATGATGAGTACTTTCAATGCTGTTCAGGAAGGATTCCGCCAAATTAGTGCCGCCGAGAGTCGTGTGGATTTACAACGTGGCACCATCTCGGAAAATGCAGCTACAGCTAAGCAGCAAATTGCGGCTGATATTGAGTTTATCACTAAAACAATGGCCGACAATAGAGCACAGATTGCTAAACTGCAAGAGCAATTGAAGGCCAGTAATACAAATTCTTCTCAACTGAAAAAGGCAATTGCGTCTTTAACCGAAGAATTAAAAGCCAAAACTAAACGTATTGAGGAGTTGCAAGCAGAACTTGCATCCAAAAATATTCGTATTCAAGAGTTAGATGCTGCTGTAAGCGGATTATCTGCTGATAAAGAAACGTTGGAAGCTGAAAACGAAGCCAAAGCAAGAACTGTTGCCGAACAAGATAGAAAAATCAATACAGCATGGTTTGTGTTTGGAACAAAAGCCGAACTGAAAGAACAAAAGATTGTTCAAAGTGGCGATGTGTTGAAGAGCGCTGACTTCAATAAAAACTATTTCACACAAATAGATATCCGTACTACTAAGGAAATTAAGTTGTACTCAAAACGTGCAGAACTTTTAACTAATCATCCGAAAGGAACATATACTCTTGAAGAAGATGATAAAAAAGAACTCACTTTGAAAATCTCCAATCCTACAGAATTCTGGAGTATTTCTAAATACTTAGTGATACAGGTTAGATAATATCTTGATAAACGAAACCACAGGTGTGTCGACAATAGATGATAGCGTTGACACACCTGTTCTTTTTTTCATTCTATCTACTAACTCCTAGCTCCTAACTACTGACTACTAACTCCTATCTCCCAATCCCGTGAAATACAAAAATATATTTTTCGACTTAGACGATACCCTTTGGGCTTTTTCCGATAATGCCCGCGATACTTTTGAGGAAATGTATCATCAACATCATTTTGAACAATACTTTGACTCTTTCAATCAGTTTTATACCCTTTACCAACAAAGAAACACTGAGCTATGGGTGCTATATGGAAAGGGTGAAATAACTAAAGTAGAATTAAATAAACAACGTTTTTTATATCCGCTTCAGGCTGTGGGAGTTGATAATCCGGAGTTGGCTCAAAGGTATTCGGATAATTTCTTTTCTGTAGTACCAACCAAGAAAAAGTTAATGCCTTATGCTAAAGAAATCTTAGAATATCTTTCCCCAACCTATAATCTGTATATTCTATCCAATGGTTTCCGAGAACTTCAGGCTAAGAAGATGGCTGCTTCCGGTATCAATCATTATTTTAAGAAAATAATTCTCTCGGAAGATTTGGGTGTCATGAAACCTTATCCGGAGATTTTTCATTTTGCTTTATCTGCTACTCAATCCGAACTAAAAGAAAGCATTATGATAGGAGATAGCTGGGAAGCGGATATTGTAGGAGCCAAAGGGGTAGGGATGAAGCATATTTATTATAATTATGCAAAACGAAAAGACAAATTCAATTCCGATTATGTGGTTGAGGAATTGATAGAAATAAAAGATTATTTATAAGAAACTGTTTTCTATTATTCCTCTTTTCATATTCTATTCTTATATTTGTCTCCGTTAATAACCCAAACATTCAATGAAAGAATTTATCATCTCCGAATCTCAAACCGAAACTGCCGTACTCGTGGCTCTCATTACCCAGAATCAGGATGAACGAAAAACCGCCGAGTATCTGGACGAACTTGACTTTCTGGCTGAGACAGCCGGGGTTGAAGTTGTGAAAAGTTTCACCCAAAAACTGGATTATGCACACCCCGTTACATACGTGGGTAAGGGTAAGTTGCAGGAAATTAAAGAATATGTAGATGAATATGAAGTGGGGATGGTGATATTTGATGATGAACTTTCTCCCAAACAGTTGCGCAATATTGAAGCGGAACTGAAAATCAAAATATTAGATAGAACTTCGCTCATTCTCGATATCTTTGCCATGCGTGCCCAAACGGCCCATGCCAAAACACAGGTGGAATTGGCTCAATATCAATATATGCTCCCCCGATTGAAACGTTTGTGGACTCACTTGGAACGCCAAGGGGGTGGATCGGGTAGTGCCAAGGGTGGTTCCGTAGGTCTTCGCGGACCGGGTGAAACGCAGTTGGAAATGGACCGCCGTATCATTCTTACCCGTATGACATTGCTGAAAGAAAGATTGAAAGAAATTGATAAGCAAATGTCTACCCAACGAAGAAACAGAGGACGCATGATGCGTGTGGCGTTGGTAGGATACACCAATGTAGGTAAATCTACGTTGATGAACCTCCTTGCTAAAAGCGAAGTTTTTGCAGAGAATAAACTCTTTGCTACGCTCGATACTACTGTGCGTAAAGTAATTATAGATAATCTTCCTTTCTTACTGTCTGATACAGTTGGGTTTATCCGCAAACTCCCGACAGGATTGGTAGAATCCTTTAAATCGACACTCGATGAAGTACGCGAAGCTGATTTACTGCTTCATATTGTAGATATCTCTCACCCTGCTTTCGAAGAACAAATCGAAGTAGTAAACAAAACATTGGCAGATATTGACAGTGCCGGCAAACCAAGTATACTTATATTTAACAAAATAGATGCTTATTCTTATATAGAAAAGGCCGAAGACGACCTTACCCCCCGAACCAAAGAAAACTTAACACTCGAAGAACTGATGAAAACGTGGATGGCTAAGATGGAAGACAATTGTCTCTTTATCTCCGCCCGCGAGAAAATCAATATAGAGGAAATGAAGAGTGTGGTTTATCAAAAAGTAAAAGAATTGCATGTACAACGCTTCCCTTATAATGATTTTCTTTATCAGACCTACGACGGTGACGAAGAAAATGATTAAAAGATAGCAAACATGAAAACGTATCGGAATTTAACTGAAGGAGAGATTCTTCAGTTAAAAGCTCAGTCGTGCCTGGCTGATAATTGGGAAAAGGTATGGGTTACAGAAAACTTTGATACCGAGTATATACACCATACCCGTTTCTCGGGAGAGGTAAAGTTGGGTGCTTTCCTTACGGAGTTCACACTGCCCGGGGGAATTAAGAAGCATGCCGGGCTACGCCATGTTACCTTACATAATGTTACCCTGGGAGACAACTGCCGCATAGAAAACATTCAGAATTACATTGCTAATTATGTAATAGGCGATCATACATTTATTGAGAATGTAGATATCATTATGGTAGATGGCATCAGTAAGTTTGGCAACGGGGTAGAAGTATCCGTACTGAATGAAACCGGTGGTCGCGAAGTATTGATTAATGATAAGTTATGTGCTCATCAAGCCTATATACAAGCGTTGTATCGGCATCGTCCCGAGTTAATTAACCGTATACGGGAAATTACGGACTACTATTCCAATAAATATGCATCATCAACCGGAACCATCGGCAATCATGTTATGATTATCAATGCAGGTGCCATTAAAAATGTGAAAATTGGCGATTTTTGTCACATAGAAGGTACATGCCGTTTAGAGAACGGAAGCATCAATAGTAATAAAGAAGCTCCCGTACATATAGGTTATAGCGTAATTTGCGAGGACTTTATTATTTCTTCCGGTTCGCATGTTGACGACGGAACGGTGCTTACGCGTTGCTTCGTTGGTCAGGCTTGTCGCTTGGGGCACAATTATTCTGCTTCCGATTCATTATTCTTTAGTAATTGCCAGGGAGAGAATGGCGAAGCCTGTGCTATTTTTGCCGGGCCTTATACCGTAACCCATCATAAATCTACGTTGCTGATTGCCGGTATGTTTTCTTTTATGAATGCAGGCTCAGGCTCTAACCAAAGTAACCACATGTATAAGTTAGGTCCTATTCATCAGGGAACGATGGAACGGGGAGCCAAAACCACTTCCGATTCTTATATACTTTGGCCGGCGCGCGTAGGAGCTTTCTCTTTAGTTATGGGGCGACATGTACACCATGCCGATACCTCTAACCTGCCTTTCTCTTATTTAATAGAACAATCGGATACTACCTATCTGGTGCCGGGAGTTAATTTGCGCAGTGTGGGAACAATTCGTGATGCCCAAAAATGGCCGAAGCGCGATAAACGTACCGATCCTAATAAGTTAGACTTTATCAACTACAACCTTCTTAGTCCGTATACCATTCAAAAGATGTTTAAAGGACGTTCTATCTTGAAAGACCTTAAACGGGTATCGGGCGAGATTTCAGAACTCTATTCGTATCAGAGCACCAAGATAAAAAGCTCTTCGCTAAACCGGGGACTGAAAATGTACGAAACAGGCATTCAAAAATTTCTCGGCAACTCCATTATCAAACGTCTGGAAGGTATTCAGTTTAAAAGTAATGAAGAAATACGTCAACGCCTGAAACCCGATACGGAAATTGGAGTAGGAGAGTGGGTAGATATCTCAGGACTGATAGCTCCCAAAAGCGAGATTGATAAACTGATGTGTGGTATTGAAAGTGGCGAAATTAATCGTTTGCGTTGCATCAACGAAAGCTTCGAGAGGATGCATAAAAACTATTATACGTACGAATGGACCTGGGCTTATAACAAAATACAAGAGTTTTACGGAATAGATCCGGAGGCAATCACTGCGCAAGATATTATTCATATTGTGAATATGTGGAAGGATGCTGTGGTAGGTCTTGATAAGTTAGTGTATGAAGATGCCCGTAAAGAATTCTCCCTTTCCTCCATGACCGGTTTCGGAGCAGATGGCTCTCGCGACGACATGAAACTTGACTTTGAATATGTGCGTGGCGACTTTGAAAGCAATCCGTTTGTTACTGCCGTATTAAAACACATTGATGAGAAAACGGCATTAGGTAATGAATTGATTGAAAGAATGACTCTTCTTCAATCTTAAAGAACTTTCATATAGGATAAAACACCCGGGTCTTTCGAGTCAAAACACCCGGGTGTTTTAGAGTGAAAGATCCGGGTGCTTTGAACCTCAATGAGTTGTCTTTCAAAAAATAGCCAATATTTCTTTCGTCTTTTTAGTATGCACAATCATTTGTTATGTGTGTAATGAATTTGATTGTGAAACATTTTCTGTGTTTTCGTATTTTGATGCCGCGTTAGGTGCGTGATTGGTGCGTTAGGTGTTTTTGCCTACCTAACGCACTTTAAGTATTTAATATACAGTGAGATAAACCCCAAGTGCGTTAGGTGCGTTAGGTTTTGGCAAAAAAATCTCTGTGTAACCTGTATTTTTTCTGCGTTAATCCGCGTTAATCTCCCTCTCAATCTTCTTTTTCTTCTTTTAATATTCTTAACTTTGTCCCTCTAACTAACAATTACGTAATAAATTAAAAGATATGGCAACACCTCCGTTTAAGTATCAGGAACCCTTTCCAATGGGTAAAGATACTACCGAGTATTATCTGCTTACCAAAGATTATGTTTCTGTAAGCGAGTTTGAAGGTAAAGAAATTCTGAAAGTAGAGACCGAAGGACTCACTGCAATGGCCAACGCCGCTTTTCGTGATGTGGCTTTTATGCTTCGTCCTGAACACCAACAACAGGTGGCTAAAATACTTTCCGATCCGGAAGCAAGCGAAAACGATAAATATGTAGCATTAACTTTCCTGCGTAATGCAGAAGTGTCTGCTAAGGGAAAACTTCCTTTCTGCCAGGATACCGGTACTGCCATCATTACAGGAAAGAAAGGTCAACAAGTTTGGACAGACGGTTGTGATGAAGAAGCACTTTCTAAAGGAGTTTATAAAACATATACCGAAGAGAACTTGCGTTACTCTCAGAATGTACCTTTAAATATGTACGATGAGAAAAATACCGGTTGTAATCTTCCTGCTCAGATAGATCTTTATGCTACGCAAGGAGCCGAATATAAATTCCTGTGTATTGCCAAAGGTGGTGGATCTGCTAATAAAACGTATTTATATCAGGAAACCAAGGCATTGCTGAATCCTGCCAAATTGGTTCCTTACTTAGTAGAGAAAATGAAGACGCTGGGTACAGCAGCCTGTCCTCCTTATCATATTGCCTTTGTAATTGGAGGTACTTCTGCCGAAACCAACCTGAAAACAGTGAAGCTGGCTTCTGCCAAGTATTACGATAATCTACCAACAGAAGGAAACGAAGGTGGACAAGCATTCCGCGATGTTGAACTCGAAAAGCAAGTACTTTGCGAAGCTCAAAGAATGGGACTCGGTGCTCAATTCGGCGGTAAATACTTTGCCCATGATATTCGTATCGTTCGTTTGCCACGTCACGGTGCTTCTTGCCCCGTAGGTATGGGCGTATCTTGCTCTGCCGACCGTAATATTAAAGCCAAAATCAATAAAGACGGAATCTGGATTGAGAAACTGGAAGAGAATCCGGGCAAATACATTCCGGAAGAACTCCGTAATGCAGGCGAGGGTGATGCCGTAAAAATCAACCTGAATCAACCCATGACGGATATCTTGAAAGAATTAACCAAATATCCGGTTTCTACTCGTTTGTCTTTAAACGGAACCATCATAGTAGGGCGTGACATTGCTCATGCTAAACTGAAAGAGCGTCTGGATAGGGGAGAAGGTTTACCACAGTATATCAAAGATCATCCGATCTATTATGCAGGTCCTGCCAAAACTCCGAAAGGAATGCCTTCGGGTTCATTTGGTCCTACTACTGCCGGTCGTATGGATTCTTATGTGGATCTGTTTCAGGAGAATGGCGGAAGTATGATTATGATTGCCAAAGGAAATCGGGCACAGGAAGTTACCGATGCTTGTAAAAAGCATGGTGGTTTTTATCTGGGAAGTATTGGTGGTCCGGCTGCGATCCTTGCACAAAATAATATTAAGAAGGTAGAATGTCTGGAATATCCGGAACTGGGTATGGAAGCTATCTGGGAGATTGAAGTGGAAAACTTCCCGGCATTTATCCTGGTAGATGATAAAGGAAATGATTTCTTTAAGCAGTTGAAGCCGTTGGATATTAATTGTAAATTGTAAAATAGGTTTAATCCTGATATATCCTTGAAAGATTAATTCCTACTGCCCTTTTCTAAGAGAAGGGTGGCAGGAATTTCTTTTATAATCCCTTCTACGTCTCTTTGGCATATATTATTGCAGCAAATTTGTTGTTTTTTGCAGCATTTGTGGTGAATAGAAGCATTTCCAATCTTTACCTTTGCTTCATTCATATTTAATCCTTATCAAAATGAGAATTCTTAAACTTTCTTTCTTGGCTTTATGCCTGTGTGTTTCAATTGTTCGAGCTGATAATGAACCTGTCTATAAAGATAAAAACGCGCCTGTCGAAGAGCGTGTGGAGGATTTATTACGGCGAATGACTTTACGTGAAAAAATAATCCAACTACAGAATCGTTCTACAGGAGATGCAAATGATCTTCCTAATACTTATAAAGGAGAGAGTTTCGGATCTATGCACGAAATGGGTCTTTCTGCCCAAGATGTTGCTAATTTATACAGGAAAGTATTTGAATACATGAAAACGGAAACTCGTTTGGGAATTCCTATCTTGTCTTCCGCCGAAGGTATTCATGGCATTTTACAGAATGGATGTACTATTTTTCCCCAGGCAATAGCACAAGGAAGTACCTTTAATCCCGAACTAATCTTTCAAATGGCTGAAGCAGAAGCTGTTGAGGCTCGTGTGATGGGTATTCGCCAAGTATTGTCTCCGGTGCTGGACATTGCGCGGGAACTTCGTTGGGGACGAGTGGAAGAGACTTTCGGAGAAGACCCCTATTTGATTTCCGAAATGGGTATTAACTTCGTTCGTGGCTTCCAAAAGCATGGAGTAGGATGTATGCCTAAGCATTTTGTGGCACACGGAACACCTACTGGCGGATTAAATTGTGCTTTTGTGGCAGGTGGCGAACGCGAATTGCGCAGTATATATGCCTATCCTTTTGCGCGTGTTATCAAAGAAGCCGATCCGATTGCTATTATGGGTTGTTACAGTGCTTATGACGGGATTCCCGTAACCGGTTCTCCTTACTATATGACCGATTTTCTACGCGGAGAGTTAGGCTTTAAAGGATTTGTTTATTCGGATTGGGGTTCTGTGGATCGTCTGAAATTGTTTCATTTCGCAGTTCCTACCACAGCCGCAGCCGGTAAACAGGCACTTATAGCCGGTGTTGATATGGATGTTTGGGATTGGGCGTATGAAACTTTACAAGAGCAAGTTGAAAAGGGACAGTTAGATGAATATTATATAGATAGAGCTGCCCGTCGGGTGTTGACCGCTAAATTCAAATTGGGCTTATTTGATGATCCTTATAATGATCCGAAGAAAGTGGATAAGATTGTTCGTAGCAAGGAACATGTGGCATTAGCTAAAAAAATAGCAGATGAAAGTGCTGTTCTGCTGGAAAACAAAAACAATATACTTCCTTTAGATATTTCTAAGTATCGTTCGATAGCAGTTGTCGGCCCTAATAGTGCTCATGGTATAGCCGGAGATTACGCGTGGGTCAATGCAGAAGATAAAGAATGTGTTTCTTTGTATGAAGGAGTGAAGAATGTATTTGGTAAGAAAGTAACGATAAATCAGGTAGACGGATGCGATTGGTGGAGTCAGGATGAAACAAAAATTGTTGATGCTGTGAAAACTGTAGAAAATAGTGATTTAGCTATCATTGCAGTAGGTACACGCAGCTACTGGTTGGGCCGCAATGCCAAAGCCCATAAAGTAACTTCGGGTGAAGGTTTTGATCTTTCTTCTTTGGAATTGCCAGGCAAACAATTGGAACTATTAAAGGCTATAAAGAAAACCGGAAAACCGATGATTGTTGTGTTAATTACAGGAAAACCCTTAGTTCTTTCGTGGGTAAAAGAAAATGCGGATGCTTTATTAGTGCAATTCTATGCCGGAGAGCAACAAGGCAATTCAATGGCGGATATTTTGGTTGGGAATGTAAATCCTTCCGGGCGTTTAAATATATCTTTCCCACGTAGTACAGGCAATACCCCTTGTTATTATAACTACTATCCTACGGATCGTGAACAGATATTTGACCAAGGTGGCTCTTTAGACAATCCTGGAGGGCATTACATATTTGAGAAACCTTATGCTTTATATAACTTCGGCTATGGTTTAAGTTATACCGATTTTAAATATAATCAATGTGTATTGAGTGATTCTATATTCTCTGATGCCGGAAGGTTGGTTGTGAATGTGGAGGTGGAAAATACAGGAAAGCGAGCCGGAAAAGAAGTTGTGCAGTTATATGTCAGAGATAACATCAGCACAGTATCTACTCCGATTCAACAACTAAAAGCTTTTAAAAAGATGGATCTCAAACCAGGAGAAAAGAAAACAGTTACATTGGAACTGCCTATTTCCGAATTGGCTTTGTATGACGCATATATGAAACGAGTGGTAGAACCTGGAGATTTTGAAATACAAGTTGGTGGCTCGTCTGATCGAATTCATTTTAGAAATACGATTGCGGTTCGGTAAATGACGTTTTGTCAAAATGAAAATTAAAACGTTTCAGAATAGCCTATTTATCCACTAAACTACAGAAGAGGAAAATAGCGAAAAATAGAGCAGTTGGAAATAGCTGAAATGATATTGTTTTAAGTTGATTTTGATTAAAATGATGGAATCTAAATAAATATTATGTTGATATGGTATTGAATTGGTGAATAATGAGTAAAAAGATATATTGCCATTCTCTTTAAAATATACTCATTTAGAGTTGAAAAGCTCTCCTAAAGTACCCTTAAAAACAAAAACGGCCGCTACAGCATATTGCCGCGGCCGTTCCAATACCCTGTAGCGGCCGCAATAGCATATATGAAACGGCCGTCACAAACTACCGGAATGGCCGTATGAAATCAATGAAATGTCCGAGGGATAATAGAGGGATGTTCTAATGACTAATTTTAACACCTCTTCACTCCTCCTTGAAGAGAAAATGAAGAGGTATCTGTTATGGGAAATGTGTATATTCGAAAAATATGAAAGTGTATTCATTGATTCAGTATCTTTCTGCTAAAACGAGCTTATAAGGTATGTATCCCCCATGGCTGTTTCTATCGTAGTTACATAATATCCTTTCCCATCTTTTATAGTATTCGTAGTTAATCCTTTTACCTTAATTAACTCATTCGTCCTTATTATACACTTGCCTCCCTGCAAAGACTTTATAGAAGCTGACGACAGTTTGTTATTTTTCCATTGTATATTCACTTCAAAAGCACCTCTTGCTCTTAATCCTTTCACTTCACCCTCTTTCCATACATCCGGCAATGCAGGCAATATATGAAGCTCTCCCAAATGGCTTTGCAGCAGCATCTCCGAAATACAGGCTGTAGCTCCTAAATTTCCATCAATTTGGAAGGGAGGATGAGCATCAAACAAATTCTCATATACACCTCCTTTTTCCATATAATCCATACCCGTATCATCTGTTAGCATGAGAGCACTTTGAAGGAGCTTATGAGCCCGATTTCCATCTAACAAACGTGCCCAGAACGCTATTTTCCATACACGGCTCCATCCGGTTCCGCTGTCGCCTCTGGCATCTAAACTTTTGCGGGCGGCATCTGCATATTTTTTATCAAGAATTGGTGAAATGGCTTTGCCCGGATATAGAGCCATTAAATGAGATACATGTCGATGCTTATTGTTGGGATCATCATTTGTATATTTCCATTCCCGAAGTTGGCCCCAATCACCTATATGAAGTCCATTGTCGAGTTTTGAGAATTTCTCTTCCAATTCTTGGATAAACTTGGTATCGGTATTTAATATCTTACCTGCCTGAATTGTATTATTGAATAGATCCCAAATAATTTGCTGGGCATGTGCTACACCATTTTCCCAAGGACCGTGTTCGGGCGACCATTCGTGAGCTGCAAGAAGTTGTCCGTTGTCATCCGAGAATATTCTGTCTAACCAGAATTCGGAGGCAGCTTTCATGGCGGGATAGGCTTTTTCTTTCAGATAATCTTTTTGAAGATTGAATAAGTATTTGTCCCATAGATGCATACAATACCAGCCGTTGGCCGGGCGGTTCCAGTTCCAATCTGAGTATCCGAATATATTGTTTTGGGTTTTTATCGTCCATCCGCGACAATCTAATTCTGCAGCCATCTTCCTCCATGATTGCTGAATCATGGCTTCATTATAAATGTAGTTTATAAATGGCGTATGGCACTCGGAAAGGTTTGTTACTTCCGTAGGCCAGTAGTTCATTTGAATGTTGATGTTCGAATGAATATCCGATCCCCAGGGCGGATCATTGGAGTTATTCCAAAGACCTTGCAAATTGGAGGGTAGATCAAACCCGGTTCTGGAGGAAGCAATAGTTAAATAGCGCCCATACTGAAAGAATAGAATATCCATGTATGGATTGTATTCACCTTCGAGATATTTTGCTAATAATTCATTGGTTGGGAGATTTGATTTCTGATTTCCAAGAGTTAATTGAACTCTCTTAAATAAAGAATGATAATCCTGTAAATGTTCCCGAATGAGTTGACCATAGGTGGAAGAAATAGCCTTTGTTCTTGTATGTTCAAGTTCTTGTTCCCAATTATTTCTTGTTAGATAATCGGGAGTTTCCGGGGCATAATTTGTGCCGGCTGATAGTATTAATGTGGCAGAATCGGCATTTTCTACCCGAATGGAAGAACCATTTGTCGAAATCTTTCCTCCTGTATTTAAAACAGTCAGGGAAGCTTTGTAGGATAATAATGTCAGTTTGTCGGAAATTTCAAGTGTGTTTTCGGTTACTTTCGTCTTTTCATCATGAGCACCATTCAATCTTACCTGGAAATCAATTTTACCTTTTTTGTCGGCTTTGAGGTTCATCACAATTACTTTGCCGGGGTGGCTGGCAAAATATTCTCTGCTGTAGGAAACACCTCCTGATTTATAGTTTACATGCGCAGTTGCATCTTCTATATTTAAAGAACGTGTATACGCTGAATATTCGGAATGTCCATTGAAATGAATATAAATATCTCCAAAGTTCTGATAACCACCCCGGTTTTGGGTATCTCCTGTCCACAGGGATTTGTCATTGAATTGGATGTGTTCCTCTTCCACTCCTCCGAATATCATCGCTCCCAGACGGCCATTGCCTATGGGTAGGGCAGAGGTCATCCAGTTCTTAGCCGGAGTTTTATACCATAAAACCAAATCTCCCTGAGGAGATTTGGAAGCATTGATTTGCCCCGAACAAGCGAGACAAATCAATGCTAATAGAAAAAATACGTTGTTTCCTGTTCTTTTTACCTTGTATGAAAACATATTTCTTGGGTTATTTATGTATCTGTACCTATTCTGCTACACTCCATAATCTGATAGACTTGAATTCGATATTCTTACGAAGTTCGAAGAATGAAACTACCCATCCGATGGTTATAGTCGTTTGCTTATCGAGTTCAAAGGTCGGCATGGTGATGTTAACATGACCATTATCAAATTCATAGCAGGAAAGTGCGGCATTGGGAAGATAACTATTATCCGGCAACTCGTTACCTTCCATTACGGCAAAATGAATGGTATGATCTCCTTGGTGGCAATTGGCTACTTCTATTCGCATTTCATATTTGCCTTTAGGTAGAGTAATGGTTTGCCACAATTTACCATTTTCGTAGGTACCTTGATCCCATCGGGTTGTCTCGAATTGTACGATTCCACCGCCATACGTAGCGAACCCTGCACCACCTGCACCATTTTGGTTACGAATAACATCATTCCACGACCAATGGTCGAGCAACCCCCAATTATTGGACACTTCAGAGCCGGTAAATGGGTATCCTGCGTTTTTGATATAAACACCTGTTAGGTCTTTGGTAACACCGACATAATTTTTTTCGGGTAAAGTTACCTCTTCCTTTGTTGTGGTAAAAATATCCAATGCAGTTTCTTCAGGCATGTACTCTGTGTTATAGCGCATAATTCCTCCTGACTTAAAATTCTCCAATTGAGTGGAAGTATCATCTACAGGAATGTATAGGGTTTTAAAAGCTCCGTCTTCCTGTTCGTATTCAAGGTTACATCCTATGATACCATCGCCTCTCGAAATATTCCAGTTAATCTGCGTGATCCATTCCCGTTCATTATTCTTTCCCATTCTCTCTTCAGGAGTGATGCTTCGTATAATTCTGCCGGTTAATGTTTCCGCATATTGATTTCCATAGGCATAAGCTGATACAGCATTGGGAATAGATTGATTGCCTTCCGGGTCGTACGTAACGATGGAGAAATCGTACTGGCCTTCCTTCAGATTATCCAGCATGAATTCAAAGGTTTCCCCGGCTTTTTCTCGAACAATGGGGAATTCTTTTGAATCTTTTTCTAAGGTAACCGGGTCGATCCAGTTGATTACACATTTTACCTGATTGACTCCGTAGATCATTTGTCCTTCAATCTTTATTCTGTTCTTTCCTGAATAAGCTTGTAATAAATCCAGCTTTCCAACATGGATGGTTTCTCCTTCTTTCAGGAATCCATCAATATTATCCAGCATATCACTACAAGAATATGACATATATAGTAATGCGCTGATGATTATCCAATGTATTTTTTTCATATCATTTTCTTTTTATCGGTTTATTTTATAGGAGTTCCATAAAACCATAATTGCTGCATAACTACCAATCCTGCACCGGTGTGGGTTGAGTTAATTTTGAAGCGGATATATCTCACAGCAGGAGTACCCATCGGGAATTCAAATTCTTCTCCTCTTCTTGCATATTCGATATCTTCTTCGGATTTAGAGCCGGAAGGCCAACCGGATGGTTTGATGCTTTCACAATCCATCAGCTTAGTCCAGCCGTCCCAACTGCCGGATTGATCGGGAACATCTGCAGAACCCCAAACTTCCCATTCTTTGATGGAACCATTATCATATAAGAAATCTCCATTGTTCATCAAACGTTGCCAATAGGTGAATCGGCTAAGTGTAGCCACTTGCCCCATATCAAATGTAAACCACACCGGGAACTCGTCCGGATTAAAGTCTTGGCTATGAGCTAAGTTCATTTCATCCCAACGGTTGTTTCCATTAAACAAATTCTCCATTGGGCCATATACATCTACTTTTAAATCTCCCGGTAATACCAATGCTTTAAACTTGGTTAAGTCCAGTTTCTCTTCATACAGAGGAGTTATATTAGTGGAGTATGTTTCTGACGAGTTGCCCCATAAATCCCTGATTGATATTTTGAAGTCTCTTGGTTCGGCAGCAAAACCACGTACCCGAAACTCAATTCCTTTCATGGATGTATATTCTGTATGAACAGTATACCATTTGTCATCTTCATCTTTTGTAGAAATATCTAGCATGAGATAATTCGTATGATCGTTTGTGGTATTAATAAATATACCTCCGAAAGTGGGTCCGGTCTTTAACTCTTCGTATGCGGTAATGCAGGCCGGTGTTCCGGGGATAACATCGAAAGAAGTAGACTCTCCTTCATTCTCATGCCTGTCTACGGCTGATATCCGGAGATTTTTACTCTCTGTGTTTCCAAATCCCTCTACCAGAATTTCGTCAGAATATAAGGATGCTCGTGCTTCCATATCTTTTCCGTTATCCAGTTTATAATGCACTTTTACATACATTAAGTCCTCGTCGTTGGGAGCTATAAATTTTATTTTTACTCCACCCGGAATCTCTTCGTAAGAATCTACGGTTACTTTGCCCGGAACTCTTCCGTCATCGCCTCCAAACGGTTTACGAGTTTCTATATCATCCCCGCAACCACTTGCCAGAAATAACAGGCTTGTAATTATTGTGTATACTATCTTTTTCATTGTTGTTCAGATTTAAAATTACCAACCATAGGTTTGAATAAGTTTATTGTCTATTTGGAGGTCATGGTCTTTGATCGGCCATAAATATTCTTTGTTTGTAAATGCTTTGGCATTATACAACACTGTTATTTTATAGTATTCTTCTTCAGTTTTTCCATGTACATTCCATCCTTTGACAGGTTTACTTAGTTCTTTAGTAGCATCTTTCCATCTTCGAAGGTCGTGGTATTGCTGTCCTTCCAACGCTAATTCAATTTGGCGTTCATGTTTGATGATTTCGCGTATTCCGCCTTTAGAAAGAGGCTTTGTGGGATCATTACTGTATTTTTCCCAAGCAACTCTTACATCACCGATGTCTTCTGTCTGTCCGAATAGTCCTTTTTTCAAGCCCGAACGTTCGCGTATGCGTTTGAGGTATTCGTAAACTTCCGGGTTTACTTCTTCGCCTTCTGTCGACTCATTCAGGGCTTCGATATACATGAGATATAAATCGGCTAAACGTACAATCGGGAAGGGGTATTCCTTAATATCCTGTTTGTCGTTGGTTATTTCATTCTCGTAATGAACCAGTTTCTTTGCAAAATATCCGGTGGCAGAATACAATGTGGCCCATTTATCACCAGAGTTCTTTCCACTCTTGGCATCTACATAGTTTTTGCTATTTTCATCATTGGCATCTTTCCAACCATTGCCATACCAGGTGGAGCCGTCGAATCCAAGTGAACCGTAGAAACGGGGTTCTCTGTTGAAATTCAATACAGCCGTGGTAAAGCCCGATTTTAAGTTGTACTTTTCTGTATTGGGAACTTGCTGAGTGCTGTAACGATTGTTGTAATATCCTTTGTTTATCCACTCTAAATCTTCGTTAATAGGTACTCCGTTGGCCGAATAGAATCTTTCGGCAGTTTCTATGGTTGGAGCAAATACTCCGGTGGCACAAGCCTGTAACATTGCTCCGGTAACCTTACCTTGATTCAGGGCCGGTATAACACAAGCCATAGAATTTCTTTGTAGTGCACCTGTGCCTTGCTTGCCTACACTCCATATTAATTCCGCATTGAATCTTTCGGTTACTGCTTGTCGGATATTCATAGCGTAATGAATTTCATCGGGTATGGAAAATACGGCATTCATGCTGAAATCATATAATGCATGTCCGTTTTGTTCAGCCAGTTTGATGGCGGCGTGACAAGCTTCCATAGCTGATACCCATTTTTCGCGACTGTATGTTTGATTGATTAAATGTTCTCCTTCTTTGTTCCTGAAGTTAGCATAATCGGTATTACCATTGAATAAAGGACTTGCTGCCCATAATAGTATTTTGGCCTTGATAGCTAATGCAGCCGGTTGAGTTAAGCGTCCCATCTCCGTTGCCGGAAGAAAGATTTTGGGAGGTAGATTGTTGTAAGAGTCATCAATCAGTTTCACCATATATTCCACCACTTTATCTACCGGTACACGAGTCACTTTTACTTCTTCTTGCGAGGCAGATACCGGCACATAAGTATCGGTTATGGGAATGGGACCATATAGATGAAATAAATAGTAATGGTAAAATGCTTTTAGTATGTTGACCTCGGCAATCCACCTTTTTCTTTCACTGTCGCTCAAGTCGGGAACACGCTTACGGTCTCTTACATACTCAAGAAATATATTACATTCTCTGATTGCCCTGAACATAGGTTTGGCTCCTTGTTCTCCATCCCAATAATTAGTTAATGGGTTTGTGGTATTTTGTAATCCTCTGGCAATTCCCCAAGAGGTATTATTGGAAAATCGGGCGTCGCCTTTTTCTGTATAATACCAAACTTCATGCCCACTGGATAAGCCGGGGTTATCCCATAAATTCCCATATTCAGGAACAAAAGAGTAGCAGTTGAAAAGATATTTTTCCGCTGTTGTTTTATTGTTGAATACAATATCGAGTGTGGCTAAATTATCGGGAATAACATCCAGATAGTCCGAACATCCATAATTCAAAGACATTAATAGTACAATGAATATATTTACCAACTTTTTCATATATGTTATTCTTCTAAAAATTAATATTAATACCTGCGTTATATACTTTTTGGATAGGGTAGCCTAAACCATTGCTTCCCATTTCAGGATCCCATAACTTGAACTTGCTGAATGTCATCAGGTTGTTGCCCGTAACATAGAGTCTAACGGTTTCCAGTTTTAATCTTTTAGTTAACTTTTTAGGAAGCGTATAACCTAATTCAATGGTTTTTAAACGTAGAAAAGAAGCGTCATGCATCCACCAAGTACTTCTTTGATTATTATTCTCAATTAAAGTAGGAGATAGACGAGGCCAGAACGCGTATGAATTGCGGTTATCTTCCGACCAATGATCATCGGCTATTACTGCAAGTAGGTTATTTACAGTTGTTAAATTGCTGTCGATACCCAGATCGTTCTTCTCTTGTCCCGTTAAATCAATAAATGGAGCGATTTTATTGGGTTCAAGGAAAAATGAAACTCTGGCATTCCCTTGAAAGAATACAGATAAATCGAAACCTTTATAGCCGGCAGATACGCCAAATCCATAAGTTATTTCGGGTTGATTGGGATAGCCAAGGAAAACCTGATCTTCTTCTGTAATCTTTCCGTCTTTGTTAATGTCTTTGTATTTTATATCGCCTGCCATAGCTCCACCTTTGAATCCGGTTTGTGAAGGAGAGTTGAGTACATCATTTTCGTCAATGAACAGGCGTTCCGCAATATATCCCATATTATAGGCAATGGGCTGTCCTATTCTCGACCTCCAAGGCTGACCGAATCCAGCGTAGTCAGGCTCTTCAAAAGCTTCATACTTTCCTTTTGCATAAGTAAAGTTTCCCATACCTTTTATCCAATAGTCTTTATTTATGATGGAATAACTTGCGGATAAATCGATACCACGGGAAGAAGCTTCACCAATATTTGCATAAACACCTGCCGACAATCCCATGGATGCAGGAATATAAGAGCGCCCCTGATATATGTTAGTACGATATTCGTAAAATAGATCGGCCTGGATTTCGAGTGCGCTATTGAACATGCCCAGTTCAATTCCAAAGTTTGTTTTCTTTGATTTTTCCCAGGTTATGTTTGGGTTGGGATAACGTGAATTGGAAACTCCGTCTTTATAATTAATGAATTCCGTTCCGAAGTGTTGTCCACGTCCACCATCGCTCATGTTTACTTCTGACAGGTAATAAAATCTATCTTTAGGATCGCCGATGGCATCGTTACCTACAAGTCCGTATGTCAATTTAAACTTCAACTTGTCGATGGTATTGGTTAAAGGCTCCCAGAAGTCTTCGTTGGAGATAATATATCCGGCTCCTACAGAAGGAAAGAAACCATAACGCTCATGTTTAGAGAAACGCTCGGAACCATTATAACCAAAGTTGAGCTCGGCAAAGTATCGGGAATCATACGCGTATGTAAAACGTCCGGCCACTCCTTGATTGCGGCGTGGTAATGATAATTGAAGACTTTCTGCATTGGACGTTTTTCTTTCCTGTCTTGTAAATACCAGCATACCGCTTACACTATGTTTATCGAATATACGATTGTAACTCATGGCTGCTTCCATGTAGTTTGTTGTCTCGGCATTCTCATAACCTTTATAGTATCCCAAATGTTCTTCTCCGTCTGTGTTGAGGAGCTTAAGTTGGTAAGTATCTGTCTGCTTATCATAATCATTAGCCTGATAATGGAATGGTTTATTATACCTTAAAGTTTCATTATATGACGAACGAGTGGTACTAACCATTATGCGGGCTTCCAACCCTTTAAGAAGGAAATCGAATTTTTGCTTCAATTCAGCTTGTGCTACAATGAGAGTGCGATTGTATTCTTTATATCCTTTTACCATGTCGGCATAAGGATTCAGATATTTGCTGTTTTCCGCATTTCCAAAAAGTACATGAGTTGCATTTGCTTGGTCTCCAATTGCCGGATAACTTTTAGGATATAATACCGGACTGGTTCTCATCACTTTGTTGAAGAGTTGATCTCCACCATTTAACGGTCCCACATAGTCGTCGAAATTACCATTAACTCTTATGATAAACTCTGTAGATTTACTTAGATCCATGTTTACGTTAGAGCGTACGGTATACTTTTGCAAATTAATATTGTTATTGTAGTTATTCAGCTTTTCATTTTTTAGTACACCTCCGTCTTTGGTATAGGATGCTGCTACATAATATCTTACCATGCTTCCTCCTCCACTCAAGCTCATATTGGCTCTGTGTGTTAGTGCATAGCTTTTAAATAACTCATCATACCAGTCTACAGCCGGGTATACATAAGGATTGGTTCCTGCAATGGTATTTTCTATTTTCTCTTGGCTATATAACAGTGCACCATTGGGTTTTATCAGGTCCCGACGAGTATTTACGGCTTCATTGTTGAGGTTCATGAAAGTAATAGGGTCGGCAACATCTATCATCTTTCGTGGTTGAGATATAGAACTTTCAGCGCGAACCGAAATCTTAGGCTTTCCGGTATGCCCTTCTTTGGTAGTGACAATAATTACTCCATTGGCACCACGAGCACCATATAACGCGGTGGCTGTGGCATCCTTCATGATGGAGAATTGGGCAATGTCATCTACGTTCAAACGGGCAAGGTCATTGGTTGTTAACTCAATATTATCTATAAGAATAAGCGGATCTTTTTTGTATCCGAAGGTAGTAACCCCACGAATAAAGAACTGGGCGTTGTCATTTCCGGGCTCACCACTTTGTTGATAAGCAATTAGTCCGGCTATTCTTCCTGCAAGTGCAGTAGTAAGATTACTGCTGGGCACTTTCAAATCTTTTGGGTTTACTGTGCTGATAGCACTTATCACACTTTCTTTTTTCTGTTTGGCGAATGCTACTACAGTAACATCATCAAGTTCGTTGGCTAATACTTGTAACTGAATGTTGTAAACGTTGCGAGAGTCAATAACTATTTCGCTGGTTTGCATTCCTACATAAGAAAATGCCAATGTATTTCCCATAGCTACATTGATAGAGAATTTACCGTTGATATCGGTAATTACTCCTCCGGTTGTGTTTTTCAGTACTACTGTTACCCCGGGGAGAGGTTCGTTGGTATCATCTGTAACAGTTCCTGTTACGGTTTTGTTGTTTTGTGCATGAAGAGTCTGTAAACATAGTATACAAGAAAAAAGCACAAAGGTTCTTTTTATTAAAAAGAGAAAACTTTCATTACTCATATTTCCATTGATTAAAAGATTGTTTTTTAAGTTTTTATTTAGATTTTGGGCTATTTAATGCTTTCCGTTTTTCCTCCTTTCTTTATTATAGATTTAGTGATTAATTGATAATAGCGAATTATTAATTCAGGATAATAATTGTTCTTCATATTGTATTATTTGTAGTTTTAGTTATTGTATAATAGGATAGATATTTAAGTGCTCCAAAAGTAATATGTCTATGTGGTTTTTTGTAGTTACTAATGCTTCAATAATTAGCGTAAAAGGGTCAAAATCACTCATTTGGCGCATTCGTATCATCTTTTGGCGTATTTGTAATATAAACCAGAACCTATATTTCCTACTTTTGTGCCTACTACAATTAATTATTAACTGGAAAAATGAAGAAATACCAATTAACACTCTTATTGCTTTGCTTAGCAAGCTTTGCACAAGCTAAAATTACATTGCCATCGTTCTTTACTAATAATATGGTAGTGCAACGGAATAGTACACTCACTATTCCCGGAAAAACAAAAGCCAATAAAAAGGTAACTGTTACGGTAAGTTGGAATAATGAAAAGTATATCACCAAGGCAGCCGCCGATGGCAGCTTTAAAATAGAAGTTCTTACTCCTGATGCGGGAGGTCCTTATCAGATTGCTCTTTCCGATGGAGAAAAGCTAACTCTAAAGAATATCATGGCAGGAGAAGTATGGATTTGCTCCGGACAATCAAACATGGAAATGCCTGTAGGCGGATGGGGTAAAGTAATGAACTATGAAAAAGAAATAAGTGATGCCAATTACCCCTCCATTCGTTTGTTGCAGGTGAAGAAGACCATTGCTTTTACTCCGCAGCAGAATGTAGAAATGAATATGGATGGTTGGCAGGAATGTAGTTCGGCTACTGTACCCGAATTTTCATCTGTTGCTTATTTCTACGCACGCAAATTGTGGGAGGAATTAAATGTCCCTATTGGTGTTATTGATTGTACGTGGGGAGGAACACCGGCTGAATCGTGGACCAGCCACCAAACCTTAAAGCAAGTGATGGGCTTTGAGGATAAAATGGCTCAAATGAGTAGCTTAGGATTTGACAGGGATAAGCTAATTGAAGCATATTACCGGGAAATGGAAGAATGGCGTGAGAAGATTTTCATTAATGATGCCGGATTCATAAATAAAGTACCTCAATGGACTTCTGCTTTGCAATCAGGCGAAGGATGGAACACCATGGAGCTACCAGGCTACTGGGAAAACAAAGGATTGAATTTTGATGGAACTGTTTGGTTTCAGAAGTCTGTAGAAATCCCCACAGAATGGGCAGGCAAAGAACTTACTCTTAGTTTGAGTATGATTGATGATGATGATGTTACCTACTTTAATGGTGAAGAGATCGGTAAAACCTCTGGTTGCTCTACCCTACGCAATTACAAAATTCCGGCAAGATTGGTGAAGGCCGGAAAAGGTATTATTACCGTACGTGCTATAGATTATGGAGGCGAAGGAGGTATACATGGAGATGCCCAAAACTTGTTTGTGGAAGCAAATGGAAAGAAAATTTCATTGGCAGGTAACTGGAATTATCATATAGGTGCGTCTATGAAGGAGGCTGGTGCCAGACCAGTTACTCCCGAATCTTATGGCTATCCAACTTCTTGCTATCCTACTGTTTTGTATAATGCTATGATACATCCTCTGACTGTATTCCCAATTAAAGGAGCTATCTGGTATCAAGGAGAGAATAATGTGGGGCATGATGTGCAGTACAGTATGCTCTTTCAGGCAATGATTACGGACTGACGAAGAGCATGGAAGCAAGATTTCTCTTTCTACTTTGTGCAGTTGGCTAATTATTTGAAACCGGAGGAGGTACAACCGGATTCTAAATGGGCAGCTCTTCGCGAGGCACAATCACATTCATTGCATCTGCCTAATACAGGTATGGCGTGTGCTATTGATCTTGGTGAAGCTTATGATATCCACCCGAAGAACAAACAGGAAGTAGGTAGACGGTTGGCGCAAGTATCTTTGGCTAATACCTATAAGAAGGGTACCTATAACGTTCCGACTTATGTAGGTTATCGCATTTCTGGGCGTACACTGATTCTTAGTTTTGATCGGGAAGTAGTAGCTAAGGACGGTGACCCCAAAGGATTTATTCTGGCAGGACCGGATGGAAAATATCATCCCGCAAAAGCCTCTATTCAAGGAAAAGAAGTGATTCTACAGGCAGATGAGGTAGAAATACCTACTGCGGCATGTTATGCATGGGCAGATAATCCGGTATGTAATTTGTATGGTACAAGCGGACTTCCTGTGGTTCCTTTCCGAACAAGAAAGTAATCAGGAATTGTGAAACAAACAGGGTAGGGCTGTTAGTGCTTAACAACCCTACCCTGCAAACATATTGGTTAGTAGCAATTATTTATTTTTTTTTCTCTTTTCTCTTCTTCCATTGCGCATACTTCTTGAATACTTTCAATCCATCATGATTATACCAGGAGTAGCCGTTTCTTCTTTCATGACCAATCTGGGCTATGGAGTAAACCCTCTTTCCATCCCTGTCGCAAAAGAAAGGTCGGTTGGTTTCAAGATCGTAGAAGCGTGCCCAAAGTGGATCGCAATCTATGCAAGGTACCATCTTATAATCTTTCTTACCTTCTTTGTTGGTAAAGAATTCTTTTTTAATACCTTCTATCTTTACTTTCTCGAACCATTTAACTGCACCTTCTATCGAATTGATGATTTCTTGTGAAGGGTTGGGTAATGACATCAATAAGATAACAACCTCATCAGACTCCTGTCCGCTTAAAGACGGAAGCTCATAAGCACGGGCTTTGGTAGGTTGCAAGGTAATATGATCGTGTTGAGCACACCATACGGTAAGTTCTCCGTTTTGTTTTACCTGTGTTTTTAAGATACATTCTACACCCTTATCGAAGGCTTTGCGGGCTTTGGTGCAATATTCTTCCGGAGCAAAGGTGAACGGTGCTTTTTGTTCGTAAACCAAACGAAGCAGATTCATTACATTAATCATTGCATTGTCATTGTAAGTGATTTCGATGTAATAACCTTTGGGCCTTGGGTAGAATTGAGGCCATCCACCATTGTCGTACTGTGCATCGAAGAGATATTGCAAACCTTTGAGTGCAGCGTCTTTATATTTTTCGTTAAAAGTGGCGTTGTACATTTTGGCTAAGTAAACAATCTCTGTAGTAGTAGCATTATTGTCGATAGTGCTTTCATTTACTTTGTCTTTATGGGCAAGTGCATCTTCTCTTTCTGCTTCGGTGAGTTCGGCAGGTATATAGATGTTCTTCGGCCATCCGCCGGTGGTTTGCTGATAGAGCAATACATTCTCGGCAATTCGTTTGGCTTCTTCCGTTTTAAAGAACTCTTCGGACAATGACCTGGCCACCTTGTACCATTCTTTGTAAGAGCTTTTGTCTTTGTAAGATACTTCCTGACTCATGCAGGCTAAAGTGAAGGCTACCAATAAGCATGATAATAACAATCTTCTCATAACTGTTTTTTTATTTATTCTAAATAGTTAATTACTTTTCCGCTGATTTGCATTAAGGAGATTTCGCACAACTTGGTATTGTATGCAGCCGTCAGGATACGTTCCTCTGCATCCAGCAAGCTCTTTTGGGCTTCGCGCATTTCGAAGCCGGAAAGATCTCCTAACATATACCGATCCATAGCAATTGTATGGTTTTCTTTGGCTGCAATCAGGTTCTCCTGCTCAAGCTTTAATACCTCGATATTGTTTTGATAGGCTTGCCATAAGTTGGCCATGTCTGCTTGCAAATTTAGTTCCAGTTGTTGGCGTTGTAAGCGCGCGTTCTCTATGGCTATTCGTGCGTTTTTTCTCTCTCTGCTTCTGTTGCCATCAAAGAGGTTGATGCCAACGGTTACTCCGCCGTTGAATCCCCAATTGCTTCGTTGTTTGTTGGCAGCTATATCATATTTATATAAGGTATATCCGTAACCGGAATTGAGCCTTAAATAAGGATAGTTGCGAGCGTTTACGATTTTCTGATCTAACTGAGCCAGCATATTGTTTTGTTCCGCTTTAATGAGGGATGCATTGGTGTTCATGGTTCCTTCCCAAAGATCGTTGTAAATCAAGGTCATGTTTACATCAATGGCAGAATCCGGAACGAAGAACATTTCATCTACATTATGATTGGCCATTAACTCATTCAGGGTGATGCGCGAAGTGTTCAGCAACTCCTGTTGTTTCATATATTGAGAACTGTCGGCGTTAAAATCCACGCGTGCTTGTTGCAAGTCCAAACGCGAGAAACTACCTATATTATAGCGAGCTTCCACAATGCGCACACGCTCTTTGGAGAGGGATACGGCATACTTTAAGTTCTTCAAGCGAATCTTTTGCTGAATATGGTTATAGTATTCGGCAGTTAGGTTGGCAATGAAGTCTTCAACGGCGATGCGAGTATTGGTTTCTCCTTGTTTCTCCAATTCTTTCAGGCGTTGATAGTTGGTAGAAATCTTAAAGCCATCAAATATGGTCCAGTTTAAAGCAAGCCCTGCATTGAATGTCTGATCGAATACGCCACTATCTTTGGCCTTCTCGCCGGTGGCTCGAACAGTGGTTTCGGTATTGTCTATGGTGGCTTTGTAGCTTCCCGTCAGATCGAGTGTAGGCAGGAAACCTGCATTGGCAAGCGTAGCATTGTTTTTATTGACTTGTTCTTCATTGCGACTGATGCGGATGGAGTAGTTATTTGCTAATCCGGTTTCAAGGCACGACTTTAATGTATATGTTTGCTGTGCATTGACAATACCCGGCAAACAGATAAGCAAGCATATATATAAGTAAATTCTTCTCATTTCTTTTCTTTATTTAGGCGATTGGTAGAAATGTAACTGTAAATAGCAGGTACAATATAAATTGTAAGGAAGGTGGATACCAACATCCCCCCAATTACAGAAACTCCCATGGATATACGCTGGTTGGCTCCTTCGGCAGAGGCAAATGCCAACGGCAGAAGTCCCAGCATAGTGGATATACTGGTCATAAGAATAGGGCGTAGTCGTTGCAAAGATGCTTCTTTAATAGCCGTAAACTTATCCATGCCGGCTTCTTGCTTCTGATTGGCGAACTCCACAATCAGAATACCATTCTTGGCAACCAACCCGATAAGCATAATAATACCAATTTGGCTGAATATGTTCATGGTAATTCCGCTGAACAACATAAATACCAATGCTCCGGCAATAGCCAACGGAACGGTAAGCATCACAATTAGCGGATCTTTGAAACTCTCGAACTGTGCAGCAAGAATCAAATAGATTAATACAATGGCAAGAACAAAGGCAAACATTAAACTCGAAGAGCTATCTCTGTACTCTTTAGAGTCTCCGGTAAGTGCTGTACGGAAGGTGTCATCCAGTACTTCTTTGGCTATTTTGTCCATTTCATCCAGCCCTTGACCAATGGTTTTTCCCTCTGCCAATCCGGCTGATATGGTAGCAGACACAAAACGGTTGTAACGATATAGTTGAGGCGGAGCAATGTCTTCATCAATCTGTATCAGGTTATCCATCTGGGTCATCTTTCCCCGGTCGCTACGTACATAGATGGAACGGAGGTCGGCCGGCTTATTGCGATCTTGCCGGTTGATTTCTCCCAGAATTTCGTATTGCTTCCCATTCATGTAAAAGTATCCCATGCGCTGTCCGCTTAGTCCGTATTGAAGTGTTTGGGCTATGCTGCGGGTGCTGATACCTAACATGTTGGCTTTCTCTCTATCTATGCTGATACGTGCTTCGGGTTTGCTGAATTTAAGATTCACATCGGCCATTCGGAATAGTTCACTCTCATTTACCCGTGCCATAAATTCGGGTAGTATTTTCTGTAAGCTTTCTATATTGGTGGCCTGAAGCACATATTGTACGGGCATACCACCTCGTCGCCCTCCGAAAGTGGTTTGTTGGCGAACGAATGCACGAGCCTTGGTTTTTGTTTGTACGGCTTTAGTTAATTTTTCTGCTACATCCATCTGGCTGTAGTCCCTGTCTTTCATATCTTCCAGCGATACCTGTATGTTTCCGCTACTGCTTGATACGCGTGCGGTAATGGTGCGAGCATCGGGTACTAAAGAGTCTACCAGTAAGTTAAGGTCTTCCACATAATCTCTCATATATTCGTAAGTAACTCCTTCGGAACCACTGGCGCTGATGGTAACCATAGAACGGTCTTCCAATGGAGCCATCTCGGCAGGAATCGTATTCCATAAATAGCCGATTAAGACGATAGTGATAAGAACAAGTGGAATAGCAATATATCTCTTTCGTAAAAATATAGCCAGGCTTTTACTGTATATACGATTCATTCCTTCGAAGAAAGGTTCTGTTTTATTGTATATCCAGTTCTTCTTTTCTTGTCTTTTCAATAATTTGGTAGCCAGCATGGGCGTAAAAGTCAATGCCACAAAAGAAGAGATAATAACAGAACCGGCAATTACCACACTAAACTCCCGGAAGAGTCGCCCGGTCATTCCTTCCATAAATACGATGGGGAAGAATACCGCCACCAAGGTAATGGTGGTAGAAACTACGGCAAAGAAAATTTCTTTGGCACCTTCGATGCCTGCTTCCTTGGGAACCATGCCGCGTTCTATACGGATGTAGATATTTTCCGTCATTACAATGGCGTCATCTACTACCAGCCCCACAGAAAGTACAATGGCTAACATGGACAGCACATTGATAGAGAATCCGGCCAAGTACATCACAAAGAATGCACCAACCAGTGATACCGGAATAACAATACATGGTACTAACGTAACACGCCAGTCTCGTAAGAACAGGAAGATAATGATGATAACCAGTACGAAGGCAACATAAACCGTTTCTTGTACCTCTTTGATAGAAGCACGGATGAATTTGGTATTGTCGAAACCGTAATTGGTGATTACATCTTCGGGAAGATCTTTTTTCATCATCTTCATGCGGTCATATACTGCATCGGCTATTTCGATATGGTTGGCACCCGGCTGTGGAATGACCACGACCCCAATCATTGGGATGCCGTTCATCTTCATGTAGCTTTTAAGATCTTGCGGGCCAAGCTCTGCTTCTCCGATATCGCTGAAACGAACAATGCGGTTATTACTTTCTTTCAATACTAAATTATTAAACTCTTCGGTAGTGCTCATTAACCCCAATGTACGGATGGTTAATTCGGTAGTATTTCCTTCGATCTTACCCGAAGGAAGTTCTACGTTTTCCCGGTCGACTGCATTCTTTACATCCATCGGAGTAACACCGTAGGCTGCCATTTTCATCGGATCGAGCCATAGACGCATAGAGTAACGCTTTTCTCCCCAAATAGATACCCCACTTACATTGGGGATGGTTTGGAGTTGCTCTTTTACGGTAAGGTCGGCTATCTCGCTTAATTCTAATAAAGAACGTTTGTCGCTTTGAATGGCCACCATCAGAATGGGTTGCGCATCTGCATCGGCTTTCGACACAATAGGAGGGTCGGTATCTCTCGGCAGATAACGCTGGGCACGAGATACTTTGTCGCGTACGTCATTGGCGGCCGTTTCAAGGTCGACCGAAAGTTCAAACTCAATGGTGATACGGCTTTGCCCCTGACTGCTGACGCTGGAAAGAGAACGTATGCCGGGAATCCCGTTGATGTTCTGTTCCAAAGGTTCGGTAATCTGGTTCTCAATTACATCGGCATTTGCTCCGGGGTACGAACAAGTTACGGAGATAATGGGGTTATCTACCGAAGGATATTCTCTTACTCCCAATGAGGTATATCCAATCATCCCGAAAAGGAGGATGATAAGGGTTAATACTGTAGCCAATACCGGTCGGCGTATACTTAATTCGGATATATTCATAAGGCTACAGTGGTTATTCTATTTCGTTTAAGATGACAGACAGTCCGGTACGTAATTGTAGTGTTCCCGAAGTGATTAAGGTATCGCCAAACTGTAATCCTTCCAATACTTGTACTAATGATTCGTTGCGTAATCCTTTAGTAATGGGTACAGGTTGTGCTTTGCCCGATTTGTAAAGGAATACTTTATCTACTCCTAATTCGGGGACAATGGCTTCGGATGGAATAGCGATGGCGTTATCGGCTTCCCACATTCTTATTTGTATGTTGGCGGTACGCCCGGGCTTAATGCGACCATTGCTGTTGGGGTAGATGGCTCTTACTGTAAAACTGAATGTGTTAGGATCAATCTTTGAATCGACAGCATAAACCTGCCCTTGATAAGTACCCAAATCGTTTTCCAGAGTGAAGCTTAACTTAGTGCCCGGTTTCAATTGGTTGGCATATTTCTCGGGTGCGTAGAATTCTATTTTTAAAGGAGTAACTTTGGTAAGAGTAGCAATGATGATGTTTGGAGAGGCATAAGATCCTTCACTAACATGTCTTAACCCTATAATTCCATCAAAAGGCGCCCTCAATTCGGTTAAATCAATGTTGGCCTTTATCAACTGAATGTCTGCATTCAGCATAGCCAGCTCCGTTTTTACCTGTTCGTAAGCTTCCTTACTAACGGCATCTTTTTCCAGCAGAGCCTTCTGGCGATATACTCTATCTTCTGCAAGCTGTATTTGAGCTTGTAATCTTATAAGTTGAGCTTGTAGCGGAGCATCGTTTACCTTAGCCAATAATTGCCCTTTTCTTACAGCTGTACCTTCCGTGAAATATATATTGGTGATAAGTCCGGATGTTTGGAAAGCAAGATCTACCTCCTCATCGGGTAATAAAATACTCTTGGATTTGTAATCATCAACCAGCATTTGTGGCTTAATGACAACTGCGTTAACGTTTAATGATCTTCCTGCATTTCTTTGTCCGCTTGGTGGTGCAGGAGCTTCGTTTTGTTTATTTGTACTGGTTTTAGGTAAAAAACGGTAAAGGCCCAAACCCGTCAGACCAACAATAATAAGGATAATGATTCCCCATTTAACTCTTTTGTCCATGAATAGTTTTATTGTTTTTTTTAAAGATACAAAAATACACCTTTTGTTAGACTCGAGGAAACTCAAAAGGTTTAATGATATACAAAAGAATGATTGAAGAAAGGAAAAAAGGGTAGAGACGCGAAATTCATCAGTTACACAGGGAATTTTTTGCCAAAACCTAACGCACCTAACGCACTTGGGGGTTATCAGTCTAACCGTCAGTTATTTAGGGTGCGTTAGGTGGGCAAAAACACCTAACGCACCAATCACGCACCTAACGCGGCATTAAAATGTGTGGGTATGGAAAATATTTCACAATCAAGTTCCTTGTATTCGTGGCGAATGAATGTGTATACTAAAAAGAGGAAAGAAGTATTTGTAGAGTGTAGAATGATAGTTTGTTGCGAGAAAAAAGACCCGGGTCTTTCGGGTCAAAACACCCGGATGTTTTAGGGGGAAAGACCCGGGTGTTTTTAGCACATCGACATATAGATAGAAAGAAACGTTGGCAATAGATTAGAACTTTAGCCGATATGATGGGGAATTGTGTGGATAATCATTTTATAAATACTATCTTTGTTTAAGAAACTGTTTTGAATTTTAGGGATAATTTATTGTCGTTTCATAAAACTCAAAACCACATCTAAAAGATTTTCGGAATAAAAATCCTTGCTATGTCAACCAACAATAAGAATAAAGTTAAAGGTATTCCCTACGGGCTAAGTGATTATGCACGACTGGTGAAAGATAATTATTATTATGTAGACAAGACCCGGTTTATTCCTCTGATTGAAGAAGCCGCCTTGTATTTCTTTCTCATTCGTCCTCGACGTTTTGGTAAAACGTTGCTGGTGAATATGCTTGACTCTTATTATGATATAAATAATGCTGATCGTTTCGAAGAACTTTTTGGCGAACAATGGATATACAACCATCCTACCAATTTGCGAGCTAAATTCCTGATATTGCGCTTTAATTTTTCGGCTGTAGATTCGCGTCCCGAACGTTTGGAGGCATCTTTCGAAAGCCATTGCAACATGCGGTTCTTGGATTTCTGCAATCGCTACGAGCATCTTTTTAATCCCGGTTTTCGTGAGGAACTCAATAGCCTCACTATCTCTACCGATAAATTGGAGTACATCAATACACAAGCCGGAAGCTTGGGGTTACATATCTACCTCATTATTGATGAGTACGATAACTTTACAAACAGTATTCTTGCTACCATTGGTAAAGATGCTTATACCCATACCACACATGGTGATGGATTTTTTCGTTACTTCTTCAATGTACTTAAACTGATGACTTCTGAAAATGAGGCTGCTTTGCGACGTATGTTTATCACCGGAGTAAGTCCCATCACTTTGGATGATGTAACATCGGGCTTCAACATTGGCTCTAACTTTACTACCGACGCACAGTTTAACAATGTTGTGGGATTTTCAGAAATTGAACTTCGCCAAATGTTGGAATATTACCATTCTGCCGGCATGTTAGCTGTAACCCCCAACGAGATGATGGCCGAGATGAAGCCATGGTATGATAATTATAGTTTTGCTATGCGAAGTTTGGGCGGAGAAAGTATGTATAACTCCGACATGGTACTTTATTATATAAGTAATTACCTGCGTACAGGATATCCACCTGATGAGATGATCGACAAAAATATTCGTACCGATTATAATAAGTTACGGCATCTGATAAAAACAGACAGGAATCTTGGCTCCAACTTCTCTGTAGTGCGAGAAGTGGTAGAGAACGGTTATACCACCGCCATAATCAGCAATGGGTTTTCGGTAGAAGAGATGACTAATCCGCATAACTTCAAATCATTGCTCTACTATTTTGGGTTGCTGAGTATACAGGGTGTGGAGGCAGGAGAAGCTATACTTAGCATCCCCAATCATGTAGTGCGCGAACAGATGTATACTTACCTGATAGAAGGTTTTGCAGATGCCGACATTTCTGGAATGAGTGAGGAAGCTTAATACGCCGCCCTATACTTCCCTTCCTCCATATCTTCCAGAATATTCAGATAAGAAGTATATCTCGATTCGCTGATATAATATTTCTCTACTGCTTCGCGTACTGCACAGCCCGGTTCCTTTTGATGCGTACAATTATTAAAACGGCAATCTGCCGAAGTCTTGAATATTTCGGGGAAGTAATGCCCAATCTCTCCCTCATTCATGTCGAAAGTACCGAAACCTTTAATTCCCGGAGTATCAATGATATACCCGCCTTGAGGTAACTCAAACATTTCGGAGAAAGTGGTGGTGTGCATACCTTTCTTGTGATAAGAAGAAATTTCTGCCGTACGAACATTCACATCCGGAAGAATCTTATTAATAAGTGTGGACTTACCAACCCCCGAATGTCCCGAGAATAGGGTTACTTTATGCGCTAAATCTTCTCGAACAGCCTCTATTCCTTCATTGTTGAGTGCCGATATTTTAAAACAAGGATAACCTATGTGAGTATAAAGAGAGATAAGCGCTTCCATATATCGTAACTCATCTTCATCGTAACGGTCTATCTTGTTAAAGATTAATTTAACAGGGATGCGATATGCCTCTGCCGAAGCCAGAAAACGATCGATAAAAGTAGTACTCGTTTCCGGGTAGTTGATGGTAACTATCAACATGCACAGATCCAGATTGGCAGCCAGAATGTGCGATTGTTTCGATAAATTGGAAGAACGACGGATAATATAATTCTTCCGATCTTCTATCTCAACGATAAAAGCAGTCCCCTCCTGATTCGGAATAATGTGAACATGATCGCCCACAGCCACGGGGTTGGTACTCTTAATCTCTTTCAGGCGAAAGTTGCCTTTGATTTTGCAATCAATCACTTCGCCCTCAACGGTTTTAACCTGATACCAACTGCCCGTATTTTTTATAACGGTTCCTTGCTTTGATATTTCGCTTATTTTGTTTTCCTTTGTCATACGATCCATATTCTATGGCAAAAATAATTAAATAAAAACAATAATGAGAACGTACACAAACATTCTTCACTTCTTAAGATGCGCTTTTGCATTTATTCTTGTATTTTTTATACATTCCTGTAAACAAGAAGTTACCGAAGAAATCATTCCTTCCAATGAATATGCTCCTTATATAAGTGCATATACGGGTGGGGGAATCAGTCAAAATTCAACCATTCGTATAGAGTTTGCCAAAGAGCAACCCAACGTGGAGTTGAATACGGAACTGAAAGGGAAATTCTTTTCCTTTACACCCTCGTTGAAGGGTAAAGCCTATTGGATCAATAGTAATACGATTGAGTTCGTTCCCGAAGAAGACGCACTAAAGCCCGGTACGCTTTATAAATGTTCTTTTCGGTTGGGCGATTTTGTGGAAGTTCCCAAAGATTTACGCAAATTCGAGTTTACCTTTCAGGTAGTTAAACGCGATTTTGCGATGAATATGCAATCATTGTCTATTCAGGCATCTTCTTCGGAGTCAGTGTCGGTAAAAGGAGAACTGCGGTTTAGCGATTTGGTAACAATTACCAAAGAAGATGTTGACAAGATGATTAAAGTAAGTACAACAAACAATCAAAAACTTACTGCCAAAGTAACACCTACCAGCAGTCCGCTTTATTTTGAGTTTACAATTGATGATATCAAAAAGGAAGCAGAGAACTTCAGAATTAAGATAGAAGTAGATGGCAGCACTTTGGGTGTAGATAAAAAGATCAGTAGAGAAATAACCATCCCGGCCAAAGACCGTTTCCTCTTTCTGTCTGCCGAGCGTGTGTACGAACCGGAGAATGGAATAGAAGTTACCTTTTCCGAATCAGTATCTACCTCTCAGAACCTAAAAGGATTAATTACTGTAGAGGGTGCTTCCAATGTTCGCCTTCAACCTAAAGATAATAAAGTGAATGTGTTCTTCGATCCTCCCAAAGGCGGATCTGTGACACTTAAGATACATGCCGGAATCCGCAGCACCAATGACAAGAGGTTGGAAAAAGAAGAAACCATTCAGTTTGTGGAAAAAGCAGAGAAACCTCAGGTAGAACTACTGGCAAAAGGTACCATACTGCCCGATTCTAAGAACCTGATTATTCCTTTCCGTGCAGTAAGTCTGCATGCGGTAGACTTAAGTGTTATCCGTATTTACGAAAGCAATGTATTGATGTTTCTGCAAGACAATAGCTTGAGTACAGCAAGTGAGTTGAGGCGTTCCGGGCGATTGGTGTACAAAAAAACGTTGCATCTAAGCAATGAAAAAAACGTAACCCATTGGCAAGACTACTCCATTGATTTAAGCGGACTGGTAGCACAAGAGCCCGGAGCCATTTACCGGATTATGCTATCATTTAAAGAAGAATATTCCGCTTACCCTTGCGATGGAGACGATGCCAAACCTGCAACGGAAGCATCGGAAAAGCAAATGAATCGTATCTTAACCGTTGGGCAAGAAGAGCTGGACGATTCGGAATGGGATACACCAAGTACCTACTATAACCCGGAATACGAAGGGTATGATTGGAACATATATGAATGGGAAGAAAGAGAAAATCCTTGCCATCCTTCTTATTATATGAATTCGGAACACAAGGTGTCTTGCAATGTATTGGCCAGCGATTTAGGGTTGATTGTAAAAGCAAACTCAACCAATAAACTATGGGTAACAGTTAACAACATAGTAGATACCAACCCCATAGAAGGAGCCGATGTAATTGCTTATAATTTCCAGCTTCAACCCATTGGTACAAGTAAAACAGATGCCAACGGATTCGGAGTGATTGACTTGAAAGGGAAACCTTTTGTGGTGGTAGCATCTAAAGACAAACAAAAAACATACCTCAAAATTGTAGATGGCGAAGAGAACTCCGTCAGCCGCTTTAATACAGGTGGAAAAGTACTGGAGAAAGGCTTGAAAGGCTATATCTATGGCGAGCGCGGAGTATGGCGACCGGGAGATACCTTACATGTTTCTTTTGTGTTGGAAGATCGCGAGAAGAGAATTTCGGATAAACATCCTGTATCCATCGAATTGTATAACCCCAGAGGACAATTCTACGATAAACAAATCTCTACTAAGGGAGTCAACGGATTCTATAGTTTCCGTATTCCTACAAAACAGGAAGATCCAACCGGGTTATGGAGCGCTTATGTAAAGGTAGGAGGAAGTTCCTTCTATAAATCATTACGCATTGAAACCATTAAACCTAACCGTTTAAAGATTAACCTGAAGTTTCCAAATGATATTATTAAGGCAACCAAAGGTAATTTCGAAGCTAACTTATTTTCTTCTTGGCTTACAGGTGCCACGGCTTCCAATCTGAAAGCCGATATAGAAATGAGATTGACAAAAGTACATACACAGTTTTCGGACTACAGTCAATATAATTTCAATAATCCTGCCACGAATTTCAGTACCAATACGATGGAGATATTTGATGGGAAATTGGATGAAAGCGGAAATGCGACCTTCGATTTTAGTGTGCCCGAAGCAGAAGATGCTCCCGGAATGTTGAATGCTAATATTACCACCCGTGTGTATGAACCGGGCGGAGATGCCAGTATAAATACCATGAGTGTGCCTTTTTCTCCTTATGATGCTTATGTGGGAGTTAATCTGAATCAACCAAGTGGAAGATGGCTGGAAACAGATCAGGATCATGTTTTTGATGTAGTAACAGTTAATTCCGAAGGAAAACCGGTGAACCGTTCCAACCTTCAATATAAGGTGTATCGCATCAGTTGGAGTTGGTGGTGGGAAAGAAGCAGTGAGTCTTTTGCTTCTTATATAAATAATTCGTCTTATACCCCGGTTGCGGAAGGAAAGCTCCGGACTGTGAATGGAAAAGGAGAATTTAAACTTCGTATCAATTATCCGGAGTGGGGACGTTACTTGGTGTATGTGAAAGATGTGGATGGCGGACATGCTACCGGAGGTACTGTGTACATTGACTGGCCGGAATACAGAGGACGTTCCAATAAGTCGGATCCAAGTGGAGTAACCATGTTAACTTTCTCTCTCGACAAAGAATCTTATGAGGTAGGAGAGACGGCAACAGCCACCATCCCGGCTTCTTCTAACGGAAGAGCTCTGATTGCTATAGAAAACGGAACTTCCGTATTGCATCGGGAGTGGGTGAATGTAACTGCCGGTAACGATACCAAATATCAATTTAAGGTAACGCCCGAAATGGCGCCGAATGTATACTTGCATCTAACGTTGTTGCAACCACATGCTCAAACCATTAATGACTTACCTATCCGTATGTATGGAGTGGAACCGGTGTTTGTAACCAATAAGGAAACCATACTGGAACCCAAAATTGATATGCCCGACGTGCTGCGTCCGGAAGAAGAATTCTCCGTAACAGTCAGCGAAAAGAAAGGCAAACCAATGACGTATACCTTGGCTATTGTTGATGAAGGTTTGCTCGACCTGACTAACTTTAAAACACCCAACCCTTGGGATGATTTTTATGCTCGCGAAGCGCTTGGTATTACTACTTGGGATATGTACGATCAGGTAATCGGTGCTTTCACCGGTAAGTATAGTTCACTGTTCGGAACAGGTGGCGACGAAGAAATGAGCGGTGCAAATACCAAAGCCAATCGTTTCCGCCCTGTAGTGAAATACCTGGGTCCCTTTACTGTAGGCCGTGGAGGAAGTAATACACATAAAGTGAAATTCCCCATGTATGTAGGTTCTGTACGTACCATGGTAGTGGCCGGTCAGGATGGTGCTTACGGAAGCGCAGAGAAAGCTACTCCTGTGCGTTCGCCGTTGATGATACTTTCTACATTACCTCGCGTATTAAGCACAGGAGAAGATATATTATTGCCGGTCAACGTATTTGCCATGGAAAATTCGGTGAAAGATGTAACCGTAGAAATCGAAACATCCGATAACCTGAAACTGACCGAAGGCAAAAAACAAAAGGTAAGCTTCTCTCAAACCGGAGACAAATTGGTGTACTTCCGTATAAAGACAGGCTTTGTTACCGGTAAAGAAATAGTGAAGATTACTGCTTCCGGTAACGGACACTCTACCAAAGAAACCATTGAAATAGATGTTCGCAACCCGAACCCAATGGTTACACTGAACCAGAGCAAATTGCTGAAAGCCAATGAAAGTGTGGAGCTAAGTTATGAAGTAGGCAATAACTCGAAAGATAATTGGGTAAATCTGGAGACTTCGAGGATTCCAAGCGTTGATTTAAGTCGTCGTTTCGATTATCTGTACTCTTATCAGCATTGCTGTACAGAGCAGTTAACATCCAAAGCATTGCCTTTATTGTTCATTTCTATGTTTAAAGATGTATCTGCCAAAGAACAGGAAGTTATAAAGAAGAATGTGCAGGAAGCCATTAAGAAATTATACGAACGCCAATTAAATAATGGAGGCTTTATGTATTGGCCGGGATATACCAATGCAAACGATTGGGTATCTACTTATGCCGGAATCTTCTTAGTAATGGCTTACGAGAAAGGCTTTGCCGTTAATCCGAATGTGATAAACAAATGGAAAGCTTATCAGCGGAATGTAGCAAAGAGTTGGACACCTTCGCAACGAACAGAAAAGCGTTATTATTGGGAGTCGGACTACCAACAGGCTTATCGCCTTTATTCGTTGGCCCTTGCGGGAGCTGCCGAACAAGGAGCTATGAACCGTTTAAAAGAAGTAACTAACCTGCCTTTACAAGCAAAATGGAGACTTGCGGCTGCTTATGCCTTGAGTGGTAAAATGAATGTAGCTAATGAACTGGTATTTAATATTGCCGCAACAGTGGAACCTTATCCTTCTTATAACAATGTATACGGATCTTATGATCGCGACGAGGCTATGATCTTAGAAACATTGGTGTTGATGGGACAAGATGAAAAAGCATTTGAGCAGGCGAAAAAGGTTTCAAAGAATCTTTCAGCTGCCAATTACTTTAGTACCCAATCCACAGCTTATTCATTGATGGCAATGGGAATGTTGGCAGAGAAGTTATCCGGCTCTATCGACTTTGAATGGACATTGAACGGAAAGAAACAAACTTCCGTGCAATCCAAACGGGCTGTATATCAAACGGCTATCCCTACCTCTCCGTTGAAGGGAAAAGTAGTTCTGAAAAATCAGGGAGGCGGTGCCTTGTATGTTGATTTGATTTCGCGTACACAACTGGCAGTAGATACCTTGTCCGAAATAGCCAATAACCTGCGTCTGGAAGTACGTTATGTAGATATGGCCGGCAAAGCTTTTGCTATCGACAAGATTAAGCAAGGAGCTGACTTTAAGGCAATTGTGAAGATCTCCAATATCAGTGGAACAGAAGATTATAGGGATATTGCACTTACCCATATAATACCATCCGGATGGGAAATCTTCAATGAACGAATGGTAAGTGATTATGGTGGTGCAAGTTCCGGCTCAAGAGGAAACTTCGACTATCAGGATATTCGTGATGATCGTGTGCTTACTTATTTTGATTTGAGAAAGAATCAATATAAGGAGATTACCATACGTTTACAAGCTACTTACGCCGGAGAATTTGTTTTACCTGCTGTGCAGTGTGAGGCGATGTATGATATATCGGCGCAGGGCAGAACAAAGGCTGGAAGAGTAGTGGTGGAGCGGTAGTTAATTATTTTTGAACCACAGATTATCGCAGATTATGAAAATAAATTAGGTTTAAATAAAACCTAAAAACTCTGCGATAATCTGCGTTAATCTGTGGTTCAATATAATATTAAGTTATCATTAAAATATAAATGAGATTAACTCTCCGAAATATGAAAACAAGTAGGAAGATTGGCTGCTTAATTGCCATCATCCTACTTGTTCTTTATATGGGTTGCCTGCCTGGTAAACTATTTGATGTATCTTATTCAACAGTAGTAACCGATCGTAACGGTGAGTTACTGGGTGCTCGTATTGCGAATGACGGTCAATGGCGCTTTCCTGCTTGTGATACTGTTCCTTTGAAACTGAAAGCATGCATTATAGAATTTGAAGATCGTCACTATTACCAACACTGGGGAGTAAACCCACTTGCCGTAGGAAGAGCCATTAAACAAAACCTACAACAAAAGCGCATTGTGAGCGGAGGAAGTACCATCACCATGCAAACCATTCGTCTTTCTCGGAATAAAGCACGTACACTGGGAGAGAAAGTGGTTGAAGCCATACTTGCCACCCGACTGGAATTCAGTTACTCAAAAGAAGAAATTCTGGCGATGTACGCTTCTCATGCCCCTTATGGAGGAAATGTAGTGGGGTTAGATGCTGCTTCATGGCGATATTTCGGTCATGCAGCGAAGGAACTTTCCTGGGCGGAGGCTGCTACTTTGGCAGTATTACCCAACTCACCTTCCATGATGCACTTATCTAAAAGCAGACAAGCTTTGAAGAATAAACGAGATAGATTACTAAAACGCTTATTCGAAAAGAAAACAATAGATGATATCACTTACGAACTCGCGCTGGAGGAAGAATTGCCTGATGAACCCTTGCCTTTACCTCAAGTAGCCCCACACTTGGTTGCCCATTTATATAAAACAAAGAGAGGGCAGGAGTCTGCCTCTACCATTGATAAAGGGATTCAAATTCGGGTAGAAGAAGTGGTGGAACGCTGGAATGATGAATTTACAAAGAGCGACATAAAGAACCTGGCAGCTATTGTGCTTGATGTGCAAACCGGCGAAGTAGTGGCCTATTGTGGTAATGCTCGTTTTGAGGAAAAACGATTTGGAAATCAGGTAGATGTTATTCGCTCCCCTCGTAGTTCCGGAAGTATTTTAAAACCATTCCTTTATTATGTAATGTTGCAAGAAGGAGAAATATTGCCTGCTACCTTGTTGCCGGATATACCTGTAAATATCAATGGTTTTACTCCTCAGAACTTTAGTCGTCAGTTCGAAGGTGCTGTTCCTGCCGGAGAAGCTATTGCCCGGTCATTGAATATTCCCTCGGTTCATCTGCTAAGAGAATATAGTGTGCCTAAATTCCATGATTTTCTGAAACAAATAGGATTAAAAACCTTGACCAGACCCTCGGCCCATTACGGACTTTCTCTGATTCTGGGAGGAGCAGAAGTCACCTTATGGGATGTAACCGCTGCGTACGCGGATATGGCACGAGCACTCCAAAACTTAGATAGAGTACCTTTCGCTCTGCTTCTTTCGGAAATAGAAAATCGCAAGTCACAACCACCTCTTTTTAAGCCGGGTGCTGTGTGGCAAACCTTTAATGCGATTAAGGAAGTGAACAGACCCGAAGAAATAGACTGGCGTTTAATTCCCTCTATGCAAACCGTTGCCTGGAAAACGGGAACCAGTTATGGCTTTCGCGATGCCTGGGCAGTAGGAGTTACTCCTCGTTACGCTGTAGGCGTATGGGTAGGAAATGCAGCCGGCGAAGGAAAGCCTGGTTTGGTAGGTGCTCGAACAGCAGGACCTGTAATGTTCGATATCTTTAATTTACTCCCTTCTTCCGATTGGTTTTCAACGCCTTATAGTGAGTTTACGGAAGCCGAAGTTTGCAGAAAGTCTGGTCATATTAAAAGTCGCTTTTGTGAGGAAACCGACTCTATACTGATTCTTCCTGCAGGCTTTCATACCGATCCTTGTTCGTATCATCATTCCGTTACTTTATCGGCAGATGAAAGATACCGCCTTTATGCTGATTGTGCAGAAAATGAGCCTGTGGTATTGCGCAATTGGTTTACACTGCCCCCTGCATGGGAATGGTACTATAAACAGCATCATTTGAATTACAAGTCCTTGCCTCCTTTCAGACCAGGCTGTGGAGAGGATATGCGTTCGCCTATGCAATTTATTTACCCGCAGATGAATGCGAATGTCTTTTTGCCCAAGCAGTTAGATGGTACTCCCGGAGCCATCACTTTTGATTTGGCACACACTAATCGTAGAGCATCCGTTTACTGGCATTTAGACGGTGCTTATATAGACATGACACAGGATTTTCACAAAATCTCCTTAATGCCCGAACCCGGTAAGCATGCTATGACAGTAGTAGACGAAGAGGGAAATACACTTTCGGTGACTTTCTTTGTGCAGAGCCGGAAAAAAGATTAATAGGAAAGTCCTATAAGCAAGTTACAACTCTTATTCATGTTTCTTTAGTATATCCTTTTTGTTGATGAAACCGTGAATGATAGCTTTACCTACTAATTCGGTGGCACTGTTTACGCCCAGTTTCCGAAACAAGTCTTTCTTATACGACATAATCGTCTGTTTAGTATGTCCCGTTTTTGTGGCTATTTCCTGCGAGGTATAGCCTTGAGCAGTCAGCTTGATGATGGTTAAATGTATATCATTGAATGCCTCTACCAATAAAAAAGAATCAGAATCTTTATCATCCGAGTCTTTACTGATTTGTTTAAACCGTTGGCAGTAAAATTTTCCTCCGATGTAGACTTCTTCTACCGCTTTCTTTAGGAAATCTAATGATGAAGATTTTAGAACAACCCCTTCGATATTGAGTGTCAGTAATGATTTGATAATCCATAACCCTTCATGCATGCTATAAACAATAATCTTAGCATTTGACTGTATGCCTCTGATTATTTTGATAAGCTCCAATCCTTCTACATCTTTGAGATTTAAATCCACAATGAAAATATCTTGCGGTTTAGTTCTTATATGTTCTAAAAGTTTAGCCCCTTCTGTAAAAGTGGAGATTTGTACATTGATAAAGTATTTTTTAAGAAATGAACAGACGCCAAGCAGAACAGAGTCATGGTCGTCGACAATTGCAATATTAAACTTTAATTGCTGTAGCGAAGTGGTGGTCATTATCGTGATTTTATAGCATTAAGTTCCGAAAATATGACTTCAAAGTTACAAATAAAAACGCGTACATATACCCATATATATGGGTGTTTGCGTATTGAATATTTTATAAACTTTGCGATTCGTTATATTTTTCAGCTAAAAAAGGAAACACACGTTAAATTAAGAAAGATCATCTATATGTTTTTAGCTTATATTCGGGTTCAATAAAAATATAAGGAAAGGCTAATGAGGATGGAAGGCTAATACAATGACAAATCATTTGATAATTGGGCTTGGGGGTACTGGACATGGAATAATGAAAGCGATTCGAAAACGTATTGCTGAAGAATTTCATAATGATTTGTCTATGAATGGGGTGGAAATAGAATATTTGTATGTCGATACCATTCATGCTGTTTCAGCAGACACTTCTTTGCTTTCATTACAAAAAATAGCCCTTTATGGGGTAGATTCTAATGTATTTGATAATCTTTCTTTATATCCTACTATTCAATCCTTTATTACTCCGGTTGATAAAGAACTACTTTTAGGAAATGCTAATCATTTGAATAATGGTTTTAGTGGGCAAAAACGGAGGTTGGGACGGTTATTACTCGCAAATAATATTCTCGGACTTCATGATGGAAGCTTTACTGCACGGTTGAGAAACAGTGTACTGAAACTGATTGACAGAAGTAAAAAAGAAGAAGTCACTTTTCATATTTGTTCAGGTTTAGCCGGGGGAGTTGGTTCTGGATCAATAATTGATATTATTGCGCAAATTCGTAAACAGTTTGATCCCAGAAAAAGCACTGGTAATCGATATAAATTGTATTTATATCTAAATGTTCCTGAAGGCAATATGGTTGATCCTATGTGTAATGCAGGATATTATCAGGCCAATAGTTATGCTGCTTTGAGCGAGTTAAATGCTATCTCTATAGGTGTTTATAAACCTTGTGATTTAGACTCCCACTCTAAAAGGGAAGATGGAAAAGTAGAGAGATTATTAGGAGGGTGTAATGCTTTTGAAATGGCTTATCTCTTTACAAATAGCGATGAGGATGGACGTCAGCAACAGTTTGATAGTAAAATATCAGCTTCTGTTGCGGATTTCTTATTCCAAAAGATTTATGTACATATGCATGGGTTACTTAGAATGGAAGAATTTAGTTTCGATGACATACGGAATGATGTGGGTACACCTATACTTAGTAACAGTTTTTCCACTTTTGGCATTAAGAGAATAGACTATCCCGAATTAGAAATAGAGAAGTATGTGACTTATAGTTTTGTAAGGCAGGCTATTCTTCAATCATTATACGATAATTGGAATCATAAATCCGGGTTTGAAGAACTTTCGTTTGATGAAGTTAACATTGATATAGTTGATGAAAAGATACGAGAAGAGTTTTTGTTAGCAGATCGTTACTTAATACTTTCTACACCTTTAATTTATGATTCCACAACCAAAAAATGGAAAGAAATAGCTCCAGAATGGGAAACATGGATACAACTCTTTGCCGACGATATCCAAACCGGACAAGATAAAAAGAAGTGGTTGAGTGACTTTAATTCTTACTGTGATTTACAATATCATGCCCAATATCGTGGTTCTGGAGTCAAAGAATTTTATAAGATTCAGATAAACGAAAGATGGAGATATGCTGATTATATTCGTCAGCATATTGAAGAAAAATTATTCAATGGATGGAGGAGTGGAGCAAAGTCTTTATTGGAAATTGTGAAGTTTTTGCATCTTCTCATAGAAGATTGTGATAAGAGAATTCCTGAGTTTCAAAAAAAAATAGAAGATTTTGAGTATTCTATACAACACGAAATTATTCCGGAAATTGAACTTTGCGAGAAGGAATGGAAAAAAGTCGGTTGGTTAATAAATATTATAGGTAGTCCCTATCGTAAGATATTCCTGGCATACAAAATGGCTAAAGGTTCTTACTATGAATTATTGACATTGACTGAAGGATATCAATATGCTATATCACTGATTAGTTTGGTGAAAAGTGAATTGGCAAGAATTCTTGAAACTGTGAAATCATTATATTTTCTGATTTCGGAGATATTGATTCATATAGAAACGGAATTAGATAAGAACTGTAAGCATCCGGGGGAATTTGTGAAGATATGCAATCCTGAATGGGTGAAAAATCTAACCAAACAATTTGTTTCTGACGAATTAGTGCAAAAGCACAATGCCTCTTTAGCTCGAAATGGATTGGCTGAATTATTGGGTACGGATGGAAAAAGAGGCTTTACTAATATGCTCGACAAGTTAGATATGGTTAGCATAGAAGATACATTTATCCAGGTTTGCTTAACAACTGCTTCTTCTGTGATGGCTGATTTGGAAGTTACAGATCCTACTCAGAAGATAATAGACGTAAATATTCTAGAGAAGATTAAGAAGTCATATACTTCAGATGAACAATTAGAAGAGTTAATTCAATATCTGGTGCAATCTTCACAGTCCTATTTGCAGTTTAACTCGGAAGAAGTTGATAAATTAGCTATGAAATATGGGATTCCATTGCGGCATGTTGTGCAATTAAGTTTACCAGAGTATTATGATGCAACTAATTTTAGACAAAAGTTTATTGATATGTTTAAAAAAGCATGTCCGAAGTTTAGCGTTCATAGTGACTTGTTGACTAATTATAAAAGAACCGAGTTGGTAGTTGTTAATGCCACTGTTGGTTTCCCGTTGAGTATTGTTGCGAATATTGAGACATTAAAGGATAGATATAATGAAATGTTGAATGGTTCTGAAGCTGCTTTGCATAAGATGATGCTCCATACAGAAAGCGACATTTTGTTACCCAATTTGCTTTGTTAAGTTTTGAATAAAGAGGAATGAATAATATATAAAGAAAAGATTAGTATGTTATACGTTATTGGTGAATTGTTTTCCTGTATCTTTTGGGGAGCACTTATTGGCATAGCAACAACCTTGGCGTTGTTTTATTTGCCTAAGATGATCGCTCCTCATTATTCATACAATCCTTTAGGTTTTTTTCTTCTTGCATTTGGACTTATATTCCTTGGGTTTCAATCAACTTTCTTTATAGGTGGGGTTAAGGTGAAGTCTTATCTGCCCACCAAAGAGCAGATTGTGAGTTTGTTACCGCAGGTAAATATCTCTTCTTCTTCCGTCAACTTAAAAGAGGTGTCCGCGGAATTAGTTAGTCAATATCCGATGCTGGCCGATTATGTGGAGGATATTAACATAGAAAAGTTGGAAGTGGGTGAAACGGTCTTTTCCAATGCCTTTGAAGTGGCATCTTATTATACTAAGAATATTCAAAGCGCTGTAAACGGTTACCTGTGGAGACGCGTGGCTTGGTTTATGGGGGCGGTGTGCCTGATTGGGTTTTACTTTTTTAATGATGCGTCGAAGCAGGGGAGGAGAAGAAGAACTGCCACCACAAGACGAAGAAGTAGGATGTTAGACTAAAGTATAAGTGAAAATAATTATAATATAAATATCATGGCAAACCATTTAATTATTGGACTTGGAGGAACCGGAGGTTCCGTTTTGCGTGCTTTACGCAAACGTATTTATGAAGAGTTTCGTTCGAACGATCCTACGAGTGATGCACATATCGAATATTTGTATGTAGATTCCAGTCTGGCTGATTTGAACAACGAAGAAGATTGGCAGACATTGGGTATGTCGGTGCAACTTTCTCCTGCTCAACGCTTATCAATCAATGGAATAGGTTTCGGTGTGTTGAGTAATTTAGATCAATATCCGGGTATCAATGCATTTATCAATCGCAAAGATGAAGCGATGCTGAAAGAGGGAATTGGCGCTATAATCAGTGAAGGTATTGGCGGACAGCGCCGACGTTTTGGGCGTATGTTAATCGCCAATAACATGTGCGGATTACCACAAAACACATTTGTAGGTCAAGTACATTCGCGTGTAAAAGCATTAAAAGAGAAAGAAGATGTGGATGATGTAACTTTCCATATCTGTGCCGGATTAGGTGGTGGAACGGGTTCAGGCTCCATCGTTGATGCTGTGACACAAATTCGAAATGAGTTTCAACGTACCGGAGATGACCGTGCAAAATTTAAGATACAGTTGTATCTCTATGTACCAGAGAAAATCATTCAAATACCGGGAGGTGAAGATAGTAACCGCTACTATCAACCTAATGGCTATGCTGCTTTGTTAGAACTGAATGCCATGTCTGTAGGACGTTATTTTCCTACAGATGTAAAAGGAAATACCGACGAATATGGCAATGTACGCCGTCTTCTTAAAGGACAGGACGCATTTGATATGGCCTATCTCTATACCAATGTTAATGAAGCAGGCAAGGAGGTGAACTTGCACAAAGTGCTACCCAACATTGTAGGAGACTTCCTCTTTCAAAAGGTGGTGGCTTCATCAATGCAGAGTGGAGGAAAGATGGCGCGCTTGGAGAGCAACGAGAATAATGGCTTGCTACCGGAAGAGAATGAAACCAAAGAACCAGTACATAGCCGTAAGTTTATGACATTCGGTGTAAAGCGCATAGAATATCCCGAAACTGAGGTCGTGGAATATGGTGCTTATTATTTTGCTCGTCAAGCTTCTACGCAAATGCTCTATGGCTTGTGGGATGATGCACGCGGATATATAGAATGTACTGAAGACATGGTGGGTAAAAGTTATGTTCATGATGTTGATAAAGACTCTGAAAGAGAGGCAAACTTGCTGACCGATGACTATTTGCTGCTTAGCAAACCACTACCGTCAATAGAAAAGCATGTTACCAACTGGAAACCAATTGTTCAGGGTTGGGAATTTTATATAGATCGTTATAAACAGGATGTACAGACTGAATGTCCTAAAAAAGAATGGTATGAGGAGTTTAATCAACTCTGCGAGAAATTCTTTGACTCAATGTATCGCGGTTGTGGCGTGAAGAAGTTCTATTTCGATTATGAAACTCAAATTTCTGGTTTTGCTGAAGAGATTTGTCGTCGTATTGAAAACAACTTGTTTGCCAAATGGAAGAATGGTGATATGTCTATCATGGAAGTGCATAAATATATCACATTGTTGATAGAAAAATGTAACCAGCGCTTAGATGATTTCAAGAGTAAAATTACCAAACGAACAACTTACCTGAATGAAGATTTAGCAGATCAGCTGGAAGGTATTCGCAGAGATTGGAACAATATTGGCTGGCTCACAGATGCACTCACGAATGCTTCTACCAAAACATTCGGGCGTTTTGCTGATGCAAAACGGGAACAACTCACTGTGATGACCTCTGTAGCAGCTTATGGGTATGCTGTAAAATTGATGTCGGAAATCATAAATATGCTCACTCTGTTCAATGTCAATACTATTGAACCATTTATGAGGGTGTTGGATGATTATGCTGATATCATGAAAAAACAGGCGGAGGAGAAATGTAAATTGAGCGACGCCGAAATGGGTAATATGAATGGTGAAGTAGTAAAAGAGTATGATCCTAAATTGGTACGTGATACAATTCAGGGATTTCTTAAGAATAAAGCCAATCAGAAGCTGCATGCAGATAGCTTACGTGCGAAGATCATAGAATCAGTGGGCATTACTAATGATGGATTCAGTACACTCAGCAAGAAAATAAATGTAGGCACATTGCAGGAAATAACTCTGAAAGCTTGTATTGAGAGTGCACGTAAAGAAATGGATGATTATTCGATGAAGAATGCGAATCAACGCTTGGTTAATGTGAACATTCTGGATAAATTACGTAACACTGATTGTAGCACACCAGACAAGCGTAAACGCTTTGTGAAAGAAATATATAATGCTGCGCAAAGCTTCTTACCTTTCAATGGTTCGGAAGAAGGTAAAGGAAGTCCGGAAACAGCAGCCAACCATCAAAAGATCATTCAACTCTCATTGCCCCTTTACGAAGATGATGATACGTTCCGCAATGACTTTATTAAAGATTTTGGCGAAAGTGGTAAAATTCCATTTAATAAGGATTACGATGTGTCAGTTAACTTCAAAAGCAATCAAATTGTTGTAGTCACTGCGCACAGTGGATTCCCGTTACGTTATGTTGATAATGTGAGAGTATTGAAAGAAAAATATGATATACTGACCAGAAGCGAAGTAAACCGCATGGTTGTACATACTGAAAGCTTCTCTAAATCGTCGTTGCCTACCCTTTTTAGCAAAAGTGCTGAAGAAGCCGAAAAAGAACTCATGCCCATTGTTTTGTTGGCTTATGCGATTGAAGGTATTATCATAGAGCGCGAAGATGTGGAGACCGGAGAGAAGATGAAAGCCTTTGCCGGAGAGAAAAATAAAATGGGACGTATAAGCCGATGGATTGATGCTGGAGACGATATTATCTCTACACTTAAAGAACTGAGTAAGATGACCCGTGCAATGGATGCGGCTATGTTAAAGAAAGTTGTAGTAGAAGAATTAAATACTAACTACAAGGGCGAGAAGAAAAAGGCATTGATGCTGAAGTTAGGTGAAACACTAGACAACGTAGTTCTGCCACTTGTGGGTAGAAATGAAAAGAATCTGTTATATGTTGCTTTCAATGCAGCAGCAGAAGAGTTATGTGATAAAGATTTAAAAATTGATTAAAATAGTTTTATGGCAAAGAAAACAGGTATTTGCAGGAATCTTGACTGCGACAATTATAAAAAGGAAATAGAGGTAGAACCCGGAGGAGATTTTGAGTGTCCACTGTGTCATCAGCCTTTGGGCGAAGGTAAAAAACGTAATAGCAAGGATGATCCTAATACGGGTAGTCCTATGAAAAAGATTATAATAGCAGTGGTAGCCTTGATAGTTCTTGCTGGCGGAGGCTATTTTGCGTATACTATGGTTGCAGGAGGCGACAAAGAGGAACCTACAACATTAGAGTCTATAGCCCTTAATCAATCTTCTACTACTCTTGAAGTGGGTGCTGTAGAAACCTTGCAAGTCACTAAAACCCCTGCTAATGCAGAAGCAACATATATTTGGACTTCCAACAATGAAGCTGTTGCAACAGTGGAAAATGGTACTGTTACTTTACTGAAAGAAGGTGAGGCTACCATTACTGTAAAGGCTTTGGAAAACGAATCACTTAGCGCTTCATGTGTGTATGTAGTGGAAGGAAAAGGTGGTGGCGACTCTGACCCCCTTGTAAGAATCGAAACCGGCGATGCCGCCACCGGCACCGGTACTGGCACCATCAGCTATCACTACGGAAAATACACCGGAGAAATAAAGAATAACAAAGCAAATGGTACAGGAAGCTTGAAGTTCTATAAAGCATACCGATTGAGCCAATACGATAAACAAGAAAGAATGGCTGAATCAGGGGATGTGGTATCCGGAACTTTCAAAGACGACAACCTGACCAATGGTAAATGGTTTGACAAAGATAACACCCAAAAAGGTGCTGTGTTAACCGGAGAATTAGGCACACCTGAATAAAAACGAAAGAAAATGAGGCTTACATCTGTTATAACTCTCATAATGCTTTTCTGCTTCCAAGCACTTTCTGCCCAGCCGAAGGCTGAAACGGAAGTAATGAAACGTATGTATAAGGATGCTCAGGAACGGAAAATCACTATAGCGAAAAGTGGAGAGATTGCTTTGGGAGCAATATGTCCGGGCAAGTCGATGAGAGTGGTTGTTACAGATGGGGTGCTCAGCGAAATGGGAGTAACCTTGTTTCATCCGGGGTTGGATAGAAAGGTTGCTCCTCCTGTGTATATATTTATAGAACGCTATTTGCTAAGTTTATTATTGAAGAAGAATCAAACTGAGCAAAAGTACTTGATGCGTGAAGATTTTGTAGAACTAAAATTGAATGGTAGAGATTTGTTTCAAACAAGTCGTTCTGTTTCATTAGTGTTGCAAACGATACAGCCGGGAACTCCTTTTACGCTGATTGGAAACGATACTCATTTTACAGCACGATGGACAATAGATAACGGAAACACCTCTTTCGAAGTTCGCTTTCCTAAACAATATGACTTGATATTAGGGAAAGACAAAAAAGAAACGGCTCAAGCTTTTTGTCAGGATGTGTTGAATTATCGTTTTACCGAACATTCCGGAAAATTAGATTCACTTTACTTTAAGTATATCCCCGAGAGAAAGGTATTTGAAGAGATTGTCGATACATATATGATTCCTCAGGTAAGAAATGGAAAGTATATCCGCCAAAGGGGAGGTACATTTGAGTATGTATTTAATGAAAGAATGGGGGTGGAATCATTGTTAAATCTCTTTCTTCATGCCGATGAGATGGATTGGAACAACGCCATTTCATTAACTATCAAAGGATACTATCAGATGAATCAGGTAGTGAAACTTCCATTGAAGAATCTGTGTGCTTATCTGAAAGAACAAAAATGTACCGGTTATCTGGGGATGGAAGAAGAAACAAATAAGGAGTATAAGGGCACGGTGTTCTATATAAATAGAGATTTAATGTATAAACATCTTTTATACTTCAAGTTTCCCAAAGAAGCTTTTAAGAAAGGAGATATTGTAATTACGGCAGATTTCTACCCATATATTCCAATAAATAATATTGGAGATTTGTATGAAGATATAACGACTTCCCAAAAGAATATTCTTGCACCAAATAAATAAAAAACAATGAATATGAAACATATTATAGCATGTTTACTGATGGTTATTCCTACGATGATTTTTGCGCAGGTAGATTATCTGGAAGAGAAAACCAAAATAAATTCGATAAAGAAGAACAAAAATTATATCTATGGCGAAGGTATGGCGGCCACCGAGCAGGAAGCTTTGGAAAGTGCAGAAAGTAGCCTACGCACAGAAATCATGCGTTTGATTACCGAAAAAGAATCGCTACAGGATGCAGAAACCATATTGCTGAATGCCGTAAAGAAGAACTCTTCTAAAGTAGCACTGAAAAGAGGGACTATGGAAAGAGTGTTTTTGTATGTTCATAAAGATAATATAATGTCGGGTGGCACAGTGATGGCAGTAGACAATCCGGTTGCTGTGGCGGTTACTAAGTCTGACGAAGCAAAAGTGATTGTGCCGGATTCTTCTTTAGAAGATCTTGTGATTGAAGAAGAAATAGTTAAAATAGAAAACGAAGTGAACCTAAATGAAATAGCTTCACCTGTTCTAAGAACAATTGTATCTAAAAAAACTGTAGCCGATGTGCAGAAATGTATGCAGGAGCTAAAAGCTGAGCATAAAATAATGTATGGCAATGTCGGTGCTGAAATGAATCCTACCTGGTATATTTTGGTTTATTCGGATCAGGGCATCGAAGCCATTCTGGATAAAGGAATGGGTAAAAGGAAAAACTTCCTGACAGGAAATATGGATAACATGAATCTTTATGGTAGAAGTAAGAAAGTGTGGTTTTTAATTTATGAATAAAGAAGATATGAAAGTAAATCGTTTCATGAGTATTAAGAATTGTATTATACTGGTTTTGGGATTATTGGTAAGTGTATCGGTAAAAGCTCAATATAAAACATCCTTTGAATTGCTTTATGCCTCTGCAGGTATGAAAAAGACTTTGGAACAGAATGCGGGAAAACTGATTACCGAATTTAATAATGCACAGGGAGAAAAAAGAAATCTCTCTCTTGCCGGTATTGATATTGCGCCGGAAGCAGCTTCGTCTATCTTTACACTGTGGGAGATATGCCCTTTTCGTTGTGATGAAATAGAAGTGGTAGAAAACTGTACAAGCAAACTGACTGGTGGTTATCAGGTTCGTAATATCCCCATGATTATGGAACCGCGTTCGGGAGAGAAGTTTGATGCCGACCGCTTTCAAACCATCGTTCTTAATTTTGATGCCAAAGGACAGATAGAAAGTTTATTCTTTGGAATCAGATCTGACGAGTATAAAGACCTGATGGCTTCGGATAGAGAGGTGACAGACTTGCGTAAGCGAACAATTATTTTGGATTTCGTAGAGCAATTCCGTACGGCTTATAATAAGAAAGACTTGAACTTTCTGCAAGATATATTCAGCGATGATGCTCTTATTATCACCGGTAGAGTGGTGCAGAGAAAAACGCAGGAAGGTGCAGTTGCTATGCCGGGAGGCAATGTGGAGCTGATTACACAAACTAAAAAGCAATATTTGAGTCGCCTTGCCAATGTGTTTAAGAATAATGCACGTATCAATGTGGTGTTTGAAAATATTAAAGTAAACTCTCATCGTTCTAATAAGAATGTTTATGGGGTGAAACTTGTTCAGCATTGGAATTCCGGTTCATATAGCGACAAAGGATATTTGTTCCTGATGTGGGAGTTTGATGAAAAGGATGAAACCAAACCTCCAATGATTCATGTACGTACATGGCAACCATATAATGAAACACCTAAAGAGAAAGTGTTTGAGTTGGGAGACTTCAAGATAAACAAGTAAACCAATAATAGATAAAAGATATTAGAAGCAACAAAATATGAAACGAATTATAGCAGTCTTTTTCCTTTTCGGTGCCTTTTCTCTATTTGCTCAGAATATGAATGTAACCGTAGGTAAGCAAGAAGAAGTTTACAAAGGCAGCAAATACAAAGCCCGTGTAGATTTTATTTCTAACTCTCCGGCATTAATAATAGATGAAAACAATGGTGAAAAGATTGAAGCACCTGTGAAGAAAGATGGTAAATATATTTACACCTGCATTTGCGACACACGCGATGCCAACAAATTCGGCTTTAATATTTCTCTGAAAGGAAGTACGGCAAAAAGAGATGTAGCCGTTTTTCTGGAAGAAGGAAACTGGATGGAGTACTTGGTAGATGTAGATAATTCCTCTGTGCAAATAAGAGTAGATAAGGACGAATCGCTAACAGTAGTTCCTATTGAAAATACAGCCAAAGTAATCATCTCTTGTAAGGATGAAAAGCTGAAAGTGAAAGGAAATCATGGCGAACCGGTAAAAGGACCTGTTAAAAATGAAGTAGGTACTTTTACTTATGAAGTCATATACGATTTAAGCAATCCCGAAGACCGGGCACTGGAACGAATAGTACAATTATCTGTGCCGGGCATGAATAGGCCTATAGATTATAAAGTAGAAGGCTTAGGCCCTAAAGTAGGGATAGAACTCGCAGTATTGGTTATTAAAGAGTCGTGCTATTTAGATCAAGTATCTCAAGCGCAGAATTACACATTGAAGGGCAACTATTTAGGTGCTTACCATATCTATAAGAATCTACTGGAAGGAGATCTTTGCGACGATAAACCCAAAGACCCTACTGCCGATGAGAAAAAAAAGGCAGAACTCGAATATTTAGCTAAAGTACTTATAAAAGCACAACAAGAATACACCAAAGCCGAAACCTTTCAGGCACAAGGTGAGTGGCAAGATGCACGTAAGCACCACGAAGAAGCACATAAGTGCAGGAGGGTTATTTTAAAAAGCAACCCATCTGACGTTTATTGTTTAGAATACAATCGCAAGTATGATGCCTTTCAAGCCATAGCGCCACGTACTGTAGAAGGAATCATTTGCGACAAAACACGGATGGATGTCAATAATAAGCACCTTCCTTTGGCCAATGCATTTATTGTGTTGCAAGCCCATGAGCGAGATACAAAAACTGTAGGAGGCATTAAAGTTCCTGCTGCCGGAAAAGTAATCAAAGGACAAGAGAAACTCTTAGGACAAAGTGATGAGCAAGGACATTTCAGTGTATCCGTTCCTCACAACACCAATGAGATTATTTATAAGATTTGCTTTACCACCAGCGAAGGATTCAAATCAAGTGTATATGGTTTCGAATATATGCCTACTGACCAGAAATATACTGGAGGATTGAAAGTGCTGATTGCTCCCAAACGAATCAATATACAACGATGATTAATATAAAAAACTAAAACAAAATGAAGAACTTAGTCTTGAAAATGATGCTGTTTACTCTATTAGGTATAGGGTTTGCAGCCATACCTGCACATGCTCAGAAAAGCAAGAAAGAGAAAAAGGAAAAGAAAGAATTTAACTGGTCAAACATTCGTCCGGATGAGTTGAGCGGTCTTGAGGATTTGGATGAGTATATCCTGACCTGCGACACCATTTGGGAGAGAATAACTACCTACCGTGATTCGATCACTTTCTTTCAGATTGACACCATAAAAGCACAAGATCCGGCTACAGGAGAGCTATTTAAGGTGATGAAAATACGCGATAAAGATGGAAAAGAACGTAACTTCTCCGGTTCTTTTATGCAGTGTGTGGAAATGGCCACTACAGGTGTAGGCATCCTAACGGATGTATCGATCATCACATTACTCAATGCATCGGCGGCTACAGACTTGGTGTCTAACCCTCTGTTAGCTTTGAAGTATGGAAAATGTCTCAAGGGCGGAGTAAATATAATTTCAATGGCTTTTCGTGAAGTAAAAACAATTATAGAAAAGTCTAAAAAGCAAGGAGCCGATATCAAAGCATTGAAGAAAAGCCAACTTGGACAATCTACAGATACCGCCATCGTGCTTACTGAGGAAAGAGAAGAAGGAAAGGATTATAGTGAGTATGTAGATATCTCGGATATAGACTTGGGTACTCCGGAAGAAGGTGGTATCAATATCGACGAAATAGATATAGATAAAATAGAGATTCCTAAGCAGTCTTAATCCAATCCTCGTTTTATAGTCTAAAAATACTTCTTAAAACTTATAAGCTGTTTCAACCCACTCGTTGAAACAGCTTTTTTAATTCCCTCTTCTTTCTTTATCTTTTAAAATCTGTTAAATCTCCTTCTGTCTTCTTTGTATTATCATTTCTATATTTAACTTTGCGGTACAAAGTACTTTTTATATGGATAAAATAAAAGCAATACAATCAGTAAACGAGATTAAAGAGTTGATGGAACGCTCTTCTAAATTTGTCTCATTAAGTGGGCTGACAGGGATACTCGTCGGACTTTATTCGTTAATAGGAGCATGGGTGGCTTACTCCTCCATGAATGTTTTGGCAACAACTCGTTTGTACGACGTTGTATTGATAGCCTTAGTTGTATTAACAGTGTCGGTAGTTACCGCTTTTCTTGTGTCTTATTACAAATCGAAGAGATCTAATCAAAAGTTGTTTAATAAGCTTACTTATCGAATTGTATGGAATTTCTCTATTCCTCTTTTGACAGGAGGGCTGTTCTGTTTAGCCTTATTATATCATCAGCATTATGGCTTAACTTCAAGTGTAATGCTTTTGTTCTATGGTCTTTCACTGGTCAATGTGTCGAAGTACACTTTCTCTAATGTGGCTTGGCTTGGGTACGCTTTTCTGTTTCTTGGTATTCTCGATGCCTTCTTTGAAGGATATGGACTGTTATTCTGGACACTTGGCTTTGGAGTATTCCATATTATATATGGTATTCTGTTTTATTTTTTATATGAAAAGAATAGATAATGCTGGAGGATTTTCATCATATAAACAGAGCCTTTGAGAATAAAGTTCGTCTTGGAATTATGGCTATTCTCATGGTGAATGAAAATGTAGATTTCAATATGCTCAAAGAGCAATTGTCTCTGACGGATGGGAACCTGGCCAGTCATGCAAAAGCTTTGGAAGAATTGAAATACATCTCATGCAAGAAGACATTTGTTGGGCGCAAGCCCAAAACAACCTATAAGGCAACCAAAAAAGGAAAGGAGGCATTCAATGAGCACCTTCTTGCTCTGGAACGGTTTCTCAAATCGGATTTTTGAAATAGTAGTCAGTAGTTAGAATATAGTAGCATATACTTATGCAATCACTATAAAATAATTACTGCTACCCTCATAAATCCTAACTACTATATTCTAACTACTAACTACTATCTACTAAAATTATAAAACATGGAAGAATTAAATGACTACCCACCCGTTTACGAAGAAAAGAAACGAGGCTTTTTTCAACGTATTTCTAAAATACTGAAGGTGGTAACAATTGGCTTTTTGGTATTACTATTGTTGATTCCAATGAACATGATCAGAGGGCTTATCAACGAAAGACACGACACCGAAACCACAGCTGTATGGGAGGTAAGCGATAAATGGAGTGGCAAGCAAACCATTGTAGGTCCTTATCTGAATTTTGATTATGGTATCATGCGCGATTCTGAAGGCAAGCAAATAGTTACCAAAGGAGCAAAGAACCTTACCTTGCTTCCCGAAGAACTGAGCATTGATGCACAACTTATTACTGATAAACTAAATAGAGGCATCTATGAGGTGAATGTTTACCAGTCAATACTTACTTTAAAAGGAAACTTTAGCCCTAATGATCTTAAAAAGCAAGGTATTAACATTGATAAAATAAACTTTGAAAATGCTACCTTATGTCTTGGCATTTCGGATATGAGAGGTATCAGTGAGCAGATTAAAGTTGTACTTGGCGATTCTGTTTATAATTTTGAACCGGGATTGAATGGTAAGATGTTAGCATCTTCGGGTGTTAATAAGGTGATCGACATAGAAGAATTGAGAAATAAAGTAGTGCCTTATACCATTGAAATAAAGCTGAAAGGTTCTCAGGGAATGTTCTTTGCTCCATTAGGCAAAACAACGAAAATTGCCATGAAAGGTAACTGGGGAACTCCGAGCTTTGATGGAAGATTCCTGCCGGAGAAGCGCGAGATTACCAAAGAAGGCTTTACCGCTCAATGGCAAGTTCTGAATCTTAACCGTAGCTTTTCACAAGCTTTCATAAGCAATGATGCAGTGGAAGAAGTGGAAGAATCTCTGTTTGGAGTAAACTTGAAAGTGCCTGTCGATCAATATCAGCAATCTACCCGCACAGCCAAATATGCTATACTTATTATATTATTAACCTTTATAGTGATATTCTTTGTAGAGATTATGGATAAAAAGAGTATTCATGCTTTACAGTATTTGTTAATAGGTTTGGCACTTTGTCTATTCTATACTCTATTGATTTCTATATCAGAGCAAACAAGTTTTGGTATGGCTTACCTAATTTCTTCGGTTTTAACCATCACCTTGATTGGGTTGTACATCCGCGGAATTATGAAAAAAGTAAAGCCGGCACTTATAATGATAGGATTATTGAGTGTATTATATGCTTATATTTATGTATTAACTCAGTTGGAAACGCTTGCATTGCTGGCAGGAAGTTTAGGACTGTTTGTGATACTGGCCATGCTGATGTACTTCTCTAAGAAGATTGATTGGTTTGGGGAATAAACAGCTCTTTAGAAGATACTGAATACATAAAGCACCGGAATTTCAAGAAACATTATCTTGATTCCGGTGCTTTGCTTTTAGTGATTAATTGCCTCAAAAAGTAGAGAAAGGATCATCCATTTTATATGGATTCTTTCTTGCCGGTAATTTGAAGTTTAAGGGTACAGTATATCTTACCTTCACCTTTTTACCCTTTTGAATACCTGGTTTCCAAAGAGGCATTTTCTTTATTACTCGTTTGGCTTCAGCATCTAAAAAAGGATGAACGCTTCGTATAATACTCGGATCAACAGCTTTTCCGTTAGTATCGATAACAAACGATACTATAACGCGACCGCTAACACCAAGTCTCAGAGCTTCAGTAGGATAGTTTACATTTTCAGCAAGGAATCTTTGAAGTGCTGATGCGCCACCCGGAAATTCGGGCATAATCTCAACTATTTCGAGCACCTCTTCTCCTTTGGCTGGAAAGATGTCTTTATCCAGTATTTGTACAGTTTTCGATTCGTTAATAACAAAAGAAATAGGTAATGTATATTTGGTTCTTACACTTTTTTCATTTAATTTGCCGGATACCCAATGTGGCATAGTATTTACTATTCGAATAGCTTCGGCATCAAGTTCCGGACTTATGCTTTGAAAGACAGTCGGGTTAGTTATTGTTCCATCCTTCTCTACAATAAATTGTATCAAAACCATTCCTTGATCTCCTTTCTCTTTAGCAGCTTCCGGATAAACTATGCTTTTATTAATAAAGCTAATCATTTCCATTTGCCCTCCTGGGAATGAAGGTACCAACTTTATAATATCATACACAGTAGAATCATTCATCAACTCACTGTCTTTTGTTTGTGCATTAACATTATTAGGGATTACGGATGAGATGGTGAAGAGGAAAAATAGTAATGTAAGTTTTCTCAGGGGTTCTTTTAATCTGTTTTTCATATTTGTTAATGATTATAGTTTAGTAGCTTACTATAAGACCTTTTACAAATATAATTACTTTTAAAAAGAATGCAAGGGTTTATTCTGATTTTGTGATTAGTTTTTGGTTTTTATCAGGGCAGACACAAAGCCTGCCCTACATCATGCGGAACATGATTTTATATAGAATTTATCACTCCCCCTCTCTCTACTTATTCTCAATTTCTGTTCGAGGTTTCTCGTTTAAGCTAAAAGTTATAGGTACTGTATAATTCACATTTACATTCTGTCCTCTTTGCTTACCCGGTTTCCAATCGGGCATGGTATTGATAATCCGAATGGCCTCAGCATTTAATGAAGAAGATATGCCACGTGCGATATGAGGATTTGTTACTTTTCCTTCTTTGGTAATAGTGAATTTAATAATCACTCGTCCTTCTTCCTTTGCATTTTGTGCCTCAACCGGATATTTGATGTTTTGTGCAAGAAAATTCATAAGTCCTTCTTTACCGCCAGGGAACTCCGGCATTGTTTCAACTACTTCAAAAACTTGGGTAGAAGGATCGGTTGGTGCAGAATTATTATAGGCAATGGTCACAACTTCCGCGTGGTCGATTTGTGTAGGGTTATTATGGGAAACGATCATAACTTCCTCGGGACCGCTTGGCCGAAATGAAACAGGTATTGTATATTTTACACGTACCGTTTTTCCCCGTTGTGTACCAGGAGTCCAGTTAGGCATATTAGAAACAACTCTGAGAGCTTCTTTATCCAGATACGGATCTATGCTACGCACTATAACAGGATTGTTTACGGAGCCATCTTTTTCAACAATAAACTGAACTACAACTCGTCCTTGTATTCCGCTTTCCATGGCTTCTGGCGGAAATTTAACATTGTTAAGAAGATATGTCATTAATGCTTGATGACCACCGGGAAATACAGGCATATTTTCTACTACTTCGAAAGGTACCGTGTCGGTTAGGGCTACGTGAGGTTGTACGGCCTGTCCTGCTAATCTTTCCGTATTTCGGGCTATGGCTTCGATGTTGCTGATTATCAGTAGTAAAGCGGCTAAGGGTAGAAACATAAGGTATTTGGTTCTGCCTATACGCCCTGTTCTTTTTGTATTCATCATTTTAATTCGATTTTTAAGTGGTAAAACATTGAAATTATTTGAGAGTGTAGCTACCTGTTTATGATGTGCCAATCCTAAAAGATGGTATTGATACCTTTTGCTGTCATAACCGTGTTCCAGTACTTTGTTGTCTGCCATAAATTCGAGGTTGCAGCGTACTTCGCGCTTCATCAACCAAATGAAAGGGTTGAACCAACAAATCATACAGAATAATTCACTGATTATCACATCTATGGAGTGCCATTGGCCGGCATGTGTTTTTTCGTGAGTCAATATTTCCTCTACTTCTTCTTTTTCATGAGCATCCGGATTAATAAATATCCATTTAAAGAATGAAAAAGGTCCTTGTTCTTTATTGAGTATATGAATTTTGACTCCGTTTATATAATCCGTTTTTGTACATGCGGCAAGCTTTATAATGCTGGTAAGTTGAATAAAGAAGCGAATGAATAAACCAGTACATACTGCCCAATATATATAATGTAGAGAAGAAAGAATAAAGTCTTTCCAACTGAATGCTTTCGAAGCTTCGATTTGAATATCCGGCAACATGAAACCGGCATAAAGATCGGCCATGGCAGCTATAGGCTCTTGACTCTTTACCCATTCCTGAATATTTAATAAGGGATAACATGCTGCTACCAGAAAGAAACAAAGTAAAGCTGTGCGTCTCCATTTAAAGAAGGTATCTTTATAGAAGAAGAGTCTATAGAATGCATAGAATAATGCGATGGCAATGTTGACTTTCAGAAAGTAGGTTAACTCGTGACTCATGGCAGGGCGAAGATTAGTTTTCTTTTCCTTTTTCAATCATGTGGATGATTTCTTTCAGGTCATCCGTAGAGATTTTCTGGTCTTTTGCAAAGAAAGAAACCATTTCCTTATAAGAGTTTTCGAAATAGTTGCGTACTACATTACTCATAAAACTCTTCTTATATTCATTTTCTTTGATGATAGGGGTATACTGATATGTGTTTCCATATCTTTTGGATTCGAGATATCCCTTTTTCTCCAGGTTCTTTACAACAGAAGCTATGGTTGTATATGGTGGAGTGGGTTTTTGATACTTTGCTACTATGTCTTTAACAAAACAACTTCCCAACTCCCAGATGTGGATCATTGCTTCTTCTTCTTGTATAGTTAGTTTTTCCATATTAATGTTGAATTACGAAACTATCGCAAATCTACGAAAGTTTCGTAGATAAGCAATGATGCTTCGGTTAATTAATGTAAAAGGGCGGTACAAACAAAGCCCTTACCAATGATTCGTTTGGTAAGGGCTTTGTTTTTCTTATTATAGTAGATGTTAATCTTGACAGTGCTCGCAGATGCCTAAGAAGTAAACTTGAGTTTCATCGAGCTTATGATTGGTGTCATTACTAAAAGGAGGAACTTGATTCTCATCTAATGGAATATCGTAGATTCTTCCACATTTTTTGCATTTAAAGTGTGCATGTGTATATGTATACGCATCATAGCGCACATTCTTCTCATCAATTGTTAGCGAGAGAACCGCATTCTTCTCGTACAGAAGTTTGAGCGTGTTGTAAACAGTAGCCTTGGATAATGTAGGTATCGAAGGAGACAAACTGCAAAAAATCTCATCAATGGTAGGATGAGTTCTATGTTCCATTAAGTATTGCATAATAACCACCCGCTGCATAGTGGGCTTAATATCATGGCTCTTTAAATAAGTATGTATCTCCTGAATATTCGTCATTGAATTAAAATATAAAAAGATAGTGCAAATATACTCTAAAAGTTATAAACTTGATTTAGATTAGCTACAGATTAACAAATATCGCTGCTCTTTTATCTAAAAATGTAGAATATTGTTCATACTCTTTTGTTTAGTAGAAAAAACGGGGCAAAGGAATAAGACCTTTACCCCGTTTCCTTGATAGAAATTTAGAGTTTATTTGAAATTGGTTAGTTAGTTAGATCTTACCTACAAGGTCAATACCCGGTTTCAATGTTTTCTCTCCTTTTTTCCATTTAGCAGGGCATACTTCATACGGGTTCTCAGCCACAAATTTAGCTGCTTCTGCTTTGCGGAGAAGTTCGCTTGCATTGCGTCCGATTCCATTATCATGGATTTCGCAAACTTTGATTTGCCCTTCCGGGTTGAATAAGAAAGTACCGCGATAAGCCAATCCTTCTTCTTCAATATATACACCCAATGCGCGAGAAAGTGCCCCTGTGGGGTCTGCTAACATTGGATATTGTATTTTTTTGATGCTTGGAGATTCATCGTGCCATGCTTTGTGCACGAAGTGTGTGTCGGTACTTACTGAGTATACTTCAATGCCAAGCTCTTGAAATTGAGCATAGTTCTCGGCCATATCTTCCAATTCTGTAGGACAAACAAAAGTAAAGTCTGCCGGATAGAAGAAGAAAATACCCCATTTCCCTTTTACATCTTTATCGGTAATAGTTTTGAACTCGCCATTGTGGAAAGCGTTTACTTTAAACTCGGGGATGTAAGAATTAATAATTGGTGCCATACATAAGGTTTTAAATATTTTATTGTTTTATTAATTTAGAATGATTACAAATGTAGGCTGATTATTCGAATTAGCAATAGTTATAGCTTATATTTTAGCTTCTTTAACGATTTTGCGATTCTATGAGGGAGAATATCAAATTACAAATAACCGTTCTCATGCATCATTCAGGTAAATGAAAGCCTCTTAGAATGGCTTTTTCTCGACCAACATTGGGGAAGGTTGAAAATAACGCAAGGAAATCGGGTTTAAGAAAAACGAAGTGATACTGTTTTTGCTCGAATTGTTTGCGTTTGTGCTGGTTGGTCTGTTGTTTTGTTCTCTTTTACTCCGTTGAAATGTGTTTTGTGAATGAATTAATAGCAAATTGATAATTTGGTTTTGTTCTTTCGGGAGGGGCTAATAAAAAAGGAATAAGGGTGAAGATGGTAATTTGAACCGGACCATACACTTTCAGCCTGCAAAGGTATATACCTAAAGGTCGCTTAAGTGTACACCTAATGGTTGCTTAGGTGTATATCTAAAGGTTGCTTAGGTGTACACCTTTGGGTTGCTTAGGTATATACTTACAGATATCTTAGGTACGTACCTTTAAAAAGTTTACATGTATACCTTTAGAATACTTACTTGTACAACAAAGCAAAAAAAATGCCGGAACTACAATAGCCCCGGCAGATTTCACTACATCTTTCTATTTCAAAACTTTAATTGCAGGAAGAGGTTCAATAGTTAATGTTCCTACCAAGAGTTCTTTATTGGAACCCAATGAGTTATCATAGATAAACTTAACCTGTACCGATATTTCTGTGTCTACTTCAGGAGCCACAAAGGAGATGCTGCTTTCATCTTTGCTTCGGTAGGTTATTTCTGTATTGTCTAAGAATATACTCTTAATAATTTTTAAGCCTGTTCCTTCCAGCTCTACAACCTTACCCGATATAACCGAGGAAGGTAATGATGAAGTCACTGTTGGAATCACAGGAGGTACAATTACCTCTAACTCTTCTGATAAAACGATTCTTTTATTGGTATTATAAGTTACAAACAACTTGACTTTTTGAGTTTCCAATAATTCAGGAACTACTACGGTTAAGGAATGTTTGTCTCTTTTGGCCAATTCAAGATTTACTTCAGCTTTGGCTTCTCCGAAGGTAACCTTGGTAATCAGGTGTATGTTAGAACCTGTAAAAGTAATTTCATCTCCTACGGTTACTGTGGTTTCTGTTATTTTGTTTACAGAAGTTTGAGGGATGTCGATGTCATTATCACGCGTACATGCAGAAAATATCAGTACGAGTGAATAAAGCATTGTTGATAATAAGCTATATTTTTGTTTCATGATTCTTTTCATTGAGGGGTTAACGTTCAAAATAAACATCAAATTCAATAGATGCATTAGCATCGTTATCAGCTTTCAGCTTGTCGTAGTACACGTTTATTTTTCGGATGTATAATAAACCTACCTTTTTCTTTTTCTCATTCTTGAATACTATCACACTGCCTACTTTAAAGATGCTTTCTGATTCTGTGCCAACGGCTTCGCCTGTTTTACGAGTTCTGACAGAGTTCTTATCTGCCACAATTTTACCATTAAATAGGGCAGGGGTTGCCTCGGGAGAGAGTTCGGCTATTTCTCCGTTTACAACTTTGTTAATAATTTCTGCTTGTTCGGCCTTACTGCTTAGTAATACTTTGAGAAGTGTTTTGGTGCTTAAAAAGTCGCCAAATCCTTCTTTGGTTAGTGCATCAAGTGTATTGGCTGTGGTAATTCCTTTGCCGTCGCACCAGTAGTTCCGGAGTCCGTTTACTGTGTTGTGCGGACTGTTAATAGCAAAATCAAATCCACTATTGAAAACAGATGCAAAATCAATTAAAGGTTGAGAAGCAGGGGTTTTAAGCACACAAACAGAACTTGCATCTCCGGTAGCAGCATTAAATAGGTTACCAAAATTGGCGTTTCTGTGCGATCCAAGCGTCCGGTTGAGGTAAGAGAATACTTTGGGGATAAATACTTCGCACGATTCGGACAAGGTAACAGATGCTGTTTCCTCATAATAATAGGCAACTACTTTAACAGAAGCGGTTTTGGGCAAAGTGGGTACGTGGAAAGTAAGAAAGGATGATTCATAGCGAGTTATCGATGCCTCTACATTGCCAAACATCACTTTCTTTATGAGATCTAAGTTTTCACCAGTCAGTGTAATGGTTTTTCCTTCGGTAACCTTTGCAGGCATAGAAGTTGAGAGTACAGGTCTGGGCTTTTCAATCTCGAACTTACTGTCGGCAGTGATACTTTGTTCGCCTTGTTCATTGGAATAGGTAAGACGGATGTCCACTAAATCGTCCAATACAAAAGGAACTTCTACCACCAATTCTTTTTCGCTTTGGTAGCTGATAACAGCTTTAGTGTCTTTGAAATAAACACTTTCAATGATATCTAAGTTACTTCCGCGAAATTCAACTTCTTCATTCACTTTGCCCGATTGGGGAATGGTTGCTAAACTCGGTTGTGGAAAGGTTACAGTGAATGATTGCTCACTTTGTGCCTCTTTCTCTTTAGTTTTAAATACGATTTTACCGTTTTGAGCCCCTGTAGGTACCACGATTACGGCTGTTTGCTGAGAAATAAGGTATTTAATAGGAGCTTCTACATTGCCGATATAAGCATGCAGTACATCACGGAAATATGCTCCGGTAACAGTTATTTCCGTACCGGCTTTTCCGCTACCGGGTTCAAATCCGGTGATTGAGGGATCTCCCTGAACAATTGTGTCAATCTTAAGGCTTTCACTACAAGACGAGGCTACTGCCAATCCCGATATAACGAGCAATAGTGAGAACAAACGAATTATATTCTTTTTCATGATTTCGTTTTCTTTAATGATTAATAATTGGGATTTTGAGTGAATACCCCATTGTTATTATCGATTACGCTTTGTGGAATAGGAAGAATCAATTGGTAATCTTCCAGATGGCCCGGAGCATTGGTATAAGTAGAATAAAAGCTCCACTCAATGCGGTGAATATGATCGTTTAGAATGATAGAGAGATAAGCAGTAATAAACGTGTTTTCATCTTATCTATTTTAAGTAAGTAGGTATTCATAATTAATTTATAAAATACCCCCTCCGCCCTTTGGGCACCTCCCCCTTGCAGGGGAGGAGTCGATGCCGCAGGAATTCCTCCCCT
>NZ_QVMK01000012.1 GCF_010500995.1 Bacteroides sp. 224 | reverse complement strand
GCTGCTGCGAATTAGGAATTGGTTTATACAACGCACAAACATATCTATTGATATATAACAAAAAAGTGAGAATTGAAAAAGGTTTGAAACCATTTATTTATTAACTAATTATTTTAAACAATGAAATTTAAATTTAAGTATGTAAGTATGCTTGTAATGGCTGCTATGATGGCAGGGTTTGCAAGTTGTAGTGACAAAGAAGAAGTAGCTGGCAATGGTCAGGAACCTTCTTTAACAGAAGAAAGTGCTGACTTTACGGTTCAGATTGAAGTTTTGGAGCAGGAAGCTCCAGGTACTCGCCAGGCAAGTGAGAGTGAAACTGCTGTGGGTATTGCTCCTCATGTGTTCGACATGAAACTGATCTTCGTTGGTAAAGAGTCGGCTTCAAGTCCAAGAAAGGTACTGAAAGTATTAGATGGTAATGTATCTGAATTAACTGGCGCCGGCCAGAAGTTTAAAAACTTCCCATTGGGTATTGATGGATTGTATGTAGTTGGTAATATCAAGGATTATAGCTCTGTTGCTATACCCGATCCTAATTACACAACTGCTACTTTATCTAATGGTGGAGATTTCGGTCAGTTGGTTTATACTAAAGCTACTGCTACTCCGGTTGCCAGACCTACTTTGGAGAGCTATGTTGGCGAATCTGTAGAAACTCTGATGGATGAAGTACGTTTTTCTTTGGATAACTATACAGTAACAGACGCTAAAGCTGTAAATATTTACGGTTATGCTCCTGTTGTAACTACTCAGGGAACTACTCCGGTTCGTTTGTTTGTAACTCCTGCCATTTCTCGTTATGAAGTTAAAAGCATTACTGCAAAAGAATCGGCTGCTCCTAAAGATTTGAAGTCCTTTACTATTGATGGTATTTATATCAGCAATACAATGAAACAAATTGGTCTTGATGGTGAGCATTATCCTACAGAATCATCAGGTCAATTGATCAACTGGGGTTGGAATAATAGACAATGGAACTACTCTTTGAAAAACATGCCTGCAAATCTGGCTGGTTTGAGTATTGCTCCAGATGCAAATCGTTTAGTTGCTAAACCTGATGCTTGGTATGCTGCTACCACTGTTGATCCAATCTATTTCCCTGCCGATGCAGCTGTGAAATTTGGTGGATACGACGAAGCACCTACTGCTGCTTGGCATAAATGGATGGATGCAAACCCTGTTTCTTTAACTGGTGATAAGAGATGGTCATTCTATATTGCTTCGGCTCGTAAAAATGCATCTGGTCAAATCAACGACCCTTATGAAAGAGATCAATTTTACAATCATATCGGTTTAACTTGTGGAACTTGGCCTTTTGATGATGAAAAAGCATATACAGGTGTTCAACGTCCTGCTTGGGCTACTCCAAATGCAGCGATTCAATATGGACCTTTCCCAGCAATCTGTATTAAGGTATCTGCCTTGAAAGCAGTTGATGGTACTAATATAGAAATAGAATATCCTAATAGTACAAAGAAAACTCAAGGTTGGTTAACCGTAGTTAAGTTTATTGATGCTAAAACAAAAGAGTATCTGAAATATCCGGAACCAGGTAAAGTATATGTTATGAAAGCTATCACTTTTGATCAAACTAACATTAAAACCGATCCTATGATTCCTCAAGAAGATACAGATATTTCTGTTGAAGTAATCGTTAAAGGTTGGGAAGAAATTGAAACAGAAACTGAGTGGTAATTTACTACCTGTAATTTAAGGAAACAGAGTTGGGGGAGGGTTTCCTTCCTTCTCCAACTCTGGCTTTACAAGCAATAATAAAAATAAGAATTCCATGAAAATTATCCGACTATTCTCTTTACTCACTTTGTTGACGCTCAGTTGTGTGTCATGCGATAATCTGAAGGATAATTTAGATGATTGTGGCATGTACGTCAACCTATACTTTGATTATCATAATTTTCCCGAGCGTATTCATCGGGTGAATGTGGGGATTTTCGATGAAGAAGGTCGCTTTGTTCGTGTACGTGGTTTGGCGAAGCGGAATTTGGAAGAGTTCCAGGGAGTTCATACTCGTTTGATGCCCGGAAAATATACAGCTGTTTGTTGGGGAAATGCTTTTAATGAAACTGCACTTGGTGGTTTAGATTTCCGTATGCCTGTAGATGAACATTGGTTGAAGCATCCTAAGGTTCTTCTTGCAGAAAATTATTCTGGAACTCCGAAAACTATTGCAACCAACGACTCTCTTTTTTATGGAAGACATACTTTTGAAATCCCTGAAATGTATGGGATTTATAACGACACGATTCATTACCGCCCTGCACACATCACATTCGAGGTTTATGTACACGGATTAGAAAGTACTTTGCCTCAAAAACCGATAGACAACTACCCTATTATTGAATTTAAAAACCTTAAACCTGGCTATGATTGGGAAATGGACACTCAAGGAGATTATGTAAGTTATTACCCTCCTGTAGATATAAACACCGAAGTTGTCAGAGCTTCGTGCACTACGAAAGTATTGCGTTTTACCAATGAAAATCCAATAGAGATTGTGATTAATGAGCCGGAAACTCACACACATCCTCAAATACCATATACCATCAATGTTAAGAAACTGCTACATGGGCAGCTGAATATGATTGAAGAAGACAAAGAATACATCATCAAGATTGGAGTTTACTTTAACGGACTTGGAGTAGACGTAAAACTGCTTGGCTGGATAAGTCAGGGAACAGAAACAGAACTGGATTAAGAGGATAAAGAAATAATAATACTTTATGAAGAAGATATTACTATATATATTGATAACTCCTTTTCTTGCACTGATATATTCGTGTGGAGGAATAGAGATGGATACCCTGGCTTCATCGAAGCAAACGGAAGAAATCGAACTGTCTGTTCAAATACAACTCTCTGAAACCGTCGGAAGCCGTGGGGCAGAGAGTGCAACTGCCATAGGAATAGTGCCCGAACTGACCGGAAATTTACTAATTCTATTGGTAAAAGAGGATGGAACAATAGATGATATTGCCGTAGCCGACGCCTTTCAGGTATTAGCGCCTGCTGCCGGAGTAAAGCTCAAATTTAATCGCAGCCAAGTAAAGTATGTTTATGTTGTAGGGAATGTGGAAGACCATAAATTGGATGTAAGCTCCATCTCAATAGGTGATTATGCTGATGCATACACTTTAAAGGCTGCATTATCCGGAAAGAAAATAGGCGATCTTCAATATATAATAGCTAATCAAGGAACCAATACCAATCGCTTAGATCCTTACAAAGTAAACGTAACAGGATGTGCGTATACAGGGAATCTTGCTCAGGGTATGAGCCACATAGTTATTCCTGTATGCCCTGCCATAGCCCGTATTGAAATTGGTGAATTGAAATCTACCGATGGCACTACATTTAAATTAGAAGAGATATTTATTGATAATAACTTTCATAAGATGGGAGTCGATTATGTGACATATCCTGCTGCTACCAATGATTTTCTTGCCGTAAATTGGAACAATTCAGGTTTTGATGATGGTTCCTATTCCCCGGAGTTTTGGTATAAACTTCCGTCGGCTGCTATTGCTAGCACTTCTGTAAAACCAAGTAACGGATATTGGTCGTTCTATGTATCTCCTGCTCAGAAAGAAAATACTAATCCTGCTACTCTGGCAGATATACCCTATCTGGGAAACTGGATTGTTCCTCATCCAAATAATGACTCCGATCCTATATTGTTTTCGGCTATACCGCTTATTCTTTTTAAAATATCGGATATAACCCCGTCTACCGGGAATAAAGATAAGTTTCTTAAAAGTTGGTTGACTGTTAGAAAGTTCTTAAAAAAGGAAGATGGAACTCCCATTCCTTATCTGGAACCAGGCAAAGTATATCAAATAGAACAAGTCATTTTTGAGTTAAAAAATATAGGCCCCGAACCCATAAGCGAACCCTGTGGAGTGGATGTTATTGTTAAAGTACAGGAATGGAGTGAGCCTTCAGGACTCGATTCTCCTAATTTTCCTGGTCCAATAGGCTTTTGATAAGAGTAATAAATAAAAATAAGATAATTATGAAGAATCTTTTTATAAAACTATTTTTCACTTTAGGATTAGTGACGTTGTTTGCGTCTTGCCAAAAAGACGAAGAAATTGCAGAGAAACAAGAAGGTGGGCGTTTGCTTTTTAGCATGAATGCTCCAAGTAATGGCTTGCTTACCCGTGCCGACGAAGCCGACGCAACCATTGAAACTTTGTATGCACTTTATTTTATAAAAGCGAGTGATGGTAAATTCAAATACAAAGATTTTGAAATATTAAAAAGCTCGTCCGTAAATAAATTGGTGGAAACAACTGCAGGTAGCGGCACTCAGAATTCCACCTATACCTATCGGATACTTAGTGGCACTGATAACTCATCGAACTCCTATGATAGCTGGTTCGGACCTATAGGAACAAGAACCAACCTTAATATGAAGATAGTTTTTGTGGCAAATGCTACAATAAACTCTACTACCATTGCTTCCAATACTGAGATGGATGTTGCTTTACCTAAATTAATTGTAGCTAAAGGTACCGTGAATAATAGTTCTACCACTGCACCTATCATGATGGGTACCAGTATTTGGCCGAGAGACACCAAAATTCCTATGTATACAGTAACTGATGAAGTGGTCATTCCCTATGGTCCTTACATCAAAGATCACTATGTGGGGCAGTCGGCTACTTCCACCGGAACTGCCGGGGTTTACAACCTGATTCGTATGCTGGCAAAAATAAAGATAAGTAACATCGCTAATTTTTCCACTGCCGGTTCCACTAATTCAAATCCTTACAACTTCGAAATAACTAAAATAACTGTAGTAAACGGCTTGGATAAAGGATATCTTCCTTACATGAACGGGGTCAATGTGGTATGGAATGCTGCTAATAACAGGGTTACTGAAGTTAAAACCTGTCCTACCGGTTCTTCCATCTTTACAAAAGCTGGCACGGCACCGGCTATAACTACCGCAAGCGGGGTTCAGTCTGTCACGTTTTATCTGTTCGAAACCAATAAGGTATTGGCAAAGAAAACAGAGGCGCGAGAAGAAGCCGCAAACAGGGGTTATTGCTATCTAAAACTCGAAGGGTATCGATGGCCTAAAGCAGAAGCTAAACCAACTTCGCCTACACCGGTAGAATATATGCTTCCTATTCCGCTTGTTACAAATTTGGTAGCAAGTGCCGATTATGCCGGGGATGTGTTGCGTAATCATTATTATCAGTTCTCTATTGCAGGTGTAAATCTGTACGAAGTAAAAGCTAAAATAAAGGTACAAAACTGGAGTACGGTAACTGGTATGGAGCAAGTAAAGCCGCTTCCTTTGCGTTAATAATAAAGAATAATAAGATAGATACTTAGTCATTTATAAGATATGAAATATACTTGTTTATACATAATTAGCCTCTTCTTCTTTTTAATTGGACTTTCTGCTTGTTGGCAAGAGGAGTATATTGGTCAATCTCAATCTTCTGATGATTTAGGCGATGGCTTGTATCTGTCTCTTTATTTGCCTGATCAATTAAGTAAAAACGCTACGCGGGCGGTAAATGAGGATGTAATAAATAATATGTATGCTATCTACTTTCAGGAAACGGGTGGGAGTATGAAGTGCAAAGGATACAAAAAGCTGAAGAATGAAACTCCCGATAATGATAAAGTATATCATTATAAGCTAACAAACTATCCTACCGGAAGTAAAATAGACATTATGTTTATTGCCAACCTGGAAAACTATATAACTCCCCCTACTGATGGAAGTTGGGAAGGTAGAACTGCTGACGATATGTTGGAGAATGTACTTTTTCCTCCATCACGCTCAGAGTCTGTTTGGGCGGCAAATGATGCCAATGTATATATTCCTATGTATACACGAGCGAGAAACTTGACTATTCCGGTTTCATTGTCTGCCGGTACTAATTATGTGAAGGACAACAGTTCTCCTGTAGCTGAAGAATCAACCGACACCCCCGATGTCTACAAACTCCTACGTATGGTGGCTAAGATAGAAATTGAAAATCATTTGGCAACAGCTAATTTGGAATCCGGAAATGTGAAACTAACCCTTTCATCTGTTCAAGTAAAAAACGGACATCTGAAAGGATTTATAGGCAACAACGCAATAAACGGAACTGCTGATAGAATTACCACCCCTACACTTTATAGTATAGGAAATGTAGGGAGTGGATTGAGCACAGTTGCTAATTCTCCTTCTATAGTCGACAACAAGCAAACTATGGTATTCTATCTTTTTGAAACCAATGTGGCAAATGCCGATGTGAAATCCGAGAGTAATTGCCACATTGTACTGACAGGCAAAAAGGGAACTGACACTGGAACCAGCACATTTATGTTACCTATTCCGGCTGTTAATGCTTCATTGGTTGCCGACAAAGACAATCCCGGTCCTGTACTCCGCAATCATTACTATAAATACGTAATAAAGGGAGTAGCAGATAATATAGTGGCATTCGAGGTAGAAATAAATGTGCTTGATTGGGTACCAAGTAGTACCAATGTAAACCTCACTGTGGGTGAATAAAGAAATGCAGAAACCTAAGAAGAAATTAAGAAATATGACAAAATATATTAAATACTTTTTCATTTGTTTTTGGTGGGGATGCTTATTTATGCTGACTTCTTGCCATGAAGATGAACCTATAATAACACCACCAGCCGAGAGAAACATCATCTTTGAGATGGAGATTGTAAACGGAACAGCTCAAACAAGGATGACTGCTAACGAAGAGAAAGCTATTAAAAATATTTACATTTTAGCTTTTAATACCACGGGTGCTACATTTAACTTCGGTGCTTCGGCAACTCATACCACTGGGACGACCTATAAAGTGCCTCTGCCTGCCGGCAAGAGTTTTAATATGAATATGTTTTTTGTTATATTGGTAAATTATACACCTACTGATATTCAGATAGGTTCGTTTCCAGGAAAAACATACACACAAATAATAAATAGCCTGATTGTAAAAGAAACTAATTTGTCGGCTGATTGTATTCCTATGATTGGGGTAACAGAGAGCAAGGCGATTAATACCACAACTAATCCGATGACTTTACCCACTTTCTCAGATGTGAAGTTGGTAAGGATGTTGGCAAAGATAACAGTAATTAATGAAAATGGTAAAAAAACCGGGACGAATTATAATAACTTCGTACTGGAAGGGGTTACTCTGGTAAATCGTCCGCTTGCCGGCTACTTGGGATATAGCACAACTTATAATACTAATCTACCTACAAAAATAAGTACTACCAATTACTATAAAACAAATACTTACACATGGGCTGCTAATGCTATTAGCCTAAGTAATACAAATCTGCCATCGGTTACAATAAGCGGAGATCCTAAAAAGGAAATTGCTGAGCCCATATATACTTTCGAACATCCAGAGCCAGCTTCTACTGCTGTAGGAGCCAAGCACACTTATCTACTTATTTCCGGTAAAAGAGCCGATATTCCTTATTCTTATAAAGTATACATACCCTCGTTAAATTATAGCAATGCGACTATTCCTCCCATATCAAACAGTAAAGGCCCTATTGTGCGAAATCACCACTATACTTTAAGAATACAAGAAGCACGGTCGCTCGATCTTACCTTTTTGTTTACTATCATGCCATGGACAAATGTGCCTATGATTGATGATCTTTTAGACACAACTTACAAAATGGAACTTGAACCCCGAAATATGATATTTCAATCATTGAATGAGAAAAACACACATGAAATGAGCTTCTATAGTGATTATATGTGGGATTATGAGATATTCACAGATAAAGAATGTACAAACAAGGTAAACGAAAGTGATATATGGCTTACACTTACCAATCTACCAAGTAAAAACTTTACAGGAAAGAATGGGGTAAAATATTATCCGGCAACAACAAGTGCAATTACCATTGGAGTGCAAGCCAACAAAAATCTTGATGATCCCCATGTTTATTATGTGAAGTTTACCGGGTATGGTACCGATGAGATCAGAAATAATATTGTTTATGAAAGCGTTTCTTTATTGGCTACCATAACACGAGGAAGTATAATGAAGGAATCTAATTGTTATATGGTTGATAATGGCGTTTTGACAGAATTTGGTATACCACTATCACAAATTAAAAAAGGTATTGAAGATAAAATTATCACAGATAATATAGATACATGGATACCGGTGACAGATCGTGGCAAATTGAGAGCACAAGTGTTTTGGACGGATCTCCAAAAACCAAGTATATTTTACGAGGGATTATTCGACACCGGCGATGCTGTGGTAAAAAGTGTAACCTATAAGCCTAATGCCAATTTTTACGAAGGGTATATCCATGTTGTTCCCGGCACTGGTATAGGTAATGCCGGAGTTATTCTATACTTGGATATGGATGGAAGCGGCAAATATGATCCCACTAAAGACAAGATCTGTTGGAGTTGGCACATTTGGAACACTCAGAGCCCTCCGGAAGTGGCATCAGGCGAGTTTCTCGATCGCAATCTGGGGGCTTACCGTCCCAACCCCGAACCCGGCGATCTTTTTTCCGTAGGTTTCTTCTACCAATGGGGGCGCAAAGATCCTCTGCCTGGTTTAACATCATGGGAGGTTTCGGAAAACACCATTGCAGACCTTGGCTCATATAATAAGGTGAAAATATTCTTCAATCCGGCTACTACCAATGGTGTAACCAAAGCATTGTATACGCCGAAGTCTGGTCCTTCCGGTATTACGGAAAGTGTGAAAAATCCACTGACCCCCTATTGGGGATGGGCATCGGTAACGGAAGCTGCTTTTTGGAACTCTAAAACATCTACCAACCCTTGTCCAGTGGGATACAAAGTACCAAACAGTTGGAACACTGCCGCTGGATGGGCCAACAAAGTAGGGGGAATTTATGCTTATAACAATCAAACAACCGGATATCTCTATGGCCAATACAATGCTGCGTATGGAGGCTATTATCCGGCTGCCGGCTACGGATTTCATCAAGGAAAAGGAGTTGTAGCTGATTATGTGGTAGGCAGCAGTACCGAAGGCTATTATTGGTCGGCCAACTATTCAGCAAGCGTTGGACTTAAGTTTAACGGAACCACGGTTAGCAGTTCCGCATCTCTCACTCATGAGCATGGAACTCCCATTCGTTGTATAAAAGAATAAAGGAAAGAATTAACAGCAAGCAATAACACTGAAAATATGAAGAAAAGATTGATATATATATATGTAAATCTATGGATTTTAATACCGGCAGTTGTTCTATTTGCCTCTTGTGCCGATGAAAACGTTTTTGATCCACAGGAAAGTACCTCAGTTACTTTTACATTGAATCTGCCACAGGCCAATGTAATAGAAACACGAGCCAGTGACGAGACTATAAATAACTTATATATTCTTGCTTTTGAAAAAACAGGTTCAAAGGTGTTGAAAGAAGTGCATAACCCTACCGGTTTTACTAAGACTCCCGGTAGAACCGATCAATATAAATTAACTCTTAATAGCCTTTCCTCTAATCTTGAGCTTGTGGCATTGGCTAATATTACTCCCCAATTAATCAGGACTTCTGATGCAGGCTCTCTTCCCTCTGTTATAAGCGTACTTACCGACTGCAAGGATGAAGGTAAAACAAAAGATGAAGTATTCGATAGGCTTGTAACATACTATGATGGGAATTATACTTCGGGTGATAAATATAAATGGCCTAATGCTAATAATGGTTTAACAGCAGGTAATATACAGACCCATATCCCTATGTGGGGCGAATTGAAAGAATATAATCGTGGAGCAAAGAACGAATTCGAGATGATTCGTATGCTGGCTAAAATAAATGTTAACAATGTAGCCACCAGTGTTTTTCAAATGACAGAAATATACTTCTGTAATTATGCAAGAAAATCATGCTTAATGGTTAAAGATGGAAATTATGATGTCGATGCGAAAAAAGTAACAAAAGTAACTATTAGTGGTAGTTTGAGAGATACAGGAGGGGTGGGAGCTAAAAAACAGTGGGATCTTAAAACAATAAAATACATTCCAAGTTCTCAAAATTATAAAGATCAAATTTATGTTTATGAAAGCGAGAAAGTATTTGGCCAAGGAGACAAGTATCACTTTCCATCCAAGGACATTGAAGAAAATTGGATGACTGGCACTAATTGGAATTGGGCTACCATTCCGTGTCTGATAATTGCCGGAAAGTATAAAAACTCTACTGAAGTTACCTACTATCGTGTAGATTTTATAGATGCCGATGACAATTGGTGTAGTGGAGTATTACGTAATCACTGCTATGAAGTTAAGATTACTAACGTAAAAGGTCCCGGATATAAAAACAATTACGATGCTGCAATCTCTGCCCCCATGAATATGGATGCTACTACATATATATCGAACGAATCGGATAAAGAAATTACCGTAGTAGATGGTCCATATTACCTTACTATTCCAAAAGCAGAATATACGGTTATGGGAGATGTTATTGGCGCTCAATTGTCGAATGTAGACTATAAGACACATATAATGTTTACAACTAATCAAAATAATGTGGAATTTGAAGTTCAAAGATATGAAGATGAGGCATGCGAAAAAGAAATTCTGCTAAAATCAGGATCAGTAAATGATTGGTTACAATGTAAAAATATTAAGGGCCATAATGGTGCTACGATGAAACCAAATCAAGCTGTGCCAACAGACTATGAAATTTACACTGGAGAAATCAACACTGGAATGCACAATAAAGAATTTAATATGACAAATAAAAATCGTGTAGTATATTTAAAATTCAATGTGGGACGTATGTCTGCTGTTGTAAAGGCAACACAAATACATACGGTTATTCCTTATGTAGGTGCTTTTTGGAAGCACAATGAACGTGCTGAACGATTAATACGAATGCCGGTTCCCGAAGGGTATAGCTATGATTGGGAAGCCAGTGTAATATCTGGGCAAGAGTGGATACGAATGGATACGAAAAAGAGTCCGGCTTATAGTATATCTTCTGGTAGTCCGGGAGCAGTTACTTATAATGCCGGAACAGAAAAACCGGAGAATCCGGATGTGCCGACTTTGGCAAATGCCAACTATTATGTAGATGGTGGTACTACTACTGTGCGTGGGAGTATTCCCAAAGGCACTCCGGAGAAAGATAGATGTATTTACTTCCGTTTAGGCTTAACTGGTTTCTCTTCCACCAACCGTTATGGAGTGGTGTTGCTTACATATACCAACAAAGAGGATAATCATACTATACAAAATAAAATATGGATACGTCAAGGAGAAACCTCTGATTGTCTGATGCGAAAGCAAGACACACAAGATGGCATTCCAAGAGATAAAGTAGTAATGTTTTCTCCATATAACTTAACTGCTGCTGCGATTGAAAATGAGAATGCTACTGCAACTGTTCAGGTAAAAAAAGGAAAATTTACCGAATATCCATCTCAGGTAGGTGCGTATACATATAGCGTGTCTAGAAAGTTTTTCCATCCTAGCAAAGTGCATTCAAGTGGCAGTATGGGTGTGGGAAATGAAGTTGTTTGGAATCCAAGTTTATACGAAACATGTCCGGGCAAATATCGTCGTCCAAATGATGGGACAATATTCACCACTCCTCCGGATAATAGTAATCCGACTGTTGCCGACTCTGAAATACGCCAATCTTTATTTAAGATTCCAAATGATGGCAGAATAGATCAAAGTTACAAATCTGAAGAACGTAATTCCGAATGGGGGTACTATGCTGATGGCTTTTTCGACCGTAGAGCAATAAGCACTCCAACTGATGGTGATGTAGACCTCTGTAACGATGATCGATGGCCGATATGCGCTGTGGCCAAAGGAAAATCAAACGTGGCTTATATTGGTCGGTTATTTTATAATCCTTATAATGATGCGTCGCTCTTTTTTCCTGCTGGCGGAATGTTGGATAGTAGCACTTGGGATAATTTAAGACCAAACAAACTTGGTGAAGCAGGTCGTTCTTGTTACTATTTTACTACTGCTATGGATGTTAATTATCAAGGGAAGTGGGTGAATTGGACATTAGCTCTAACCAGAGGAGGATCAGAGCTGAAAACTGCTAATATGAACATAGCACAATGTGCATTTCCCATTCGGTGTGTAAAAGATTTAGAATAATTAATTTACTTCCCGTTCCGGGCGGGAAACATAAATTCTCGGAATTGATGTCAGCATACCCCGCTGTGAGGTGCGGTCCTGTAAAATAGGTTTTTTGCTAAGATCCCCATCAGGCGTGGTGGGGATTTTTTTTGTATTATCTTTGCATCTTACTAAAACAAAACACCACCATGAAGAGAACTCTCAAAGATTGGGTCTTTGCTACTCGTCCCTGGTCATTAACGGCATCGGCTATGCCGGCGTTACTGACTATTTCTTATATATTCTATATTCAAAAAGAGTTGAATACACCAATTTATTGGTGGAATGGCATTTGGGCAATGCTTGGAGCCGTAATCTTTCAGGTAGGAGGAAATCTTCTCAATGATTATTTTGATTATGTGTATAAAGTCGATCGCAAGGATACACTTTCCAGTCGTATTCTGGTAGATGGTGTTTTTACACCTCGTAGTATATTTATCTACGGATTACTCTCCTTGTTGGTTGGCTCTCTGATTGGCGTGTGCCTTCTTATTTCTTCCGGCTGGCATTTGCTTTGGATAGGTGGTTTAGGTTTCTTGGGCACCTATTTTTATAATCACATGAAATACGTGGCATTGGGCGATTTAGTTATTTTCCTGATTTACGGATGGCTAATAAGTCTGGGTATTGCTTATGTAATGACCGGAGAGCTAATGTGGCAGGCATTAGTGGTCAGTTCTTCTGCCGGCTTATTAATTGTAGCCATATTGCATGCCAATAATACGCGGGATATATTAAATGATAGTAAAGCCGACATCAAGACTCAGGCAATGAAGCTGGGAGTAGAGATGTCTAAAAAATATTTTATCTTTCTTACTTTGGGTGCTTATTTACTTTTATTGGGGATGGTGCTTTTCGGTTTGTTGTCTCCCTGTTGTTTGATAGCCTTTTTAACCCTCCCGATGGTGATAGGGCAGATAAAACAGATCAATAAAGTAGATGAAGCAACACTCAATCAGATTCAATTCCTTCCGGAACGAGTTGCTCAATTGGTGCTCATCTACTGTGTATTGCTGTCTATCGCTAACTTTGTAGTAGGGGGGCTTATTTCTTAGAAACTGTTTCTTAGTTCTTTTATTGAATACAGCCGAATACCGACAAATATTGTTCTGTATTTCGGAATTAGTTTTTCATATCTCTGATGGATAGTGGAGATAAGAAATGCTTTTTTACCTTTGTGTTCAACAACAAACCCTTGTTAATTTTTCACTGGTTCTTTACATGTTTGTTACCTGAAGCACTTATTTGCCTCTCTCTGAATAAGTACTTCGAAGATTTACAAAAAACCTATTTTCCATTGATCTGTATGGCCGAGTAGCTGGCGGTTATGCAGGTCAATGTTTTTATAATCGATCTATCTCCTTATAAATTTCCTCAATAATCACCTCGTATGTAGCATGTTCGATAATCTTGTTGTTTACCTTTACCACGGGTCCCCGATCACATCGTTCGAAGCAGAAAGTAGCTTTTAGATTCACCATTTCTTCTTGTCCTTCGAAGCCGACAATATCCTCCAGTTTGTTTTCAACCACATGCTTGAGCACCTTTTTGAGTAACTCTTGCGATCCTTTCATAAAGCAGTTGTTACCCACACATACAGCTACTGTTATTTTGGGCTTTTCAATATTACGAATACTGATTTGCTCATTCACAATGCGCTTACGACTGTGGTAATGTGTGTGTAGTAACTCATGAGATTTATGTCCTCCAATTTCGCCCAGGAAGTTACTATACAACTCCTTGATGTATGGGTTATCCTGAGATTTATGCAACTGCAAAGCTTTATCTTCATTGTATAATAGCTTGGCTCGCTTTTCACGGAAATCCGGATCAAAGCTCACCGGCTGTCCACCTCCTGCAATACAACCACCCGGACAAGACATTACCTCTATTAAATCATAATCGGATTTTCCGGCTTTAACTTCTTCGCAAAGTTTGCGGGCATTGGCTAATCCATGCGCTACGCCGAGTTTTAGGTGTATGTCACCCAATGTTAGTTCAACGGTGCGTATGCCGTCCATGCCGCGTACTTGTTTAAAATCGCAGTTGGTGAGGCGTTCGCCTGTAAGTTTTTCGTATGCATAGCGCAGTACGGCTTCGCTCACACCTCCTGTATTTCCAAAGATAACACCGGCACCGGTTTTAAAGCCTAAAGGCATATCGAATGATTCCGGTTGAAGTTTCTTGAGTTGGATACCTGTTTCGTGAATCATTCTTCCTAATCCTTCTGTGGTTAGAACATGATCTACTTCGGCTATGCCATCATGAATAAATTCTTCGCGTTTGGCTTCGAATTTCTTGGCTGTACATGGCATTACAGAAACCACTACCAATTGTTCGGGTTTAATGCCTAATAGCTCCGGTAATATTTCGCGGGCAATGCTTCCGAACATCTGTTGCGGAGATTTGCAGGTAGAAAGGTTTGTTAATAACTCGGGATAATACTGCTCTGTGAATTTCACCCAGCTTGGGCAACAAGAAGTAAACAGCGGCAACTTTTCTCCCTTTACTTTTCTTCCGATAAATTCCGTAGCTTCTTCCAATACGGTTAGGTCGGCAGTAAATGAGGTATCATATACCTGATTGAAACCCAAACGTTTTAAGGCAGCCACAATTTGTCCGGTATTAACAGCGCTATCATCGGAGCCGGAAGCTTCACTTTCTCCTAAGGCAACCCGGATGGCAGGAGCCAGTTGAGCAATCACATATTTATTCGGATCGTGAATGGCTTCCCAAACCTCTTCTGTTTCCTGACGTGGAATAAGGGCTCCCACCGGGCAAACAGAAACACACTGACCGCAATACACGCACTCTACATCTGCCAGACTCTTTAAATAGGCAGGTGCCACACGTGTTTTGGAACCCCGGTTAATAAAATCAATAGCACCTACAGATTGTATTTCTTTACAGACCCTTACACAATCGCCGCATAAAATACATTTGTTCGGATCGTGAACAATGCTTCTCGATTTGTTGTCGACAGGTAATTTTTTATCTATCTTTTTAAAGCGAACTTTATCAACCCCTAACCGACGGGTCAAATATTGTAATTTGCAATTGTTGGAACGCGAGCAACTGGGGCAACTAATATCGTGATTGGCCAGCAGAAGTTCCAAATTAATTTTTCGTATTTTACGCACTTCTTCCGTGTTGGTGCGCACAGTCATGCCGGCTTTGGGGGCAATGGTACAAGTGGCTTGTATGCCCATCCCCTCAATATCGCACACACAAAGGCGACAAGCACCATACGTACTTAAATGAGAGTGGTAACAAAAAGTGGGCAGTTCGATATCCGTTTTGCGGATAACTTCCAATATGTTTTTTTCGTTTTCTATCGGAACGTTTATTCCGTCTATATTAATAAATCCTTTATTTTCCATGATTGTTTTAGATTGAAGGTTCTTTTAAAATCCTATCACTGCACCAAACTTACAAGTAGTAGCGCAAACACCGCATTTAGTACACACTTCGGGATTGATTACATGCAACTGCTTCTTTTCTCCGCTGATAGCACCAACAGGACACTTGCGTGCGCAGGCTGTACAACCGGTGCACTTGTCGGGATCAATAGAGATATCGGCCAATGCTTTGCAATTATTGGTTGCGCATCGTTTACCTGTAATGTGTTCCAGATATTCATCACGGAAGCGATTGATAGTAGAGATAACCGGGCTTGGAGCCGTTTTCCCTAATCCGCAGAGCGAAGCCTTCTTAACTACCTGAGCCACTTCCTGAAGAAGTTCGAAACTATCTTCGGTAGCTGTACCATCTATAATTTCATCTAAAAGAGCCAGCATCTGTTTGGTACCTTCCCGGCATGGAACGCATTTTCCGCAGCTTTCATTTTGCGTAAAGTTCATAAAGAAACGAGCAATCTGCACCATGCACGATTGTTTGTTCATCACCACCATTCCTCCGGAGCCTACCATAGCCCCATTCTTTATCAGATTATCGTAGTCGATTTCAATATCCAGGTGATCTTCTGTAAGACAGCCGCCGGAGGGGCCACCTATTTGAACGGCTTTAAAACCTTCATCGGTAACTTTACCCTCGTCGTTTGTTACACCACCACCGATGTTATAAACAATCTCCCGAAGGGTAGTTCCGAAAGGAACCTCTATCAAACCTGTATTAGCTACGTGTCCGGTTAGAGCAAATGTTTTAGTTCCTTTTGATTTTTCCGTACCATATTGATTAAACCAGGAAGCACCATTGCGAATAATCAATGGAACAGCCGCCAAGGTTTCTACATTATTAATAACAGTTGGTTTGCCAAACAAACCTTTTTGAGCCGGAAAGGGTGGTTTAGGCTTGGGCATTCCTCGTTTACCTTCGATAGAAGCTATCAGAGCAGTTTCCTCACCGCAAACAAAAGCACCTGCACCTTCCATAATATGGATATACATACGGTGTCCGCTTCCGAAAATGTTTTCGCCCAATACACCCGCCTGCATGGCATCTTTGATGGCTTTTTGCATGCGTCGAATAGCCAGAGGATATTCCAGGCGCACGTACACATGAGCCTCGTCTGCTCCAATTCCGCGGGCAGCAATCATCATGCCTTCCAGTACGCGGTGTGGGTTTCCTTCCATCAGACTTCTGTCCATGAAAGCACCCGGGTCGCCTTCATCTCCATTACAGATCACATATTTCTTTGGGCCTGCTTCCTGTAAGGTGAAAAGCCATTTTCTACCGGTGGGGAAACCGCCGCCCCCTCGTCCGCGTAGTCCGGACTCAAGAATGGTGTTACAAACCTCTTCCGGTGTCATTTGAGTGAATGCTTTTTCCGCAGCGAAATACCCACCGTGGGCAATGTATTCCCTGATATTGCCCGGGTCTAAATGAGAACATTCGCCCAATACAAGGCGGGTTTGCCTTTTATAGAAAGGAATTTCGGTTTGTCCGCGGCTCTTTTTTCCGTCTGCCGGGTTTACGTACAGCAGTTCATCAATAATAAGGTCTTTGAGAATGGTTTCCGCAAGAATACGGGGCACATCCTCCGGTTTTACTTTAGTGTACATAATCTCATCCGGAAGTATGTTTACCAGAGGTCCCTGTCCGCAGAAACCCTGGCAACCACTTCCAGTGAGTTGATACGTGTGTTCGTTGTCGTCGTGTCGATTTAGTTCAAGGTCGAAGAATTGTGGAAGTCCGGCATCTTTCAGCGCTTTTTCGAAGGCATCATATACTTTCAATGATCCATTAGCGATGCAGCCTGTTCCTGCACAAATAATAATACGTTTTTTTACATGAGAGGCAGCCTTATTGTACGATTCCTGTATCTGATTCAGATTAATTGTATCCATAATTTTGTTACGTTTTTTAGAGATTTAAATGAGATATAGCTGCACTTATTTATTTTCGTTCTGTATAATTTGATCGATGATTTCTTCACATCTTTTGGCACTGACTTCGCCATATACCTGTTCGTTAATAACCATTACAGGAGCTAAACCACAGGCTCCCAGGCAGCTAACAGCTTCTAATGTAAAAAGCATATCATCAGTGGTATGTTTTTCTTTAGAAAGTTTGAGCTTACTGCAAACCGTATCAATGAGTCTGGACGAGCCTTTTACATGACAGGCTGTTCCATCACACACCTTAATTACATACTTCCCTTTGGCTTCCAAAGAAAAGTGAGCATAGAAAGTAGCAACGCCAAATACTTCGGCTACCGGCATGTCGAGCGCAGTGGCAATGTAAGTAAGCACTTGTTGTGGCAAATAGCGGTATTCTTCCTGTACTTCCTGAAGAATAGTGATGAGTCTTTGCTTGTCGTGATCATATTTTTCAATGATCTCAAGCACACGTGTAAACTGTCTGGCAGTTTTGTTAACCACAGATGTGGAGTCAGTTAGATGTTGGCTCATTTAAAGTATAAGTCTTTATTGGTTAACTTTTATTGTTGCAGAATTATTCAGCTTATTTACTTTAGTACAACTAACTTATAAGTCGATAATTTGTACAAACAATAAAATAGGTTGTTTTTCAGTGGGTAAAGATAAACAAAAAAATGAAATAAAATAGGGTAGTATCTTACTTTTTGTTTAGTTGAGTGGTGAATATTTGATTTTATGGAAGTGCTAATTGCTTTAAAAGCTGTTTTGGATGCGTGTTTTGTGATAAATTGATAGTGGTTGCCTGATTAATGTGTTTTTTTAGAAGACACTTAGTCGAAATAGTATTATATAAATATGTCTATAGTATCAAGCATCTTCAAAATAAATACGTTTCTTTGTATTTATCCATCATTCATTAATAAGAAAACCTCATGAATCAAAAAGAAAAAGGATACCCAAGTGTAATATACAACGTCCCCACAAAACGTTACTACCAAACATTAGATTTAAAGAACGACCCCGATCTGATAGCAGAATATAAAAAACGTCATAGTAAAGAGCATTTTTGGCCGGAGGTAGGCGAAGGAATCCGTAGCATCGGCATTCTTAATATGGAAATATTCCTGATTGGCACACGCCTGTTTATGGTGGTAGAAACTCCATTGGATTTTGAGTGGGATAGTGCCTTTGCCAAATTGGCAAAAATGCCTATTCAAGAGAAATGGGAAGAATATATGTCTATTTTTCAGGAAGCAGATCCATCGGCTTCATCAGCCGAGAAGTGGCAGATGATGGAACAGATTTTTAGTTTACCGGAGTCGTGTTTACTTAGAAACCGTTTTTAGATCTGCATTATTCATACTCCATAAATTTGGTTCAACTATAGCGGCTTATACTATCTGTAAAGGTAGCTGGTTCTATTCGTAAAGTAGGCTGGTTTCTTGTGTATAATATACCTGTTAGTTTCTTTATCACGTACATGATAAATATTTATCATGCTCGTGATAAATTCATATCATGCTGATGATAATAATTTATCATGGCGGTGATAAGGGAAATAACTTATAGGTAGTGGCATAAGAAGTATGCTACTTAGGGAATGAAACAAAGTACTTAAGCAAAAAGAACAGGTAGATGCAATCTGTTTCCTGTTATTAAGTAAATGCCTGCTGCGTCGGCTTTAAAAGTGTGTCCTTTTTTATAGTTGAATTTAAAAGGTTTATAGGCTACTATAAAATAACTGTCTATGGCCGGAACGGAAACTATTAACGCAGTTTTATCATCTTTCATAAACTGAATGGAAGAGACATCAAACCCGGCAGTTTCTTCTTGACTGGCTCCCGGTAACACAAGGTATTGATAGGTTGCTTTCTTAGGACTTGCGCCATGATCTAAGTGTAGCATAATCATTTCTTTTTCCTCAAGCTTGGGGCGATACATTTGCATAAAGTCATGCCATTGTCCGGAACGGTTTTCGGATGTTGCCACTGCTTTGCTTTTCCCAAGCACAATGTATCCGGTATTATCGTGAAAGAAACGAGATTGAGCGGATGTAAAGGTTTTGTTTCCGTTTATAGCTTCCCATTGTTTGCCGTTCAGCACAGAAAGCGCTCCTTGTTTTCCGCGTTGATCTATGGCGGTAGTTACTGTGAGCGTGCTATCTGATTGAATACCCCGGCCCAGGCAAAGCACAAATTTATCTGTAAATATCCATGTTTTCCGGGCGCGAAGTCCGTCGAGATCGAGGTCCATTACGGCAAGTCCATATTTACCATCTGTAACTCCTCCTACGAAATCTGTATTGTTTCGGTTTTGAGTTCTGCTTTTACGGGGAATTGCTTCCGTGTTTTCGTAGGCTGTCACTCCCGGCACTTTTCGCCAATCCCAGAAGGGGAAATCATTCAGGTATTCATCTCCTCGTATATAAAAATAGGTGGCACCATCACCCATGTAGTAGCCTTTCAGATTATCTTCATTTACCAGTTCCGTGCCGATAACCTGTTTGGAAGACATTTTCAGGGAAGTCATCCATTTAGGTGTCCGATGAGTGCTATACAAGGAGTTCGGGAAATACTTATGCCCTGTAAACGGATTGCCGGAGGTGGGGGAATGATAATTATCATTTTCTATTTCCTGCGAGATTGTTTTTGCTTCGGGAAATCCACTGTTTGCCAACCCGGCGGCGGCAAAGGCTACACTGAAACCTTTATGAATCTGCGCATTATGGAATAGCTGTCGTCCTAAGGAACTAATATCCATATACCCATTCCATAAAATCCAACGATATCCTTTTTCCAATAGCGAGCAAAGAATATTGAGTTGATCGTTGCTGAATGCAAGAGAAGTGCCACTAAATACACCGGAGAAGAAGCTCATTCCCGAAATAAATGACATTCCATAATTCCCAAATTGTTGTTGAGGGCCATGTTGGTGGAAACTCCAATCCTCTTTAATACCTTCTGTTTGTCCGGTAACAATTTCAGAGGCAATGATATCTCGTGCTTCCCGAACCAATTCAAAATTGTTTTGTAAGAGGGCACGTATCATGACATTGCCTGCCAGCCACACTTTGTTTTGTCCTGTCATACCAAATCGGGCGTGTGACATAACGGCTATCGCACCTTCTTTTTCTTCCGGGTTCAGTTTATCTTCAAATAGAAGGAAAGCCCCACCTAATGTCTTGGGAATACCAATTTGATTTTGCCACCAGTTCAAACACATCGGCTTGGTAATAAACCAAAAGTTCAGCGCTTTGTGTATTGTTTCTTCTACCCAGGGAGATTGATAGTAGTCGGTTTGTTTGGAACGGTAGAGCTTTGTCATCTCCAAGATGCGTTCGGCATGTATTTTAGGTTCCCAGCCGGAACGCTTTTTATCTTCGTAATTAATATCAGACCATGATCCGTTGGGGCGCATTTCCTTCATGTAGCTTGTTATCTTTTCTACGTTAAACGGATAACGTTGGTGTAGTTCGGTTACCGCCTGATCGGAAATCTCTGTTTCCGGTGGGAGGGCAGTCAGAAGTCTTACAAGGTTGGCCGGTTCTTTATTGAAGCTAATTAAAGATCGGATATAATTTTCCCGGATCTTTTGTAGCTCATCTGCCTCTGCGGCTTTTAAGATAATTGCGAAAAATAAGAGAGTCAATATAAAAGGTATACGACGAAAATTCATGGTGTTACATTGTTGGTTATAATGCAAAAATACACTATTTAAGTGGTTTCTATTTATGAATTTATCCCATATATTTGTATTTTTATGCCAACGTGCAGATATCCTTTACAGATAACATATTGATAATGAAAACATATATCTTATTTTTCATCGCTTTATTTTTAGTGAGTTGCGAACTTACTACCAGCTCAGATATTTTGATAGACAATGGTCATTCTTTGAAATTTGAACGAGATGGAAAACGTTTGTTTACCTATAACTATGGAATGACGTATCCTCCTACCAGCATTGATTCGGTGTATAAACGCAGTGGCTTTTTTCATCCTATAAAGAGCTTGAATGGAGAAACGCTTACCAACCTTTCGCCTTCCGATCATTATCATCACTACGGACTTTGGTATGCATGGACTAAAACTACTTTTGATGGAAAAGAAATAGATTTTTGGAATGTGGCGAAAAAACAAGGTACGGTACGTTTTAGAGAGTTTACCGATCGTTCTACTCAAGGATTTAGCGCTATATTAGACCATGTTGCTTATCCGGATTCGCAAAACGAGCAAATCGCTATGATTGAAAATCTGAAAATTGAGATTGGTAACTCCTCTATTCCCGGCTATTACCTGGATTATATAACTACTTTAAAGTGTGCTACAGAGAAACCCATCACCTTGGAATGTTATAGGTATGGGGGATTGGTGATTCGTACCCGTGAAGACTGGACACCCGGTCGTGCCGATTTTAAGACCTCCGAAGGTTTTACCCAAAAAGATGCAGATAATACCGATGCCCGCTGGGCTTTTTATCAAGGAAAAGGAGATCATAGTAATGCCTGTATACTTATTCTTTCGCATCCTTCTAATTTGAATCATCCCGAACCTCTTCGTATTTGGGACGAAAAAGCCAATTCGGGAAAGGGAGATATGATGTGGAATTTTTCTCCTACTAAAAAGCAGGCTTATACTTTAAGACCGGAATCTGAGCTAAAGCTACGTTACCGTATTTATATTTTGGATGAATTGATAGATTCTAAAAAGGCTGAACGTTTGTGGAAGCGTTTTGGGAAAGAGGATTGAGCATTTATGGGTACATATTAAAGAAGGTGGCAAATCGAAACGACAATTAGGTCCCGAAGACAGAGTGAAATTGGGAGACTGGCGATTGGGGGTTACATCTGTATTGGGCGATACAGCAGAATATGCAAGTCCTGATATACTAATTCATCTTGGTCCGGTAAATCTTGAAAAGATGAAACGTTTTGAGTCAAACCGGAGCGATGATTTAATATTAAAAGAATTAATTAGCCTGATGATACCATTTGACCGGAATGTGCAGGTTCGTTATCACATAAATGAATCTGAAACGAAATTCCGTTTATCGGGCAGAGATCATACAGCCTATTTAGGTATTAACACAGCTTTATAACCTTAGAAACTTATAAAAAACAAAAAAGATATGGCAACATCGAATTTATTAGATGAAAGACACATTACTAATGCATTTGTGTATATTGAAGGAGACAAAATGAGCAATGTTGTTTCCTTGGAACTGAATCAGGAGTTTGGTCAACACCATCGATTTAAAGTAGTATTAGATTATGATGTGGCCAATCAATCGTTATTCGGTGATTTATCAAACCAGATAGCCTTGATGGGACAAACACTTGATATTGATTTGCAGCAAGGCGACGATAGCGCATGGGTATATGAGTTTAGAGGTGTGATAGACAATGTATATACCGAAGCTCGGGAAGGAAAGTCTGGTTATCTGGTACTGGAAGGTTGCAGTCCAACCAATTTGCTGGAAAGAGGCCAACGATTGGATATTTTCGGAAAAATGTCTTTGCAAGATGTAGTAGAAGAAGTTACTAAAGGTGTACAAGAAGATATTTTATCAATTGTAAATGCTCCAAGATATAATGTATCTTTAAATTTCCTGATGCAGTATTATGAAAGCGATTGGGAGTTCTTGCAACGATTATCGGCTATATCGGGCGAAACATTATACTACACCGGGCGAGATCTTGTGTTTGGTACTCATAAAGATTGGGCACCATTTGAAGTAATGTACGACAGAGAAATAGTGACACTTCAATTTGGTTCGCGATTGCTGGCTAATACATTTACTAATTATCAATATCTACCTGCTAAAAATGAAATTCTTCGACAGACATCGCCAGATAAAATTGAGAACTCAAACGAATACTTAGATGTGGCTGCTCAAAAAGCAGCAGAGCTGGTAACTAATAGACCTACTCTACTGCCGGCCTCTTTTGCCGTAGAAGATAAAGGTGCACTGGATGATATGGTGGAGCGACGGAAAACGGCAACAGCCTCTCGCAGTGTATATGTAAGAGGTATTTCTAAAACATGCGACCCACGTATCGGAAGATTACTTACCATATTAATACCTCAGGGCATGGGTACGTCAGAGTTAGGTACATATAGAGTGGTTAAGGTCACCCATCGTATTGACGAGAATCATCGTTATAGTTGTGAGTTTGAAGCCATTCCGGCTGATTTGCAGTTTGTTCCAACTCCTGAACTGAGAATGCCTGTAGCCAGTTCTATTTTGGCAACAGTCATCAAAAACAATGACCCGGAGAAATTAGGTCGGGTGCAGGTAGAGTTTCCTTTTGCACAAGATAGAGTTGGTGATGTTTGGCTACGTGTGATGAGCCCCGATGCCGGAGGAATTGTAGGCTATGGTACTAAGAAAGTAGGTGTTGTAGAAAAGAACCGGGGAATGGTATTCATTCCCGAAGAAGGAGATCAGGTGATGGTAGGCTTCGAGTTTGGCGATCCTAACCGACCCTATGTGATGGGGAGTATGTTTCATGGAAAAAATACAGAAGGAGGAGGAGATAATAACTATCGTAAAAGTATTACTACTCGCAGTGGAAGTAAGTTAGAATTTACAGATTCGGAAGATGAGGAGAAATACACTGTAATTCTGCAACATAACGATGAAAATACTATTTCAATTAGTGTAGAGAAAGAAAAAGGTACAATAAAAATTGCGTCCAGTCAGGATATCTATCTTTTAGCCCCCGAACTTATTCAGATGGAAACTAAGCAGATAGTCATGAAGGCTGAAACAATCCAGGTTGAAGCTAGTGATAGTATTAATGTTGTTGCTCAAAATCTGCTTCATGCCGAAAGTGGCGATAAGATTGAAGTTATAGGAGCAAGCATTGCGGAAGAAAGTTCGGGCAAATTTACACAACAAGGCGAGAGTATTGCTGTGAAAGCTTCGTCGAAGATTGAGATGAACGGAGGTAGTAAGATAGATATGAAAGCAGGTACCATTAAGCAGAATCAATAAGAAAGATCGTTATGAGTGAGTATGCAACCAAAGGAGCCATACTGGTGTGCACAGGAGGTGCAGCACCCAGTGTATTACAAGTGACCAGTAATACTTTATCATTTATACAAGGTAACGCTGTGGCTACCACTTCGGATAAAATACCGAATACGAATATCATGCCTTTTGGCACTTGCAAATTGAAGCCATTCAGTCCACCTTGTGTACCTGCTCCTATTATGTGGACGGGATTTGTGGCTTCGGTGGAGATGCCGGGAGGGAATCCATTGTTAAATACATCAAAGATTCAATGTGCTTGTGGAGGGATGATTAGTTTTCAGAATTCGGGGCAGATGAAGTCAAATAAGGTGGTGGTAAATCCAAGTTCGCCACAGATAGATGCGCTGAGAAAGGCAGCATTGGAGGCGGTGCCGTTTTGTGAGGAGTGTGAGAAGAGAAAAAGAGAAGAGAAACCGAAGATATTGAAGATATATTGGATGGATGAACAAGGGGAACCAAGAACTTTATCTGAATTGGAAGAGGGAAAAGAGGTAACACTTTGCGTGGATGTGGAAGAAGGTGGAGCAGGTGAAATGATAGATATTGTTATTGATGCAGAGGAAGGTCGAAAATTTGACAATGGAAATTCTCAATTAATATTTGAAAATTTACTGGTTGAAGATGATAATACAGCCTATATAGATAATTTTAAATTCAAATACGAATAAAGTTATATGAAAAAAACAGCCCTTACAGCCACCTCAAAACCAGGAAAAAATAGCAGAGTTGTTGGACAAGTCAGTAATAGTATAAGCATTCCATTAAAAAAATTTATAGTTCATTTTAGGCGCCCAAATGATTACAATGGGAAGTATGGCTTTGATTGGTTAAGAGATGATTACATTCATCCTTTACAAATTGTAACACATGATACAAATGGAACAGTAATCAATGCTCCTACTCCACTTTGCAAAGATCATTTACTATTACCCTCTGCATACGGACAAGATGTTGTTAACCCAATAACCCCATATAATGTAGATTATTATCCTGCTTGGCTAACCATATTCCCTTATACTACGAATGCCCAATTTACGCATGGGTCTACTATGCATAAAGATGGAATAAATCTGGATATAGAAGTAGAAGAAATTGATGATCTTTCCCTTGACCGAAGTAGTACGGAAATTGTTTTTGAGTCTGGAAACTCTCAATATTTAAAAATAACACCATCGAAAATTAAACTGTCAGATTTTACAGCAATATATCCTAAAACAAAGACACTAGGATCAACAATAATTGTTTCTTATTTAAAAGAAAAGGTTATTAATATAAAGTGCGTGGGAGGAACATTGAATAATCATACAGAGATAAAGGTTTTTGCTCAATTGGGTACCCAGAAAAGAGAAATTGGAAAATTAATGGTATATAAGAATAATATTATACCTAAAGCAGAAATTGTTGTTGTCAATGTTATCACAGATAATGCACCTGCTCAATTAAAAGATGATTATCAGTATATGTTTAAAAATCAATCATTTAATCAAGCCTTAATACGAACAGAGGTTAAAGTGGATACTAAATTTGACATAAGCAAATTGCCACTTAATAGTGATGTCAATATATTTAAAAGAAACTATATTAATCCTCAATCACAAATAAGAGCTTCGCAAGCTGATAACTTCCTTAAAGATATCATAACGCTCTATAATAATTATGGTTTTCATGCACCTCAAGGAGGAATCAATGGGAACTCAAACAAAAGAACATATCTTTTTTTTACAAAAATATCAGCAGGAAACACTTCAGGTATCGCAGATGCAAACCTGTCTGCGACTCCTATACAATGGGGGAATGCTTATGTTGTTTTTGGAAGTGCTTTAATAAATGGACAAACTTTTATTCATGAATGTGGACACACTCTTTCTCTATTACATCCATTTTCTAATCTTTCTCCATATAAATTTCATCACGGCTATACAGATAATTACATGGATTATACATGGAAAATGGGACCAAGAGGAACTTCTTCTGGAGATAATATACATAAAGGAAAAATGTATTCTTTCTTTAAATGGCAGTGGGATATTATGAGAAACGATCGAAGCTTAATTTCTAATTATTGACTTAAATGAATATATATTTAAAAATTATGCTACAATGCTTTTTGTTCTATTTTCTTATTGGTTGTGCAAAAAAGAATAATGCTGACAATATGAAAGTTAATATTGATTTAAAAGAAATGTGCGATACTATTTTTATAAATCAAGAATGGAATATTAGCGAACTAAAGTTAGGACATTCCAACTTAAAAGATTTTTCTTTTTTTAAAGAGAATAAAAATTTAGGCATATTAAAAAAGGAACAAAATGATGCTCATGCTGATAGAGACACTGGGTCATGTTGGCATTCTAATATTACCTTCAAAAATGACAGTACAGGACTATTGTTTCGTTTTTCTAGTCAATGGTTGGAGGGTGATCCTCCTATAGAGTATGTTTTGGAAGAAGTTATTTTTGAAAATTATCAGAAAATTCAATTTTATAATGGAATAACTTCTCAATCACGATTGAACGAATTTGTTGATAAATTTGGGAAGCCAAACAAACATGTAAAAGAGTTTTCTTATGCTAAAAAAATGAATTCTAAATCCATCAAAATAGAATCCATCAATTATCAATTTGACAATATAATTGTTTGGTTTTTCTTTAAAGATAGTCATTTTTGGTTTACCAATATTAGAGTATTGAAGTAATTGGTATAATGTTGATAAAAATACACTGCAAATAAAAAATAGCGATATGAATACATGGATACTCCCCGAAGTTAAAAAAGACATAGATGCCCTGCGTCAAGAAGAACTCGTGCAAAAACGAAATGCAGAAAGCGAAACTTTCCTAAGTAAGGGCTTATCTCCTAACTATGTACTTATTGATGCCGCTCTATGGGGTACAGATATTGACATTTTGCTTCTCGACCCCACTATTCAATACAGATCATTATTCAGAGGCTCAACAGGTGAAGAGTTATGGAGTGTAGCTCCTTACCTTGTTGATATATCCACTAATGAGAAACTGGTGCAGACAATAAAAGAAAAAGATCCGATTGAACGAAGAGTGACTTGGTTGTCATCTTCGCTCGATATTGATGAATTGCGTAAGCATTTAAGGCGTTTTTTGCGAATGAGAAAAGAGGATAAAAGTTATATCTATTTTCGGTTTTATGATCCGTATGTTGTGAATGTAGTTTTTCCGAATTTAACGGCAGAGCAATCAATTGATTTTTTTAAAGTTATTAATTATATAATAACGGATGATAAAAGAATAAATGAAAGACGTTTTTTTTACATATCATCAGAACGGAAATTGGAAATTAAACATCAAACTCTATGACTTATGTGGGTAATAACAAATATGCAAATCGTAGCTATTGCTAAATCAATAAAAGCGGTTAAAGACAAAATCGTTTCATTATCAGAGAATAATTCTTCTCAGCAAGAGCAAGATACTACTCAATCTGAAAGTTCAGCTACTTTAGTATCAAAAGTTCAGGAAACAAATTCTGATATTGAGGGAAAGAATAAAAATTCGGAAACAAATAATTGGAGTGAAGAAAATAATTCGGATGCAGATGAAAAAAAAGTTATATTTCCTTGTGAACAACAAGTCGAAGTTGCTTCTTTGTCTATTGGCACACCTGCAACTGTGGCTACCCCAAAAATCTTATATGCGAAATGGAAGAATAAGGAGAAAGAAGATAAGAAAATATTGGAGTACAAAGATAAAGTTTCTTATATAGAAATAAAAACAGAAGGTTTTAGTGATGGAGATAAGTTAACAATAGAAATAAAAGAAGATAAAGTAGATGCAGAAATAATAAAAACCTTAACTATAGAAATAGTAAATAATGAACTGTTCACAGAAGATGAAGGAGAAAACTCCATTTCAATTGATGAAAATTTCTATGGAAAAATATTAATAATTAATGTTAAATCAGATAAGACAGAATTGTTTATTGGAAATACAATTGTAGTTGAATGTTGTGCTAATTGTATTAGTAGCAATTCAGCAGATAGCGATCTAATAAAAGAATTAAATATACGTTTAGCTGGTTTTGGAGAAAACGGCAACCCTCTTCCTGAGAAAAAGTTTACAAAAAAGACAGAAAATGCTGTGAAACAATTTCAAAGAGATTACATGAAGATTCCACAGACTGGCCTTGTTTGCAAACATTTTCTCGAAAAATTAGATGAGTTTTGCGAAACTTATTATATAGCGTTTGAAACAGAAGCTAATTTTAATGTAAAATGTCCTTGCTTAACAACAAAAAAAGAAAAAGGTAAAGACCATAAATGTACAGAGGGTTTTGGAGAAGATAGAGCATCCTTAGCTAGTCTTAATAAAAATGGTCCGGAAAAACCGGGCATTCACAGATCTTTGCTTTGGACACTTTCAGCGATGAAATTTTATTTAGATAAAGTGGAGACAACAGATGGGATTAAACTTGAAAAGTTTAGTTCTGTATATCGATGTATTGCAGACAACATAAGAGAAGGAAGAAATACTACAAATCACATGGGTAATGCTGTGGATATGCACTTTTCAGGATCATCCGGAACATATATAAGTAGGGCAGACAAAGTAAGAGAATTATTCTCAATATATTGTGGAGCTCGTATTCGGTGGACGCCATCAGGGAATAATAAATTTTGTATGGAGCCCAGTTTAGCTTCGTATTATACAGAAAAAACAGTAACAAAAGACGATAAATCCAATCCTGGAAAAAAAATAGAGGAAACGGTGAAAACGAATGAATTTACTGCAACATCATGGGTGCATATAGATTGTAGAGAGTTTAATAAGACTAATTATCAAAAAAATGAATTTTACTGTAAAACAGAATCCACATTAAAAGGAACAGCCTTTATAAATGGTAACTTAATAACAACGTCAGATTCTGGTAAATATAAAGATATTAAAGACTGTACATATAAAGCAGACGAAAAAGAAAAAAGAGAAAGAACTGAACGTATTTGGCTAGGGACAATAAAAGGTGCATATCTTCTCAATTTTTCAAATGGAAATACTGCGTCCGATAAGAAATGGGTAGTAAAACATACTACGATTCCAGAAAAAAGTAAAACAAATCTAAGTGAACCTAGAATCCAAGAGGTTGTAACTATATTGGAAGAAAGCACAACTCAATATAAGATAATACCACGAGGGCATACTAATGAAGGTTGGATTGATAAGGAATATATTAAAGAGATTTGTAAGTATGAGAAAGAAGAGTAAATTAATATTTTTGACAATGTTGGTTTGTTGTTTTATTAGCTGTAAGACTCAAACAGAAAGTAAACAAACAAATAAATTATATCAAACAATCGAAAAGGATAATTTTGTTTTAATATTGGAGTATTTAGGAAATGAAAAAACTGACAGTCTTAATCTGCTATTATCTCATATTTGCAAAAAAGAAAAAATAGATATCAGCGATTGGGATACTAAATACATAGATAGTGGATTTAGTCATAACTATCATATTGATTATAGATTAATTATATTATATGGAATAAATTTTAAAAAAATAGAACCAGACTGGGAAAATCGATTAAATTTTTTTATAGCTTCTGTTTATCTTAATGATTATGAAATATTAGATCTGTTAGATTTTAAAGATACTGCTTTAGAGGGAAATAGCTGTTATGGGAATACTGTTTTAACCACAGCTGTACGCCAGAATAATACAAAAATGGTCAAATATTTATTGGATCGTGGGGTTGATAAAAATAAACGAGAATTAGCGACATGTTATGATGATTCAGAAGAAGAAATGAATGCTTATGAAATTGCACTTTCTTTAGGTAATAAAGAACTTATTGATTTATTAAAAGATTAATATTTTAAAATGACAACCAATAAATATATATACATCGTCTCTCCCAATACTTGGCAGGCAATTTTTGCGAACATAGAAGGAGTAAAGCTTTTCAATAGTTCTGATAAATTGATAACATGGAACAAACAAGTTATCGAAATGGAGGACGCTCAAAAGAATCCATTGCGATTATTGTTTGCGCTCAAAGATGATGGATTTCCGATTGAAATATCGAAAAAAACGATGATAACTTATACATTTAAGAAATCGGAAGTGGGAAAGTATATTAAGTTCTATGCTTATATTAATGATTTTAAGTCCATTCTGCAAAGTACTGTTTTTTATGTGGAAAATAAATGTAATACAAATGTTCGGATAAGAGGTGTTGGACGAGTTGGTACGGATTCATCGGAAGTTGCAGTTGGGCAAAAGATAAAATTGAAGGTTAATCAATATTCTGTTGAAGAAAAGAAAGTACTCCCTTCTGTGAAAAAGGATATTAAGTGGATGGTTAAGGTAGGAATTAACGATGATGAACGCTTAATCATTGATGGAATAATCATGAAAGGAGACGAAATCGTATTCAATGTGCCAGAAGAATGGAATGGAAAAAATATTATATTTATGCCATTCCTTAATATACATACTCCTAAGATAAGTTGTGAATGCCAGGTTGCCAACTGGATTGTTATAGGAGAATCTATTACTACCATAAAATCAGAGATTGAGTATAAAGTAGAAACAAAAAATGCGATATCTGGAATTGATAAAAGTTACATTAAATGGATAGTAGAAGTAGATGATGTACAATATCTGCAAATGCAGGTTGGTGAGAAAATTAAAGTTTTCATTAAAGAAGAATGGAATGATAAAGAGATTATTGTAATGCCATATTTGGATAAACCAACAAAGACAATAAGTAAGAATACAATTGTTAAGAAAAAAGTTGTTGTCTTTTTTGTCGGAGGGGCAGGAGATAAAGAAAGCTTTGTAATAGATCCAACTAATATAATGGATAATGTAAAAAACGTTTTTGATACCACAATTGGCAAATGTGCAAAAATCGATTGTCATACTGTTTATTTGGGATATTCTGAATTATATCCAAAAAGTGATATTGAAGAATATGTAATAAAAGAGATTGATAATGTAAATATTCCCGTATATATAGTGGGTCATAGTCTTGGAGGTTGGAATGGTGCGCATCTCTCCAAAATGCTTACTAAAAGAGGGTATCAAGTTAAAATGCTGATAACATTAGATCCAGTTAGAGGAAGACCCTTAATCTTTGCAGATTTGTATAGTGGAAGCCCAGTTCCAGTAGGGGCAGATTTTTGGATTAATATATTTGCAAATGCAGAGGGAATTAATGTAGATGATATCATTGCAGATTTAGGGAATCAATGGAAAATTAAAGAAGGACCAGATATTTGCTTTGAATCTAAACAAAGCCATGGATATGCTTATCACATGTTTACTGAGATTATATCAAATGGCAAATCCGCCTCTGATTTTTTAGAAGAATCCATTAAAAATTCGAAGTAATGTTTTTGAAAATATTGATTATACTCATTGTTAATATTGTAATATCAATATTATGTCTGTTGATGAAAAAGTACAGATTGTCGCTTGGCTTTTTTACTATTTTTCTATTTGTGTTTTTATATACATTTACTTCAATTCCTTTTTATATTGGATTAAAAAAAACACCAAATATAAAACTATCAGAAGCTATACTTGATGTCAATGATGAGATAGATATAAAAAAAGAAGGTGCTATAGGAATATTATCTGATAAAAACTTAGAATTATTCAATCCAGGACATGAATATATGTTGTTTTTTGTGGCCACAGATAAGCCTAATTTTACATATCAAGATATACATTGTAGAGAAAAAAAATGTGCAAATATTATCATAATAACAGGTGATGTATATTTCGAGAAACAAATTGGGAAATTATATTCTTACAGAATTATGTTTAATATAAAGGGGGCGCTTTCTGAGATAAAAGAGCCAATATACTGCAAGGTGTTTTTTGTTCAAATGTTTGCTCCAGTCCACGAAACAAATGAAATATGCATCCCTGTTGAACGTTTATTATTAAGCATAAGAAAAACTAAAATAGAATCGAATGTTCCTTGTGATAAAATATTAAACAACAACAGTAAAGGACATGAATCTCCCATCATTATTGGTGGAATTAATAGAGAAACTACAAGTATAGTTGCGCATCTGACTTATATTTCTATTAAATAAATCGATCCTATATGGTATATAAAAAACGAAGAATGAACCTGTTCGATACTTTAACAATTTATGGTTTTGCGTAGGGGACTAAATACGTGGTGAATGATAAAAAGATGAAAATAAAACAAACTGATATGGATGAAAATACTTTAAATGAATGTCTCTTCCAAATCCCTTTCTATATTGAGGGATTAAGAGTAAGGAACTATTCATTCCCTGATGTCCATACTTTTCGAGAACGCATCAAAAAAACAATCCGAATAGATATGAGCACCGTGCATCAATGCGCGAATATGCTTGATTACCCACAATTCCTACTTTTTACATTTTCAGATTACGAAGACATCCTATTCTCCAAACAGGAAAACATAATCCTTCCGCTATCTACCTTAGAAGTAACAGATAGCATAATTGAAAGAACACTCCACTGGAATAATTTCATTTTCCACAACAATAACAATAGTCTGACTTGGCTGATTGAAAACGATCTACCTTTTCTTACACAGCTCATCATTTCTTTCGGTTATGACATCAATTACAAACTAAATAAAGCAGTACTTCAGCAATTATCAAAAAACTATTTTTCATCAAAAAATACATCCGAATTTCCATATCCCAACCTTTTTGCCATCAAAAACAGTGGTAAACTTGAAATTCGAAAAGGCTTAATCCAGTACATCGCCGGCAATTCTACCTGTGATAATACTCAATTACTTCAACTACTTTACGATTATGGTTGCCATATCCTGCATACAGCAATTGAATTCTCTCTTGAAGAGAAATTGCAGGTTGCTGCTTATATAGCTCACTACATAGAATTGTGTTACTCAAAAAATAAAGAAACAGGTTTAATTCCTACCACTCCTCCGGGCAGTTTTTTAAAGAAAGAATTACTTTCTTATCCTGCTGCCAAAGAATGGTTGGAGAAAAATAATTTCTACAAATAAAACAAAGACATATATGAAAGCGAAAAACAACAAAGAAATCTACAAAGGCTACGGCTGGTTCTCCTTCTATCTGGCTATCTGTGTACTGGTTGGTGTATGTATTTATTTCTGTTATCTCCAAACCTCACAGATAGAAGTCAATCGCATTGTAGAAAAAACCGAAGAGTATGATGTAATTTATATCCGCCAAGCCGATATAGCCAATAGCATCGACTCTCTTTATTACTATGCCAATCTATTTAATACCAACCTGAATGATGCTCAACTCTTGAATGCAGTGATTCGTCGCAAACAAGAAACTCAATCATTGATGGAGGACATGGATAGAAAAGACGTACGCCTTTATTGGAAACTGGTAAATGAACTGAATGATTTTTTAAGTATCAAAGATTCTATTCGCTTAGCAAAACAAGAAGAGGAAATGGTGAGAACCGACCTGTTGAAATGTACAGAAGAAAACAGGCAGACGGCACGGAAGTTGACGCTGGGAGGAATCAGTGTTAATTAGGAATTAGGAATTACGAATTAAGGGCTGAGAGTGTCTCTAAATATAGAAAGTAGATGATGAATCAGCGTAAACTAATTAAATGTAAATATGGAGAAAAAGAATACTCGCAATAGACGGGAAAAAATAATTGGTTTTATCTATGTATCAGTTTTGTTTATAACAGCTACACTGGCTTGCTGTTTTTTCCTGTTCTATTATTCGGAAGGAAAAACCGGCACTCGCAAAGAATTTGTGATCTCTAAGATGGATCGTATCCGTGAATTTCAGGCTTTGCAAAGCCAACAACTGATAGTAGTCGATTCCATCTACCGAAAGATTAAAGCTTTCGACCCCGGTGTAAATGCCAGTTACGAAGAGAGTGATATTAAATTTTATCTGAATGACATCCGACGGTTGTATGACGACCATAACTATGATGGTCGGTACAAAATATTCAATCAGCTTCCTAATTTCTATAATATGTGGTTTGCCGACCGCAAAGAGTATTGGAGTAAACAGCAAAATATCATCCGCTTTCGTAGAAACCTGGAAGAGTGCGAAATCGGTCTTCAGAAAAAGAATGATGAACTTAAAAACCGAAAAAAGTAGTTATGCAAAAATTACTCAATCATCGTATATATGTGATTCTGCTCACACTGGCATTTTGTATTGGAATCACTTTCTGGATACGCTCTTGTGTCTATACTAAAGAAGTTCGGGCTGTTATATCTCCTTTTGATGTAGAGCCGGGTATGCCTGTTTCTTTTGCCGATAGCACCCAGGGAGCTCGCCATTGGCTCTGGGAGTTTGGTAATGGAGAAAGTTCACCTTTGCAAAGTGGTACACACATCTTCTCTGAATCAGGCAAATATCAAATACGCTTGACTGTAAATGGTGAGTTGGAGAAAAAGTTCCTTGTTACTGTTCGGTCTAAAGTGAAAAGTGATCAAGATGAAATCGTTCGCATCAATGCCCCCACAAGTGCTTTACAAGGCGAATATATTACTTTTCGCGGTGAAGGCCCTTCGCAAGAGTGGCGCTGGGAGTTCGGAGAGTCGGGCAAGGTAGATGCTCATGAGAAAAATACGATTTATCGCTACGAGCTTCCCGGGCAATACACCGTTTCTTTGCGTACCGAAGAAACCAAATACCCGGTTTTGCATACGATTACTATCATACCGCAATACTCGGATAATGATTCTACTGATGTTTCATCCATCATAGGAAACGATATCAAAGAAAAGCTGCAAGCCATTGTCGATCAAAAACCCTTCAATACTAACTACAATTATGTTCTGAAAAAGTATTTATGTGGTGATTCCAATACGTTGGTTGTAGTTAACAATAACAAGAAAAATGATTTTTACTCTTATTGCCAGGGATTAAAGATAATCGGACGGAAAAAAGTAAAAATCGAAAATGTATTGGTAACAATGGAAGCCTTCGAAGAGTGTATTAGTAAGATTATTGTGATTCAAACGGATTTGGAATGAAAAAGACTCAAATAACCCTGTGTGCTGCTTTTTTGCTGCTTATTACCTCCTGTGGCCCCGTGCACCGCTTTACCCGTGTAAAGAAAATCCCTCGAAAATATTCCCAAAACTATTGCGTGGGCGATATCAAAGCCCCCTATAGCGACCTGAACAAAGACCCTTGGGTAGTTTATTCCGACCGCGAAAAGAATGAATCGTTCAATAAGCGAGGAGGAAAGGTAAAAGCTAAGGATATGGACTATTTAGATCCTTTTTTAGTGATTGGCAGTAAAAAAGACTACCTGAAACTGATTAAATACACGCCCGATATTCTGAAAAATGGAAAGTTGGAATATAAAAAAGCAGAATACTATGGCTGGGTACCCAAGTCTAAGTTATTGCTCAATAGCCAGTCGGTGACCGATATTGCCAGTGGTCGCAAAAATAAGATGTTGACTGTGTTTGCCGATACCGTTTCGATCAATGAGCCTGAAAAATATGTCAAGTCCGACTCCCTTTTGCTTTATAAAGACTTGGAACTCAAATCGCAGGTAGGCACCGTTTCTCCTTTCAGTGTAGTTTATCAATTGAAACAATCAGAAGACGGAAATATGACCTTGCTGGCACGCAAACCCTATATCAAACCCGATGAAGCCTTGCAGGATATATTGGGCTGGGTAGATAATTCGCTGATTCAAAACATAGGTACCGGTTTGCACGTTAACCTGTCTACCATTCCACAAAAAAACAAACGTTTCTTTATTCGCAAGGGAGAAGAAATTCCTGTAACCGAAGATATGACAGAGTTTGGCGAACTATTAACAGACCAATACCCAAGTATTCGTTTCAGTCCTGTATCTTCTTATTCAAGGAAAGACTCTCTGATAGCCTTTAAAACCCGGTTGACCTTGCCAGTATTCGATTACAGCAACAACTATATATTCAATGTTAATGGCGGGCAGATATCACATAAAGAGTTCCGCACCATTGCCCGCAATCTGAAACGAATCAATTTTTCTTTCGTTTTTGAGGGCAAGGAGTACACCATTTCGCAGTTTCCGCAGATAGTGAATGCTCTCCAAAACCTGCAATCTCTGTTTGAACGCTTAGATCATTCTTACACATTTCAGTTCAATAGCGTACTTACGTTTGATGATGCTACATTCCTATCTCATCCTATAAGCAGTGGATTTTCGCCGGACTACTCACAGATGATTAACTTCTTGTCCGACAAGGCCAACAACAAAGCCAAGCTTGCTCCCATCGCTTTTCCGGAGCGCAATACATGGGAAGGATTAAACAAAGCATTGGAACTATTGGAAGATCAGAAAAGTGCCACCAATGTAATTGTACTCATTGGCGAAAAAGGATTTTCCGGTGACGGCATTCAGCCCGATCTTGCCAAAAAGCTATTGAAGAACAATTGTCGCGTCATCGGCTTCCAAGTGTATGCCGATGATGGAGATGATTACAACAATTTTGTACTGGACATAGAAACGATGATCAGCTCGTATGCCGATGCGATGTTGAAAAGCAAATGCGACCTATTAGTCTCCCCCGAACAAATTCGTCGCGCCAACTACTATACCGAAGTAGGCGAAATGCAAAATAACGGATACCGATTGGATTTTCCTAAAAACAGCATCACACAAGGTGCTTTATTCTTTCCTCAGAAACAAGAAGTGCTTCCTATGGAAATTCTTGCCAATAATATTGATACTTTGCTGCAACAGATTGGCGAAGATCACAGCAGTGTGATACAATACATGTCGAAAGCATTCCGCACTGTAGGAAACAACCGTACCCAGTTTGATAGTTTGTTTCTGCGCCATCACGAGATAATGCCCGGACGTATTCCCCACAAGAAACTGGTAGCCGGTTTTATTAATGAGATGCCCGGTTGGAATGTTCCCTCCCGGATTGTGGTATTGGAAGACTCTATTAACCATTCGCTTGATTACCGCTTGATGCTCTCGGAAAAAGAACTGAGTGAGTTAAAAGAGTTCATCGCCTCTCTTTCTGCTCACGAGGTGGAATATATTGTAGATGCTAAGAAAAAAAAGGAACAAAAGCGTAAGCCATGTAACTGTCCGGAGGATGATTTGTTTGCCGAACTGGAAGGAGAACAACTATATGATGCATTTTCCGAAACCCCACAAGCAAGCCCGGATAGTATAGGTAAGTATGCCGGCACTCGTAAAATTCGTAAGCACCTGAGGAAGCAATATCTCAAACCTATTCAATATTGCAAGCTTTGCAAAGAATCGAAACGAAAACTAAAACGTTTAACGCTTGCCGAAGCTCAGTTCCGTATTACAGGCTGTCCTGTTTCCAATGAACTGCTGAATAGATATCAAGTAAGAGATTTGAAACGAAAAAAACGAATGTCGAACGAGCAACTGGAGGAACTGGTAAACTATTATAAGGAGATGAAAAAGGAACTGGATAAAGCAGAATCTTTTGATTCGAATGGAGAAACTTATTATTGGGTGGATAGAAGGATGTTGCCGTAAATTACACGATGATGAAAACAAAAGAGGCTATAGCCAAGCGCATATTACACTATATTGACTTAAGCTGGGATGTGCAGAATATAAATAATTTGCCTTCTCTGGTTCATTTAATGATTGAGGCTGTCAGCCACGAATTATCATTAATTGATAACCGGTTGGAAGAACTTGATATGTCAATCGCAGATAAGTTGGTTAAACATCTGCTTCCTCCCGGATTCAATTACGAACGACCAAGCCATAGTGTATTGAAAGTGAGTACTACAGTACCCATGTATCAAATAGACAAACATGTTGAATTTTCTTTCAAAGAGCTCCCGGAAAGACTAAAGCATAGATTTCAATCTAAAATAGTGTTTACACCGGCAACAACTGCAACGGTTCATGATATAGAAATAACTCATCTATTTTGTGATCAAACACTATGGTCTGTCGAAAAAGAGCGTAAAATAATGGCGCATTCTAAAAAAAGAGCCAAATATAATACAATTTGGATTGGATTGACCACCCTATCTCAATTTGATACATTGAATAATCTTGTTTTCTATTTAGACTTTCCACATCTGAAAGATCACCACCTGTACTATGAGATTATGTCTCAATTGAAATGGTCTATTGATGGTGAGATCTTGAAAAGCGCAGTCGGTTTTCCAATAGCCAAACACACAGATGTGAGCATTATTGAATCGGAGGTGTTGGCCTATTACAAAGATCATTACCAAACAATTCTTTCGCCCATTGAGTTTAAGAATATACCTAAAAGAAAACTGCCCTATGATTTAATTGATATTTTTGGAGAAGAAGAAAGCTCTTCTTTACCTCCTTTATATTGGATTTCAGTTGAGTTTCCTGCAAATTTTGAGCAAGAGGATCTTAAAAAAATATCTATCGCTTTTAATGCCATCCCGGTTATCAATCGCAGGTATAATACATGCTCTATTAAAGACGTTGAATTTGGTAATGTGATTTCTTTGCCTTCTCAAGAAAAACAAAATTTTCTTGAAATTGAATCTATTTCAGACAATACAGGAAAGACCTACAAAAGAGAAGATCAGCTTCACGAAAAATGTAGCTATATGTTGGAAACAGTTCGGCAAACCAATGTAGACGACCCACGTATTATTGACTATTTAGAGCGTTTAGCCGATATCGTTCAGGAAGAGCGAAGTTCTTTCCCGGCGATTGATAATGAGAAAATAATCCATGTCCTGAATGTTTTATCTTCTATTCAGGACAAAGACACCGGTAGGGTTTTACAGAATCGTTTAAGAGATTTATCAAACTCAGCATTGTTAAGCCTTTGCCCCGGCGAGGAAGCAAACTTAATTACTACAAATTATTGGACTACACATAGTGAATTATTAAATGAGTTCATCCAGAAATCCGGACTAACAGCCAATAGTGTGCCGATTTTGAATAAATCGGATGCCTATTTCTTAACACCACTTAGTGGAGGACGTAGCTTTGGTGATTCGAATAGCTTAAAGCAAATAAGCAATTTCTATTTAAGTTCTAAAGGGCGAATCCTGACTAAGTACAATATTCTTAGTTTCTGCAAATTGGAACTTGGGAGATATATAGAAAAGGTAGATGTAGTGCATAAAGCTATTATTAGTCATAAATTAAAAGAAGGGATTATTATTGTGATGGAAATACAAATAACTCCAAAGACTCAATCTACAGCGTATTTTAAGCAAAAAGGGGTTCTTAAAGACTTTTTGATACGTTTGCGACGAATATCGCCAGCTAATTTTAATTATCGAGTGGTCGTGAAAGAGAAAGAAATCTCCGAGGCATTGAGAATAAAAAATAAAATTATCATGAACAAGTTTGAAATAACATCAGAAGATTCTACAGTTAACTATAAATAGTCAGAGCATGGGAAAATTAAATGCAATAGCAACAAATGAATATAGCAAATGTCAAGCCACTATACCTATTGTTGAACCTCAAATAATAAACGGTTATTGGAGTTCTGATATAGAAGGTGTAAATAAAATTAAAAGAGCTCGACTGGATGACACCGTTTATTTCCATATTGAGACAAAAGGTATCTTTAATGGAATAATGGATTTGCAATTATTCGATGAAGATACATTCTCGGACGATAGCAAATTTGATGGAAAAGAAATAAAAAAAAGGATTCAAATTAAAAATAACACAGGAGTTATAGACCTATATCTGCCAGATAACTGGGCTTCTGATTTGAAAAATGAAGCCTGGGTAATAGGTCCTAAAATACAACATCGGGATTTATACTGGAAGGCAACTTATACAGATAGCATAAAGAAAAAGAAAATAAAATCTATTTTAAGAATTGATTATTCAAACAGAGAATTATACATAAAGCCTTCCCCAATAGACGAAGGTTTTCCTGAATTATATTCTGTTAATGGTGAATTAATGCATCTCTTATTAGTTCAGGCTTGTGATTTTGTACGAGATAAGGTTACCGGAGAAATTATAAATGTAATAGAACGAGGAGCCAAAGCCTATGCGTTAAATAAAATGGCGAAAGGAACTCTTGTAGATAATATGGGTACGATACACAATGTGGGAGAATCCAGATATGTAAATAACAGCAGAATAGAAGGAATTACAATTTCTACAAATGAAGGACTATTAATAGAAACCAAGCAATCTAAGCATTTCACTTACTCAATAGTTGAGGGAGGCCAAAGAGTTGTACATACATCTAAAGGAATTGACCAATATGGATATTGGGTCAATAAATATGAATCAAATTTATTTAATATAAAAGGCCTGTTAAAACATACAGGTGATATCTTTGATGTATTTGATCTGATAAAATTTGGTATGAATCCAGATCCCAATTCACCTATACCTATGATCTTTCATAAAACAAGTTACAATTTTCTATGGGATGCTATTGGAATAGTAGCTTATGAAAAAACTCAGAAAATAGATTTATTTTTAAATGAAACGGAAGAAAATGTAATAGAAATTACCTTAAATGAAGCAAAACTTGAAGGAGTTAGTAAGGTTAATGAGGTAATTAATAATAGAGGCAACGCTTATCCTGAATTTAAAAATCTAGGGTATGAATTGCTAGATATTTCTCCAACAATAGCTTCTCAAATAATTCATGGGAAATTTAAAAATATATATGAGATAATGGATGCAAGTGATAGTGATAGAAATAAAACAATAACTCTTTTGTACCGAGAAATGGAACATCCAATAAGTGAGAAACCAATAACTGTTATAGAAACTTTTTTTATTAAAGAATATGAAGATTAAGTTGATACTATTTTCAATAATATGTTTGCTCTCGTCTTGCAGATTCACAAAATCTTTAAGTGAAACTGTTTTTGTAGAACAAACATATTCAAAATACCCTGTTATCATTCGGGCAGATCTTGATGATAATAAAGTATTTAGTGTGAATTTTCCATTTGTGTTCAAATTTAAAAACTCATCTCCTGTAAAAAGAAAGATATATTCTATTAACTACTATTATTGTAAAGAATGTAGAAAACAATACATGGTAGCTCGAGGAAATTGGAATGCAGCAAGTCTTTTATACGAAAAAATAAAAGATTCTTTAGTTAGAATCAAGCCTCATTATAAGAATTATAGAGCAATTGCTGCTCCTGAAATTCAGGAAATCATCGTATATCCTAGTCACGAAATAGATCAATCGGACATTGTACAATCTGAATTAAAAGAATATGTTGAACAGATGAAAAAACGTGGGAAAATTCAAGGAAAAGACACATTATCAATTGGGAGTTTTTCGGAGTTTAAAGAAAAGCATCCAGAGCTTACAAAAACATTGCTGGAAGGAGATAGTATTAAATTTAAGATATCGGGAACTGACAATAAAATGGATACGCTGGTTGTATTGCCTATTAAATATTAATTAACAATGGACTTCATAAACTTAAACGACTCAGTAAAAACGGCTATCCGGATATCAAAATCCATAGCTCGCGAATATTATAATGCACATTATGGTGCTGCACACCTATTAAAAGCTCTTCTGCATAAAGAAACAGGTATCAAGCCCTTTCTTGAAAGCATGGACAAAGATTCCGGTTATTTCGAAGAATGGGCAGAGATGCGTATCGAAGATTTTCCCAAATCGGGAGTCGTAGCCGAGATAGAACCAGATGAAAGAATCCCAAATATATTCGAGGAAGCAGATAATGTACGGCTTAAATTGGGGCTACTCGAAATTAACCCCATTTGCGTACTAACTGCTCTGTCTCACCCCAATGTCGGCTTCACCCCCGACCAGTTGAAATCATTCCCTCTCCGGGAGAATGAAATCTACGAACTCTACACCAGCGGAAAGCAAACCGCATCGGCCATTGGGTTGTCAAATGCTTCCTCTTCGTTTGTATCTTCCGAGGAAAATGGAGCGATGCCTATGGTAAACCTGATGAAGTATTGTGTAGACAAAACTGCCGAAGCCCAAGAGTTGAAAATACACTCCATCGTAAGCCGTGATAAAGAAACCCGTATGATGATGGAAATATTGGGGCGCCACAGCAAACCCAATGTGATGATTATCGGAGATTCCGGAGTAGGAAAAACAGCGCTGGTAGATGGACTTGCATACGATATCGTGAACAACAAAGTACCTCCCTATCTGGCAGGAGCAGTTGTTTTTGAGCTGGATACAGGCGCACTCATTGCCGGCGCCACTTACAAAGGTGAGATCGAAGACCGTATTAAAAACATCATCAAAGAGATACGTGGCATTGATAATGCTATTCTCTTCATTGATGAAATACATATATTGCTTGATCCCAAACAAGGCAATGCCGGTGCCGCCAACATCCTGAAACCTGAATTATCCAAAGGCGATCTAACGGTGATTGGTGCTACTACGATTGATGAATATCGTAAGCTGATAGAGCCCGATCATGCATTCAGTCGTCGCTTCGAAGTATTGCAGGTAAATGAGCCGGATATCGCATCGGCAGTATTGATGATGCATTCCGTATTGCCTCGTTATGCCGAATTTCATCAACTGGAAATATCGCCTGAAGCAATAGAAGAATGCGTGCGCATGGCCAAGCGCTATGATAAAGATCGCCGCCTGCCCGACTCAGCGATCGACCTGATGGACAGAACGATGTCGGCCACCAAGATGGTAAACGAAACAGCGCAAGCTGACATACAATACTTTACTCAGGAACTAGCCGGTATTGAAGGTGCTGTAGAAAAGAGTGAAGAAGAACGTTTGGAAGATCTTCGTTTTTTGCATTTCTCCATTCAAAACCGTTTAAGCCCTATTCTGTTGGGCATCATTACCGATGAAACAGACGTAAAAGAGATAGAAGAATCAGAAAGGTTATTTGATTATATCAATCAGACATTGGATGTCTTACGCGAATTTTCCAAAGAAAAAATAACGTCTATTCAGCCACATGAAATAGCTGCTATTATCTCTTCAAAAACGGGTATCCCCATTGGAAAGGTGCAGGCTCAGGAAAAAGAGCGCTTGCTCAATATGGAAGATTTGCTTCGCCGCCGTGTGGTAGGACAAGATGGTGCCATCAAATCATTGGTAGATGCTATTCTCGAATCACGCAGTGGACTTAATAAACCCGGTCAGCCAATTGGTTCTTTCTTCCTGTTGGGACCTACCGGAACAGGAAAAACCGAGCTTGCCAAAGCACTGGCCGAGACACTGTTTAATGACGAGAAAGCGATGATTCGTTTTGACATGTCCGAGTTTAAAGAAGAACATTCGGCAGCCTTGCTTTATGGTGCTCCTCCGGGGTATGTGGGTTATGAAGAAGGTGGTTTATTGGTTAATAAAATCCGTCAGCAACCCTACGCTGTGGTGCTTTTCGATGAGATTGAGAAAGCGCATCAATCGGTGTACGATATCTTCCTGCAAATTATGGATGAGGGTAAGCTGCACGACCGCCTGGGCAAGGAGGGTGATTTCTCTAACGCCATCATTCTGTTTACCTCCAATGTCGGTAGTCAGTGGCTTACTGAGCAACTCAGTAAAGGCGTTACTCCCGAAACTGCTCAACTAATGGAAGTGATGGGGCAATATTTCCGTCCGGAGTTCTTGGCTCGCCTCTCGGAGATTGTACCCTTCTCGCCCATCAACGAAACGATGTTGCTTAAGATTTTCAACATTCAACTTCGTGGACTGGAAGATGCACTGGCAAAGCAAGGCATTGAATTGGAGATTGACGAAGAGATTCGCAAGGTGTTGTCGTCTAGAGGATTTACCCCTAAGTATGGTGCGCGCCAAATAGCCGGGACTATCCGAACCTATTTGAGAAGACCCATATCAAGATTGATTGTGGGGAATAAGTTGAAGCATGGAGATAGGTTGATGGTTGGGATGGATGAGCATGGAGAATTGATTTGGAATATTAACTAAATAAAAATATGAGATTATGTTTTCACACAATGCGTTTTTGAAATTGGGGACTTCTGCTGAAGGAACTAATATGCTTAATCTAATGAAAAATGGTTATGAATTATCTAAATGTAACTACTCTTTTCTAAAGAGTATAGATAATAAAGGGCAAGTGCAATCTAATACAACTGGAGGGATTGTGGACATAAGTATACCTTCCATTCCAACCAAAGAGTTGATAGAATGGTCATTAAACTCACGTAAATACTTAGATGGGATGATTGTCTTTTGTGATGACTCAGGAATTCCATTGGAAAAAATACAATTATTTGATGCTGCTTGTGTTTCAATGGAAATAAGCTATATTAAAACAGGAAATGCCTATATTTCCACGTCGTTGGTATTAAGTGTAAAGAAAATGACCATAGGTCGTTATAGCTACGAAAGTAAATGGATTAATAAATAAAAGAAGAGTATCATGTTAAATAAAATAGGATCAATATTCAATTTTCCGCAAATAGATAGTAATGTAACTGCATGGTTGCAGATGGATGGAAGAGAATACGAAATAGAACAATTTAAGATTGGGTTTAGCCAGCCAATGGATGATAAAGGAGAACCTCAAAGCGAAACCAGAGGTGGCCAACTTATGCTCACTTTAACCGAGGCTTTGCCTGACACTTTCTATGAATGGGCTATCAAATCAAGAAAAGAAAAAGATGGCTCTATAAATTTTAAAATAGAAACAGGTAGTGCTCCCTTAAGAATTGATTTTTTTAGAGCTAACTGCATTAACTTTAATCGAAATGTGAATGCTAGTGGAGGGTTACAAACTAATTTGATTCTTTCGCCTGAGAGATTAATGATTAATGGGATTGAATATGATAATTTCTGGATAGAATGAGTAATCCTAACAAAAAATATCCCATTATACCGGAAGCTGTTTACTGGGAGAAAATAAATAGAAACGAATCCTATATAGGTTTCGTTCATTATAAAAGTGGAGAGATAAGCTTTATCCTGCCAGAAGTGGTTGTTGAAACTAAGGCATTAGATAACAGTAATAATAAGTTCACTCGTTATGCAATGGTTAATAAAATTGAACACCATGAGCAATTTGTACCCTTGTCATTGGCTTGTGACGCAATAAGAATAGATGATGCGGATATAAGAATTAAAGAGCAGATCATGCAATTTAATACTCAAAGGAATGGTGTGAAAGCCAAATTTCGATCTTTTTTAGAGAAAAAAATAAGTGAGTTAAGAAGAAAGGAGCTTGAATTTCTTTCTGATTCATCTGGAACTAAGAATCTAAGAATGAGATGCGAGCATTTATTGATGAAACTAAATAAGAACGATTCATTATTTCCCATATATTTGGATGATATCCCCTTGGAAATATATAATGAATTAGAAACAGTAGAATACCGTAGAGTTTACAATATTAAAAAGCAGGAATTTAGTTCTCCAGGAGAAATTAGAGCTATTGACCCTATTGCTAAATTTCATTCTGATATACAAAAACGAGATCCAACAGCTTATCAGGGGGCGCAACAAATACCCATGAAAGCAGTGGCGGTGGGTGGCCTTGTTGCAACTGTTCCGATTACTGTCTCTACAGAAATGTGGGGTCTAAAAGCTGGTGTCAGTTTTTTTATAGAAGCCAGAACAAAAGGAAGAGAAACTAACCTAGCAACTGTTGCGGCTGCTGCATGCTTAGATCCCTTAACTGGTTCCCTTGCTGGTGAATTAATAGGAGTTCGCCCATTTTCGGAAAAAAGTGTATTTGAATTTGGAAGTTTCAACAAAAATAATGCAGTAAATGTTGGAACGGGTTTTGCGATAGGTTCAGGCTCTTCTTTTTTGGAAAACACAGTGGGATCTAGCGTAAAACATTATAAACCATTGTATTACTTTTTCATAATAATGAATGAGTCTACAAGTTCAATTATTGGTGAAAAAATGTCTAATCAAATAAACTCTGCAATTAACAATGAGTAATACTTTCTTAAATAATACATTTATGTTATTCAAAAAAAACGCCATTCAATTCTATTTTTCTATTTGTGTCATATTTTCATTTTCTCAATGTAATAATATTTCCACAATCGAAAAATGTGCATTAAATATAAATAAAGACTGTCCTTTAAAAATGGATGAATATACGCTACTCTTAAATGCAAAAGCAACAGGCGATACTCTTGTCTTTAATTATAGAACTACATATTCTATGGATACTTTCAAAGATAGTGAATACCTGAAATTTATAAATGAAAATAGCCTCTATAATATTGCGACCAATATTAAAATGAAAGAAATCAGAGAAAGTAATGCAACTATTATTTATCGCTATAAAGATACTGAAGAGCATATTTTACTTAATCTTAAATACACTCCGGAAGATTATAATACATATCAGCCCACTAAACTAGAAAATGGGTATTCATATTTAATGCAATTAGTTAATACTAGTAAAGATACTTTGCCCATTTCTATTGCTAAAAATATCTATATAACAAAAATAAGTGCAGAATACCCTGATACTCTGAAATATACTGTAAAAGCAGAAAACTTAGATGCTACCAAAGAAGAAATAGTGATAAAAAAAGAGATGTTGATAAATCGATTGAAAGAACGAGGAACTTTTACATTACTTCGAGATTATAAAGTGGTGTTTTGTTATGAGTTTTTTGATAAAAATAATATTTTGATGGAAAAATTGATGATAACTCCAAGAGATTATGGATTATAAATAACAAGAATAGTCAGCTTATGAGTTTTGATAATGCTATAAAAATATGCCAACCAACACATACCCCTTAAGCACCTTTCTGCAATTTCTAAAATTGGGAATCTGCCTGAAAGGTCCCGTCGAAGAGTGGGGAAGAGTAGAAACCATCTGCGCTTGCCCTAATGATGTTTCCAGCATGGAGTATTTCATAAGAAAAACTCCGGAACAATACTTGAATGGTAACCGTTTTTTCAGAAAGCAGTTAGGCATTGGTATTTATCTTCATGACTACTATTTATTTAATTCAGTGGTGTTAGGAAACCGTCGCCTTTCTACTTTCATTGTAGTGATCTCTACCTGTCGGCTGAGAGGTGCTTTTAGTGAGCGACTTTACTATTTGAAAGTGACCAATAATCAACTTTCAGCCGAGTTCAAACAGACCATTATGGAAAGTATGTCAACATCCAACAAGCAGATCAGACTCAGGCGTTCTTTTGGAAGCATTCGGAAGGCACAAAGTCATGACAATGGGCCGTTGGCGGTGAATCGGAAGATGAAGTAGGGTTATTCGGTTGCATTCTGTTATTTACAGTGAAAATTCTAAAAACCTTTGATATTAAATAAAAAGAATTGTATGTTGCTCAAATACAAACATAGGAACTTATATATAATATAAACAAAAAATCCCAGCGAATCACTTCGATGGGATCTTATCTCATTTTACTTAAAGTGGTTACGTAATAAAATTATGACTAATTAATAAATTCTGATACTGCAAAGATACTCTACCTTCAGAAAGTATACAATCACCTTGAATGGGTATTTGTGAGTAGAATACTCCCTATTTATAATTACTCTTAGGAACTTTTTTCCATTCTTTACTGTCAAAATCATACTGCTTCATTATCTTAGCAGGAATTCCGGCACATACAGAGTATGGAGGTACAGATTGGCTCACAACACTTCCTGCTGCTACTACCGAGTGCTTTCCGATGGTTACACCCGGCAGTATTACGGCATTTGCTCCAATCCATACATCATCTTCTATAATAACCGGTTTGGTGCTTACTCCTTGTTGGTCAATAGGTGTCTGCACGTCTTCGAAATTATGGTTAAGTCCTGTGACGGTAATGTTTTGTGCAAGGTTTACATGATTTCCTATTATTGCCGGGCCAATAATGGTATTTCTTAATCCGATACGTGTGTATTCTCCGATGATAAGATCGCCCACGGCATTATTTAAGCAACTGTAATCTTCTATTACAGAATACCTTCCGAGTGAAAACTTGCGGAAAGGAGGTAAATCTTTGCGTACACTGCGATAGATAACAGAGCCTTTACCTCTTTTTAGGTATACGAAACTAAACATACGTATCCACCATTGAGGCCTGGTTTTTACAGGATGCATAATAAAATTATGAATACACTTCTTTAAAAAAGGATGCTGCTTGATTTTCTCTTTCAGGTTATTTGTATCCATATTCTTATTTTTAGGATGCATAAATTATTCTTCTCCGTGATCTGTGTGAATAAACTTTTTGTTGACTCCTTTCAAGCGAAAAAAGTTAAGAAACATAAGAAAAGCAAGCCATGGTATTTTTACTATTGAATGAAAAAAGTTCTTGTCAATTAGATATCGAGGGATGGCTATGCACAATGTTAATCCAAGGAAAATAAGTAATAACCACCACTTGACTGAAAGAGCAGGCTCATATAGCAGTGTTACAATAGAGAAAAATCCGATACCGAGAATTAATATACTACGTGGTAACATCATCCATTGAAAAATCTTATCGCAATAATCCCAATTTCGTGATGATATGGCTTGGGGAAGATCCGGTAAAGCGTTTAATAATGCTCCATACTGAGAAGCAATCCAACGACGGCGTTGATTATAAAAAGCAGCATCTTTAGCAACCTTCTCATCATATACGTTTACTTGTGCAAGGTATTCAACGTATATCCGTTGTTTTAATAAAATGCCTTCTAATTCTTTATCCTCTCCTGCGGTTGAAGTCATGAAGATGTTTTTCTTGAACCACTTATATTCAAAAATCATACCTGAGCCGATAAGGGCAGAAGAGAATTTTAATTTCACATGTCCTTTTCTGAATATAGAGTTGTTTATTTCTTCGCTTACCGCATCTAATTGGGCGGTAGTTGTGCTTCTGCTTTTGGCCATTCTGTGTGTTTGCATGGCAATAATTCCGGTATCATAAACTTTATTCACTTCTTCCAGAAAATCGGGTTCCACTAAATTATCTCCATCCATAATTATCACAGCATCATACTTTGATTCATCTAATCTATTCATGGCCAATTGCAAGGCTTTCGCTTTGGAACTATCTTTATAATTGGCTTTAAGTAATGTGATATCCAGACTGAGGAGCTTTTCATTGGTTTCATCCTTCATCTGGTCGGAGATAACCACCACATCATAAAGTTCTTTGGGATAATTCTGGTTTAGGAAGGAAGATACGGAAGATTCTATCACTTTATCTTCTTTATATGCCGGAAATAATATGGCAAATGTATGGTTTCTTTTTGCAGTAGGATATGTGGTAGATTGTTTAAATGTGGAAGCTAATGCAAAAATGAACAGATAAATAACAGAAACCCCCATACAAAAGAATAATACCCCATCTATTATTGCAATAACTGTTGTTAATATTTCCATAGAGAACGAGATTAACTATACATCTTCTTTTTGAATAAACGCAGTAACTGTTTTAAGAATAATTTTTATGTCCAACCAAAAAGAAAAGTTTTTAGCATACTTAATATCTAACTGCTTACGCTCTTCGGCCGACATCCGTCCGGAATCTCCGCGCTTTTCTACTTGCCAAAGTCCGGTGAGTCCGGCTGGTGCCATGAATCTGTCAATGTATTCGTCGCTGGTTAGCAATTCTGCTTCATAAAGCGGAAGAGGACGATTACCCACTACAGACATATCTCCTTTTAATATATTAAATAACTGGGGGAGCTCATCAATGCTGTATTTACGTATAAAATGTCCGACTTTAGTTATTCTGGGGTCATTTTCGAGCTTAACAAATGCATTCTTTTGTTCTTTAGATCTTTGGGTAATGTAATCTTGTTCGGAAATAACAAAGTCGTCAGATATCAGTACAGTGTCTTTGTCTATTTCTAAGGAATCATCATCTTCAAACAGCAATTGTGGCGATTCTTCTTCCTCAGCAAGTTGATACTGATTGAGGTTATTGAAATCTTTCAAATGCTTATCTGCCCCTGTGTACATGGAACGAAATTTTAAGAAATCGAAGATCTTATAATTGCTTCCTACTCGTTTCGATTTGTAGATAACAGCTCCTTTACTCTCAATTCTGATGGCTAACGCAGTGATAATTAGTATTGGCGACAAGCAGATAATTGCCACTCCGGAAAAGAAGATATCAAAACAGCGTTTCCACAAAGGGAGGGTGAATTTTTGTATGTTTTCCTTTCTCTCGATGTTAAGTTCTTCCTGATTTCTGATATTGAGAAAGTTGAAAATTTCGTTAATAGTCTTTATTCCCGCCTTCGAAGAAATTGTATTGTTTATCCCTGCTTTCAGATAACTTAAACTATCATTTTTATCAAAACAATCAATAACCAATACCATGTAGATATGAGGAAATTTCCTTCTTATCTTTTTAATTTCTGCAATATCCCGATCTATTTGTCCATGTTCATAGAAGACTACAATATTCTTTTTACCATGAATGGTTTCAATTAACAGAATCGCTTTATTCCCATTAGAAGCAGTGCGAAATTTACTTTCTGTTAAATGAGAAAAATGTTCAATGGTATCTTTATTTTTACCAATGTAAATAAAATGCATACTCAGGTGTCCTTATTCAATGATTTTTTTTATACGGACTTTAAGCTCCATAGGATTGAATGGCTTAAGAATATAGTCGGCTGCACCTTCCTCAAGTAGTTTTATTCTTTCCGTAGTGCTTTCTTCGCTGGAGAGCATAATAATTGGAATCGATTTGAATAATTCATTGTTTTTCATGTAATGAAGAAATTCATCTCCCATCATTTCCGGCATGCGGATATCGGATATAATAAGATCGGGCACTTCGCCTTTTTGCAGATAGGAAATCGCTTTTACGGGATTTTCAAAATAAATAAAGTTGTAATCTTTGCTTAAATAAATAGCTACGACTTTGGCTATAGATGCCTTATCGTCTATTAACATGATACTCTTTTTCATATTAAAGAACGTAGGGTTTATACAGGTTTTATTGCTAATATATATGCAAATATATAATATGTTTTTGTATATATTTAGGTTAGTCGGAGGTTTCGATGAAAAAAAAAGTAGAAAAGAATGATTTATTAGTCGTTCTTTTCTACTCAGAGAAAGTTTTATATTGTCGATATGTAATCTTACTCTTTCAGTAGGCAAATAAGTTTTTTGATAGCTGTTTCCGGATTCTTGTTTTCTTCGAGTAATGTAACAAACTTACTACCAATAATTCCACCCGAAGCATATTGACAAGCAGCCTCGAAAGTTGCTTTATTACTAATGCCAAAACCAATCATCCGGGGATTTTTGAGATTCATATCATTTATTCTTTTGAAATAAGATTGTTTGTTCTCATTAAATTCTTTCTGAGAGCCTGTGGTTGCAGCAGAAGAAACCATATAAATAAATCCGTCTGTATGGTTGTCTATCTCCCGGATACGCTCTTCACTGGTTTCGGGTGTAATAAGCATGATTATTTTGATGTCATATTTTTCTGCTGTCTCTCTGTATGTTTCCTGATAATCTTTAAAAGGAAGGTCTGGAATGATAACTCCGTCTATGCCACACTCTACACACTTTTGACAGAATTTCTCGAATCCAAATTGCATGATTGGATTAAGGTACCCCATAAATAGCAAAGGTATTTTTACCTCTTTCCGGATGTCTTTCAGTTGTTCAAAAAGAAGACGCAAAGACATTCCGTTTCTTAAGGCTTGTGTGGCTGCATTCTGAATGACTACTCCATCGGCCATTGGATCGCTGAAAGGGATTCCTATCTCTATCGAAGCTACTCCGTTGGCCTCTAATGCCTTAATGGTTTCAGCGGTACCATTCAATGTAGGATGTCCGGCACAAAAATAAATTGATAATAAGTTTTTAGGCTGTTTGCTAAATAATTGATTAATTCTATTCATAATGTTTTTTATTTTTTAAATTGTTCAAGAAAGGCTTTAATTCTATTCATATCTTTATAGCCGGGTTTTATTTCAAAGCGACTATTGATATCTATACCTGCAAACTGTGGATGAATGAATTCCTTTAGTTCCCGCACGCTGTATAAATTGATTCCCCCACTTAATAGAAAGGGTGTTGTGCCTTGGTAAGCTTTTAATATACCCCAGTCAAACTGACTGCCCGAACCTCCATACTGTTTGCATTTGGTATCGAAAAGAAAATAATCGCAGGAATCTTCATACAGATAGACCTCTTCTAAATCTTTTTCGTGTGCAATGGAAAAAGCCTTGATTATTTTTACTCCTTTACTTTTTAATGTGCGGCAATATTCCGGAGATTCTTTTCCGTGTAATTGTATGTAATCTAATGAAAAACGATCGCCGAAAATCTTAATAGTTTCTTTATCCTCATTGACAAAAACTCCAACTCTTTTGGCTTTTTGGGGTAGGTAGTGGGGCATCTCCATGATATATCTCGGAGATTTAGGATAGAAGATAAATCCAATCATATCTACTCCTAAGTTTTCTATTTCGCGGATATTCTCTCCATTTAGCATACCGCAAACCTTAATCAGTTTTCCGTTTATCATAAACTACAGTTTCGGGTTATTGATTTATTTGGTTTATAAACTCTTTGAGAGCCTGTCCGGGATCGCTTTCTTTCATAAAAGTTTCTCCGATAAGAAAGCCCTTGAATCCTTTATTACGTAAATCTTTTACAGTATTTACTTCGGAGATGCCACTTTCAGACACTAACAATGTATCTTTGGGAAGCTGATCTGCCAATCGGAAAGAGTTTTCAATATTTGTATAGAATGTTCCCAGGTTCCGGTTATTGATGCCAACCATATCTATTTCAGGAGTTATGTATTCCAATTCAGATTCGCTATGTATTTCTAATAATACTTCAAGTCCTAATTCGTGAGCTATTGTGTTCAGTTTCACACATTGCTCAGGGTGTAAAGCAGCGGCTATCAACAGCACGGCATTGGCTCCAATTATTTTAGCTTGATAAAGTTGATATTCATCAATAATGAAATCTTTCCGCAAAATCGGAATGTTGACTAAAGAACGTACGCTTCGAATATCTCTGAGTGAACCTCCGAAGAATTTCTCGTCGGTGAGTATAGATAATGCGGATGCACCGGCCGCCTGATAAGACGGTACTATTTTCTCCACTTCTGCGTTTTCTTTAATCCACCCTTTCGAGGGCGATTTCCTTTTAAATTCAGCGATAATGCCAGAGTTAGAATTTGCTAATGCCTCTTTCATAGAACGGTGCTTTTGCATATCGGTCAAACTGTCTTGTATCTGTTCCAAAGAAATAGAACGTTTTTGAAACTCAACTTCAAATCGTTTGTTGGCAATGATTTCTGATAATATATCCTTTACTTTATTCATGATTTATCCTTGATTAATTGATTTGAATTTGTTGAATACCTCCAGCGCCATTCCATTTTCCAATGATTCCCGGGCTATTGAAATGCATTCTTCTATATTTTTCTCTGGTGAAATTGTATGAATGGCAAAAGCTGCATTTACGATTACTACATTTTTTTGTGCCGTTGTAGCTTTGTTTTTCATAATCTGATCGAAAATGCGAGCTGCTTTTTCCGGAGTTTCTCCTCCATATAGTTCGTGCTCTTGATGACGGATAAAGCCTAAACTTTCAGGAGTATATATCTTTTCGGAGGCTGAGGTTGCCACTTTAAATTCTCCGGTTAGGGATATTTCATCATACCCATCCAAGCTATGTACTACAGCAAATTGTGTGTTGCTTTTCTGATAGGTATAACTATAAAGGCGAAGCAATGGGAGGTTGTATACGCCAAGCAGTTGATAAGTCGGTTTCACCGGACTCACTAACGGACCAAGCATATTAAAGAAGGTACGTACGGCCAGTGCTTTGCGGACCGGTGCCACTGCTTTCATGGCCGGATTAAAAAGAGGAGCATGTAGGTATGTGATATTGCATGCGTCCATACTACGGCGTAATTTCTCAATATCATTCGTGAATGCGATTCCATGTTGTTCCATCACATTACTTGCACCACTAACGGAAGTGGAACCGTAATTCCCATGTTTCACAACAGGATATCCGGCCCCTGCTACCACAAAACAGGCAGAAGTTGATATATTGAATGTGTTTTTTCCATCTCCACCGGTACCTACAATATCGATAGGCTTGTAATCGCTGAAATCTATGGGTATGCACATTTCCAGTAAGGCATCACGGAAGCCGCATAATTCTTCTACCGAGATGTTACGCATCAGAAACACTGTAATAAGCGAGGCTACTTGGGCATCGTTATATTTGCCCAGCGCTATATTCTGGAGGATTTCCCGGGATTCTTCACGTCCGAGGTATTGGTGCTCAAAGAGTTTATATAATATTTGTTTCATGATTTTATTTGCTTAAGAAGTTTTGGATAATCGTTTTTCCCTGTGGTGTTAAAATGGATTCCGGATGAAACTGTATGCCATGCATATCATATTCTTTATGACGGATGGCCATAATTTGCTTCTCCTTACTTTCGGCTGTTATTATCAGTTCGGAAGGAAGGTTCTCCGGACTGATTACCCAAGAATGATAGCGACCTACAAGTATCTCTTTGTGAAGACCTGTAAAGATTGGATCTTCACCTATTATATATATAGGTGTTTGTAATCCGTGGTATACTTCTTTCAGGTTTTCGAGTTTGCTTCCGAAGGCTTCCCCAATGGCTTGGTGACCTAAGCAAACGCCTAATATACTTTTGGAAGAAGCATATCGTTTTATGATAGGAAGTAGTAAACCTGCTTCTTTCGGAATTCCGGGACCGGGAGAGAGGATAATCTTGTCGAAGTGCTCTACTTCTTCCACGCTAATTTGATCATTCCGATGTACTTCTATATGTGTTTCACCCAATTCTTTCACCAAATGGTAAAGGTTGAAGGTGAATGAATCGTAATTATCCAGTATTAATATCTTTTTCATTGTTGTACAGATTAGTTTTTAAGTGATACAGCCATGTCGATTGCTTTCTTCAATGCACCCAACTTATTATTGACTTCCTGAAGTTCGTTTTCTTCCTGACTTCCGGCAACGATACCTCCACCGGCTTGTATCCAAAGTTCATTATTTCGGCTTACGAACGTTCGGATAGTGATTGCCTGGTTTAGTTCTCCATTTAGCCCAATGAAACCGATACATCCTCCGTATGCTCCCCGGTTATGTGGCTCTATTTCACTAATAAGTTGCATAGCACGTACTTTGGGAGCACCACTAAGAGTTCCGGCAGGGAAGGTATCAATAAATGTTTTTATGGTATTTGCATCTTCATTTAATGTGCCACAAACGCGGGAAACCAAATGAATGACATGACTGTAGTATTGCGGCTCTTTGTAAAATACTACTCGTACATCGTGACAATTTCTGCTAAGATCATTGCGCGCCAAGTCTACCAGCATTACATGTTCAGCGTTTTCTTTAGGATCACTTAAAAGAGCTTCTGTTAATTCTTTATCTTTCATGGCATCTCCGGTACGGCGTGTAGTACCTGCAATCGGATCTATGTATGCATGTCTTTCCGTTATTTTGCAGTGTGTTTCGGGAGAAGAACCGAAAATTCGGTATCCACCAAAATCGAAGTAGAAAAGGTAAGGAGAAGGATTGATACTTCGCAAAGCACGGTATACTTTAAAGTCGTCGCCCGCATAAGGTTGTATGAATCTGCGTGAAAGAACGATCTGAAACACATCTCCGCGTAAACAATGTTTAATTCCCTTGCGAACATTGGCTTTATGTTCTTCATCGGTGATGGGACTCGTCATTGGAGCTGTTACGGAGAAATTGTAAGAAGCGTAATTGCGGTTTTCAATGGCATTCTCCAGTTGGCATAAACTGTCTTTCTCTCCTTCCGAAAGCATTTCAACTAATGTAAGTTCATTCTTGAAGTGATTGAAGATGAGCACATACTTATATAATATGTATAAGATATCCGGTGCGTCATTCATTTCATCATGGCTTTCTTTAATGGGTATTTGCTCGAAGTACTTTACAGCATTAAAAGTGGTATAGCCATACAATCCACAGGAATCGGCATGTTCTCCTTCGACTTTAAATTGATTGATGAACCCGTTAAGTGCTTCCTCTGCTGTATATGTATCGGATAGGGGAGTATCTGTTTTAGTGTTATCCGGATAAGTTGTAGTTACAATTCCTCTGTTGATGCCTATGCTTGCCATCGGGCAGAGCGCGATGAAAGAAAGACTGTTTTCTCCTGCATGGAAATCGGAGCTTTCCATAAGTACAGATTGTGGGTAAAGATCGCGTACTTTAAGATAGATACTGACGGGAGTATGCATATCTCCTAGTATTTGTTTGCAGTGGGTTTTGTATGTAAAAGTTTTCATGTTACTTAGTTTTGATTTTTATGGATGGAATTATGCTCCAGGTATACTTCAATGTCTTTGTCGCCTCTGCCCGATACAGTAAGAACTACCACATCTGTAGATTTGAAATTGATTTTATTTAAGGCAGCTATGGCATGGGCAGATTCCAAGGCTGGGATAATTCCTTCAAGGCGAGTCAATTCGTAGGCTGCTTCAATGGCTTCATCATCATTTACAGGAAGTATGGAAGCACGTTTTTGAGCGGCCAAATTTGCGTGAATTGGTCCGATACCGGGATAATCTAATCCGGCAGAGATAGAGTAAGGTTCTTCTATCTGACCGTCTTCATTCTGAATAACGTAGGTGCGCGATCCGTGTATAATACCTGTTTTTCCCAGATAGATGGTAGCAGCGGTGAATTTTGTATCTATACCTTTACCCCCAGCTTCCGCAAGTACAATCTTCGTTTCTTCATTGTTTACGTAATGATAAATAGTGCCGGCCGCATTGCTTCCTCCTCCTACACAAGCCACTAAGTAATCGGGATTTTCTCTGCCTTCCTGCTCTTTTAATTGTTTTTTGATTTCCTCGCTGATTACTGATTGAAGGCGTGAAACCATATCGGGATAGGGGTGAGGTCCTACTACTGAACCAATAATATAGAAAGTGTCTGAAGGATTACAACACCAGTCACGAATGGCCTCATTGGTTGCATCTTTCAATGTCATATTACCCGAGGTAACCGGTATGACGGTGGCGCCGAGCATCTTCATTTTCTCCACATTAATATGCTGGCGTTCTACGTCTGTTTTACCCATATATACAATGCACTCCATATTCATGAGTGCGCATACAGTTGCTGTGGCTACTCCATGCTGTCCGGCACCTGTTTCGGCGATAATCCTTGTTTTCCCTATATGGCGTGCCAGGAGAATTTGTCCGATGGCATTGTTTATCTTGTGAGATCCGGTGTGGTTTAGATCTTCTCGCTTCAGATAAATTTTGCAGCCATATCGTTCGGATAACCTTTTTGCTAAGTAGAGTGGGGAAGGTCTGCCTACATAATCGCGAAGTAACTGATTATATTCTTTCTTGAATTCTTCACTTTCCAATACGGTTAAGTATGTTTTTTGTAGATCCTCTACACACTTGTGCAAAATTTCAGGTACGTATGCACCACCAAATTCTCCGTAATAGCCATTTGAGTCTGCTAAATAATTTTTCATAAGTTCTTATATTTTTGGATGTTGTAAATACGATAAAACAGAAAGAGCCCTGTCGCAGGTGCGACAGGGCTCTTTATAATATTATCTGATTTAGTATATATACACGAGACTGCTACCTTACGACTTTATGGAGTGTAAGTAGCGCCACCAACATGTATTTACTAAATTCGCTTTCATACGTTTTGTTTGAATTATGGGGCAAAATTAAGCATATTGTTTAATATTCCAAAGCTTTTGAAGATTTTTTTCGGGGAATCATATAATATCTCATAAGTTATTTGGATTAAGAGAACTATTTATTTTCTATGCGTAATCTATTTGTTTTTTATGCAAAATCTATTTTATTTCCTTCTGAAAATTATTCGTCCACCCGCGGAGTACGTTGCGTCCACCCGCGGGGTACTTTGCGTCCACCCGTGGAGTACGTTGCGTCCACCCGCGGGTGGACGAATAACTTTTGCCTGGAAAGATAATAGTTTGTAGGTGAAATGAAAATAGATTTCAGCACAAAGAAATATACTTTTATCGTATATGGGCTTAACCTGCATTATTTATACTTTTCCAAGATAGGTTACCAGTTTTCTATCTTGAGGTTATGTGAACGCTAATGTTATGTTTTAATGTGATAGTAAGATTCTTGGAAATAGGAATATGGAGAAGTTTAAATAGAGGTTTTGTGCTATAAATTAGGTCGTTTTTCAGATATTTAGTACTTTTGAAAATTAGACAAGAAATAGTGTGTTACTCCAAAGTGCATACTATTTCCAAATTTAGGTATGATTGGTATAATATATGAAACAAGAACTTGAGCAATCTATACTATTTTGTATAGAAGCATTAAATAACAATAACAGAGCCAATGGAAGTCAAAAAGTTGAAGGTAATGATAAATTCGTTTTATCTACATTACGCAAAATTTCAAAACTCCCCTATCAAGGGCGAAATTTAGGGATTGGAGATTTGGGTTACAAAGATGGCGACAGACACTCTTTCGAAGATATGCTAAGAGATTGCCCAAAAAAATCTATCACATATTCCTTGGATTGGCTCGATGCACTTTTAGTCTTACTTGATTTTGCAAATTATGATGAAATACAAATATTAGATTTTGCAAAAAGAATTGTGAATGACGATATAATATTTAATCACGTTCTTAAGCATATTATAAGCAATTGTGTTGTTTTGAATGATATTGAAACGGCTGAAAAATTTATTCCAAATTTCAAAAAAACAATCATATTCAAAGAGGAGGATAATTTTGATATGGGCTATCTAATCTTTCTCAAACATTTTGCGATGAAAGGCGATGTCGAAAATTACTTCAAATATTTCAAAAAAAGCAAGCCTGCAACCAATAGATATGAAGTATCAATAACTAAATCATCCTTGGTAAGAAACTATGCAACAAAACATAATATGGAAGAATCCATGAAATTATGTGAACACAAAAATTTGGGACATAAATTCTATTTCGATCTTCTGACTGCATATTCAGACCAAGGGAAATATCAAGAATTAAAAAATATCTTTGAACAACACTCGCAGTTGAAACAACCTGAATTGGAAACAGAATTAAAAATATTGGCAACTGCATATCAAGAAGCTAAAAGGCGTGAATTGCAAGTTGATGATGATTTTGAAGAACTTTTTGATAGAGCGAAAAAAGTTGATAGGAAATTACGCTGGGGAGATTTTAAGTTACAAGATTCTATCTTTTTTGATTTAGGGTTAGCAAGTTTTGATAATGCAGAACGAGTAAAAAGATGTCGAAAAGCAATTAAGAACAATTCAATGAAAAAGGAATTATAAACAATGCCGAACGGGCAACAAGCGGTTTGCTGTAATGCGGGGCATATGCCCGCAGAAAGTCCTGTCGGACTTTCAAGCGTTCACGCTCGCGTGAACATTTGTGAACCCCGCACTACAGCAAGCCGCCGGACGTTAGCTGCAATCGAGCGCGTATTGCAACTAAAAAAGTATTTGAGAGATTGGATTCATTTTAGGGAAAATCAAGGATAGATTTTCTCGCTTCAAGCTTAGCAAAAGAGATTTGCTGAAAAGTTACGATTTTCACAAGCTGATCGCTTGAAAAGCTTGAGCGAAGTTACAAGAAAAAAACGACAAAGTCAATCCTTTTTCTTGTAAATCATAAAGTTAAGCAGATTTTTTATACTTTTACCATTGGAATTAAACTTCATAAATCGGGAATTTATGGAAATTTATCCAATGTTTTAGTTGCAATAACTTGATCCGCCCGACTGTAAAAAGCCGTTTTCAAGAACGACTTCAGCTAACTGTCAGTTTGGTGCAATACCCTTCGGGATACAGCACCAAGCTGACGGACGTTGTAGGCAATATAGGGAAACGTAATGCCATAATGAAAAAAAATGAAAAATAATTTTTACAAAGTAACAAGCATATATTATATGATTACTAACGAATGTAATCAACGATGTACCAAATGTTCTCATTGGAAGAATAAAGACAATGCCACACGATTGCCCGTAGAAAAAATTATAACTGCTTTGAAAAGTATTTCAACAGCAAAAGAGTTTTGTATAGTTGGCGGAGAACCCACACTTTTTAAAATGGAATTTTGTGACATACTTCAAGGAATTTCTGAAACTTCCATAAGAACGACAATTGTTACAAACGGAGTCTTAGCAGATAAAAATTTCATTGATAAAATCGCAAACTACAACATTCATATTGTATTCTCCATAGACACTTTGGATAGAAAATTTTGGAAATTTGTGAGAGGAACAAATTCATACGACATTGTTTTTCAAAATTTAGAACATGCAACAACAGTCCTAAATCCCAGCAAGATTAGTATTCAATCTGTATATTCAAAAGAAACAAAATCGCATATAGCCCAAGTTGCAGAATATGCTAAACAGAAAAATATTTATCATTCTATTCAAGACTATATTTCTGATGGTTTTAATGGTTCTTGGTCGGAGACTGAAGCTAAACAAATAATTCCACCAAATGAAGGACAACAATGTTTTTCAGTAAATAGAAATCTTTCAATTATGCAAAATGGAGATGTATTTACTTGTTTTCAGCAATCATGGATCAAAGAATGCCATAACCCGCTTGGAAATTTGCACACTCAGAGAATTGATGATATTTTGATTTCTGATTATACATTATTTGTGAGTAAAAAAATGACAGTTTGCAATTTGCCTTGCAAAGTTTTAAAATGCAATATAAAAGAATCATGAATTTTGAAGAAATAATTATAGAATTAAGTTTTAACTGCAATTTGAGTTGTACAATGTGTGGGTTTGGCAAAGAAACGAACCCATTCAATAAAGATAAATTTTTGTCATTTGACAAGTACCGAACCCTGCTACACCAAATAGGAGAGAAAACAAGAATAATTAGGTTGAATGGTCGCGGAGAAAGTACAATTCACCCTGATTTTGTGAAAATTCTAAACTATACAAAGTTGTATTTTCCGCAATTAAATATCAATCTATTTTCCAACTTCTCATTCAACAATGATGAAATAATCAATGCTTTGATTACAAATGGTGTTCAACTTTTCATTTCGATGGACAGTCCAAAAGCAAATGAATTATCTGCAATTAGAAAAGGAGCAAATTTTCAATTTATAGAATCTAATATCAAACAACTGAAAACTTTACGAAATAGACCATTTATTGTTTTTACAATACAAGAAACAAATATACTTCGCATATATGAGATGGCACAATTTGCCTTTGAAAATAATTGTCATATTTTGTATAATACAATTCGTAGAGACGAGGGTATTGAACCATTTGTTGATAGTGTAAAACTGAATTACCAAACAATTATAGAACAGTTTAAGCAAGTCCGAAAATTATACGAAAATTCAAATTTACAATATTTGTATCCCGATCAACTTGCAGGAATCAAATTGAAAGCGGAAAGGCAGACAAAAACGCATGGATCGATGAAACAATGCCCTGCGTTAGACAAAGAATTGTGTATTTTACATGATGGCACAATAACCCCTTGCAATATGTTCAATCCTTATGTTTATGGGAATATTTTTAATCAATCGTTGAGCGAAATATGGGAGAGCAAAGAACGAAACGTGTTTCTTCACTCTCACAAGTGTTTTTATTATTGTCAGAATTGTGCCAATTTAGGAGTTTAAATATGAGTTCTCTATCAAATGTACCCTACGGTAAAATTTTAGATTATTGGTATGAAAGATTATCAAACAATCCATTCCAAATCAAATTTTTATTAACCAAAATAATTGAAATAATCGCTTTCAAGAAATATAGCACAAAACAAAACAATAATAATTATCAATACATTGATTTCCCTTTACCGATAGCAAATAATATTCCGCAGAATCCGACAATTAGCATTGTTGTTCCAACTTATATCAAAAATCAGAAAGACATAAATGATATTGAAAATCTTTTGCAATCAATTTCAAAGCAATCAATTAGTCCGAATAATGTTATTATAGTTGACGATTGTTCTCCCATTGAATATTCTTTTCCCAAACACATACAAGTTTATCGGCAACCTGAAAATTCAGGTCCTGCCAAAGCACGGAATTTTGGAAAAAAGATTGCTCTCGAGAATAATTCTGATGTAATAGCCTTTACTGATACCGATTGTATCCTTTCTAAAAATTGGATCGAAGCAATTATTTCAGAATTTCAAAATTCAAAAAAAGCTCAAATCTTGTCTGGTAATACGATTTCTTACGATAAAAATTGGTTTGGAATATATCACAACATAAACGGAACATTAAACGGTCGAAAATTTATTAACAGCGAACAACTCCTATATGGTACAACTGCAAATTTAGCAATAACTCGACAAGTAGCTGAAGATGTAAATTTTAATGAAGAATTTCCACTGCCAGCAGGTGAAGATATTGAATTTTGTTTTCGTGCAAATCAAAATGGTTTTGCAATAAAATACAACTCACAAATGGTCATTTCTCATAACTATGGTTATACTACAAATTTGTTTCAAAATCTAAAATCTTTTAATCGTCAATTCAGAAGATATGGACAAGGCGAGACTACTTTGCTCAATGAAATCCCTGAATATTACGCTTACTTTGATAAAACGGAAGAAATAACAGCTTTATGAAACGAATATTAATAACAGGTGGAGCAGGTTTCGTCGGTTCTCATTTATGCGAAAGATTGCTAAATGAAGGAAATAATGTTATATGCATGGATAATTATTTCACTGGAAACAAAAAAAATATTGAAAATTTAATTAATAATCCGAATTTTGAAATAATTGAACACGATATTTGCGAACCTTATTTTATCGAAATTGACGAAATTTATAATTTGGCTTGTCCTGCTTCACCCTTTCATTATCAATATGATGCAATAAAAACCATAAAAACCTCTACGTTGGGTGTAATCAATCTTTTGGGTATAGCAAAACGTTCGAGAGCAAAAATTTTACAGGCTTCAACAAGTGAAATTTACGGCGACCCAAAAATTCACCCACAAAATGAAGCATATTGGGGAAATGTTAATCCAATAGGAATTCGTTCTTGTTATGATGAAGGTAAACGTTGTGCTGAAACTTTATTTATGGATTACTACCGACAAAATAATGTTCGAATCAAAATTGCACGTATTTTTAACACTTATGGAACTCGCATGCAGGAAAATGATGGGCGAGTAGTCTCAAATTTTATTATTCAAGCATTGCAAAATAAGGATATAACAATTTATGGAAGCGGAGAACAAACGCGCAGTTTTCAATATGTAGATGATTTGATTGACGGTTTGATTCGTTTAATGAATACAGCAGATAGCTTTGTTTCACCTGTGAATATTGGAAATCCTACAGAATTTTCCATTCTAAAATTAGCCGAAGAAATAATCTATTTGACAAATTCTAAATCAAAAATTATATTTTTACCTGCTGCTCAAGATGACCCACAACAGCGTCAACCAAATATATCATTAGCAAAAGAAATATTAGATTGGCAACCTAAAATAGAATTGAAAGACGGATTAATAAGAACAATTGAGTACTTTCGTAAAAATAGATAAGATATGCAAAAACGATACAATATACTGCCTATAACAATCAAGGGCTTAAACGCAATGTAGCGTAGCGGAATTTCGTTTTAAGCTTGTGTTGAACTTATAAACCAAATGTATTTATTATATTTGCACTGCGTAGAAATACGCACTCCACTGCGTAAAATGTAAAGCTATGTACAAAAGGGCAGAATATCAAACAATTAAGAATAGGCTTGAAGAGCAGCGAAGGTTTATTCAAGTCGTAATGGGTGCTCGACAGATAGGCAAATCGACAGTAGTCAAGCAAGTGCTAAAAGATTTGGATGCTCCTTACCAATTCTTTTCTGCCGACAATGTTCCGGCTACGAACAGTGCTTGGATTTCCAATTGTTGGGCAGCGGTTCGCAGCCTGAAAGAGAGTAAAGGACAGGACAGCATCATCCTTGTCATAGATGAGATACAAAAAATTGCGAACTGGAGTGAAGTCGTAAAAAAAGAGTGGGATGATGATACATTCCATGACCGCAACATCAAAGTTTTGCTTCTTGGTAGCAGTCGCGTATTATTGGAAAAGGGATTGTCAGAATCATTGGCTGGACGATTCGAAGAAATCCGCATGAGCCACTGGAGCTATCAAGAAATGAAAGAATGTTTCGGTTTCTCGCTTGACCAATATCTGTTCTACGGTGGTTATCCCGGTGCTGCCTCTTTAATTGATGATAATGATCGTTTTCAGCAATATATCCAATCATCCATTATTGACGCAACTATCAATAAAGACATTTTGATGGATACTCCCATAAGCAAACCAGCTTTGCTTCGTCAAACATTCGAGTTAGGAGCAGCTTACTCCGGGAGCTTGCTTTCTTTGAATAAAATGCTTGGTTCGTTGCAAGATGCAGGTAATACGGCAACTTTGGCAGGGTACATCAATTTGCTGGATGAGAGCGGACTACTTTGCGGACTTCAGAAATTCAGTATGGATATGGCAAGGCGAAAAGCAAGTATTCCCAAATTGCAGGTTTACAATAACGCATTGAAAATGGTGTATAGTTCATTCACTTTTCAACAAGCTATTCTTGACCGTAAAGCATGGGGACATATCTTTGAATCGGGTATCGGTGCCTATCTCGTCAGTCAAGCATTTATTCATCGTTTTGAGGTATTCTACTGGCGTGAACGCAATGATGAAGTGGATTTCATTCTACGGAAGAAGCGCTCCGTAGTAGCTATTGAAGTCAAGAGCAATGCGGAGAAAAAAACAGAAGGATTAGATAAATTCAGACAACTATTTAATCCTCAATCCTCATTTATTGTCGGTGATGGCGGTATAGCTGTTGAAGATTTCTTCTTGATGGATATAAGGAAGTTGTTTTAAACTTTGTCAGTAATGGAAGATATGAGTACAAATGAAAACATACTGACTGACATAAGCGCAGAACTTGAAAAGGAGTTTGGCGCACATGGAACGCCCAGCCGAGAACAGTTCGATAAGGAAGCATACGCCTTCTATACTGAACAAATTCAAAATGGAACAAGAGAAGATTGAAATCGTTAAACCGATAGCATAAACTATAAGTATTGACCGAAAGTTGACCGAATTGCAATTTTAGAAAACCATATCTTTCTGATATTCAGCATAAAAGGATAATGTATTCGAATCCGCCTGGGATTCTAAACTCGGTTAATAAACTCTAAATATATAGGTGCAGCTCGGATATGGTGCATTTATATGTGTTACTTTTATATAATAAAGTAATGTTGAATTATTGATAGCTATAATTTATGATGAATTATTCATTTATACGTGCTATTTGTGCACTAATTATTGGGTTGGTATTGGTAATATGGCCCGATTTGGCTGTTGTTTACCTTGTTATAACCATTGGAATATTGTTTTTGGTTCCGGGATTGTTTGGTGTAATTAGCTATTTTGCCAATAAAAGTAATCAAACTTCTCGCAATTTCCCTATAGCATCTATTGGAAGTGTTTTGCTGGGATTAATTTTGGTGATTGTTCCGGCGCTTTTCGTAGATATATTAATGATTCTGTTGGGAATAGTCTTATTGCTGGGAGGTATACAGCAATTGTATTCGTTGTTTACGGCTCGTAAATGGACAGCGGTGCCTGTTGGTTTCTATGTGCTGCCTTTACTTATTACCATTGCGGGGGTATTTATTTTATTTAATCCTACAGATGCTCGCAATACAGCTTTTATAATTATTGGAGCTTCCGGAATTGTTTATGCTATATCAGAATTGATTAATTGGTTTCGTTTTATCAATAAAAAACCAAAAACACCGGTTACTACAGATATAGTGGATGCTGAAATTATAGATGAATAAAAAGAGTACGAAAGAAAAAAACGAAAGCATCCTAAAATAATTATTTTGTGGAAAATTTAAACAGGCTCTCAAGCCCTTTTGGCTTTTTCCCAGGCACCGCTTGAACTGCCTTTGCGTTTGTTTAGATAGTTAATACCTTTCAATACATTTATATTCATAAAAAGGAAATAATAAGGAATGAAGAGTAGTTTGTTTTTTATCTGTTTGGTAGATAGATCATACCCCCATAATCCTAAAAGATAGAATAATACTTGTAGTGCAAGTATCGTTCCGTAAAATGGGATGGACACTCCTGTAAATAATAATGCCACATTTAACGGTAACAGAGAAAATAACATGAAAGGAGTAATAGACCAGCGCAGTACTCGATGTGAAACATACTGGAAACTAAGTAAACCATAGCGGAAAATATTCAATAAAGGTCGCAGTCGCCAAATAGATTGGAGTCCTCCTGCTGCAATACGTACTTTGCGCTTTTCTTCCTCTTTCATATCGGCCGATCCGTTCTCTATGGCGTATGCATTTTTACAATAAGCGATGGTATATCCTTTCATCGTAATTCGTATGGAGAGAATAAAATCATCGAGCAGGGTATCGGGTTCCATTTCCTCGAATAGTTCTTTGCGAACAGCAAATAACTCTCCGGCAGCTCCTACAGCCGAATATAATCGGGAATCTAAATCTTTTAAAGTAGATTCATATTTCCAGTAGATGCCTTCTCCTCCGGCAGCAGCTCCGTCTTTTTCTTGTACGGCTACTCTTTTTTCGCCTGCAACACAGCCAACTTTAGGGTTCATAAATGCTAAAACAATCTCCCGAATGGCTTCTTTATTAAGCATGGTATTGGCATCGGTAAATACTACAAGGGGAGTATTTACTAAGCGCATGCCGCGATTCATGGCGGCTGTTTTCCCCAAGCGTTCAGATTGAAAGTAAACAGTGGCTTGCGGCCAGGCTTTTAGGCGTTTGTTGGTTCCGTCGTTGCTGCCGTCTGTTACCCAAACGATGTTTAGTTTATCGGCAGGGTAATCGAGCTCAATGCAGTTTTGCATTTTGGTGTCAATAACATCTTCTTCGTTGAAGGCAGTGATGAACAGGGTTACCTGGGGAAGTTCATTATCGTTTTGGGGTAAAGAGTATTTGGGAGATTTTTTGAATGCTTCTTTGATCTTTACCAGAAGATAAAGAAGTATACCGTATCCTAAATAAGTATAGAATACAATGAATAGGAAAAACCAGAAGAGGATGAGAAGAGTAAGTGTCATTTTTTGTTTTTTATAAGGTTGGAGTCTTCGTCTTCGTATTTTTCTTTGCTTTTGAAAATACCGGATATACTTTTTATTCCTTTTATAAACCGTACTTTGAAACTTTTAAATAAAGAACCATCGGCTCCTACTGTTCCGTATCCGGTTACAGGACGTGCTTTCCGGTTTCTGACGAAGGCTATTTTTCCATGTTTTTTAAGTTCTAATGCCAATGATCCGTCTTCTCCTCTGATGATATCAACACGTATTCCAATTTTTTGTGCATAATCGGTACGGTAGGCAAATACAAGCCCTCGAACACTTAGTTCCGGACGTTTGAAGGATTGGAAAAACAGATACATATCCCGGGTAAATTCATAGAATGATAATCCGAGTTGGGAGTGATCTTTATCGGGCATATAACTCCATAAAGAGCTGGCTGCCACAATACCCGGTTTTTCTAAGGCATCAACCATTATCTCAACATATTTTGGAGGGTATAAAGTGTCGGAATCAATGTTAATATGATACTTTCCTTTTGCCTGATTTAACCCACAGAGACGTGCATAACCACAGCTATGTTGATATTCGTTGTAATAAGGTATTCCTGCTTTTTGGAATATTTCTTCTGTTCTGTCTTTGGAGTCGTTATTTACTCCAATAATCTCTACAGGGTATTTACATACCATATCACTAAGCGACCAAAGGCAGGCTAATAAATGTTTTTCTTCATTGTAGCCAATAACAGATACCGTAATCAAAGGATCTTTGCTTTGCAGCTTGGCGAGCTTGCTACGAACTTCGTTAATAATATTATCGGGTGCTTCGCTAAAAGGTTTTTCATAAACCCGGAGATATTTTTTATACCATTTTTCCATCTTATTTTCCTTTCTTTGCTATTAATGATAAAAACAGGTTATTCCACTCTTGGGCTATCTGATCAATTTTATATCTTTCTACATTCATTCGGGCTTTTTCGCCCATGTTTTTACGTATATCGTTGTGCTCTATCAAATAAATAATGCTATTTGCCAGAAGCTCTACATCTCCATTTTTAACTAAAAGCCCATCTTCTCCATGTTTGATAATGTCACGAGGACCGCTTGGACAGGTGAAAGAAACCGGAGGCACTCCACAAGACATCGCTTCGATGATAACCATGCCAAAGCCCTCATATCTGGATGACAGAACAAAGATGGAGTTATCAATGTATTTATTAATGATGTCGGGAACTGCATGTTCCAATATGCAACTATTGTTCAGTTCTAATTTGTCAATTTGAGCCTGTAACTTATCTCTTTCGCCTTCTCCATAAATATGAAGAGTCCAGTCCGGATGCTTTTTATGTACTAAATGCCAACAGTCAATCAATAGATCGAATCCTTTTTGCCATGTGTACCGACCTACTGCAATCACTTTTTTGTGTTCGGTAGACGATTGTTTATCTGGGAAAAAAGGAAGAGGATTAGGAATGACTATTGTATTTGTAAGCTCATTCCATTTTTCGGCATCTTCGTGTGTTAAAACAACAAACTTGTCTAATCTCTTTAGCTTTTTTATTAATTGTTTCATCCAAAGATTGGAAAGCAATTTATGAATTGATGTTTCCTTCTTTTCGGATATCTCCCGGAAGTTCTCTCTATTAACATGTATCTCTCCTATTTTTATACTTCCATCTTTAATTTGGCTTATGAAATTAATCTCTCTGCGCAGCATAGATACGGTAATGTCCGGTTTAATCTCCATAAGGCAGTTTCTTAGTTTTACCTTATATTTTTGTTGCTTCTTTAGATAGATGTACATTTTCTTGTATAATGGTTTATTCCATAATTCATTAAAATCAATATCTAAATTGATAATTGTTATTTTGGACGATAAATGATAATAAGGTTTTTTCCCTTTCTCGTCGGTCAATATAATATAAACATCATATCCGAGTACATCAGCAAAGTAATTTGCCTTTATGGTAAGTACACGTTCCATACCCCCGGCTATATAAAGAGAAGGTAAGCAATATGCTATTTTAATTTTCTGTTTCATAACTGCTGAACATACTTTTTAATACTATTCCCATCTGGTTTTTCCATGATAAGTATTTAATAGACGCGCGTATTTCCGTGGAGTTCCATTTCCGGCTATGATAGAAGTCGACTATTTCTTGTATGTTGATAGGAGTTTCATCTGCCGGTTCTTTCAGGATGTAAGGCATTTGTTCAAAGTCCTCATCTATTTCGGAGTAGGCAAATGGGATTCCTCTTGCTGCATATTCTCTGTTTTTAAGCGTTTTTATGTAGGTAATATTGCTTCTGTGTCTTCCCAGGCTTCCAATACCAAAATCCGCTTCATTAAATAATGAGTCTAATTCTTTTCCGAATTTTCTTCCGTGTAGAATGACATATTTTTCGAGATTATTTTCTTTGATAGGAACAAGAATGTCTCTTTTTTCTCTTTCGCCGGTTAAGTCTCCAACAATATGAAAATAGACCGGTGTATTATGTGGACTCTTGTAATAATCGGCAAGTCCTTGAACAACACGATCAAAGCCATGCCAGTAATGAACTTCGGCAACTCCAATAAGATTTATTTGAGTTGAATGGGAAGTGCTGTTTGGTTGCTTTATTTTAATTTTCGAGAAATCAATACCATTAGAAATACGAATAGTTTGTTTACCAAAAATAACAGGCTCGTTCGAGAATGTGACAATTGCATCTGTTTCCCGGGCTAATCTTCTGCGGAAAAGTTTATCAACCCATAAATCCAGTTTCATTCGAAGAGTAATATATTCCTGATCGTACGGGTAAGTTGGAATTTCCATTACCACCTTAATGTTTCTTTTCTTGATTTTACTTATGAAATTGATTGTAAATGGATTCGCATTATGATAAGAACGGATATAAACAAAGTCTATTTCCTGTTCAATTATATATTCTAAAATAGCATTGAAACAAAAACGCTTCTTTATCTTTCCCCAAATTGAATTGCCAAAATTCACAAGAACCTGATTGTCTATTATCCATTTACGATTATTGTCTTTGTCAATGTCATAATAGCAATTGCGTATATCTACTCCACATTCTTTAAAGGCACTAATCTGATAACGGATTTTCTTTGAAATGCCATTAGATTCTTCAAATCCATGAAATATAAGGAACAGGGCTTTCATTATTCTATAAGTAAATATTTAAAGTTAGTTTACATAAGTAAGTATTCAAAGTGAATTCGCATAAGTAGGTATTCAAAATTAATTCATAATATGAGAAAGTCCCTCTCCGCCCTTTGGGCACCTCCCCCTTGCAGGGGAGGAGTCGATGCCGCAGGAATTCCTCCCCTGCAAGGGGGAGGTGCCCAAAGGGCGGAGGGGGTAATGATATAAACTAATTATGAACATCTACTTATTAAACAGCAAGCATTTACCCCGAAGTGGGTTCAACCCCTTCAGGGTTGAGATTCGATGTGGTATGTCTCCACCCCCGGGCTGCGCTTCGCTGACCCGGGGTTATGCACATCTCACCCCTTTCGGGGTGATTACTAAGGGGTGAATTAGTCCTAAACACTGGCTTATCAATTTTAAATGGATAAATTTCTTTGTAGAAAGTCAATCGCTTTCAGCTTTCTTTCTTCTCTGATTTTATTAACTTTATTCCAGTTAATTTCTTCTGCAATAAGGCTGTGAATCGGTTTTTCTCTTTCTTTGGAGATGTTAATTAACCTGCTTCCAAGTTCAAAGGTATCGAGTAGCGAATTGAATCTTTCGAGTCCACGTTCTTCATTTCCAATAGCAATAAATGGTTTGTTGAATATAATGGAGAAAATACACCCATGAAAAGAATCGGTTATGATAAATTTAGCATCCATAAAACCTTGTAGCCAATTGGTTACGGGGGGGTAAGTGCACGCAATAAGGTCGTATTTGGTTTCTTCTGATAAAACTTTATCCGGCATGGTGGTGAAGGTTTTCATATTCAATGCTTGGGCAATTTCGTCAGTTATTCTATTCTTTTCTACATCCGAATCAAGAATATACAGCATTATTTCTCCACAATGAGCAGGCTCGTTGGCTTCTTTTGTTAATTGAATATAGCTATCTTTTTCCAACAATAGGGTAGGGTCCAGTATATGCTTTGCATGATGGTAGTTCAAGTACTTCTCGAGCATGGTGATGCCGGACTTTTCTCTGACGGATACAGCATCGAAATGCTTAATTAAAGTCGAATATAGTATCGTTTCTTCTTCTGAAAATTCCCATTTATCAACACCAAACGATGCAGCAAAAGCAATTCTCTTTATATTTTCGGTTGGCCGGATAAAATTAAAGAAGAAATTCGGCATATATGGAGAATATTTAGGACGCCACACCTGATCGCTACCAACAATGCATGCGTGTATATTGTATTTTCTTATTGCTTTTCTTAACTCATTGTCAGATCTAAGAACTTCAGTCCTGTTTATTTTAAGATTTATAAATTCTAAAGTCTTGCTGCATATTTCCTTCTTTTCTTTTAGTAAAAACAAGTAAGGAGGAATTATCGGAGTGTTTTTTCTTCTGAATACATATCTTTTTATGATATTCTTTAAAATAACCTTCGACTCTCTAAGTACAGATATTTTAGGGTAATCTCTATTCAATACCCAAACAGTATGATTCATTCTTTGAAGAGTAGTTTGCAATGCAAAAGCCTGCAAAATCCCTCCATAGTTATTACGTAATGGTTGTGTGAGTATTCCTATATTCATCTATATTTCTTTATTACGTTTAAAACGGTTGATTTTATTTTCTTTTTGGTGTTTTTGTCTGTTCCTATAAAATAGACAGAGAAACACATCATAACTAAACTGGAAAAGCAAACACATAAGAACCTATAAAAACCGGGCGAAAGCGAGTAATAGATTAGTAGTGGTATAGGTAGCGAGACTAATGTTACGAGAACACAGTTTCCATATACTTTTACTACATATTCTTTTATATTGTAATCTATGTATTTCTTTAATATGATGATGCTAATTACTTCTGAGATGAGGAACACTGCTATCATTACAATAAATACACTCTCGGGTGTTGCTCCTTTTTTCAGGAAGAAATATGAAATAGGCAGGCTCAGGCAGAGAAGCGTACCTACCGTCATATTTAAGAGTTTGATATTGCCTGTAGCATGAAATACCGTAACCCGAGGCCCTTTTATTGATTGGAATAGGCATAATATAAGCACTAAAATAGCAAAGGTAATGGTGTGATCCGGAAAATTGCCTAACCATATTTTTAGAATAAATTCTATCTCAATACAAATTGGAATGGTAAAAATAAGCATTAGGAAATAAGAGTACTTACTACTGTTATACAGTAGGTTAAGCACATTCTCTGTATTGCCTAAAGCATATTGTTTTATCAGTTGAGGGCGAATGGCTGTCATAAAGCTGCTGGAGAATTTGGTTACAGCTCCTTGTATCTGATAGGCGATGCCTCGTGCTGCATTAACGCCCGGCCCGAAGAATATATTGAGTAAAATATTCATTCCTTGTCCTTGGGCAACTCCCGATATATTTCCTATCAAATCATAGCTTGTGTATGAGAGTATTTGTTTGTATAAGGCTTTATCTTTTTGAACAGAGAAATGACATTCTTTATAATGTTTGATACAATAGATACGATAAATTATCATAATGATTGCAGATACTACCAGCATTAGGAGCGAGTAAAGAATTAATCGGTCTATCTCTGCACTTGCTCCTTTAATTAAAAATGCAATCAGCAATTTGAGTATAACCTCAATAACAGCAACGTACGCATATATATTCATGCGTTCGTGTGCAATAATTGCAGCATTATATGGCACTTGTGTGATTGAAAAGAGGGTGCCAATAATCGAAAATTGATAAACATAATGTGCTGCATGCATCCTTTCCGGCGGAATTACCATCTTTTGGGTTAGCAGCCAAAGCCCAACAGTTTCGGCAAATAACAGAATGATTATAGCTATGAATATATGTATAGTAAGGGTGGTGCTGAATGTTTGTTTTAATTTGATGTAGTCTTCGCGACCTAACTCAAGTGTCAGAAAACGAGAAGTAGCTCCTCCTAACGCATCGTTGATAAATGTAAACATTACAATTACTCCTCCCACTACATTGTATATTCCATAATCATCAATCCCTAAGGCTGCGAGAATAATTCTGGAAGTGTAAAGGGAGATTAGCATAACAAACACCATTCTAAAGTATAGAATAATGGTGTTTTGGGCTATTCGTTTACTATTTATCATTAAGTAAGTATTCAAAATGAATTCATAAATTAATAAAACTGCAAGCATTTACCCCGACAGGGGTAATATGTGCATAACCCTGGGTGAGCGAAGCGTAACCCAGGGGTGATGGTACTACTCTCTTTGCCCTGAACCCCGAAGTGGGTTCAACCCCTTCAGGGTTGAGATTTGATGTGGTATGTCTCCATCCCCGAGCTGCGCTACGCTTGCACGGGGTTATGCACATCTCACCCCTTTCGGGGTGATTGCTACGGTATAAACTAATTATGAACATCTACTTTAAAATTTATTTATTAAAAAAGTAAGATATATTGTTTTTGATTCTACGATATGTATATCTTATATTACTTGGGTTGTATCCGCGCTTACATTCGTCAAGAAGCATAATTATAGGATAATGCTTAATTTTTAAATGATGTCTTTTGCAATATACATTGATAAGCCTTTCTGATAAATAGCCAAAAATTCTGGCTTGATCTTCATAAGGAGAGAGGATAATTCTTTTTTCCATCTCAAAGAGAATCTTGAATAACCATTCGGAATAACCGTCGAAGTGCTTCCACGAGGTGATAAACATATTGTAGCATGACATTGAATTTGATTTTTCCATTGTCTCTTCGAATGCAGGAATATAATCGGGCGTTAGTTCTGCGATTACATTCTTTAGAGTTATCCAATCATTCATGATATGGAAAACACAATATTGCGTGGCTATATTATAGGGGTGGTTACGGGTTTTTCCTAATATGATATCATACTTATTTAATACATTCTCCAAATCGGGGAACCGGTATCCTTTTCTGAAAAAATCATCCGCTGCAATAAAACTTCTATCCGGAGATAGTGCTTTTTGGCGGCGGTAAAAGTCAAAAAATCTCCGGTAATGATTTAAACCGATAATATCTGTTCCTTTCAGGTTTTTCCAAGCCCAGTAGTGGGCAGTTAATTCGCAATAGTTTTTATTCTTAATAGAAATGTTATCTCCTGTATTGTCCGGAGTATATGGTAACTTTTCGTTAGCTATATCTGTACCTACCTGAACCGGGAAAAAGAATTCATGCTTAGGAAGTAATACTTTTTTGTGAGCACAAACTATAATTTTGATGTTACTTTTCATGATTTGATTTTCTATTAATTTGTTTACTCTTGTTTCTGCTTATTTGGAGAAAATGAATTGATAAGTGCGCTTAAGTAACTTATAAAGTTCATATTCCAGTTTTTTATGCAAAGGATCTGATGTTAAAGACTTTACTGTTTTTATCATTGTTCCTTGCTCATATTCTTTAAAGAAAATATCTCGTTTAGCTGAAAGTTCGGCCGACATAATCAATGATTTATTTGACCTTACTATATCTTTATAACTAATGGGTTTATAAGCATAATTATCTTGAGGTATTCCGGAAAAGAATTCAACTCCTTTCTCTGTATTAAGCATAATGGCGCTGCATCCTTTGTCATCATCAAATTTCGGTACTATGTTCTCAATGCCCCAGAAATCTCCAATTGTAATGTCGCTTTTACTTTTTAAACTTTTGGTTGGGCAGTAGTAGCAAGAAGGTCTTAAATATAAATCTTTTAAATACCCTCTCATAAAAAGATTTTTTCCCGGCTTATCAATCCGCTCTTTAACTTCTTTTTCTCCTTTCTTATTGAGGGAGGTGTATTGCATGGAAAAACAATATCTCTTCCAGCTTTTGCTTTTATTTCTGAAATTGATATTTAAGATGTTAGAATCTTCAGGAAGAATCTCTTCAAGGTATTTTTTCCAGATTTTAGAAGATGGTACGCCGTGACAAATAAAATCCATTGTTATAAGATTCTTATATTCTTTTTGGAGGTAAAGCAGTAATCCGGATACCTGACAAGGCGTTCCTACGAAAAACACCAACTTACCTTCCTTAAGAAAAGACTCTGCCAATGCATAGTTATTGTTTACTCTGCTTTGTATATATTTTGACTTTAAGAATTTATTTATTTCATCATTAGAGTCGGTATAGTCGTGAAGTGTTTCCCATTCTTCATTAAACTTTACGCCGAATACTACCCCTTTGTTCTTAATAGTTTGCTGAGCACTTAAATGAAAAAAGCCTCCGGACGAACTATTGCTTCGAATAAATTCGTCTTTGTTTTTTAATGCATAAGATAATAAAGGCTCTCTTTCTTCTCTTTGGTTTATTACCGGACAAACCTTTTCGCAAAGCGAGCAGTGAATACAATTTTGCTCGTTAATTTGGGGGTATAAAAAGCCTTCGACATCTTCTTGCATCTCTATACATGCTTGAGGGCATTTGGTGGAACAAGCAAAGCATCCACAACAATCTTTTTTATGATTAAGCTTTATCATTCTTAAATGTTCTTTTTAAGATTGTTTTTAAATAAAGTATAACGTATGCTAAAGCATATATTTTATGCTGCACAAGGTAGAAGATCGCTTTATCGGCTGAGCTCATCGGAATATCTTTCCAGGTGTTGTTTGCTTCCGGCATAAGGTTGTGCCATAATTTCAGGTTCCTTAATGAAGGGTCAATAATCAGTGGTAATTTGATTACATATTTTCGTCGGTTCAAGGCAGAGCCAATCGCATGGGTGATCTGTGTTTCATTACAGAAGTCTTCTACTGCATATATTGCCTTGGTCCATAAATAGATGTTTTCCAGACTCTTTTTTGCCAGATGGTTTTCGTTATATTGCACATAATGATATAGTGCTTCTCTGGTGTATTCAACAGAATTGCTATAATAGATTAGTTTTAAACAGATGATAGAATCTTCGCCTACTCTAAGTTCTGAATGGAACTTTATATGGTATTTATCAAACAGTTCTTTCTTTATTAACAACTTCCATAGCACTACAAAAAAATCTTGAGAAACTACCGCTGCCAGCAACTCCGTTTTGGGGGTGGGGTAGCTTTCTTTGATGTGTTGACTGCACTCTTTAGTGTCTAAATAATAGTCGCATCCTACAATATCAGCCTTAGTCTGAATTATTTTATTATACATTAATTCAATCATATTTGGCTCAATCCAGTCGTCGCTATCAACGAATTGTATGTACTCGCCTGTGGCGTGTTTCAGTAATGTGTTTCTGGTTTCGGCAATACCTTGATTGGTGGTATGATGAATTATTTTAGTACATTTCTTTCTTTCAGGATACTGTTTCAGCGTTTCTTCTAATAGTAATATGCAATTATCCGGAGTACAATCATTAACGAAAACATATTCAATATCCTGAAACGTTTGTTTAAATAATGAATGGATACAACGTTCAAAAAAAGGCTGAACATTGTATACAGGAATCAATATGCTTACTTTAGGTTGCTTCATTTTATTTTTTCTTTAATGAGCCTTAAAGGTAAAATGAACTTTATTAGTACATTTATTTCTATATACTTCAAGTATCCGCTTTGGATGCAAAATTTTAAAAGCTTTACCTTATCTTTAAATGGATGAAGGCTTACGTTGTACAGAAAGGCATTAAGCGTTATTTTGATATGCTTTTTTATCGTATTGCGTATAATTGGAGCTTTTCCTTTGGAGAAAATATTTAATTGGTCGAATACAGTAAAGTAGCCTACCACGTTCTTCCACGAAATTTTCTGTGTCATGATAGAGGCTTCTCTGATTCTGCGTTTAAAGAAATCTTTGTCTATGTATGAAACCCTATTGGCCTTGATATATAATAACATGGTAAATAGTTGATCTTCGTGAATAATGCCGGGATAAAAACTAAAGTTGTTTTCTTTGTAATACGATGCTCTTATTACATTTAAGTACACAGGGCTTTTAAATTGCCAGGTATCCAGAAGGTAATTTAATATTTCTACCCCGCTATATACGCGATCCTCAATGCCGGAGTGATGATAATCCATCTGAAAGGATGAATCCGTAGATTCGTGAATGACATCTGCATTAAAGAAAACAAAGTCAAGATTTTCCTTTTCGCATTTCTCATAACATTCTTTTAATGCATTCTTATCGAGAAGATCGTCACTATCCATAAAATAGATATAGTCTCCACTTGCAACTTCTATTCCGCGGTTGCGAGTGTTAGACAATCCCTGATTCTCTTGGCTGTAAAGCTTTATCCGTTTATCTGTTGATGCTAACTCCTGAAGAATCTTGAAGCTATCATCGGTTGACCCATCGTTAACTATGATAATCTCAATATCTTGAAGTGTTTGATGTATAATGCTATCAACTGCTTGCTTTACATAATCTTGGGTATTATATACAGGGATAATTATACTTACTTTAGGCATTCTTATTCTGTTTAGTTATTGAGGGGTTATTTAATACCGATGCAAATAAATCCATCCATTGTTTCATTACATTTTCGATCTTATATTTCCGGGCGGATGTATATGATTTCTTTCCCATCTCTTTTCTTGCACTTTCATTCTCTATCAGCCAGATAATTTTATTGGCCAGTTCTTCAATATTTCCGTTTGGAACAAGCAGTCCGGTAACTTTGTCTTCAATAATATCTTTAGGACCACATGGGCAGTCGAATGAAACGGGAGGGATGCCGCAAGACATTGCCTCAATAATTACCATTCCAAAACCTTCGTATCTGGAACTTAAAACAAATATCGAACTGTTTAAATATTCGTTTCTTATATTAGAGGTTGGAGGTTCGCATCGAAGTGATTTCTCTAAGCCTTTTTGATTAGCCAGATTTTGATAATGTTGTCTGTCGCCATATCCATATATATATAATTTCCAATCCGGGTGTTTTTTGTTGACAATCTCCCAAGCATCAATAAGTCTTTCGAATCCTTTCTGCCAGGTATATCTCCCTGCTGATATCACTTTCTTATTAGAGCAATCGGATGTTGTTTCCGGATAGAACGATAGCGGATTAGGGATAACAGATATTCTTTCAATCTCGGTCCAATTAGCTTCGTCTTCATGAGTTAAGACGACGAAATGTGAAAGTTTTTTTAGCTCATGGATTAGTTTATTCTTCCAAACATTGGTAATGTATGAGTTAATAAAGCGAGGAAGAAATTTCTTTTTGAATACCCTGTAATCGCTTTTGTTGAAATGAAGCTCTCCAATCTTTATGCTTCCATCGGGTATTGAATTTATAAAATTGATTTCCCGTCTTATGGCCGATACGGTAATGGCAGGTTTTAACTCCATCAGGTATTTATAGAGCTTCTTCTTATACGTACGTTGTTTTATATAGTAGTGGTATAATTTCCTGAATAAAGGCATTGTATCTAATTCGTCGAAGTTAATATCAAAATTTACAATGTTGATATTGTCGGACATTTTGTAGAACAGAGGTTGCTGCTCTCTTTCGGTTAATACAATGTGGATTGAATAATCTGAATGCTCGGCTAAATAGTTGGTTTTCAAACTAAGTACTTGCCCCATGCCGCTGGGAGAATATAATCCTCCTACAATGTATACTATTTTAGGCTTTTCGCTCAACATATTATATTGTATTTAAAAAATCCACCCACTGTTTCATAACAATGTCTACCGAGTATCTTTTGATGTTTTGTTTGGCTTTACCTCCCATCGTTTTTCGTAATTCGGCATCTTCTATGAGGGTACATATTTTGTGGGCAAGTTCTGTTGTATCACCATTTTTAACCAGAAATCCGTCTTCTTTATCTTTAATAATGTCCGACGGGCCGTGTGGACAATCAAAAGATACGCAAGGAACTCCGCATGCCATTGCCTCAATTAATACCATGCCGAAACCCTCAAAGCGAGAACTCATTACATAGATAGAGCTATTAAGATACTTATCGGTGATGTTGTTGACCGCTTTTTCTATGAAAAACACATTACCCAACTGCTTTTCGTGAATCAGTGTTTCTAATTTATCTTTTAGCTCTCCTTCTCCATAAATATGAATATTCCAGTCCGGGTGCTTTTTATATACCAACTCCCATGCTTCAATGAGTCTGTCAAAACCTTTTTGTTCGTTTAGCCGTCCAATGGAAATTGCAGTTTTATTATTAGTGGAGCTGCTTTCGTCCGGATAAAAAGGTAAGGAATTGGGTATGATTGCTATTCTTTTTGCATGACTCCAGCTTTTGGCATCTTCTGATGTTAATACCACAAGGGCATCGAACTTGCCGACGGCGTGATTCAGTTTCTTTCTCCATAACTTTGCTATCTGTTTTTGGAGGAAGCTTTTCTGCTCTACGAGATGTAAATTACGAATGTATTTTTTGGCTACATGCGCTTCTGCTATTTTTTTACTTCCATCTTTTACGGTAGCAATAAAATCGGCATCTCTTCCTAAGGTTGAGAATACATAATCGGGCTTTATCTGTTTTAAGCATATCTCTACCTTCTTTTTGTATATGCGCATTAGCTTAAAATAAACAAACGCACGTTTAAGAATGGAGTACTTATATTGTTGACCAAAGTTGATGCCTAAGTCTATGTGGGTAACTTTAGGAGATAAAGGAAAAACAGGTGGGCGGTTAAGCTGCGAGTCTGTAATGATGTATACGTCATAATTACATTTCTCGGCAAAGTAGTTCGCCTTTTCTGTTATTACTCTATCGGCACCTCCTACGGTTAGAAGAGCGGTGTATATGTATACGATTTTCATCTTTGAGGTTGTTCTTAATCTGTTACTTATTCAATGCCAATGCGTTTGTTTTGCAATGTAATGAATGCATATACACCACAAAAAGTAGCTTTTATCAGGTTAGGTTTTCTTTTGATTGTATATTTTATTAGGTTCTTAACTAAAGGAATGCTCATTAAGTATAAAATGGCGACCCATTTCTTAATCTGATTTAAGTTCCTCCAGGCATACAATAAACGGTTGCGCGTTAAGTAAAAAACTTGCAGATAACTTTCCTGACCAGTGCTTTGGCTCTCCTTGTGGAATACTGTCAGGCTGGGTACATACCATAATTCATACCCTGCCTTTGTTATTTGTGTACACCAGTCGAGTTCCTCATAATACAAGAAAAATATTTCCGGCATCATTCCTACCTTTTCCACTACTTCGCGTTTAATAAGCATTGCGGCGCCATGTAAGTAGGAGGTTCTCTGGGGGGAGTTGTATTGGGCACTGTCAATTTCTCCGTACCCAATCGTTGTGTTTCGTATGGTAATAGGAGAAAGGGGAGTGTATCCTGCAAATTGTATCTTTTGAGGTTGGAAGGCAAACTTTATTTTAGGCGATACTCCACCGATAATGGGGTTTGCTTCTAAAAATTTTGTAAGAGATATAATATTATCCTCTTCTATGTATGTATCATTATTAATAAAAAAAAGAAATTTTCCTTTTGCATGTAGGATACCCAGATTATTTCCCCCCGAAAAGCCTAAGTTCTCGGGGGTTCTGATGGAAATAATCTGAGGAAAATTCTTTTTTAGTAAAACAGATTCATCAACTTTCGACGCATTATCTATGATAATTATTTCAAAACTTACGCTGTTGATGTGCGTCAATAAACTATTAATAAGTTCACAGGTATCATTGTAACCATTATAGTTTACTGATATAAATGATACAAGAGGGCTTTTCATTGTTCTTTTCTTTATTCAATGCAAAAGATATCGTGACTCAATAATCTTCTTCCTTTTCTAATAATAATCTTTTATCATTCTTCTCTATATATGGTGCCGCAAAGCACAAAGCAAAGCCGGTATATAAGATAATCATGTTTGGATATTGCATAACATCATTGCCATAAGCAGCCACAAAGAAGCCGGCATTAACACAAAGCCAGATAGCTAAAATGTTGCGTAAACGTTTATTCATTACCTTGAACATTAATATCCACGAGCACCATGCAAAAAGAATGATATGCGTAGCCAAATACAATACTAAGCCAACGATTCCTGTATCTGTCCATACATTAACCAACCACGAATCCGGTGGGATGGGCATTAGCTTGTCCGGTTTATGTCTTCCGGCTTTTCCTCCCAGCCCTAAGCCATATCCAAAGGGCATTTCTTTCATATATACTTTCATTTTTTCCCTGTTCTCTACGCGAACCATGAAAGATGCGTCGTTTTTAGGAGTAAACCCGGAGCGCATTTTGCGAATGTATTCATTGCTGTTTCCTATGGTTGTGAATCGGAAGAAAAAGAATATAGCAAAAACGGCAAAAAGCCCTGTAAAAAACACTTTCCAGTTTTTGGATAGGAAGATAAAGTATAAAAGACCGGCAAGGGGCACTACTATCGCTGTTCGTGTGCCGGATATAAACATTCCATATATTGCCGCTACCACTACTATGGAAAAGTACACCTTCAGCCATTTCTTTTCGATATAAAAGAAAGACATTCCAAAAGCAAATGCAGCCATTGCCATGTGTACACCAAAGTTTGCGGCATCAGTAAAGAAAGAGAAATAGCGTATCCCCGACCAGATGATGTGGGTTCTTGCTCCTCCGCTTTCAAATAAGAAAGCAAGTTCTCTGGCATTGAAGCCGTGGCTTTTTTGCCAATACCCTTTGAAGGCAGCTATTAGTACGAAAACAGACCATAAAATCAATAGCCACTCTACACTTTTATATTTACGTATGGTTATCGGTACAAGTATTGCACAAATAGTAGGATAAACATAATAGTATGTTATAGCAATATTCCAAGCATATTGTACGGTGTTTGGGTTACCCAACTCTGCAATACAATATAATCCCCAGATGGAGAATAATCCCAACATGCCATTCCAACTTTTCTTCCATGATGTATTTCGGTAAACACTTATTAATACCAATAATATTAAGGCTGTAATGTTAAAAAGCAAAGTTATAGCCCCAATCATTATATCGGTGAAAGAACTTACAAGCAGGATTATGAAATGAGAGATAAATAAAGCGTAGAATATTCTTCGATAGAATAATACGGTGAAAATAAATACGACTAAAGTAGTAGGTAGTATGGCTATGAGTAAAGAGGTGGCAGTATTACCTGCTAATGCAAACTTATATATTAGAAGTAATCCGAAGATTACTCCTAATATAATCATTAATAAACCTTCTTTGGATGAGTTTATTGGTAATATATCTTTTAAGAAGTTTTTTTTACTCATGTTCTTCTCTTAAGTTTACAGTATCTTTATCTAAATGCTCGGTAAGCCCTAATTGAGATAAACGATATCCTAATTTCCTAAGGTAGGTATGAGGGGGCAGCATACCTGTGAAGCTTTCTGTGGCTTCCAACGATGTTTTATTCAAATAAAAATAAATATCGGCTTCGCTTTGTTGAGATACTTTTTCCATAACAAGCTTGTCGGCCCCTTTCCAGGCGCGGTCTGCGCGCACTACAAACAGGTTCAGGTTGGCTTCGTTCAATAATTTTCCGGGAATGCTGTAATCCTTTAAGTTAGGATATTCAACAATCAAAATATCTTCGTTTTTAGGTTGAGAGAAATCGTTGATTGATTGAGCTAATAGATATTTGGGATTGTTTACATCAAAGTCTTTATCCCATGATATTCTACGAACTTTCATACCAAGGTTGTTCCAATATTCTTCCAGGTGAGTGCTTAAATAGCTCTTGCCGTCTCCCGGTTCTGTACTTAAGAAATTTACAATATATGGATTTCCTTTTTTCTTCTCGGTAAAGAATCCTAAAACGATATTACTTAGGAATTTAGTAGCAATAGATTTGTAAGTATCATTGTATTTCCTGTATTTAAGTCTTGCTCTGCCCGGGAATGCTCCTATCACTTTCTTTCCGGTAATACGCTCGGCACGGATTCTGTCTCGAAGTGTGTGGTCTAAAATTTCAATTAACAAGAAGAAGCCTAAAATAAATAAGAATGCTGCAACGAAAGCAATAATTACAATTCTCTTTCTTCCTGTGGGTTCCGGAGATATTGGAAATGCCGGAGGGTTCAATACCTTTAATGTGGCAGAGGTCATCTCCAGGTTTTTCTTTCTCATCAGGGCAGCATTATAGCTGGTTAAGACAGAAAGGTAATTACGCTCGGTGAAATCTATTTGTCTTTCTTTTCGTTTAATGGTAGAACCTACCGGGGCAAAGAATACATATCTCTCATTCATGTCTTGTCGACTTTTCTGAATGATTTGGAGGTCTGATTTGGCTTTCTCAAATACGAGTAACTGTTCCAGCCATTGCTCTATGATCGATGTTTTCAGAAGACCTTCTTTGGTATATTGGTTTTCTAAGTATTTATCGGAAATGTCGGTTAATTCTTTTTTGCTTTTCTCAAGTTTGTTTTTGTAATCTTCTAACTGCTCTGTCTCGGTAGAGCTTGAAAAAGATTCTATTTCAGATATTTTACTGGTCAGGTATGATACACTGTTTAAGATTGTGATAAACTGAGAGTTCGTTTTTAGGTTTCCGATATTTATGTCCATTTGTCGTTCCAACTCTTCCAGTAAAGACCGCGCTCCATTATATGCCATTAATGCATTTTGTTCCTGAAGCTCGTATGTAGCATTGATGGAAGCTATTTCTTTGGTTTCATCATAATAGTTGATGATGCGCTTTTCAATATTATATGCTGTTAAGGAGTCTTCGGCAGAACGTAGTTCATTACCAATCCTTCCTAATTCGCCTTTGAAATATTCAATTACTTTGTCTGTTTCGCCATATCGGATTGCTCTGTACTCATTGACAAATTCCTCCATTAAAATTTCTATTGTATTAAAAGCAATACCGGGGTCGTTAGAACTGTAATTAACTTCCAGCAAATCGCTGTTTCCTTTTCTATTGATTTTTATGTTTTTAAGTGCACCATAGCTATAGTGCCAATGATTCCAATAGAATAAACCATAAATAAAGTTATCGGGAACAGGTTGTTCGTATTTTAGCATGTTATTTACAGTTTCTTCCTCACTATTTTTATCTATTAATGCTAATAGTGCTTTGCCGTCTCTGTTGTTTTTCGTGCGATTATATATTTCGCGAAAACTTGATGCGGCAAGATAATGGTTATCTTTTTCCGGATTACCATTTATCATATTGCGGGCATAGAGTTTGTAAGAAACTCGTTTTAAAGTGCTTTCCGACTTCATGATGTTAATTAGATTGTCGATAGCATTATTAGTTGCCGCCCAGTCCATTCCATTTGAACCTTCAATTGAATAGCCCGAAATAATTCCGGTATATACAGTTGCAGTTACTTTGTAGCTGCGTCCCATGTTCATTGTGGCATATATTACTGCTAATGTAATGATACATGTTCCGATTAGCAACCACCATCGTATTCGATATAAAAATCGACAAAAGTAGAGTATATAATCCATTGCTTTCTGTATTTAGGTTATTTCTTAATAATTGGGGTGTTGGTAATGATTTCCAGCATCATAATGCTTTTTGTTAATTGCGATCTGCTGTTTTCGTATCGCTCCATTGTCATCGACTGTTTTTCTTTTTCCTGAGAGAGGGTGTTGGAGTCTACGATGCCACTCATGAAGTTTTTCTCTACAATGGCATATTGAATATTTGCCAATGCCAGGGCTTCGGAGCGTAATTTTACAATCGTTAATTGCGATGATGCTGTTAGATACAGTTCTAATATCTGTTGTTTCAGGTCTTGGTATTGTATCTCTTTTTGGAGTTCGGATGTTCTGACCTTTAATTTCTGTCTTTTTACTCTTGGGCCTAAATCGAATAAAGCATCTAAAGGAATACTTACTCCGGCTCCAACCGAATAGGAGGTTTGTTCAACCTTGTTGTAAGTATACATGATAGGATTCATGATGTCACTAAAACTTCCATCGTTTGAGAAATTGCCATATTGCCAACTTCCACGGATGCTGAAGAAGCCCAGAAAGGCCCTTTTTTCCTTTTTCAGAATTCTTCTTTCAAATTCTTCTTGAATTTGAGCCAATTCATAACTCGGTGCTGTCTTCGCATTCTCAAACAATACATCTAAAGGTGGGAGTGATAAGTTCGCGTATTCTTCTATATCCAAATGATTAATATTTGCAATATTTTGTGCATTTAATGAGAATGGGTTTCCCGTACACAGTAATAGAAGAAACACCCCAACAAGGTGGGATTTCTTGTAAAATTTGACCATAGATTTTTTGCTTTTTCTGTTTTAATATGTTGCAAATATAGATATATTTTCCGTATTAGCATGCACTAACTTGTAATATATGCTATTATTTATTGATTTTTTTAGTCATAACCTCTCTTAGCCTCGTTCGGTTTTCTCTCTTTTCGAATATAATTACAGAGGTACCCTCTATAAAAATAGGTGTTTTTTGAGGCCTTTATTTCTTATTGCATAATAAGTACGCGCGCGCCCGCCCGTTTCCCCTTCTTTTAAAACCTTTTTTTTGAAGGTTGTTAGAGGTGGTACCACCTCCTTTTAGGCTAAAAAAATAAAAGAATATATATATTATAAGTAGATATTTATAATTAACTCAAAACAGGTTCGGAAATGATTGAATTTGAACCGCAGAGTTACGCAGATTAACGCAGAGGATTAAGTATTAGTTCTATGCAGCATTGTATTAAAAACTCTGCGTTAATCTGCGTAACTCTGCGGTTCAATATAACTCAAAACAAGATAGATACGCGGAAAACGCGGAATGAGCAGAAACACGCGGAATTGTTTTTTTCTTGCGACATAAGGACGAAAATATATCTTCCGCGTTCATCCGCTCATTCCGTTTTTTCCGCGTACCCATTCCCCCATTTCCCTCAAAACAAGATAATATAACTCAAACAGGTATATAAATGCGGCAAAAGAGCTTTGTGTCGGAATGCAATGGATTATCTTTTTAATGCATGATGTTAGTATAGCTAAAGCGTTGAGTTATGATTATAACTCAATGGGTTTTATTCTTGCTCCTTTGACAGGTGTTTCGCAGATCGAAAATAATTAAAGAAATATTTCTTTAATCCCCTTTCGAATCCATTATTATTTATTACTTTTGCCGCAAATTATAAAACCCTTATTATTAATTGTAGCATGGCAAATGTAATAAAGTTATGTAGAGGTCTTGACATTAGCCTGAAAGGTAAAGCTGCAGAGGAGATGTTCTCGGTGAAAGCACCGGATACATTCGCACTCATTCCGGATGATTTTCCGGGAGTGACTCCAAAAGTAGTTGTAAAAGAACAGGAACATGTTTTGGCCGGTAGCCCTTTATTTGTGGACAAGAATCACCCCGAGGTGAAGTTTGTTTCTCCGGTGAGTGGAGTGGTGACAGGCGTATTGCGTGGTGAAAGACGTAAGGTAATGGCAGTTACCGTTCAAGCTGATGGCAAACAAGAGTTTGTTGAGTTTGGAAAGAAAGACGTATCAAGCCTTTCTGCCGAAGAGCTGAAAGCCGGACTCTGTGAAGCCGGATTGTTCTCGTTTATCAAACAGCGCCCTTACGATGTGATTGCTGATCCTGAAACAACTCCAAGAGCCATTTTTATTTCAGGATTTGATAGCAAACCTTTGGCACCCGACTTTGAATATGTGTTGAAAGGTGAAGAAGCCAACTTTCAAACCGGCTTGGATGTGCTTTCCAAATTAGGAAAAACATACCTGGGCATCAGCAAGAAACAAAAATCACCGGCTTTAACACAAGCAAAGAACGTAACTATTACAACGTTCGATGGACCGCATCCTGCCGGAAACGTGGGTATACAGATCCATCATGTTGCTCCCATTAATAAAGGCGAGATTGTATGGACAGTAGCTGCCGCAGATGTAATTCTGATAGGCCGTTTGTTTAATCTGGGGCATGCCGATTTTACACGTGTAGTTGCTCTTACAGGTTCGGAAGTGAACAAACCTGCATATTGCAAATTGATTGCAGGAGCAGCCGTAGCCAATGTATTAGCCGGAAATGTGGCAACAGATAAACCGCTTCGTTATATCAGTGGAAATGTGCTAACCGGTAAGCTAATTGAATTAAACGGATATCTGGGAGCTTTCGACAATCAATTGACAGTAATTCCCGAAGGAAATGATACCCATGAATTCTTAGGATTTATCATGCCTCGATTCAATCAGTTTAGTGTGAACCATTCTTATTTCAGTTGGCTGTTCGATGCTTTCAAGAAAAGAGAATATACAATCGATGCACGTATTAAGGGTGGCAAGCGTAATATGATTATGTCTAACGAATATGATCGTGTTTTGCCAATGGATATTCTGCCCGAATACTTGATAAAAGCAATTATAACTCAAGATATCGACCGCATGGAGCAACTGGGTATATACGAGGTGGCTCCGGAAGATTTCGCTCTTTGTGAATTTGTAGATTCTTCGAAGCAGGAATTACAGAAGATTGTTCGTGCAGGGCTCGACAATCTGCGTGCGGAAATGAGTTAAACATAAAAACTAAAAACTTATAATCTTAAATGAAAGCGTTAAGAAGATATCTCGACAAGATAAAACCGAACTTTGAAGAGGGAGGTAAGTTCCACGCATTTCACTCTGTGTTCGACGGATTCGAAACATTCTTATTCGTTCCGAGTGCAACGGCGAAATCTGGAACACATATTCATGATGTGATTGACAGCAAACGTATCATGTCGATGGTGGTAATAGCATTGGTGCCTTGCTTATTGTTTGGTATGTACAATGTAGGTTATCAGCATTTCACTCATACACAAACTGCCGGCGGATTTTGGGAAATGTTTGGCTATGGTTTCTTGGCCGTACTGCCTAAACTGATCGTTTCGTATGTGGTAGGATTGGGTATTGAGTTCGTAATAGCTCAATGGAAAAAGGAAGAAATCCAGGAAGGATTCCTTGTTTCCGGTATTCTTATTCCGTTAATAGTACCTGTAGGCTGTCCGCTTTGGATTATTGCTGTGGCTACTGCTTTCGCTGTAATCTTTGCAAAAGAAGTATTCGGGGGTACAGGGATGAATGTATTTAATGTAGCATTAGTTACCCGCGCCTTTTTATTCTTTGCTTATCCTACTAAAATGTCGGGAGATGCTGTTTGGGTGGCTAACGAAAGCATATTCGGTTTAGGAAGCACTGTAGACGGATTGACTGCTGCTACACCTTTGGGAGAAGCATCAACAGCACTCGAAGCTACAGGATATACTCCCTTCTCCTGGGATATGATAACAGGGATGATGCCCGGTTCTATCGGTGAAACCAGTGTAATTGCCATTCTTTTGGGAGCATTCGTATTATTGTCTACAGGAGTTGCCAGCTGGAAAGTGATGTTCTCCGTATTCTTTGGCGGTGCCTTTATGGGTGTTATCTTTAATCAGTTTGGTCCGGATACAGCCATGGCTCACATGCCTTGGTGGCAACATCTGGTATTAGGTGGATTCTGTTTTGGTGCTGTATTTATGGCTACCGACCCGGTAACTGCCGCACGTACCGAAACCGGAAAATATATCTACGGATTCCTGATTGGGGTAATGGCTATCGTGATTCGTGTGTTGAACCCCGGTTATCCCGAAGGTATGATGTTGGCTATCTTGCTGATGAACATATTTGCACCGTTAATTGACTATTACGTAGTGCAAAGCAACATCACCCGTAGAGAGAAACGTGCCATTAAGTCTAACAATTAAAAAACCGAAAGAAATGAATACCAATAGTAATAGTTATACTATCATTTATGCTTCGGTAATGGTTGTTATCGTGGCATTCGTACTGGCTTTCACTTCTTATTCATTGAAAGATATTCAGAATAAGAATGTAGAGTTGGATAAGATGAAGCAGATATTGAGTTCTTTGAATGTTGATACTAAAGGACAAGATGCAGAGGCTCTATATAAGCAATATATAAAGAAAGATATGATCATCAACTTCAAAGGCGAAGTTATTGCCGAAGAAGGAGGATTTAGTGTAGTAGAAAAAGTAGAACTCTCTAAAGAACCGGAAGATCGTAAATTGGCTGTTTATCTTTGCGAAGTAGAAGGAAGTACCAAATACATTATACCTCTTTACGGACAAGGACTTTGGGGACCTATCTGGGGCTATGTGGCTTTAGATGGCGACAAGAATACAGTGTACGGTACCTATTTCTCTCATGCAGGAGAAACACCGGGACTTGGTGCTGAAATTGCTACAGAAGGTTTTCAGGCTCCCTTTATTGGAAAGCATATTATGAAAGACAATAATCTGGTGTCTATCGCTGTAGTAAAACCGGGAAAAACGGCTGCTGGGCAAGACTATGTAAACGGCATATCAGGAGGTACCATAACCTCGGTAGCTGTTGAAGATATGTTGAAAAAGTGTCTGGCACAGTACAATCAATTTTTAACTAATAAATAAGGAGGGAAATAGAAATGAGTCAATTGTTTTCTAAGAAGAATAAAGATGTATTCTTTAGCCCGCTTAATATAAATAATCCGGTAACTGTTCAGGTATTAGGAATTTGTTCGGCATTGGCTGTAACAGCTAAACTTGAGCCCGCCATTGTAATGGGGCTGTCTGTTACTGTGATTGTTGCTTTTGCCAATGTTATTATTTCATTATTGCGCAATACAATTCCTAACCGTATTCGTATTATTGTTCAGTTGGTGGTAGTAGCTGCATTGGTAACTATTGTGAGCGAAGTATTAAAAGCATTTGCTTATGATGTAAGTGTGCAACTTTCCGTATATGTGGGTTTAATTATTACCAACTGTATCTTGATGGGACGTTTGGAAGCTTTTGCTATGGCTAATGGTCCGTGGGAGTCTTTCCTCGACGGGCTTGGAAACGGAATTGGTTATGCCATCATACTTGTAGTGGTTGGTTTCTTCCGCGAGTTGTTGGGCTCGGGAGCATTGCTTGGATTCCAGGTGATACCTCAGTCTTTCTATGATTTAGGCTATATCAATAACGGTTTGATGTTGATGCCTCCAATGGCGTTAATTATCTGTGCATGCTACATCTGGGTACAGAGAGCACGTACAAAAGAGTTGCAAGAGAAGTAAAACCCCATAAAAATCGAAAATAGAAATGAATGATTATTTAAGTTTATTTGTAAAGTCGATCTTTGTCGACAATATGATCTTCGCTTACTTCTTGGGTATGTGTTCATATTTGGCTGTATCGAAGAATGTAAAGACTGCTATGGGGTTGGGTGTTGCCGTAATTTTCGTATTGGTTGTTACACTTCCTGTTAACTACCTGCTCGAAAACTATGTACTGAAAGAAAATGCACTGATTGAAGGTGTAGACCTCAGCTTTCTTAGCTTTATCCTTTTCATCGCTGTGATTGCAGGTATTGTACAGTTGGTTGAAATGGCGGTTGAACGTTTCAGTCCTTCGCTCTATGCCTCGCTCGGTATATTTTTGCCACTGATTGCTGTAAACTGTGCCATCATGGGTGGATCTCTGTTTATGCAACAAAGACAATTTGTGAATGTAGGCGAAGCCACTACTTACGCTTTAGGTTCGGGTATTGGTTGGCTTTTAGCAATTGTTGGTCTGGCTGCTATTCGCGAAAAAATGGCATACTCTGATGTTCCTGCTCCATTAAGAGGATTGGGTATTACATTTATTACCGTAGGTTTGATGGCAATGGCCTTTATGTGTTTCTCAGGATTGAAAATCTAATTTAAAATACGAAAAGAAAATGACATCTTTAATATTAACGAGTATAGGAGTCTTTCTGGCAGTAATCCTGTTGCTCGTCATTATACTTTTGGTAGCCAAAAAATACCTTTCTCCTTCAGGCCCTGTAAAAATTACCATTAATGGTGAAAAGGAAGTAGAAGTAGAGAGTGGCTCCAATCTGCTTATGACATTAGCTGCTAATAAAATCTTTTTGCCTTCCGCTTGTGGTGGAGGGGGTACTTGTGCTCAATGCCGTTGCCAGGTAGACAATGGTGGAGGAGAGATACTTCCTACCGAAAAAGGACATTTTACACGTAAAGAACAACAAGCACACTGGCGTTTAGGCTGTCAGGTAAAGGTAAAAGAGGATATGCAAATCCGTATCCCCGAGTCTGTGCTTGGCGTGAAGAAGTGGGAGTGCGAAGTGGTTTCTAACAAGAATGTAGCAACTTTCATCAAGGAATTTATAGTGAAGCTTCCCGAGGGCGAACACTTGAACTTTACTTCCGGGGGTTACATCCAGATTGATATTCCGAAATACGATATTAAATATTCGGATTACGAAATAGAAGATCGCTTCAGAGGTGATTGGGACAAATTCAATATGTGGGATTTGACTTGCAAGAATGAAGAAGAAACAATGCGTGCTTACTCTATGGCCAACTATCCGGCTGAGGGTGACATTGTAATGTTGAACGTTCGTATTGCAACCCCTCCATTCGATCGTGTGAATGGTGGATTCATGAAAGTGCCTCCCGGTATTTCTTCTTCTTATATCTTCTCTCTGAAACCGGGAGATAAGGTAATGGTATCCGGACCTTATGGTGAATTCCATCCGGTGTTAGATTCCGATCGTGAAATGCTTTACGTAGGTGGTGGTGCCGGTATGGCTCCGTTGCGTTCGCATATTCTTCACTTGCTTCGTACATTGAAAATCTCTGATCGTAAAATTAGCTATTGGTATGGTGCACGTGCATTGAATGAAGTATTCTACATGGAAGATTTCCTTGAATTGGAAAGACAATTCCCTAATTTCTCATTCCATCTTGCGCTCGACCGTGAAGATCCGGAAGCAGATAAAGCAGGGGTGAAATACACTGCCGGATTCGTTCATAACGTAATTCTTAATAATTACTTGAAAGATCATGATGCTCCGGAAGATATCGAATACTACATGTGTGGTCCCGGTCCGATGGCTAAAGCTGTTGAGAAAATGCTTTATGATTTGGGCGTACCACGTAATATGCTTATGTTCGACGATTTTGGTGCATAAACATCTTATCTTCAATTAATTATATAGAACTGGCAGGGAACTTCTCTGTCAGTTTTTTTATGCTTAAATCTGTTTGTATTTATTTAGAGATTGGGGTTAGAAAGTATATACTTAAGTTTTCTAAAGGTAATAGGCTAAAGCGCCTAAAGACATATATTTAAGTGTTTCAAAGGTATATACTTAGACCTCCTTTAAGTATATACCTTTAGAACACAAAAGTGTACAACTAATCATAAAAAAGCCGTGCCAAAAGCGAACTTCTGACACGGCTTACTTTATTCTTTTTATAGTTGACTCTATTCTGCCCTTGTGTTATTCAACACTTCCTCAGGTACAGCATCTATACGTGTGTAAATGGTAACATCTGTGAAATCCGGTGTCCAAGGATTGGCCAATAGATTGTTCTCTCTTGTTACTACTACCCAAGTCATCTCATCTTTAGAGAAATCATTTAGAAGATAAGTGTGACTCCAAGAACCAGCAGCATGATGATAGTCTCCTGAGATAACTGTACCCAAATCTTCATCATAATCTAATAGGTATCTGCCTGTCAGATGACGGGTTTTCTCTGTATCAAGATTCTGGTAAATATCGAATACACGATCTTTACGGTCGAAAGTAACATAGAAATAACGCTTGTCGTTCATATCTTCGTTATTCCACTTTGTCATTTTCCATGTTCCGGATATTTCATTATACGTCACAGGAGTAGGAGGTAGGGTAGTTGTTTTATCATCGTCACTACACGACCAAACACCGCAAAGTACGACTGTCAATAGCATGCATTTTAAAAATGTTTTCATCAACTTGTATGTTTTAATGTTTTAAATTTCAATTTACTTCTATTAATATACGCAGGCTTCGTTGCGAAGGGCGTACATTTATTCCGTCCAGTAGCAGGGAATATTCTATTCGTTCTGCCGTTCCTCTGGGGGGGAGAAGTTTTCTATTTACCTCAACCACTATATCTGCAATTTCTCCCGGAGCTATAACTTCGGGTTCGGTGCGGAATGATAGCCAACTTGGTTTCATGCCCGGCATAGCATTCAGCCGTAAAGGAGAATGACCACTGTTCACGCATTCAAGGCGTTCGGCTTGTGAGGAGGTGTTATGGGTTGCAGTTCTAAATAACATGGAATTACGTTTTACTCGCAAGCTACCCATTGCCACCGGATAATCTCTCCACTTGTTTGTTGTGGGAGTTACTTCGCCGGAAATAGTCAGTCGTGTCGATGGGTGTTTATCGGAGGAATCCGTATAAACATATACTCGCTGTCTGAATTTTCCCGGATGGTCTTTAGGATTGTATGTAACTGTAATTTCCCCTTGCTTCCCCGGCAATACGGGTGCTTGTTCAAAGTTTGCTACAATACATCCACAAGACGATTTTATCTGTGTGATAACCAATGGTTTATCACCTGTATTCCGAAACGAAAAGGTGTATGCCTTGGGCCGATCATCTTCCGAGAGACGTTCGCCTCGAATTTCGTTAGTTTCAAATACAAGCGATGGGTTTGCATCCAAAGGTGGGTTTGCGATAGAATCGAGCATATACTGCATAGGATGAATGTTTTGCGCTCCGGTATGAAGCGCAATAAACATTAATCCCAATAATATTGTGTAGATTCGAAACTGCATTCTTATTTTGATTTAGAACCAACCGTTATTATCTGCTACTTTACGAACTGTGATATGAGCCGTTTGGCTTTCGCCCGTGCCGGAAGTCACAGTAAACGTAGTTGAACCTACTGCTTTTCCGGTAATAGTTACAGTTTGTCCGCTAACAGACACTGTTGCTACTGAACTATTTGCAGATGTTACTGTAAAGGTGGTGGTTTCTCCGTTTTGGAAACAACGGGTTACATCCAGATCTTTGCTTTCATTCAGTGCAATATATGTATTAGGCAATTTGATGTCACGACCATTTTGTTCGATGTTTCTAAGAAGCAATCCTGCATCGGTAACACCATTTCCCATTTTATTTCGGTAAATATCCAAACCAAGTAGGGTAGGGCAGTATTCACCAATTGAAGCCCAGTTAGTATAGAACAACTTTTCGCCGGTTAAGTAGCTATTAATGTCCTTCACCGACTTAAGTATTAAATCTTTAAACTGACGTGAATTGAACTGTTTATGTAGTTTTGCAGCATACGACAATCCCAGTGCTGCTACACCTGACATGTGAGGACAAGCCATGGAAGTTCCATCCATGTATCCGTAATATGCACCACTGTTATTGTTAGGAGTCAATGTTGAGAGGATACCACCACGTTCACTTTTATGGTAATCGTGATCACCACCCGGGGCAGTTATATCAACACCTGGACCGTAATTCGTATAGTTTGATGGAGTGAAATCCGCAGCCATAGCAGATACACAAATATAATCTTTGTATGCACCCGGATAAGCTGCCATTCCGGCATATTCGTTTCCGGAAGCGAAAATAACTAATCCTCCATCAATTACACCATTCGGATCCCCCGCATTATAAATGAAGTAGTCGAAAGCTTCTTTCTCTACGGGAGCACCTTTTTCAAAGTCTTCATCGCTTCTGTATGTACCTCGTCCACCCACAATTATCGGGTTAGACAATGCTGAGAGATACCCCCAACTACATTGCAAAATAACTGCACCATTATCGGCTGCGTACTTAATGGCACGAACCGTATTTTGAATGTTTGCTTGGTATTGACCTCCAAATATCTGAAGTGACATGATTTTCACCCCATCATTATTACCAGTTCCACCTGCAATACCGGATACTCCGATACCATTATTATTAACAGCAGCAATAGTACCGGCTACGTGTGTACCGTGTCCGCTATCATTAGGATCGTCCCAAGTAACAACTCCCGATGGTTCAGGGCGCGAGAAGTTCATTCCATACACATCACCGGCATAGCCGTTACCATCGTTATCTTTATCCGATTTGTAGATTTCATTTTTATTCATCCACATATTGGCTCTAAGGTCAGGATGATCCCACATAACTCCTTCGTCCATTACAGCTACAACAATAGAAGGGTCTCCCCCACATTTTTGCCAAGCTTCTGCGCAATTTACATCGGCACCTTTTACTATATGCTCCATGAAGCTTTCATCTCCATCGTTGATGTAGTGCCATTGTAATGGCAATTTTTCATCATTATACGGCAATGCTGCACGTGTAGAAACATTCAGCTGTTGAACATCACTTTGTGTAAGTGGTATTGCTTCTCCGCTATAAGAACGCTTAACCTCGTAGCTATACTGTACTTTGGCTATTTCTCCCAATCCGGCAAGTTGTTCGGCTACTTGCTCTACATTTAAGCTTTCGTCGAAATGCACAGTGTACCACAAATGTAATCCATTTTCCCGTGTCCGGTTTTCATGACGGGTATCCAGTGGAAATATACGTTCTACTTTGTAGCTGCCAATCACTTGCATCAACTCGTCAACCGTGTTAATTCCTGTACGAGTTAATACCTGTGGACCTGCCGAGCGAGTGGCAGGATATGCCTGATCAAGCAGTTTTGATATTTCAGGATGAAATTTAATCAAAATCATTCCCTCCTGAGCACCTTCAGGAGAGTTTACAATGGTTGCTTGTTTCTCTTTATTTTCACTTCCACAGAAGTCATTGGTATCTCTATCGGTACACGACCCAAAGAAAGAAACAAGTGCCAATACACTAATTTGAAGTATTTTTTTCATATAATATTAATCTATGTTTTCGGGTTTTCTAAGTGGATATGCGTCGTAGTAATAACTCCATCCAGTAGGTACGTTTGTAAATCCCGCTACCTTACCATCCAAATTTAGTACCCCCTCATCTTGTTTGAAAACTAAAGTAAATGGATCCCATCTCCATAAATTCGGATGGTACAATATCCATTCCGGAATTTCGCCTTCCAACAGATTTAAGTTAATACGGAGTACCTTTGCGTTAGGTAATATTTTAGGCTTATCTAACAATAAATCAGGCAATGTGTCATTTTGCGCCAAATCTTCAGCAGTATAGCGAATGGGATAATCCTCCATTTTGGGAAGGGTTCCGTAAATGAAGTTATTAGAAAGTCCCAGATATTCTAACTTTTCCCATTTCAATAAACGAGTTGGAAATTCTCCTAATAGTCCACCCCAAGTTTCTTGTCCGCCAAAGTTCTGTATGTATCCGGCAGGTTTTGTTAAGTCGCCCATACTCCATCTGCGGTTAGCCGCTAAGTCAAGGTGTATTAAGTTAGGGAAATTTTCTGGTGTAATGATATCCGGCACTTTACTGAAGTTGTTACCGGAAAGAGAAAGGTATTCCAGATTATTCAGTGCTACAAAGCTTGGATCCAGTTCAATCAAACCAAATGCATATATTTGAAGACGTTTAAGCTGTGTTAACTTAGAGAGATCAGGACCTGTGCTGAATTTGCCCAATAAATAACTTTCACTTGCATAGAAAATAATCTCTTCAGCTCTGGTCAAATGCTGAATTTCGTAGGGAATTCCTTCTTTACCGGCGAAAGACATGAATGTAACTGAACGAACACGACCAATATCCTGAGGATTTACATCTTTATCATCGGCTTCCCACAAAGTTACAAAATCCCAGCTGGACATCAATTCGCCTTCATTGGCTCCCATCGAACGTCCCAGAGCTCGCATACAAGCAATAATGGCTAATGAATCTCCTTGAGCGTTGTCTTCAATTTTAGGTGCTTTTTCTTGAATGATTTTCAGGCTAACCTGTTCACTTAGTTCTTCTTCACCTTTAGGCTTAAATTGAATATCGGCAATTCGCTCCCAAGGGCGGCTGTTGTTTTCCCAGTTGAAGAAGAGCTTTACTGTACGTGGACGTGCTCCTCTATCTAATTCGAAATCAAAATCTTCAACTTTTACCCAGTTTGCTTCTTGTGGAATTTCAATATTAAACTCTACATTAGTAGTTAGTTCAACCTCTACTTTTCTTTTCTTTAATTCATCATAGGTTGGTATTTCTACTTCAGTTACGGATAATTGCATCATCTTTTCGTAACCGTTCTGCGTGATTATTAAACGTTGGGGTTCGCTTTGATCTTCTGAAATGAAACGCACAATTGCATTTCGGGGTTTATTTGTCAAAGCAGAATCAACTTTGATCTGGCAATCAACAGTTCCGAAACCATTGGCCGGTGAAAATGACACCCAAGGTTCTTCGGTCGAAGCTATCCATTTGCCGCTGGATTGAATCTTAATGGTTTTGGTTCCACCCTCGGCATTTATGGAAAACTGATCGGTTTCAATATTAAATATTATATTGTCTTTGTCGTCTTCACAGGCTGTTAGAGCCAAAACGAACGAAATAGTTACTAATAATTGACTAAAATATTTCATTTTGCTATACATTATATTAATATTAGCGTTCTAATACAAGTGCGTCGCACCCTCTGATATCTTGCCACGGATCGTAAACCAAAAGGTAGCTACCGGCTTTGATGTACGGACATACATCCGAAAGATCAATGGCAATATTAGGGTTGTCTGCTATTTCGAAAGTATTGATTCGGGGAGAGATATAATCGGTAATTTTACGCAGGTCGTTAGAACCTAAATAAAGTGCGCGAAGACTCGCACGATTATACACTCCGCTTGGCCATTCCCTCATGATGCGATTACCTTTTTCGTCGCGTTGAGCACGGAATATAAACATACTTAAGCTACGCAAGTCGGCAATACCTTTAGGGAAGTGGTTAAACCTGTTGTGACTCAGGTTTACCCCATACATATAGGGGAATGTGGCGCTATGAAAGCTTTTAGGAAGTTTTTCCAGTTTGTTGGACGATAAATCCAATGATACTATATTGAAGATATGATCTCCTTCGAAAGCATCCTCTTCAATTTCTTCGATGGCGTTGCCGGCCAAATGAAGATAACTGATATTAGAATTTGCTTTCAGAATCTCTTTTGGGAAGCGTCCAAGCCTATTGTTGAATAAGAAGAATTGCTCTGCATTGATACCTTTAAAACTACCACTTCCATTGATGCCGTTCTCTATGTCTTCTATCTCATTGTAAGAGAAATCTACAACAGACATTCTGAAAATAGACTTCGAATCGAAAATATCAGGGAACAATTTAAACTTATTATGAGAGAAATTAACTTCTTCCTGATCTTCAACTGCCATAAAGTAACCTTCACTATCGCGAGGCAGATCTTCCAACTCATTCCAGCTACAGTTTATCTTATTTATAAAGAAGTCTTTTCCAAATGCTTTCTCAAACTTCTTGATGCCACAGTTCTGCATAACAACATTATTCAGAAGCACCAAACTGGTCAAATCGGGCACCACTTCTAAAGGCTGACTTGGCATCTGAATTGCCTGAATGTAAGTAGTAGAAGCACCGGTACTTAGTTTTTCCAATCCTCTTTTCATCTCTTCAGCAGGCAAATTATAATTAGAAGAGAAAGTAAATACAATCAATTTAGGGAGAGTAGCCAGTCCATCAGGGAACTTGGTTATATTCGGGTTGTAGAACATCTCAACATCAGTCAGAGCAGTCAGTCCCGAAAGGTCTTCGGGAAGTGTTTCAAGTGCACTGTAAGCGATATAGAGTTGAGATAATTTCTTTAAATTATTGATTTCGTCAGGCAAAGAGTAAACTTGGTTCGAGTAATTGAATGGGTTATTACCACTTTTTGTTGGGAAAGCTCTCAATTCACTTTTATTCTCTTTCAACTTCACACCTTGCAGTTTGAACTCATTTACAAACTCTGGTCCGAACTGACACAAAGGATCACTGTTTCGAATGTATGTTTCTGTGAAATGGTTTCTGAATGCCTCAAGGTCGGTAGCACCCAACTCCATCAGTTCGTTGGAGGAAGGATTTACATTAGAGGTACCTGTATTGAAACTGTGAGTACCCAAATAAAGCTGACGCAATTCTGTCAATTCGCCTAAGGCTGCCGGCATGTGACCTTTGGCTCCTACTCCTTCGAGGTTTAAGGATGCTACCCGACCATTATCTACAATCTGAACACCCGGCTGGGCTGTCCATAGGTCAATGTCGCGATTAAAATCCCATTTTACTTTCCAGTTAGGACCATCCAAGGCTTCCCAAATCTTTTTCAGAGCTACGGCATCTTTAATATCTCCTGCCGATTCTTCTAAAGTAATGGGCACTTCGGCAAGAGTTACTTCGTTGTCTTTTACAATAAATTCGTTATCAATAACACTGGTTGATGCTTCTTGTATCTTTTTGTTTCGGTCGAAATAGGTTACAAATCCTGTTACTTCATAAGTACCGGCAGCAACGCTTACAATACTATCAGTCCAGCAGTGGCTGGTATAATAATCTGGTTGACCTTCCGGGTGGAAAGTCTCATGGGTCATTTTCAAACCTTTAAATTCGGTAGTGTTTGTTGTTCCTTTTTTTCGGATAGTCACATCTGCAAACATAATTCTGTGGAAAGCATATTCTTTCAAACCAGTTGCTCTGGTTACTTTCGACAGGTCTTTCACTAATTCGAATTTGATCTGTCCACGCTCGAGCACATTTACTACAATATCCTGAATAATCAATCCGCCTTCCGGTACATGAACCGTAGTGGCTTCATTTGGTTTTCCGGAATAGATGGTTTGGTCTATTTCGTTGTAGAGGGAGTAGTTTACAAGGGTGTAATCTCCTGTTAGAAGCTGGAATTTATCACTCTGCATACCATACTCTGCCAATTCTTTGCTTTGAGCTTCAATCGAAACAGTTTGAGCAATTATATTATTGTCACTGCTACGTAGCGTGATCTTTATTTTTTTCGCTTCGTAGAGATAATTCAATCTGTCATCTGCCCGGGTATTGTATGAAGCGCTTTTATAAAGTCGCAATTGTACAAACCCATAGCCTTCTTGTAGGATATCTTTGTCATCATCGGAGCATCCTGTGGCTGCTACGATAATCACTAATGCGAGTATCCAATTGAAAAATGATGTTGTAAATTTCATAAATAGAAAATTAATTTCTTGACTTTTGTTTTTCTTTGTAGTTCGTAAAAACTTAAATGAAACCGTTCCGAATAGTTTCCGGAACGGTTTTAATTTAAAATTTAATCTTTCATCAATAATATTGCACCCATTGGTTTTCCTGCAGTTTTATCTGCTTCTGAGTCATAGAATAACACAGCAGCAGGACCAGTAGCCCCTGCAAGTTTATCAAGATTTAAAACTGGTAAAAAATCGGGCCAAGGCATATTGAAACTAAGTTCAACTGTACTCCAATCTGCACCGTCAATTTCAACAAGTTCATAAAGGCCTGGACCTTCTGCTTTCCATCCGTTTGGCTTAATCTGCAAAGCACCTGCTCCATCAAGCATAGTATTAGTAAAAGAATATTTATAGGTATTGCCTACTGGTGCTCCGTTTCCGATTATATTAACAAAATTACTTGCATCTATAACATTTTCTGCTGCAATATCTCCTTTTACTCCCCATAATAAAACAAAACCAGTAGTAAGAGGTGCTGCTTTTTGTGAGATTCTCACTACATAATTCAAGCCTTTAGTTGTTGTTTCATTCATTTCATCTGCTTTAAGATAATCTGCAAAATTAACTGTTCCACTAGTCATTTTCTCTGGCAAAATCAATAGATAAAGAGCTTTAAAATCTCCAGTATTGATACCATCTCCTGAAATAGCAATCTCAAAATTACCATCTTTTTCTTGTATGTCTAACCAAGAATTAGCAGGTTGAACCTGAATTGGTTTATTCGATTCGTCAAATTGGACAAGATAAGATTTATATTTCATTTCTTGAGTTTCTACAGCGAATGAAATTTTCTTCTCTTGGGTTTCTTTTTCAGCCTGTTTCTCCTCTATGAAAAATCCTTTGTCATTAAACTTTATACCGCCTCTAATCATATTAAAACGATTTTTAGTAACAAAATTGATTTCTTCATCACCAATTCCAGTATAAGTTAAAGGCACTTCATATTCAAAGTCGCTATCATTCGCATCTTTCACTTTGATTACTCCATTGTATGCAGAAGTGATGAACTCTAATTTCATATTAATATAGTCCATTTCATCACTTTTAGGTTTTCCGCCTAAATCTTCAGCTTTCAAACCAGTAATGGTTTCTGCCTCCATCTCTATAACTTCCGGCATTGATGCTACCCAGTCAAAGTTGGCAACGAAACCTACTTTTACCATATTTGATTTACCCCCATTTACATTCTTTGTGAATTTAAGTTCTACTTTATCGACAGCAGCATTTCCTACAAATAGTTTCACGATACGTTCCTTGCCAATACGGGTAATTTTATAGATCGCTTTGCTCTCGCCTCCCATAGTCAATTTGATTTCGGCAGACTCTTCGGCAAAACTCCAAGCATCATCCTTTACTTTAATTGTTCGCTTAATTTCACCAGCTGAACCTTGATCGGATGATCCAACTTCCTTTTCTTCTTCTCCAACTATTTCAATAAAAGTAAGCCAATTAGTAGCAGCATCTTCTATTTCTATTTTCCAGTCTTTATTAGCCGTGAAGCTAATTTCTTTTGTATTGTTAGGTTCAAGTGTAATTTCCTCTAATTCAGGAAACACAGGAGGTATTACTTCCGGCTTATCATCATCATCACTACAAGATACCAATGAAAGCGCTGTAAACAGTGCGAATGCACTAATCAAAAAGCATTTAGTTTTCATAACATTTAAAAATTTAGTGAACTACAAATAATATACTAAAGTCTTATATCTTAATATTAAATATATATACAGACTACAATCACTCTTCATCTTCATCGGACCACTCGATGATGTTGTAAAAGCTACCTACAATACCTACTTCATTTACATATAAAGTCATATAGTGAATAGCAAATCTCTCGCAAGTATTGAACATGGTTTGTACACCACGCAAATCTTGAGCTTGCACCATTCCATCATAACCATAAATCCAGGTAAAGAAGTTGCGCGAGTCGCCGATGGTTTGTTCTCCCACCATTTTAATACTTGGGTTTAAGACATCAACGGTTGGGTCTATTTGCATATAGATGTCGTAGCCTTTATCATAGAAATCAATAAAGCGGAGAATATTCTTTTCTCTGTTTGCTATTTCTACTTTGATTTTGCGAGTTTCTATACCTCCAAATCCGTTTTGGAAGAAAGATGAGCTTAATCGGCAGTAACCGGCATAGTCGTCAATATTGAAAGGACAGGCTTTCCGCATTTGCACTTTGGTTTCTATTCCATAGAGATCCCATTCTACACTTTTGTCGATACTTGCCAAGCGCAATCCAAAGGTTAATGTGTCGGTGTTCTCTATTTTGTCATAGTTACCACGCACGATGATATTTCCTTTGTTTTCTCCGGCTTTGATTGTCACAGAGTTCGATTCCAGCGTATAGTGGCGACCCAGAATGGCATTTCCTTTATTTCCTATGATCTCAACTCCGAAGGTACGGTCGTGATTGGTAATTTTCGTAGCTACCAGATCAACTTTAAAGGCTTCATTCGATTGTTGTATCGGGTAAACCGCCAGTGTGTCGGCAAACATCACATACGATGGACCATTATAAGTGGTATACTCTTCGCTACAACTGATAAACGATCCTATCATCGTTACCACAATAACTAATCCTGTTATTAATTGTTTCATTGTAGTATTCTTTTTATTATTTATTGCTCTCATTAGGTTTGATATCCGCATCGGGAGAATTAATCTCATGCTGTGGAATGGGCCATACAAACAGCGGATCGTCTGCTTCAATTTTCAGACTACTTCCTTCTTTGATAGAATTCTGTTGTGGAGTACGCTCAAAGCCTTTGTGCCAACGTTTGAGGTCTTGTAGGCGGAATCCTTCCATATATAATTCGCGAACACGTTCTTTGCTTATTTCCTCCAACCAGTTATCTGCTGTGAGTGAGGTAGAAGTATAAGTCGTATATCGTGCAGTGCGAAGGGTGGTAATATCCTTAGCTGCTTTGGTATACTCTTTCTTCTGACAGTAAGCTTCTGCACGAATCAGATATTGTTCTGACATACGGAATACTTTTGGCATATTTACATGCAAAATATTGTAACCGCTTCTGAAGCTCTCGTTACCTTCATATTTAATCAACAAAGGCCATGTTAATCTATGAGAATATCCGGTAGTTGTATTTCTGAAAAATGCAGCCCGTCGTTGGTCGTTAGTACTATAGAGGTTGTATGCCCAAGTAGCTACTACATAGTCGGGAGTATAAGATATATAATTGTAATTCAGGAACACACGTCCTAATGCACCTCCGTATGACGTTGGGGTAAAACCTACTCTCCAGATAATTTCAGTAGAGTTGTCATTGGTCCACATATATTTATAAATCGATTGAGTACTTGTAGCAAGCGAATTAGTACTTGCCAGGTACAAATAATCGTCTTCAATGGTATTGGTTGCATATTCAATGGCTTTGTCCCAATCTTGCATATACAAATATATGCGAGCGTACAATGCATTCACCGCAGTCTGAGTAAAGTATGACATGAACTCTTTAGATTCATTCGTGATTTGCTCTTCTGCCTTTTTCAAGTCTTTCAAAACAAAAGCATACGAATCTTTCAGATTGGCACGAACTCTTTTTTCAGGGTTCTTGTAGCTGGTAATCATTGCCATACCTAACTCTTTTTCGGCCGTTGCCGGGTCGTAAGCTTTACAGAATAGCTTGATTAGTTCCGAATAGCATAGTGCGCGTGCGAAGTGCACTTGCCCCTCGATATTCAAAAGTTCGTCAAGTTCGTCGTCGTCAATTAGCTTCTCACGTAATCCTTCTACATCATCCAGAAACAGATTGCAAGAACCTATAATATTATAAAGTGCGGCATACACACTTGTAACTTCGGTGTTCGTTGGCAAAATTTCCCAACGCCAGAAAGCGCCATAAGTGTTACTGTATCCTTCCACCCCGTACACTAAGTCGGTTTGGATATCAGGCAATATAGTAAGCAGACCGCTATACAAAGCACTGTTTTTAAATCCGGCATAGATTCCCGTTAGTCTTTGATCTGCATCTGATAGGCTCTGCATTCCTCTTTCTTGTGGAATACCATCTCCATCCGGAAACTTGTCGAGGCAGGAAGCTGCACCAAGCGAAATAACTGCCAGCAGTATATAGTATTTAATTTTATGTATCATCCTTATTTGTTTTTAGAAAGTAATATCGGCTCCGAACATGAATTGGCGAGACATCGGATATTGTACCTTGTAAATATTAGCGTCAGATTCCGGATCCAGACCACTAAAACCGGTAAAGGTCAGTAAGTTCTGTCCTTGTACGTATAATCGAGCACTGGAAATAATTAAGGTTTTCTTTAACCATTTTTTTGGTACCGAATAACTAACCATCAAGTTTTTAAGACGCATAAAAGAAGCATCCTCCAGTAAGTGGGTATCAAATTGTGGGCTTACTCCATGACGTGGGATATCAGTTATATCTCCTGGTTCTTTCCAACGGTTGTAGAGCATTCTTTTCGATTGGTTGTAACTATCGAAAAGTCCTCCTCCTTCTTCAAAGAAGCGGTCATTGTTCATCATATAGCGGTTAGCCACCCAACTGAACTGAGCCGAAAGACTAAAATCTTTGTAAGATGCTGTAGTACCAAACCCACCTTGCCAAGGAGCAATACAACTTTTGCCTACCATCACTTTATCGGCTTCATTGTATTTTGTAGTAATTTCTCCGTCTTTCGTATACCAGAGTGCATCTCCATTGGCAATGTTAACGCCTGCGTATCTGTTGAGGAAAAATTCACCATAAGAGTGCCCTACCATTAGTTTTGTTGATGTGGTTCCGGTAACATATTCGTTCAAACCATTATATAGTTCAGTGATTTCATTATAGTTGTAAGAAGCATTTGCACTGATATTCCATGTGAAATTTTTCTTCTGAATCACATCTACGTTTACGTTGAGTTCCACTCCTCGGTTAATCATTGCTCCTACATTATCCCAATGGAAACCCCCTTTACCACTGGCATACGATTCGGGTACAGACATCAGCATATTGGTGGTTTTCTTATTGTATAATTCAATCTCTACATTAGCACGATTGAAGAATCCTAAACGGAAGGCCAAATTGGATGACCATAATTTCTCCCACTCCAGATCTTCATTACCTTGTGAGATAGGACCAACCCCGGCTACATTCAAGTAATTACCTACTCCACCTAACAGTGCGTGGTGCGCATAATTAGGAATCGAAGAGTTACCAGTGGTACCTGTACTAACGGCAATCTGTGCATTGGTAAGCCATTTTATGCTTTTTAGGAATTTCTCGTTTTTTACGTTCCACATAAATCCTAAAGACCAAAATGTGGCAAAGCGTCCGTTTTTACCAAAGCGAGAAGAACCATCGGTACGCAAAGAACCGTCAAAATAAAAACGATCATCGTACGTATATTCACCTCTTCCAAAGAAAGAAAGGAAAGCGTATTCAGCTTTAGAACTATTCCAGGAAGTAACGCGAGTACCATATTTAACGCCTGATAGAAAATCGTTATTCTGTCCGGCACTGCCCACACCAAAGCTTTCAGTAGAGTAGTTGACCCCTTCTTGTCCAAGCATAGCATTAAAATGATGCTTGTCTTTAATATCAAAGGTATAGTTGGCTGTATTGGTAATTGTCAGTGTAACACCTGTTGCGGTACTTTGTCCGGCTTTTCCTTCATAATTATTAGGCAGATAGCTGGGAATACTGATTGTATTTGATCTGCTATTTCCATAGTCTATACCTCCCTGAACGCGGAGAGTAAGTCCTTCAATTGGTTTTGCTTCGGCGAAAAGGCTGGCAAGTACTTTGTATTTCTTAAGGTAATATGGATTATTGACACTCCATTCCAATGGATTTTCGCCAACTGTTTTCCAAGAACCATCGTTAACAGATGCTAAAGAACCGTCTGCTTTGTATGGGCTTACGTATGGTAGCATAAAACGAGAAGCCGAAATAGGAGTATTTGTATAATAATCGCCTCCGGATACAGATTCATGAATCTTTTCGTAAGCCAACATAATGTTTGCACCTACCTTAAACATACTGCTCAGTCGGTTTTCTAAATTAGTGCGAAAGTTATAACGGAGAAAATCAGAATCGCTTGTGGTTCCGTCTTGAGTATAGAAACTACCGGAAAGGTAGTAATTGGTTTTCTCTGTGGCACCACTCACCTGTACCTCGTGGCTTTGCAGCGGAGCACGGTCGTTAAAAATCTCTTCCAACCAGTTGGTGTTGATTTTACTTAGCTTATTGTAGTCTTTTCTTTCTGTCAAGCCAACTTCTTTTTCATACTGGATACGTTCATCTGTATTCATGAGATTCCATTTGCCACTCGCCAACTGCGAAAAACCGTATTGCATACGGTATGTTACCAGAGCTTTGTCTGCCATGCGTCCGCGTTTGGTAGTAATCACCATTACCCCATTGGCTGCACGTGCACCATAGATAGAAGTTGAAGATGCATCTTTCAACACAGAAACCGATTCAATATCGTTAGGGTTAATAGTGTTGAAATCGGAAGCAGAGATTGGCATGCCATCTAAAATGAAAAGAGGATCGTTGCCGGAGTTAATTGAATTTGTACCTCTGATTTTAAATGATGCTGTTGCACTGGGTTCTCCTGATTTGGAGAGAATGGTAAGCCCCGGAGTTATACCTTGCAAAGCTTGGTCAAAACTGGCAGCCGGAACATTTTCCAGTTTGTCTGCTTTCACTGTAGATACTGAACCGGCAATGGTACCTTTTTTACGTACACCATACGCTACTACTACCACATCGTCAATGATATGTGAGTCAGTTCTCAACACCACATTGTGTGTGATTTTAGCATTGCCGGCGGGAACCGTGTATTGCTGAGATTCGTAGCCCATGTACCGGAAGGTGATTGTCGTACCTGCAGCAACAGAGAGAGAGTAACTACCGTCTATTTGTGTAATCACACCGGAATTTGGTCCGGTAACGATAGTGACTCCGATAAGCGGCTCATTGGCATCTGATGATGTCACAATTCCGCTTACTGTTACCAAACCTTGTGCGAAGGCATAGCCTCCCCCCACAAATATGAGTAGGAAGAATGATAACAATAGTCTAATTTTCTTCATAAACCTATACGATTTGAATAATTGGATAAAATAAGTATTTAATGATGCGAAGATAATATAAAAAGATTAAAATAAAACGAATAAATATACAAAAAACTGATAGGGTATGGTCCGATTACTAATACTTTTTGTGACAATAGATATATTTTATAGTTATCTATTTATTCTTTATATAACTCTTTTTGTTAGTTTTTTCTTTGTTTTTAGCTAAATTAGGTGTCAATTCCGCTTGGAAATAAAAGTTTCTGGCTTGGGAATGAAACTAAATGAAATCTGAATAAAGTTTAAAGAACCTTTAGCTGAGTTTATTAATTGAAACAAAAAAATAATTTTATTTATTGTTAAAGCCTGCTGATCTCTTTTTTATACCTTTGTATCATGCAACAAAATAATGAAATTATCAGGCAAGTTCTTCATCAATTGAAAATTGAAGAACTGAATCCTATGCAAAAAGCTGCGTTGGATACTGTAAAAAATGATAGTGATGTCGTTTTATTATCACCTACAGGTTCAGGGAAAACATTGGCTTTTCTTCTTCCTGTATTATTAACGCTCAAGCCGGGAACGGATATTCAAACACTTATATTGGTGCCTTCTCGCGAACTTGCTTTGCAGATAGATTCAGTATTCAAATCGATGAATACTTCTTGGAAAACATGTTGTTGTTATGGAGGTCATCCTATAAGTGAAGAAAAGAAAAGTATAGTAGGAAATCATCCGTCTATTATAATAGGTACACCCGGTAGAATAGCCGACCATTTGCGTAAAGGAAACTTTTCTCCGCAAACTATCCGGACATTGGTAATTGATGAATTTGATAAGTCGCTGGAATTAGGCTTTCAGGATGAAATGGAAGAAATCGTGGCTCAACTTAGCGGATTAAAGAAACGTATGTTGATGTCTGCTACTGATGCGGAAGAGATTCCTCGATTTACCGGATTACATAGAACTACAAAATTAGATTTTCTTCATTCCAATAATCAGGAACAAACAAGGTTACAGCTTCGAAAACTTGTTTCTCCTTCCAAAGATAAAATAGATACGCTTTATAAATTGCTCTGCTCATTGGGAAATTCATCTTCTATTGTTTTCTGTAATCATCGGGATGCTGTAGATAGAGTGAGCAAACTACTGAAAGAAAGGAAGTTATATAATGAGGCGTTTCATGGAGGGATGGAGCAACCCGATAGGGAACGTGCGCTCTATAAGTTCAGAAATAAAAGTTGTTTTGTTCTGATCTCTACCGATTTGGCTGCCAGAGGATTAGATATCCCGGAAATAGAACATATTATTCATTATCACTTACCTGTAAGCGAAGAGGCATTTACTCATCGTAATGGTCGTACTGCCCGGTGGGATGCTGAAGGAACTTCTTACCTTATTATAAATGAACAGGATAGAATTCCGGAATACCTTCCTACAGATTTAGAGGACTATTTGCTTCCGGAGTCGATTCCGCATCCGGCTAAACCGGTTTGGACTACCTTATATATAGGTAAAGGAAAAAAGGATAAGCTAAATAAAGTAGATATTGTAGGTTTTCTTTGTAAAAAAGGACAGCTTTCGGGAGAAGATATAAGTGGAGTGGATGTAAAAGAGCATTATGCATTTGTTACGGTTCGTGCAAGTAGGGTAAAACAATTAATGACCTTAATTCGTAATGAGAAAATAAAAGGAATGAAGACGATTATAGAAGCGGCTTTATAATGAATGTTTTAATTGTAATCTCTATTTTGCAAAAGCGTAACCACCGTGTTAATAAATTGTAATTTGGTAGTGATTTGGCAGTAGTATTTGTGCCATATTTCCTCTTAGATTAATAAATATTCAGTTTTAATGCATTCTTTGTCCTGCTAAAACCTTTAAATGCTTTCTTGAGATTTCCTTTTGTATAGTAATTATTGTTAAAATAATATGTTTTTGAAGTTTTTCCTTTCTATTTGTAGAATATTGATAGATTATTTGCCGAGAAGAAAATTATTAGTAATTTCGCCATGTCTATTAAGACTTAAATAATATTTAGATTTGTATAACCAAAACAAACTTCAAATGAAAAAGCATAATTTTAGTGCGGGCCCTTCCATTCTTCCTCGCGAAGTAATTGAGGAAACAGCGAAGGCAGTCTTGGATTTTAATGGATTAGGTCTTTCTATCCTTGAAATCAGTCATCGTTCGAAAGATTTTCAGGCTGTGGTTGATGAAGCCGAGGCATTGTTTAAAGAACTTCTTAACATTCCCGAAGGTTATTCGGTACTCTTTCTAGGCGGTGGGGCAAGTTTGGAGTTTTGTATGGTACCTTATAACTTCCTTGAGAAGAAAGCGGCTTACCTGAATACCGGTGTATGGGCTAAAAAAGCAATGAAGGAAGCAAAAGGATTTGGCGAAGTGGTTGAGGTAGCTTCTTCTGCAGATGCCAACTATACTTTTATCCCCAAAGATTATACCATCCCGACCGATGCCGATTATTTCCATATTACTACCAATAATACAATTTATGGTACAGAGTTGAAAGAAGATCTCAATTCTCCTGTTCCTTTGGTAGCTGATATGTCATCGGATATTTTTTCTCGTCCGATAGATGTTTCTAAATATATGTGTATATATGGTGGTGCCCAAAAGAATCTTGCACCAGCCGGATTGACCTTTGTGATTGTGAAAAATGATGCGTTGGGTAAAGTGTCTCGCTACATTCCAACCATGTTGAACTATCAGACACATATCGACAATGGATCTATGTTTAATACACCTCCGGTTCTTCCTATATATTCTGCCATGCTAACGCTTCGTTGGATCAAATCTTTAGGAGGCGTAAAAGCAATGGAAGAACGTGCCATTGAAAAAGCCGACATGTTATATAAGGAAATAGATCGTAATAAAATGTTTGTCGGAACGGCTGCCGAAGAAGATCGTTCGCGCATGAACATTTGCTTTGTGATGGCTCCTGAATATAAAGAACTTGAAGCCGACTTCCTGAAATTCGCAGTTGAAAGAGGAATGGTAGGTATTAAAGGACACCGTTCGGTGGGAGGATTCCGCGCGTCGACTTACAATGCTATTTCTAAAGAAAGCGTTCAGGCATTGATCGACTGCATGCAGGAATTTGAGAAAAAATATTAAGATAACTAATAATTTGGAATTTAGAATTAAGAATTATGCGAATTAGAAGATTGAAATCTCTTCTGTTCCAATTCTTAATTCTATTTTTTTTAATTCTATATTAAAATGAAAATACTTATTGCTACAGACAAACCATTTGCGAAAGTTGCAGTAGATGGTATTCGGAAGGAAATTGAAGCTGCCGGTTATGAACTGTCATTGCTTGAAAAATATACAGAAAAAGCTCAATTGCTTGATGCAGTGAAAGATGTGAATGCCATTATTATCCGTAGTGATATTATTGATGCGGAAGTGTTGGATGCTGCTGAAGAATTGAAAATAGTGGTACGCGCAGGAGCCGGTTATGATAATGTGGATTTGAAAGCAGCTACAGATCATAATGTATGTGTAATGAATACCCCGGGACAGAACTCAAATGCCGTAGCAGAATTGGCTTTGGGTATGATGGTATATGCTGCTCGTAACTTCTTTAATGGAACATCCGGTACAGAGTTGCTGGGCAAAAAACTGGGAATTCATGCTTACGGAAATGTAGGAAGAAATGTAGCACGTATTGCCAAAGGTTTTGGAATGGAAATATATGCTTATGACGCATTTTGCCCCAAAGATGTAATTGAAAAAGACGGAGTAAAAGCACTTGATTCTGCTGAAGAATTATATAAAACGTGTGATGTTATTTCTCTTCATATACCGGCTACGGCCGAAACAAAGGGATCGATCAATTATGACCTGTTAAAGAGTTGTCCCCAAGGAGCCATTTTGGTAAATACAGCTCGTAAAGAAGTAATCAACGAAGACGAATTGATTAAACTGATGGATGAACGTAATGACTTTAAGTATATGACGGATATTATGCCTGCCGCTCACTCTAAGTTTGTAGAATTATTCTCCGGTCGCTATTTTGCTACTCCTAAAAAAATGGGTGCTCAAACAGCCGAAGCAAATATCAACGCAGGTATTGCAGCTGCACAGCAAATTGTAGGCTTCTTAAAGGATGGAATAGAAAAATTCAAAGTAAACTGATAAAATTGAGCCACAAACTAACAGATTATGCAGATAACTTTTGCTTATAACTTGTATAATCTGTTAATTTGTGGTTTATTAATTTTAATATAATACCTTATGGCAATAGTTAAACCATTCAAGGGCGTTCGTCCCCCACAAGATTTAGTAGAGCAAGTAGCATCACGTCCTTATGATGTATTGAACTCTGAAGAAGCGCGCGAAGAAGCAGCAGGAAATGAAAAGTCTCTTTATCATATAATCAAACCGGAAATAGATTTCCCGGTGGGAACCGATGAACATGATGAGAAAGTCTATGCAAAAGCTGCTGAGAACTTCCAACTATTCCAGGATAAGGGCTGGTTGGTGCAAGATGAAAAGGAACAATACTACATCTATGCGCAAACCATGAATGGTAAAACACAATACGGTTTGGTGGTAGGAGCTTATGTACCCGATTATATGAATGGTATTATTAAGAAGCACGAACTTACCCGTCGTGATAAAGAAGAAGATCGGATGAAGCATGTTCGTGTGAATGATGCGAACATCGAACCGGTATTCTTTGCTTATCCCGACAATGCAAAATTAGACGAAGTAGTGAAGAAATATGCTGCCGGTAAACCTGTATATGATTTCATTGCTCCGGGTGATGGCTTTGGACATACTTTCTGGATTGTAGATAATGAGGAAGATATAGCCGTTATCACAGAAGAATTTGCTAAAATGCCTGCATTATACATCGCAGATGGTCATCATCGTTCGGCTGCTGCTGCATTGGTGGGAGCGGAGAAAGCCAAACAAAATGCCAATCATAAGGGAGATGAAGAATATAATTACTTCATGGCCGTATGTTTTCCGGCTAATCAACTAACGATTATTGATTATAACCGGGTGGTGAAAGACTTGAACGGTTTATCTTCGGAAGAATTCCTGAAAGCTTTAGATAAGAACTTTATCGTAGAAAAGAAGGGAGCCGAAATTTACAAACCGAATGTATTGCATAACTTTGCTCTTTATCTGGATGGTCAGTGGTATAGCCTGACAGCCAAACCGGGTACTTATGATGATAATGACCCGATTGGAGTATTGGATGTTACTATCTCTTCCAATCTTATTTTAGATGAAATACTGGGTATTAAAGATCTACGCTCAGATAAGCGAATTGATTTTGTGGGCGGTATTCGTGGCTTGGGAGAATTAAGTAAAAGAGTAGATAGCGGAGAAATGAAGGTAGCATTAGCTCTTTACCCGGTTTCGATGAGACAATTGATGGATATTGCCGATACTGGTAATATAATGCCTCCTAAAACCACTTGGTTTGAACCTAAATTGCGTTCAGGATTGGTAATACACAAGTTAAGTTAATAAAAATATTAACGTTCTATAACATGAAAACTCCATAAAGGCTGAAAAGCTTTTATGGAGTTTTTTTATCCGCGAATATTGGTGTTTAGAGGGGATTGTATAAAAACTTTAGTTGTTTAATTGTAGTGACTTTTCTGTTAAAATGATGTTATTTCAGGCGAATTTGTGATAAAAAATACTTTCCGCAGGCTTTTGTTGTTACATTTGCACCGCTTAATTTAACACATTCTTAAACAAAACAAGGAAAAGAGTGTTAATAGATATAAGTATACTACTATTAAAAAAAGTAAGATAAGAATATGTCACAGATTGTTGGTTATATATCACAAGTAATCGGTCCTGTTGTCGATGTATATTTCGAAGGTTCCGATATTGATTTAACTCTTCCCAGTATTCATGATGCATTAGAAATCAGACGTGCCGGTAAACGATTAATTGTTGAAGTACAACAACATATCGGAGAAAATACGGTTCGTACTGTAGCTATGGATAGTACGGATGGGTTGCAACGTGGTATGAAGGTTTATCCTACAGGTGGTCCTATCACTATGCCTATTGGTTTACAGATTAAAGGACGATTGATGAATGTAGTGGGTGATTCCATTGATGGCATGTCCGAACTAAATAGAGAAGGGGCTTATGCTATCCATCGCGAGCCACCTAAGTTCGAAGATTTAACTACTGTACAAGAAGTACTTTACACAGGTATTAAAGTAATAGATTTGCTCGAACCTTATTCCAAAGGAGGGAAGATCGGATTGTTTGGAGGTGCCGGAGTAGGTAAAACCGTACTCATTATGGAACTGATTAACAACATTGCCAAAAAACATAATGGATTCTCTGTATTTGCCGGAGTAGGAGAGCGTACCCGCGAAGGAAACGATTTACTCCGTGAGATGATTGAATCGGATGTAATTCGTTACGGAGAAGAATTTAAGAAAAGCATGAAGGCCGGGCATTGGGATTTGTCGAAAGTAGATCCCGAAGAAGTTGCCAAATCTCAAGCTACATTGGTTTTCGGACAAATGAATGAACCTCCCGGGGCGCGTTCGTCTGTGGCACTTTCGGGGTTGACCGTTGCCGAGTCTTTTCGTGATATGGGTAGTGAATCCGGAGGTTCCAGAGATATCTTGTTCTTTATCGATAATATATTCCGTTTTACACAGGCGGGGTCCGAAGTATCTGCTTTGTTGGGACGTATGCCTTCTGCCGTAGGATATCAACCTACATTGGCTACCGAAATGGGAGCTATGCAGGAACGTATTACATCTACCAAAACCGGTTCTATAACTTCTGTGCAAGCTGTTTATGTACCAGCCGATGACTTGACCGACCCGGCACCTGCTACTACATTTACTCACTTGGATGCTACCACTGTATTGAGCCGTAAAATTACGGAGTTAGGTATCTATCCGGCTGTAGACCCATTGGAATCTACTTCACGTATTCTTGATCCTCACGTGGTAGGACAAGAACATTATGATGTAGCTCAACGTGTGAAACAGGTATTGCAAAAGAATAAAGAATTGCAAGATATTATTTCTATTCTTGGTATGGAAGAACTATCGGACGAAGACCGTTTGACGGTAAACCGTGCCCGTCGTGTACAGCGATTTCTGTCGCAGCCCTTTACAGTTGCCGAGCAGTTTACCGGAGTGAAAGGAGCAATGGTACCGATAGAAGATACTATTAAAGGATTTAAAATGATTCTGGATGGTGAAGTAGATGATCTTCCGGAAGCTGCCTTCCTGAACGTGGGAACTATTGAAGACGCGATTGCCAAAGGTAAAGAATTGCAAGAACAAGCAGATAGATAATCATTATGAGAGAACATACGTTTCATTTAACGATTGTGTCGCCTGCCAAACAATTATTTGATGGAGAAGCTACACGTATTACAGTTCCCGGCAGTGCCGGCGAATTTACCATATTGGCACATCATGCGGCTATTGTTTCTTCATTAACCAAAGGTACGCTAACTTATGAGGCATCCGGAAAAGAAGAAAAAATAGAGATACAAGGAGGATTTGTAGAAATGAGTAATGGAGTAGCTTCCGTTTGTATTTCTTGATAAGTAATAGAGAAATGAAACATTCATTGTATTATATATTATTACCGTTATTCCTGCTTTTTTGTTTGCCGGCAACTCCGGCTATGGCAAAGGAGCACAATGCAGAAGAATCGGTTGATGTTAAATCCATCGTATTCGGACATATCGGTGATTCGTATGAGTGGCACATTGTCGATTGGAACGAAAAAGCGATAAGTGTTCCCCTGCCTGTTATTGTGTACAGTAAAACTTCGGGATGGAATGTTTTCTTATCCTCAAGGTTAGAGGAAAATCACGGTACATATAATGGCTTTTATATAGCCCCCGAAGGCAGCAAGTACGAAGGAAAAATAGTAGAACGCAATAAAGCAGGAGAAGAAACAAGACCTTTTGATATTTCTATAACTAAGGTTGTTTTTTCTTTGATGCTGAACAGTATCATACTTATCTGCATCATACTTGGTGTGGCTCGGTGGTATAAAAAACGTCAACAGGGAGCTATGGCGCCCGGAGGCTTTGTCGGACTCATGGAAATGACTATCATGATGGTGAACGACGATATTATCAAAACAAGTATAGGGCCGAATTACAAAAAGTTTGCTCCTTATCTGCTGACTGCTTTCTTCTTTATTCTTATTAATAACTTTATGGGATTGATTCCATTCTTTCCCGGTGGAGCGAATATAACCGGTAATATTGCCATTACGTGTGTGCTTTCGCTATGTACATTTATTGCCATTAATTGCTTTGCAACTAAAGATTATTGGAAAGATATTTTCTGGCCCGATGTGCCTGTATGGTTAAAAATACCGGTGCCGTTAATGCCTTTTGTTGAACTTTTAGGAGTCTTTATCAAGCCTTTTGCTTTAATGATCCGTTTGTTTGCCAATATGCTTTCCGGACACATGGCTATTCTGGTTCTTACCTGCCTGATATTTATTGCAGCCAAAATGGGAGTTGTGTTGCAAGGTTCGCTAACCATTGCATCTGTGTTTTTCAGTATATTCATGAATGCACTTGAATTGCTGGTTGCCTTTATTCAGGCTTATGTGTTTACCATGTTGTCGGCTGTATTTATTGGTTTGGCGCAGGAAAAGCATAGCGAAGAATAAATGAATGGATATGGATATAATAATGAACACAGAGACGCAAAGTCACAGAGATTTTCAGTTTTTAAAACAAAGTTGTTTATATAACTTTGTGTCTTTGTGCCTCTGTGTTCCGAACAATAATTTAGAAATCACAATTTAAAATTAAAAAGTATGTTACTATCAGCATTATTACTACAAGCAACAGCCGCAACAGCGGGACTTGGCCAGTTAGGAGCAGCTATCGGAGCAGGTATTGCTGCTATCGGAGCAGGTATTGGTATTGCCAAAATCGGTGGAGCGGCTATGGATGCCATTGCCCGTCAGCCGGAAGCTACGAATAAAATTCGTTCCAACATGATTCTTGCAATCGCCTTTATCGAAGGGGTGGCTATTATTGCATTGGTAGTATGTTTATTGGTATTATTCAGTTAATAGAAAACTATGTCGTTATTACAACCTGATCTTGGCTTATTATTCTGGATGACTCTGTGCTTCGGAATTGTATTCTTTGTTTTGGCTAAATTCGGCTTTCCGGCTATTATAAAAATGGTGGAAGGACGTAAGGGCTATATAGACCAATCGCTCGAAGTAGCCAGAGAAGCCAATGAACAACTTTCCAAAATAAAATCGGAAGGCGAAACATTGATTGCAGCGGCCAACAGAGAGCAGGGTAGAATCTTAAAAGAAGCTTCGGAAGAACGCGATAAGATTATATACGATGCCCGTAAGCAAGCCCAAGCTGCCGCACAGAAAGAGCTGGATGAAGCCAAGAAGCAAATTCAGTTAGAGAAAGAAGAGGCTATCAGGGAAATACGTCGCCAGGTTGCTGTTTTATCTGTGGATATTGCGGAAAAAGTGATTCGCAAAAACCTGAATACAGAGGAAGAACAAATGGAGATGATTGACCGAATGCTGGAAGAAGTACTAAACAGAAGATCATAGTATGGATATAGGAGCCATTTCAAGACGATATGCCAAAGCATTAATCGGATATGCTGTGGAAAAAGGGGCCGAAGATACGGTTTACCAGGAGTTTATCCGTTTATCTAAAAGCTTCTCTAAGTTTCCTAAGCTTCGTATTGCTTTGGAGAACCCAATTTTATCCCGAAAAGATAAGTTGGAACTCATATCTGCGGCAGCCAATGGAGAAGAGAAGTCGAGCGATGTTTTTATTCGTTTTATGGAACTGGTTTTGAAGCATCGCAGAGAAGTGTATCTTCATTTTATGTGTAGGATTTATCTCGATCTTTACAGGAGTCTGAAACACATTGGTAACGGAACATTGATAACCGCCGTTCCGGTAGATAAAGATATTAAAGAACGTATCAGGAGTGCAGCCGGAGCGGTTGTACATGCCGAAATGGAGTTGCAGACTATTGTGGATCCTTCTATTGGCGGTGGCTTTGTTTTTGATATTAATGATTATCGTTTGGACGCAAGCGTGGTTACCCAACTGAAGATGATTAAACAACAGTTGATAGAGAAAAATAAAAGAATTGTGTAGGGATTTACGATTAGACGATTTACTATTTACGATTGGAATTACATTGAGTTATATATCAACTTCATAATCCAATCATTGTAAATCATTCATTAATCGTCTAATCGTAAATTGTAAAATCGTAAATATAAGATATGTCTGATAGAATAAAAGTAAGCGAAGTATCTGATGTCTTGCTCCGTCAGTTAAAAGGTATTGATACCAAAGTTCAGTTAGATGAAATTGGTACCGTTTTGCAGGTGAGTGACGGAGTAGCACGTATTTATGGATTACGTAATGCCGAGGCTAACGAGCTACTTGAATTTGATAACGGTATCAAGGGAATCGTTATGAACCTCGAAGAAGATAACGTGGGTGCCGTGCTTTTAGGACCAACCGATAAAATAAAAGAAGGCTTTACCGTGAAGCGTACCCGAAAGATTGCTTCCATCATGGTGGGAGAGAATATGTTGGGGCGTGTTATTGATCCATTGGGAGAACCCTTAGACGGTAAAGGGCTGATTGGTGGCGAACTATATGAAATGCCTTTGGAACGTAAAGCTCCGGGAGTTATTTATCGTCAGCCTGTAAACCAACCTTTACAGACAGGATTAAAAGCGATTGATGCGATGATTCCCATCGGGCGCGGTCAACGTGAGTTAATTATCGGCGACCGTCAGACAGGAAAAACTGCCATTGCCATTGATACCATACTCAATCAGAAGGCAAACTTCGAATCGGGTGATCCCGTTTACTGTATTTATGTGGCTGTTGGCCAGAAAGCTTCTACCGTAGCTACTATCGTAAATACATTGAGAGAACATGATGCCATGAAATATACGATTGTAGTGGCAGCTACTGCCGGAGAGCCTGCTGCGATGCAATATTTTGCACCTTTTGCCGGAGCTGCTATCGGAGAATTCTTCCGTGACACCGGTCGTCATGCATTGGTAGTCTATGATGACTTATCTAAACAAGCGGTATCCTATCGGGAGGTTTCTTTGATTTTGCGTCGTCCTTCTGGCCGCGAAGCTTACCCCGGGGATATATTTTACCTGCATTCGCGCTTGTTGGAAAGAGCCGCTAAGATCATTAGTCAGCCGGAAGTAGCTGCCGAAATGAACGATTTGCCTGAAAGTCTTAAAGGAATGGTAAAAGGTGGTGGCTCACTTACAGCTTTGCCTATTATCGAAACACAGGCAGGTGATGTTTCTGCATATATTCCTACAAACGTGATTTCTATTACAGACGGACAAATCTTCTTGGATACAGATTTGTTTAATCAGGGAAATCGTCCGGCCATCAATGTGGGTATTTCCGTATCTCGTGTAGGGGGTAATGCCCAATTAAAAGCCATGAAGAAGGTGGCAGGAACTTTAAAGATAGATCAGGCACAATATCGTGAACAAGAAGCTTTCTCCAAGTTCAGTAGCGATTTGGATGCTGTTACAGCCTTTGCCATTGATAAAGGACAAAAGAATGCACGCTTGCTGGTACAACCTCAGTATGATCCAATGCCCGTAGAAAAGCAGATTGCTGTACTGTATTGTGGTATTCATGGTTTATTAAAGAATATTCCTTTGAATAATGTGCTCGATTTTGAACAAGCATTCCTGAAATCATTGGAACTAAATCATCAAGAGGATGTTCTGAATGTATTAAAGAAAGGAGAAATAAATGAATCTGTTACAAAGGCAATTGAAGAAACTGCCGAAATGGTAGCGAAACAGTTTATTTAAGTGTGTCAAAACCTAAATGTTCTTTGAAATGATTATAATTTATAAGCAATTACCCCGATAGGGGTAAAATGTGCATAACCCCGGGTCAGCGTAGCGCAGCCCGGGGTAGTAAGCTACCACCATCAAACTGAACCCCGAAGTGGGTTCAACCCTTTCAGGGTTGTTGTGATTGGGATTTGGCGTCTATCCCCGAGCTGCGCTACGCTTGCACGGGGTTATGCACATCTCACCCCCTATCGGGGTGATTGCTTGCAGGTTATAATGATAACAGCTCCCATTACTAAATTCAAATAAAAAATGGCCTCACTAAAAGAAGTAAAAGGAAGAATCAATAGCGTAAAGAGTACGTTGAAGATTACTTCGGCGATGAAGATGGTAGCCTCTGCCAAACTGCATAAGGCACAGGCTGCTATTGAGAATATGTTGCCTTATCAAGAGAAAATGAATCATATTCTGACTAACTTTTTAAGTGTAATGGATAACTCTTTTTATTCGCCCTATATGGAAGAGAGGCAAGTAAAAAGAGTAGCTATTGTTGTATTCTCTTCTAACTCATCTCTTTGCGGGGCATTTAATGCCAATGTAATTAAAAAGTTCGTGCAGGTAGCTGATTCTTATAAGGAATTAGGTATTGATAATATCTGGGTATATCCTGTAGGTCGTAAGATTGAAGATGCTATAAAGAAAATAGGGTATACTCCTAAAGGCTCTTATCTGGAAATGGCTGATAAACCTACTTATGAAGAAGCCTATCAGTTAGCCGGGGAGTTAATGAACTTATTTCTCGCTGGCGAGGTTGATAAAGTGGAAGTGATCTATCATCATTTTAAGTCTTCGGGTTCACAACTATTACTGAACAAACAGTTCTTGCCACTTGATATCGCCAAATTGCAGGAAGAAATTAGCAACAGTCAGGAACTCGTTGAAAGTGATACCTCTCCAAATCATTATAAAACCGATTATATTGTAGAACCTTCGGAAGCAGAGTTTGTGGAAAGCCTTCTGCCGGAAGTGTTGAAACTCAAAATCTTTACTGCTTTGCTCGATTCGAGTGCTTCCGAACACGCGGCTCGTATGATGGCTATGCAAATAGCTACAGATAATGCCAATGAATTAATTCAGGATCTTACCAAGCAATACAACAGGTCGCGTCAACAAGCTATTACTAATGAGTTGCAGGATATTGTTGGAGGAAGTATGACGTAGGCCAATTAATGAATTGTTATATCATAGGCTATTGTTATTTAAGGTGAATCACTTGACAAATAAAAAAGGTGTACTCAACAATTTACTCCAATTTATAGAAGGTACGACCAAGTAACCCTTATCCGGTTGAAGATAAATTGAGAATACACCATACAGGCATATTCACACTGTTTTTTCTTCCCGGATAGTTAAATTGGTCGTTTCTCTATAAGAAGAAGCACATTGTAAATACAATATTTTTATATCTGTCTTTTAATTATCTCATATTCTTATTTTTATTCTGTGTTACAAAAATAGTTTTTTTTATCGAAGTCTCAAAATATAGATTGAAACAGTAAAAGTATATAGTGGAGCAAATTCTTTAAGGGATTCACACACCTTATTAATTCCATCAACAGCTTCTATAGGAATATTGAAGAGGTAGAAGTACTTGATTAGCTCCCTGCAATGTAGTTTTTGTTTTGCAGGGAAGATAAATATAGTTTGGTCGGACCTAACGAGGCAAATGGTCAGACCTAATTATCGAAAAGGTCGGACCTAATGTAGCGTTAGGTCCGACCTTTTGAAAAGTCCAGAATCTTCTTATTTGGTATAATCAAGTTATATGATTACGATTTAAATTATTTCCTCTACCTTTACATGAAACATCAAATAGGAAATGCAGGTAGTAAATACAAAGTTGGAGCCGATAAATGTACCTTCTTCCTACTTGGAAAAAAGAAAATAAATGAGAGGTCTATTTGATAAATTTTTTGCAAAGAAATTCGATAAAGATCAAATCGAAGAAAGATTTGAAAAATGGTTAGAGCAAATCAATAGTGAAGAAAAAATAGATAGCTCTATTGTTGGATTTAACTTTGGACTGTTTGAATCCACCGATGGTTATATGATGTATTTGATTGGTTCAAAGTCTTTCGATAAGGAAGATGAAGACTGGGCTACAGAAATAGATTTTGAGCCTCAAAATAAGTATTTCGAGTTTGGGGAGAAATTTTCAAAAGGTAAGAAGTGGGAGGAGATTCAAAAATACTCAGAGAGTTTGGTAGCTAATTATATTCGTTCTGATAAATTTAAAGAATCAATATTGTCAAAATCAACTGCAATAACAACGGGTTTTGATGATGGAAATCTGACTATATTGTATTTGGTTGATTAAAAAGTGTAACATAGAAAAAATAATAATTCACCCCTGAAATAAATCTATTTCTGGGTTCTTAGAAGGGATAGGGTCTATCCCGGGCTATTTATACTCAGCAGAGAAGAAGTTGAAGGAAGTTATCAGTATAGCCCCGGTTACTTCAGGATTTCTAAAGCTATAATCCCTTTAAACCCCAATAAAGTGACTATAAATATAGGTACGCGTACCTTATTTATATAGATGTATTTGTAAGGATTGCTTAAGTGTATACTTAATGGTTGCAAAGGTATATACCTAAGGGTCGCTTAAGTGTACACCTAATGGTTGCAAAGGTGTACACTTACAGACTGCTTAGGTATATACCTTTGTATCTTGTGAATATATGCCTACAGAGTGCCAAGGTGTGTAGGTTGAGAGGGTAAAGGCATATAGGTTGAAACGGTAAAAGTATATAGTGGAGCAACTCCTTTTATTATATTCTCATAATCTTTTCGTTGCACACGTTTTTTGCCCACGTAATGTCGTATCTTCGCAACATACTAAGAAAAGAACAGATGAAGAATAAACTAAAGCGATATTTTTGGTTAGTGGATACACTAAAAGAAAGACCTATGTCGCTTGATGAGTTAAGTCGGAAATGGGAGAGAAGTATTCTTAATGACGGTAGAAATCCTTTGTCTCGTCGTACATTTCAAGAACATCGCAATACAATCAATGATTTAGAAATAGGTGTTCTGATTAACTATGATTATGCAAATAATTGCTACGAATTAGTCTCAGATGATGATAATGGTACTTTAATAGCTCGGTGGATGTGGAATGCTATGGCTCTTCAATCGGCTATAAATCAGTCAGTATCAATAAAAGATAGGATAGTGACTGATGAGATTCCTTCGGCTCAATTTCATTTAGAGACTCTATTGCAAGCTATAAAAGAAAACTGCATCATTGAACTTTCCTATCAACCATTTGGCAAAAATGAGTTTGCAGTAAAACTACTTCCATACTTTTTGCAGTTGACCAAGCAGCGTTGGTATATTTATGGAATAAACCCTAATGGAGAAATAATTAAGGCTTATGCTTTAGATAGAATAAAAAGCGTAAAGTTACAGGGAGAAACCTTCATTTTTCCCGAAGACTTCTCTCCTAAAGAATACTTAGAAGAAAATGGCATTGGGCAATATGAGAATATACCAATTATGGATATTGTTGTCAGAGCTTATGGAATACAAGTCGACCGATTGCGAACTTTGCCTTTACATTCAAGCCAAGAAGAAACAAAAACCGAAGATGGTAAGTCGGAATTTACATACAGACTCCGTCCTAACTCCAAATTTTATGGAGATATTCTTTCGATGGGGAAATATGCGAAAGTACTTTCCCCTTATTATGTGAGAAAACAATTAAAAGAAACTATAGATAAAGTATTAACTTATTATAAATGAAATAATTATGAGAAATGATGAAATTGTTCAGAAACTAAGAGAAATTACTAAAAACGGGAACATCTCTCTTTCCTCTTCTATTTCATTTCAAATTAAAGACGAAATTCTCTTTATTGAATTATCAGATGAAGGTGTTTGTGCAAATATGCAAGCTAATGAATCTGCATTTGAAGGATGGGCTCTTTGCTTAAAAGCATGTCTACCTGATTTAATTAAGAAAGTTTCTATTTCTTGGGATCCACTAAGTGAGAAAAAAGAAGAATTGCATTACAAAAGATTTCTATATCGTGTTTGGAAATTTGCTGAGACATATAAAGAATGGGTAGAAAATGGAACTTTATATTCTTTTGATTATTGCAAAGAAAGTACAGAAAAATGGATCATCAATTTTCCTTGCAATGATGCAAGCGTGGACGTAGAAAGTGATGAGGCTATTCTTGAAAGAGATTATATAACTAACCACATAGAGTACGATGTGATTAATCAACAGTTACCTGTTGGTGTATTTGACGGATCAATTAGTAAAAAGAATAGCATTATGCCAAGAGGAAAAAGTCAAATTGACATTTGGGCATTAAAAAATGATACTTTGTACATTTTCGAGCTAAAGAAAGATAGTAATAAAATGGTTGGAATAATATCAGAATTGATGTATTATGTGAATATCATGAACGATGTTAAAAATGGACGAATAAATTATCCACAAGAGGCAAGCAAATCAAAATATAGAGATTTTGATAAACTTTATAGTGCATTTCTTAATGGAACAATCAAACATATTGAAGGTGTTTTTTTGACAGATGAACTACATCCTTTAATTTTACACGATGTTATAAATCTAATAAATCTCATGAATGATAGTTACCAACTAAGAACAGAAGATCATATATCATATTCATATAAACCTTATAGTGAATGAAAATAACCATTCATCGCGGAATCAACCAAATCGGAGGTTGTATCACAGAAGTTGCCACCGAAAATACTCGTATATTTATTGACTTAGGTCAAAACTTGCCCGACAATGAAGGTGTAAGTAATGATGAACTGGCAAGTGAAGAAAGCATAAAGAATCTTACCAAAGATCTTGATGCAATTTTCTATACTCATTATCACGGAGATCATTTGGATTTATTTCATTTCGTTCCTAACATCATCCCTCAATACATTGGGCAAGTTGCTAAGCAAGTTGTTATTGAGAAATACAAACGATTGAGCTTTATCCAAAATGATAAAGAGCGATTTGAATCATACCGTGATCAGGTGGAAAATATGATTTCTCTGAGAGAGGGTAAGTCGGTACAAGTCAAAGATATTAAAGTAACTCCATACTTTGTTAGCCACTCGGCATACGAGTCTTTTATGTTCTTGATTGAAGCAGAAAACAAACGCATCCTACACACCGGCGACTTCCGTGATCATGGCTATCTCGGCAATGGACTAAGAAAGATACTGAATAAAATAGTAATTGAAGGAGCTGTTGATATGCTCATCATAGAAGGAACTATGTTGTCGCGCCAAGGCGAACGAGTAAAAACTGAAAACGAGTTACAAAAAGATGTCATTTCCATCATGAACCAATACAAGAATGTGTTCGTCCTTTGTTCTTCTACCGACATGGAACGGCTTGCCACTTTTTATGCAGCAAATAAAAAAGTTCATAATAGACCGTTCGTCTGCGATAATTATCAGAAGAATATATTGAAAATATTCTCCAAATCGGCAGGAACAAAAACTCCATTGTTTAGATTTGATAGCGTCTATGATTTCAGGGAGAATAATAAAAAATTGCATGATTGGATGCAGGATAAAGGTTTTTGTATGTTAGTTCGTCCTACAGAAAAATTCTCTAAATACTATAATTCTTTGAGAGAACAATTAAAGGATGAGGATACTGTATTGATTTACTCTATGTGGGGAATGTATATTCAAGCAAAAAGCAAATATGCGAAAGAAAATTATCTTCGCTTTGTTAATCAATTTCCCAATATAGAGAAACTCCATACGAGCGGACATGCATCAGTAGAATGTTTGAGTGATGTTTGTAAAATAGTCAATCCTACAAAAGGAATTGTTCCTATTCATGGTGAAGATAAAAATGATTATTACTCGCTTGATATTCCGGAAGCATTAAAAGAGAGGATAGTTACGTCGTCAATTATTAATCTGTAGAAGAAAAAATGCAAATACTTCATATTTCGGACACACACGGCAGTCATAAGTTGTTGACCAACTTACCCAAAGCTGATATCATTATTCATTCTGACGATGCTTCATTCTCCGGATCAGATGATGAAATATTAGATTTCTTGAATTGGTTTTGTGATTTGGATTATGCACACAAGATCTTTGTAGCAGGCAATCATGATGATTGTTTATATGGCGAGCAAATTGAAGGATTACCAGACAATTGCCATTACTTGTGTTGTTCAGGGATTGAATTTGAGGGTTTAAGGTTTTGGGGTGTCCCTCTTTTTATGGGAGATATTTTAAAGAAAGGGCGTATGGAAGAAATAATGAAGGAAATTCCTAATGATACCGATGTATTGATTTCTCATAATCCTCCTTTTGGTATTTTGGATTTTGATGATGGGATGAATTACGGTTGTCGGATATTGTTGGAGGCAGTAGAACGAGTGAATCCCTTTTATCATTTTTTCGGGCATATTCATGCTGCAAATGGGGTTGAAACAATAAATAAGACCACGTTTGTAAATTCGGCAATAATGAATGAAAAATATGAATTTGTGAATAAACCAAGATTGTTTATAACTGATGAGCTGCAGAATGTTCTTATTCAATCGTTAAATAAGTAAGGTTTGGAGAAAAATTTTGCGGCATTATTTTTAAACCTATTGATAATGCTGAAATATAAAAAGACGAAATAATAACATATTAATAGATTGAGGTATAAATTATATTTCAAAAAACAGATTAAACTCTTAACAATAAACAATAGCAATATAAATAATTATGATTTTAGAAGAGGAATATTATTTTAAAGCAGCAGATTTTGGGAGCAATGGCTACTACAAAACAACAGACAAATTATTTAGCGACTTCGTTTGTGAATGTGAAAAAATGTTTCATAAAAAACATGAACCTTATTACGCAAACTGTTTTTGTGCAAATTCTAAAACGTTTTTGCTTATGGGAAGATGTTTCATTGGAGGCAATTTTGATATTTGGGGGATGGAAACATTTGATGGGGGAACAAACTTGAGAATGAACATAAAAATAACTAGTGAAATTGGAAGGTACAGTAGATTCAGAACAATTTATGCAATTAGTCAATACGATAACTTATATAAATCCTTATGGTTGTTTATAGATAATAACCTCTCAGACAATATCTTTTTATTAAAATATAATTCAGATAATGATGACGATAAACCTGTCATTCGTGCTACTTCGCTTATAGAACCTGAATTAAAGAAAAGCGTTGAGGTTTGTGTGGATCAACTCTCAAATATCATTTAAGATATAAAATACTTTTTATAAAGGCGAAAAATCAGATAGAACTAAATAATTCTTATATTTGCATCGTCTCCATATTTAAGGAGGCACCTATATTAGGAAGCGTTTAGCTTATTCTGCATTGATGAATCTGGACAATTCAATTTTGCACTGAAAGAATAACGGAAATGCTCTCCTTTGGTTTGTCATATAACACTCTGTGTGTCTATATACATCCAAAGGCGTGAGCTGTTTTCATTTTTTCAGTGCAGGTCCGTCCAGAACCCATCAATGGAATATGTAAACAGTCTTACGCCTTCCTCTTTTTATAAATAGGGTTCACTAAATAATTGTACAATAAAAAGATAATCTATAAGCGTTATTTCTTATTTGGTACAATCAGGTATATGATTGCGATTTAAATTATTTCCTCTACCTTTGCATGAAACATCAAATAGGAAATGCAGGTAAACACAGAATTAGAACTTGCTTGGCAGTGTATTGAGCGAACAGATTCTCATCTTTTTCTTACCGGAAAAGCAGGAACAGGTAAAACCACCTTTCTTAAAAAACTGAAAGAAAAGTCGCCTAAACGTATGATTGTAGTAGCTCCTACGGGAATTGCCGCTATCAATGCGGGAGGGGTAACTATGCATTCTTTCTTTCAGCTTTCTTTTGGTCCTTATATTCCCGATGCAATTTATACTTCCAAGCAAAACGTTTATCGCTTTAGTAAAGATAAGATCAATATAATTCGCAGTATCGACCTATTGGTTATAGATGAAATTAGTATGGTTCGTGCCGATCTTTTAGATTCGATGGATGCCGTGCTTCGTCGTTATCGCGATCGTAACAAGCCATTCGGGGGAGTGCAACTTCTTATGATAGGAGACTTGCAGCAGCTTGCTCCGGTTATAAAAGATCAGGAATGGAACTTGTTGAATCGTTATTATACTACTCCTTATTTCTTTGGGAGTAAGGCTTTGCAGGAAACAGATTATATAACCATTCAACTGGAGAAAGTATATCGGCAGAGTGATTCTTATTTCCTATCGTTATTAAATAAAATCAGAGCAAATGATATTGATTCCTCTTTACTGATTGAAATAAACAAACGATACATCCCCAACTTTCAGGCTAAACCCGAAGATGGATACATTCGGCTGACAACTCATAATGCCCAGGCACAGCGTGTGAATGACAGGCAATTGGATATGCTTCCCGGCAAAACTTATACCTTTAAAGCTAAGATAGGAGGTAATTTTCCGGAGGCTTCTTACCCTACCGAAGCTGAACTTACGCTTAAAACGGGTGCCCAGATTATGTTTATTAAAAACGATTCGTCTGCCGATAAATATGGAAATAAGCGATATTATAATGGGAAGATAGGCGTTGTAGTAGCTATCATTAACGAAGGAATTATTGTTCGCGGAAAGGAGAAAGAAGATGAAGAATTCTTGCTCGAAAAAGAAGAATGGACCAATAGCAAGTATACCTTAAATGAGGAAACAAGCGAAATTACAGAAGAAGTAGAAGGAACATTCACCCAATATCCTATCCGGTTAGCGTGGGCTATCACCATTCATAAAAGCCAGGGGTTAACTTTCGAACGGGCTATTATTGATGCCAGTGCCTCTTTTGCACACGGACAAGTGTATGTGGCATTAAGCCGATGCAAGACGCTGGAAGGAATGGTACTCGAATCTCCTCTTACAAAAGATGCCATTATTTGTGATGATCGGGTTACCGAATTTACCCGCGAAGTAGAACATACTATTCCGGATTCCAACAGACTGGAGCAACTTCAGCGGGAATATTACTATAAATTGCTTAGCGAATTATTCGACTATAGTTTGATCGACAAACAGTTTTCTTATCTTATTCGTTTGCTCGATGAACATATTTATAAGCTTTATCCCACATTTGTAACACAATTCAGAGAGGCTTACGAGCTATTCAAGAAAGATATAGAACAGGTGGCTGTTCGTTTCAGGAACCAATATTCTTCTTTATTTCAAGGGGCTGCCGACTATGCAAACAATGAACAATTGCGGCAACGTATATTGGCCGGAGCTTCTTATTTCTACGACAAAGGAAATGAGGTCTTTCATCAGCTTATTGAAAAGGCAATGCCCGATACCGATAATAAGGAGACTAACAAAAAGTTGAAAGAGATATTCGGAACTTTCAATGAAGCCATCCGATTAAAGTTTGGTATATTGTTGACGATAAAAGAAGAAGGTTTTTCCGTAACCGGATACTTAAAACGAAAAGCTTATGTGCAGATACAATTGGCTACTCATGAGAATCTGAAACCGAAAAAAGAAACCTCTCGTAAGTCATCAAAAGAGAAAAGCAAAGAAAAAGAGAAGGTGGAAGTGCCGGCAGATATTCTGCATCCGGCTTTGTATTCAACAGTTGTTAAGTGGAGGAACTCAGAAGCTGCCAAAAACAGATTGCCGGTTTATACGGTGATACAACAAAAAGCAATTCTGGGTGTTGTAAATTTATTGCCTACCACGGAAGACGAACTCCTGATGATTCCATTCTTAGGTAAAAAGACAATCGAGAAGTACGGAGATATTTTAATAGAGATGGTCAGAGAATTTAAAAAAGACAATAAGTAAATAATGGTTGAAGCGCTTATTGAGTTAGGATACGTAGGATTATTCATTGCTTGTTTTATTTCGGCTACGTTAGTTCCGTTTAGTTCTGATGTGGTAGTAGTTGCGGCAGTGGTAGCCGGATTGGATTATCGTGCTTGTTTCATTGCTGCCATGTTAGGTGGATGGATGGGAGCTATGGTAAACTATTACTTAGGTAAATTGGGCAAAGAAGAATGGATAGAGAAACATTCGAGAGTAAAACCCGAACGTTTTGAGAAAATAAAACAATGGCTTTTGGGTAAAGGAGCCTATATGGGATTATTTTGCTGGGTACCCATCTTTGGGAATGTAATCATCATTTGTTTGGGTTATCTTCGGGTAAATGTAGCAGGTGTGCATGTTTTTGTGATTATAGGTATGGCCATACGCTATTTAACAGTCATTCTGCTGACGCTTGGCGGAATGAAAATAATAGCTTAATTTGCAATCAATAAACAGGGAATAAGGTGGCAGATACAAAGAAATATAAATTAGCTCTTGTACTCAGTGGGGGAGGAGCAAGAGGCTTTGCTCATTTAGGTGCTTTGCAGGCATTGAACGAAAAAGGCATTTATCCCGATATTATTGTGGGTACAAGTGCCGGTGCGTTGGCCGGTGCGTTGTATGCCGATGGTTATACTCCGTTAGAGATCATAGGTCTGTTTAAGAAAATGAAGTTCACAGAGTTTACGGAGTTTACGCTTCCCAAAGAAGGTTTTTTTAAGAGTACCCGTTTCCGCGCTTTTATGCGTAAACACTTGAGAGCGAAACAATTTGAGGAACTAAAAATGCCGTTATGGGCTGTTGCCTCCGATATTGAATATGGCGAAAGTCACGTGTTCAGTAAAGGCGATTTGATTTCTGCTGTGGTTGCCTCTTGTTCTATTCCGATTGTTTTCACCCCTGTAGAGATTGATGGGCATCATTATGTAGATGGAGGATTGTTTGCCAATTTTCCGGTATCAATGATTCGACGCAAATGCGAGAAACTTATCGGGGTGAATGTTAGCCCCATGAATCATACGGAATACACTCGTTCGTTGAAATACATCATAGAACGCACCTTCTATTCGCTAACTACTTCTAACTCGATTATAGACAGGGAGTTATGTGATGTGTTAATAGAATCGTGCGAGATAGCCGAGTATTCGATGTATGATTTGGAACATGCGGAAACAATCTATCAAAAGGGCTATGAAATGGCGATGAATGCACTAAATAATATGAATAGTTGATATTCCAGTTTTCTTCCTAAATTCCTTTCTTTCTTTGTATATTGCCACAATTCTGATAATATAATATGCAAGCAATATGAAAATACTTATAGTAGAAGATGAACCGGACTTAAGAGATACCATTTCAGCTTCTTTGCTGAAAGAGAAATTTCTGGTAGAAGTAGCCGCAGATTTTCATTCTGCTATGGATAAAATAAACGACTATGATTACGACTGCATATTGCTGGACATCATGTTGCCGGGAGGCACCGGGCTGGATTTATTAAGAGAATTAAAGCGCCTTCATCGGAATGACAGCGTGCTGATTATCTCGGCAATAGACTCCTTAGATGATAAAGTAACCGGTCTTGAACTTGGGGCAGATGATTATCTGACTAAGCCTTTCCACCTGGCAGAGCTTAATGCCCGCATAAAATCGGTTATTCGCAGGAAGCAAACACAGGGAGAATTATCTGTTATACTGGGAAATGTTATTCTATATCCCGATAGGAGAGAGGTGAGTGTAAACAACACGCCACTTACCTTAAATCGCAAAGAGTTTGATTTACTCTACTATTTTGTGGTGAACCCTAATCGGGTGATTAATAAAATGAGTCTTGCCGAATCTGTTTGGGGAGATAACATAGACCAAGCCGATAGTCTGGACTTTATTTACTCTCAGGTAAAGAATCTGAGAAAAAAACTAAAACAGGTCGGTGCTACTATTGAAGTAACTGCCGTATATGGCTTCGGCTATAAACTCACCGAAATATGAAGCTACTGCATTATACATATCGCAGCCTTTCTTTATTCCTCTTATTATTAATGACAATCTGGGGAATCTTTTTCTATTTCACAATTTTAGAAGAAGTTACGGACGAGACAGATGATTCATTAGAGAATTACCGGGATATTTTAGTAAATACCGCATTAAAAGATCCTTCTGTGCTTGATACAAGTGGGAATGTGATGACAATGTATGAGTTTCGTTCCATATCCAAAGAAGCGGCTGCTCATCATCGGGAAAAATTCTATGATTCTACTGTTTATATAGAAGTGGAAGACGAAGATGAGCCGGTTCGAGTTATGGAAACTTCTTTCATGATGCCCGACGGGCAGTATTATGAACTGAAAATAATGATATCTACCTTAGAACGCGAGGATATGATAGAAGCCATATTGGGCTATTTACTCAGCTTGTATGTATTACTTCTTATTTGTATTATTGTAGTAAATCGTGTAGTTCTAAAGCGTTCTTTCCTGCCATTAGATCGTCTCTTAAATTGGTTGGGGCAGGTGCAACCCGGTAAAGAAGTTCCTCCATTGGATAATGAAACACAAATTCAGGAATTTAAAAAACTGAATGAAGCTGCCATAGCCCTGAGTAATCGGAGTTATAACGCCTATATTGAGCAGAAGCAATTTATTGAAAATGCCTCGCATGAGTTGCAGACTCCTTTGGCTATAGTAAGAGGAAAAATCGAACTATTGGCAGAGAGCGAGTCTCTTACCGAAGAGCAGATGAAGGAGCTGGATGATATTTATAACACTTTAGGACGTGCCGTAAAACTGAATAAATCTTTATTACTACTCTCCCGCATAGAGAATAAACAATATGCTGAGGTAGAAGATGTATGTGTGAATGATGTTGTAAACGCAATTCTACCTGATTTAATGTTGATTTATGAGTCCAGGAATATTCAATTAGATTGCCACGAAGAAGATAAATTCATGATTCGTTGTAATGCTTCGTTGGCTCGAATACTAATAGCTAATTTATTAAAGAATGCATTGGTGCATAATATCGAAAATGGTGAACTGCACTTACTTATAAGTCATCATAGTTTGGTGATAAAGAATAGTGGGAAAGAATCACTTGACCCGGATCGAATCTTTCAACGCTTCTACCATACTCAAACAGAAAAGAAAGACTCTACAGGATTAGGATTGGCCATTGCTCGTTCTATTGCTTCTTCTTGCGGATTAACGCTGCAATATTCGTGGGAAAATGAAATGCATTGCTTTCTCTTGAGTTAATAAATGTAAATCCTTCTCTAAGTAGACGATATTCCTAATTTCTTCCTAATTCGATACCGTTATTTGTAGTGTAAATAGATCACAAAGAGTATTAACACCTAAAAATAACAATTATGAGGAAGATTTTATCTGTATTAGCAATGGTACTATTTGCTGTGCAGTTTGTTTCTGCCAAAGATGTAGTGACTACCGATGGGAAAAGCCTCCCAAAGAATTCTCAAACTTTTATCCAACAGTATTTTCCAAACTCTGCTATCTCTTATATAAAGATAGATAATGAGTTTTTTAAAAGTAAGAAGTACGAAGTGGTATTAACGAATGGTACTGAAATCGATTTCGACAGCAGAGGAAATTGGATGGAAGTAGATGCCAAAAAAGCAGAAATACCCGCCGAATTGATTCCTGATTATGTAAAGAACTATCTTTCCGCTAACTTTAAAAAGGAGTATATAACTCAAATAGAGAAAGACCGTCGTGGAATAGAAGTAGAGCTAAACAATGATTTGAGCTTAAGATTCGACAGGAATGGCAATTTGGTCGAAATTGATGATTAATTTGAATTTAACTATTAACCCATAAAATAATTAAGTATGAAAGAGATTAATTTAACTTTATTGACCCTTCTGTGTGCCGTTTTATTTGGTTTTACATGTACCTCGTGTAGTGATGACGATGATGATTACAAGCCCGAGCAGAAATTTGAAGAAGCTTTGAGTGCAAAATATCCGAATGCAACCCGGGTAGAGTGGGAGAAAAAAAGAACTTTTTTAGTTGCAGATTGCTGGGTTGGCGATAAAGACATAGATGTTTGGTTTACAGAAAGCGCCGAATGGAGAATGACTGAAACTGATTTGTTGCCAGCCAATTTACCGGAGGCAATCACTACCGCTATTGCCGCAAGCAAATATGCTTCATGGAGAATTGATGATGTAGATTATCTGGAATATCCATCTAAGGATGCCGAATATGTGATTGAAGTAGAACAAGGAAAAACCGGGATGGCACTTTATTATACAGCCACCGGAGAGTTTTTAAGAGAGAAAGATGTATCGGCTGATGATACCAATTGGCCGGGATAAGGAGATGATGATGGAATAATAATGGGGCTGTCCGGTTGGATGGCCCTTTTTAGGTAATAGCGATGCTTGATTAAAAAAAAATCCCGGCGAATCACTTCGACAGGATCTTATCTCATTTTACTTAAAGTGGTTACGTAATAAAATTATGACTAACTAAATTCTGATACTGCAAAGATAAAGGGTTTGAATATGTCGCACAATACCTTATTTGGGGTATTCTACAAGGGGGGGAATCACTAATAATAGTTACTGTTTCGGATTGATCCCTGTTTTCAACTGCCAGTAGCCATTAAAGTTATGAAAATTAAAAAAGCTCCAGAGATCTTCTGAAGCTTACTTTAAACGAGGGTGGAAAACGGGGCTCGAACCCGCGACCTTCGGAACCACAATCCGACGCTCTAACCAACTGAGCTATATCCACCATGTTGTTTTTCTAATGCGGTGCAAAGATACGTATTATCTTTTATTCTGCAAATTTTGCGATTAATATTTTAATAAAAAGTGTATTCGTTTATCCCTTTGTTGTTTGTTTCGAAAAGTTTCCGGGTGTCTTTTACAAAAATATCCATTTTACTCTGTTCATTAATAGAGAGTGAATCGGTAGGGTAATTAATCGGGATAAGTGTATGCTTCTTTCTTTTAATGCTTGGAGGAGCTACCCATACAAGGCTGTAGCCACAGTCGGTAATATGCGTCAAGCTGTCTTTGGTTAATTCCATCTTAAACATAATTCCTCCATTGGTTTTGCGAACGCTCATATTCGATATAAAGTTACCAAGCGAGTATACTACTACGTTTTTTTTATTTGTAATGGTATCTGTTCGTAACTCTAACGGTTGAACAACATGTGGGTGAGAACCAATAATATGATCTACTCCTTGAGCAAATAACCAGTCGGTTAATGACGTTTGGTCTTTGTTGGGCAAAGATTTGTATTCATACCCCCAATGCATACAGGCAATAATTGCGTCAGGCTGTTGGGCTTTGGCTGCTTCTATATCTGCTGCTATTACTTCCTTATCAATATAGTTTACGATATTGGGGTGAGTGGGTCTTAAGCCGTTTGTATCATAAGTATAGTTAATGATAGAAAGGCGGAATCCGTTCTTCTCAATGAGTAGAGGGTATCGTTGGGCTCTTGCCACACTATCGATGTATGTGCCGGCATAAGGAATTTGTAGAGAGTCGAGCATGAGAATGGTGCGTTCCAACCCCCTTTTCCCTTTGTCTAAACAATGATTGTTTCCGGTAAGCAATACATCAAAACCAGTTTCTTTAATGGCAAATAAAAAGTCGTCCGGGGCACTAAAGCAAGGATAACCGCTATATGGTTTTCCTCCCAATGTTACTTCCAGATTGCCAATAGCTATATCAGCTTTACTGATTTCTTCGCGGATGTGACTAAAACATTCAGCATAATCATAGTTTCCGTTTGCAGTACGGGCAGTGTTGATTTGTGCTTTATGCTGCATTAAGTCTCCAACAAATAACAAAGTAATTTTGGAAGAGATAATACTGTCGGGCTTTTCTTTTGTTATTGTATCTTCTGCTCTACCCTTGTTTACACAGGATAGAGAAAGAAGAATAAATGCTAAGAATGTGAAACGTCTCACTTATTTATATATTTCTTTTTTTCCTGCTAACAATGTGTTTTTCATCAGAGAAACAATAGTCATAGGTCCCACGCCACCGGGAACAGGAGTTATGTAAGAACATTTAGGGGCAACTTCGTCGAATAAAACGTCGCCGGTCAGTTTAAAGCCTGATTTGGTTTTGTCGGAAGGAACTCTTGTAGTGCCTACATCAATAACCACGGCTCCTTTCTTTACCATATCGGCCTTTAGGAAGTTAGGTTGTCCTAAGGCAGCAATAATGATATCTGCTTCCTGACATTCTTTTACCAAGTCTTTGGATCGACTGTGACATACGGTTACCGTAGCATCGCCCGGATATGCTTTCTGCATCATAAGCATAGCCATGGGTTTTCCTACAATGTTGCTGCGTCCTAATACAACACACTTTTTGCCTGCTGTTTCTATTTTATATCTTTTCAGAAGCTCAAGAATGCCATTGGGAGTAGCTGACACATAACAAGGAAGACCGATAGACATGCGTCCCACATTGATAGGGTGGAAGCCATCTACATCTTTGCGATAATCGATGGTTTCAATTACTTTTTGCTCCGAGATATGTTTGGGCAATGGAAGTTGTACGATAAATCCATCTACATCGTCATCATTGTTAAGCTCACGAACTTTAGCCAATAGCTCTTCTTCGGTTACATCGTCTTCATAACGAATGAGTGATGATTTGAAACCGCATACTTCGCATGCTTTTGCTTTGGCTGCTACGTATGTTTCGCTACCTCCGTCGTGTCCTACAAGGATAGCTGCCAGATGCGGTTGTTTTCCTCCTTTGGCAACGATATTTGCAACTTCAGCAGCTATTTCTTGCTTTACTTGTTCTGAGATGGCTTTTCCGTCAATAAGTGTATAGTTCATAATAGTTGAGAGTTGATCTTAGTTGAGAGTTGAGAGTTGAGAGTTGAGAGTTATCATGCGGCATCGTAACTCTCAACTCTCAACTTTCAACTCTCAACTAAAAAGTTTATCTTTTACCTTTAGGCATCATTTTAGCCATTTTCCCCATTTTGCTTGAAGTAACCATCTTCATCATTTTACGAGTCTGATCGAATTGTTTCAATAAACGGTTAACTTCCTGTATGCTTGTTCCGCTTCCTTTAGCTATACGTTGTCTGCGAGAGCCATCTAATAATTCCGGGTTGGAGCGTTCGGTTGGAGTCATAGAGTAAATAATAGCTTCGATGCTCTTAAAGGCATCATCATCAAGGTCGATGTCTTTAATGGCTTTTCCTACGCCCGGAATCATAGATGCCAGGTCTTTAAGATTACCCATCTTCTTGATCTGAGCAATTTGTCCGAGAAAGTCGTTGAAATCAAACTGATTCTTAGCTATTTTCTTTTGCAGACGTTTGGCTTCTTCTTCGTCGTATTGTTCCTGAGCACGTTCTACCAGAGACACAATGTCTCCCATACCCAAAATACGATCGGCCATACGCGAAGGGTGGAATTGGTCGATAGCTTCCAACTTCTCGCCTGTACCAACAAATTTGATAGGTTTGTTAACCACCGTGCGGATAGAAAGAGCGGCACCACCACGGGTATCACCATCGAGTTTAGTCAACACAACTCCGTCGAAGTTGAGGCGTTCATTAAATTCTTTGGCTGTGTTAACTGCATCCTGACCAGTCATAGAGTCTACCACAAAGAGAATTTCATTTGGGTTGATTGCTTCTTTGATGGCTGCAATCTCCTTCATCATCTCTTCGTCTACAGCTAAACGTCCGGCTGTATCGACAATTACTAAATCATGTCCTTTGGCTTTAGCTTCCTGAATAGCGCTCTTGGCAATAGAAACCGGGTCTTTGCTGTCTGGCTCGGAATACATCGGAACTTCTATTTGTTCTGAAAGTATGCGAAGCTGTTCGATAGCTGCGGGGCGGTATACGTCGGCTGCTACCAATAAAGGTTTCTTTCCTTTCTTGGTTTTCAGCATCTTAGCCAGTTTTCCCGAAAAAGTTGTTTTACCGGAACCCTGCAAACCTGACATCAATATAATGGATGGTTTTCCTTCAAGATTAATTTCAACTGTTTCACCACCCATCAGGTTGGCCAACTCATCGTGAACGATTTTAACCATCAACTGGCTGGGCTTCACAGCTGTTAATACATTTTGTCCTAATGCTTTTTCTTTTACTGTGTCGGTAAATGTTTTGGCTACTTTGTAGTTTACGTCGGCATCCAACAATGCTTTACGTACATCCTTTAGCGTTTCCGCAACATTAATTTCGGTGATTTTGCCCTCACCTTTCAGAATCTTAAAAGACCGCTCGAGTCTTTCACTAAGGTTATCAAACATATCTCGTTTATTAATTAGCTGTTTAGGGACGCAAATGTACGAAAAACCCCGAAAAGTACAGCTAATCAGATGACTTTATTTCATTGTAAGGGGGTAGCAGGCAATTATATAAAAGAAAAAAGATGTAAACACATTGTATCTACATCTTTCTCTTTATTGGTTAAATTAGCATTTAGCTATTCATGCTCATTAGGAATTCATCGTTGTCTCTTGTCTTTTCCAAACGATCTTTCACAAAGTCCATTGCTTCAATGGGGTTCATATCAGATAGATATTTACGCAGAATCCACATGCGGTCTAATGTTTGTTTGTCGAATAGAAGATCGTCGCGACGGGTACTTGATGCCACAATATTAACAGCAGGGAAAATGCGCTTGTTTGATAAGTTACGATCAAGTTGTAATTCCATGTTTCCTGTACCTTTAAATTCTTCGAAGATAACTTCGTCCATTTTAGAGCCGGTGTCGATAAGTGCTGTGGCAAGAATTGTTAGTGAACCACCGTTCTCAATGTTACGAGCTGCACCGAAGAATCTCTTAGGCTTGTGTAATGCATTTGCATCAACCCCTCCGGACAGTACTTTTCCGGATGCCGGAGATACAGTGTTGTAGGCACGTGCCAAACGGGTGATAGAATCAAGGAAAATCACCACATCATGTCCGCATTCTACCAATCTTTTTGCTTTCTCTAATACAATACCTGCAATCTTTACGTGGCGTTCTGCCGGTTCGTCGAAAGTAGAAGCAATTACTTCAGCGTTTACGCTACGAGCCATATCGGTTACCTCTTCAGGGCGTTCATCGATCAATAGCATAATCATGTACACTTCAGGATGATTGGCTGCGATGGCATTTGCTATATCTTTCAATAAGATTGTTTTACCGGTTTTAGGTTGAGCTACAATTAAACCGCGTTGTCCTTTTCCGATAGGAGAGAATAAGTCTACTACTCTGGCCGACAGGGAATTGTGCTGTCCGGCTTTACATAGATTGAACTTCTCGTCCGGGAAAAGAGGAGTGAGGTGATCAAATGGAACACGATCACGTACGAAAGCAGCATCACGTCCATTGATTTTGGAAACCTTAACCAATGGAAAGTATTTTTCTCCTTCTTTGGGAGGACGGATAACACCTTCTACAACATCTCCTGTTTTCAGTCCGAATAATTTAATTTGCGACTGAGATACATAAATATCGTCTGGAGAAGACAGGTAATTGTAGTCTGATGAACGAAGGAAACCATATCCGTCTTGCATGATTTCTAAGACACCGGTTCCTGATAGAATGTTATCGAATTCGTAAGGTTTTTCTCTTTCAATGATTCTACGTTCGTTAACTGGAGCCGGTTCATTTTCTGTTTGAGCAACAGGTCTAACCGGTTGGTTAACGCGTTGATTTTGATTGTTATATTGATTATTGTCCGTTGGTCGTACAACTCGTGGACGTTGTATTTGTTGTTTTGGCTGAGCCTGAGGTTGTTGAGGTTGAACCTTCTTTTCTATAACAGGTTGAGGAGGAGTTGTTTTGTTTGCTTCAAATTTACCTAATAGTTCAGATGGTAATTCGACCTTTTCAGAAGGCAGGTCTTCAATTGGAATAAAATCTTCGACATTTTCTTTGGCAACAACGGGGGCTTCTTCTTTAACAGGTTGAGCTTCCTTTGTTTTCTTTTCTTCGGTTTTAGCAGTTTTAGTTTTAACTTTAACTACTTTCTTTTCTGCCTCTTCTGCTTTTGGAGTTACTTTTTCCGGTTCCTCTTTTACTTCTTTTTCTTTAGTTTCTTTGGGGGCTTTTGTGGCTTTTTTCTTTGGAGCTGCTTTTGTTGCGGGCTCTTCTTTTTCGGCTACCTGCTCTTTAGTTGTTGCAGCTTTTTTCTTTTCGGTTGCCTTTTTGGATTCTGCTTCGGTAGCTTCGGCTGCTTTGGTTGGTGTTACAGGGGCGGCAGCTTCTGTTTTAGCAGTTTCTCCGTTTTTTGAAGCGGTGTAAACTTTGTCACCCTCTTTTTTGACATTTACGCGAGAACGTTTCTTCTTGTCTTCTGATTTACGTTCTTCTTTTACTTTGTCGGCAGCAACTTTCTTGGTGGCACCTACGATGGCTTGTTCGTCAAGAATCTTATAAACAAGTTCTTCTTTCTTGAATGATTCAGCCTTTTTAATTCCTAATTCTTTTGCAATAATTTGTAGATCCGACAGATTTTTGTCGTTTAATTGAATAATGTTATACATACAGTGTATAGGCAAGTTATTTTATATAATTTATTATTTTTAGAGTTCAAGATGGGCATAGCAATAACTACGACTAGTGATTTAAACTATGAAAATTGTATAATTGGGATTTGATTATTTTGGATTGAAAATCACTTCTTTACTTTCTCTGTGGGAGAATTTCCCTGAATGATTTTCAACACTGCAAAGGTAATCTATTTTTTTAGATAATAACAATAGATGGCTCTAAAAGTTCACTTTGTTTACAGAAATTTGTTTTATAACATATATTTTCCGGGTATTTGGAGTAATGCGGTAACGATTGTCGAGGCGTTCTCCGATTAACCAAACGATTTCATTGCCATTGCAAAGTACCCATTGGTTTTCTTTCTGAAGCAGTGAGAATTTCTTATCTGTCAGGTAGTCGCTTACTTTTTTTCTTCCTTTCATGCCCAAAGGGATAAATGTATCACCATGTTCCCATTTACGAATGGTAAACTCGTTTTTTACCTTGTCGGCATCTAAACAAGCAACATTTTTATCTGTGGGTATGATGAATGTTGAAGAGTACATCTCTTCTTTTATTTGCAGTGAAAAGGGAGGAGGAGTATCTTTATCTTCTACCTTACTTATATATAATAATTCGCGATCTTTCGTTACTTTCCATCCTTTTGAGCTTATGAAATACTTTCCGGGTTGTCCGTACAAAGAATCATATATGTTTTTTAGCTGAGCAGAATTAAATCCTAAAGGATGTAATATCTCGAATAAGAGGGCTTGCGGAGATGGTTCTTTGAGTAGTGCCTCAATATGGATTCCCTCGTGGGTTCGGACTCTTGAAATTCCCTGATGCGTGGCTTCTTGATAAACTTTATAAACCTCCGCGAGATGATTGCCGGTATTGATAAGGCTGTCTTTAACTGAAGGATTGATTTCCTGCATGAGCGGAATTAAATTCAATCTGATTTTATTGCGTGTATATTCATCTTGAAGATTAGTACTATCTGTTACATAATCTTGTTTTATATAATTCAGATAATCAATCAGTTTTTGGCGGGTAACGCATAACAGCGGACGAACTATATCTTTATTCTTCGGTTTAATACCCAATAATCCATTAATGCCCGTGCCACGGATCAGATTCAGAATCATGGTTTCTACACTGTCGTCCTGATGATGGGCAATAGCTATAACAGATGCCTTACACTTTTCTTTTATTTCGGAGAACCATTGATAACGTAATTCACGGGCAGCCATTTCAATGGAAATTTTGTGGCTTTCGGCGTATTTCTCTGTGTCGAAGTCGATGGTATGGAGAGTAATGTTTAGTTTGTGGCATAATTGTCGGGTGAAATCTTCATCTCTGTCTGACTCTTTGCCACGCAAATGAAAGTTGCAATGCGCAGCTTCACAGGTATAGCCCAGCGATAATAGAATATGTAGTAGCGCAACAGAATCTGCTCCTCCGCTAAGAGCCACAAGAACTCTATCTTTTAAAGAGAAAAGGTGCTCTGTTTCTATATATCGGGCTACTTGTTTCTTTACCATAGTGCAAATGTAAGTGAAAATTGCGATTTATAGAAAACTAATAAACATAAGAATAATCACTCCGGGTTATTTTGTCTTTTTACTCACCCGCTTGAGAATATTTTCTTAAGGGCGCGAGAATATATTCTTAACGGCTTGAGTATTTATTCTCAACGGCTTGAGAAAAGACATTAAGTAGGTGAACAAATACTCAAAAATGCCTGATGACAAATACTTAATGGCAGAAAAGATTTATCTTTGCTTTCGAGTTCAATACTAAAAGAATATAAGATGCGCATACTATTTCTACCTTTATTATTCGTTTTCTTTTTTGTTTCCTCTTGTGCAAATTCAGAGAAAGCATCTGCCGATACTGATGGGAATACTCCTGAAGAGTTGATAGATACGTATGGAGTTGTCAATCTATCTGTTTGTAATATACATGCAAAGTCTGATTTCTCATCCGAGATGATTACGCAAGCCATACTTGGTATGCCTGTCAGAGTATTGCAGCATCAAAAGTGGTATCGCATTCAAACTCCCGATGATTATTTGGGGTGGGTACACCGAGTAGGCATTACCCTTATGAATAAAGAAGAGTATAATGCTTGGAATCGGGCTGAGAAAGTTGTCGTTACTTCTCATTTTGGTTTCACTTATGAAAAGCCCGATATGAATTCGCAATCCATTAGTGATGTAGTGGCAGGTAATCGTTTAAAATATGAAGGAACGGAACAGGAATTTTATAAAATCTCTTATCCCGATGGTAAAATAGCCTATATTCCGCAAAGCATAGCTAAGCCGGAAGGGCTTTGGCGAGCTTCCATCAGGCAAGATGCCGAAAGTATCATCCGTACATCTCGTACTTTATTGGGAGTTCCTTATCTGTGGGCAGGAACCTCATCAAAAGGTATGGATTGTAGTGGTTTTGTTCGCACAGTATTATACATGCATGATATTATAATGCCACGTGATGCATCTCAACAGGCTTATGTGGGCGAACATATTGATATAGCATCTGATTATAGCAATCTTCGTCTTGGCGATTTGATATTCTTTGGGCGCAAAGCCACTCCAGAGAAGAAAGAACGCGTGGTTCATGTTGGTATATATATAGGTAATAAGAAATTTATCCATTCTCAGGGAGATGTGCGGATTAATAGCTTTGACCCAACGGATTCGGATTATGATGAATTTAATTTGAATCGTTTATTGTTTGCGACTCGATTTCTTGACTCGGTCGATAAAACCCCCGCAATCAATACCACATTAACAAACCCTTATTACTTGCCTCAATAAATGTTTTGTGATGAAACTCTAAAGAAGAAAATAATATCATGAAGAAAGCAGCTTTCATCTCTTTATTCTTTTTATTTATACTGACTGGCAATGCTCAGAAATTAGTGAAAGTGGCCGACGGATTTAGTCGTACCTCTGTGAATACAACCGTATTTCGTGTCAATTCATTGGTTACTCATAAGAACAATCAATATATTGCTTTTTACGATCAGGATGGTTATCTTACTTTAGGTAAACGTAAGTTAGGTAAAGAGGATTGGACTTTGCAACGTTCGCCCTACAAAGGAAATGTGGCCGATGCACATAATGTAATTAGTATGATGGTAGATGGAGACGACTATTTACATGTATCATTCGATCATCATGGACATCCCCTGCGATATTGTAAAAGCGTTGCTCCCGGTTCATTAACATTGGGAGAAAAGATAGCCATGACTGGGCAAGATGAAAAGAATGTGACTTATCCTGAGTTTTATCGTTTTTCCAATGGAGATTTAATCTTTGTATATCGCTCCGGCTCCTCGGGTAGAGGGAATTTGGTAATGAATCGCTATATTTTAAAAACGAAACAATGGGAAAGAGTACAAGATGTTTTGATTGATGGAGAGAATAAGCGAAATGCGTATTGGCAAATATATGTAGATAAGGCAGGCATTATACATCTATCCTGGGTTTGGCGCGAAAGTTATCTGGTGGAAACAAATCACGATCTTTGTTATGCCCGCTCTAAAGATGGAGGTAAAACCTGGGAAAAATCTACAGGAGAGGAGTATACCTTACCCATTAATGCATCTAATGCAGAATATGCTTGCTCTATTCCTCAAAAAAGTGAGCTCATTAACCAAACAAGTATGACGACAGATAGAAACGGGAATCCTTATATAGCCACTTACTGGCGTGATGCAGATTCCGATGTTCCTCAATATCGCTTAGTTTGGAATGATGGTAAACAATGGAAGCAACAGCAAATATCCAATCGCACTACCCCTTTTAGCCTAAGTGGCGGAGGTACAAAACTAATACCTATCGCTCGCCCAAGGTTAGTAATTAAAGAAAAGAATAAAAAGTTGAAAGCCTATTATATCTTTAGAGATGAAGAGCGAGATAGTAAAGTTTCCATGGCAATATCTGATGATATAAATACAGGTACATGGAAATATGAGGATTTGACTGATTTCGCAGTAGATGCCTGGGAACCGAGTCATGATACTGAACTCTGGAAAGATAAACAGAAGTTGCACATCTATGTACAACGCACCGGACAAGGGGATGGAGAACGTACTACTCACATGGAACCTCAACCTATCTATGTCTTAGAACTCATTAAATAAAAAATATTTGTTAAAAAGAGAGAGAGAGGATTAAACCTCTCTTTCTTTTTATAGTCATATAATCAGTTGCAACAAAAAACTATTTAATAAACCAAATGAATGAATTTATGAAGAAGATAACATTTTTGATCGTGATAGCACTTATGACTACTGCAACTGTTATGGCTCAAGGCCCAAGACGTGGTGGACAAGGACAACAAAGAGAAAGAGACCCAAAAGCTCAGGCAGAAAGAATGACTGAAAGAATGGCAAAAGAATATTCTTTGAATGAGGAACAAAAGAAACAACTGTCGGAGTTGAATCTTACTATGACTCAGGAAATGAGTAAGAAAGCAGAAGAAAACGCAAAGAAGGAAAAGAAAAACAAAGAAGCAAAAAGCAAAGAAGTAGAAAAGCAGCGCGAAGCTCGTAAAGCTCAAATGGATGACTATAATACCAAGTTAAAGAAGATTCTGACTGAAGAACAATATAACGATTATATTAAGAAACGGGAAGAAAGGCAAAAAAGAATGGAGCAAGGTGGTGGTCGTCAACAAGGAAGACAACCAAGACAAGCTCAATAAAATGTAAAGGTATTAGGTAAAATAGATTGTGTGTGTAAATTGAGTTTGCCCCTTACGGAAAAAGTTTCGTAAGGGGCAAACTTTTTTTGCAAAGAGAGAAAATTATTTGTTTCTTTGTTACTTGGAATAACGAATTATAAAATGAAGAAACTACTATACTTGTTTATTGTTAGCGGTTTGATAACTGTAGCCGCATGTTCTAAAAAAGATAACTCTCAGAAAGTAGATGATACACGTGTACTTATGCAGAATACTACAGATAAAGAAGGGTTACAACGAATGCAGGTATCTAAGAATGAACAAACAGTTACTTTTAAAGGAAAAGAATACAATATATCCATACTTCGTACACCGGATGATTCATTGACTCGCGTAAAAAGCGAGATGGGAGATGTTTTTATAGATAATCGTATCGCTTTGCGTATTACTCAAGGTAACCGCGAGGTTCTTAATAAATCCTTCACCAAACATAGTTTCTCTTCTGTGGTGAATGCAAACTTTATGAAGAAATCAATATTAGAAGGCATGGTTTTTGATAAGACTACCACCCAAGGAATAATCTTCGCCGTGAGTGTCAGCTACCCACAAACAGATCTGTATATTCCAATCTCACTTACAGTAGATGCAGACGGAAAAATGTCGATGAAGCGCGAAGAATTGATCGAAGAAATTTATCAACCGGAGGAATAAGCTACAAAAAGCCAACGCTCTTTAATAAGGATTCATTGGGTTTTTACCTCCTTGCTTTACTTCGATACTGATGCCGAAGTTATTATTTATCTTTAATTGCATTCCCCCTGTAAAGCTTTTCTTGTCCCAGGGGAATATATTGGTGGTTGGAATTCTTTCTCCGGTGGCAGTATATTGGCCGTAGAGGCTTAACTTTATATGATCGTTCAGTCTTAAAGTGCCCACTTGTACAGATTGCGAACTTGAATAGAAATCCATGTGTCCAACTGTAGGAACTAAAGTGTAATTCTGCCCAAAGGTCCACTTTTTGTCAATTTGAAAGAGGGAAGAATAATCTTTGCTCATATCCGGTCCCAACAATAAGCCGGTATTTATAATAGGCATTCGGGGAGCCTCGGGCAAACTGAAATCAAAAAATAGCTGATTTAGTTCTCTTTGTGCTTTGGGGGAGATATGAATGCTGTCGGAGATAACTTCCGTTTGAGCTTGCAAACTGAAAGTAGTTATCCATAAAACAAAAACGAGGAACAATTTCTTCATAACAGGTTGGTTTTATAATATCTGTTTCCGATTTCTACAAACTTAGATAAAAATACTCGATTAATTAGCGGATTGAATAAAAAAAGAATGAACACAGAGGCGCAGAGACACAAAGAATAAATGTAACTCTGTGTCTCTGTGTTCTATTCTTGTTGCAAAACACTGTCTTTACTTTCTAAAGTAATTGTATTGGTGTTTAATGTGTACTTCATGAACAGATCCAATGCCGGAGAATACACCGCAAAGCTTTTGATATCATAGATTGGCGCATATAACATAAAGGTACAAACGTCCGTAGCAGTAATGAAAGGGGTGTTTTTCGAATGACTGTGTACCATCTCCGATATTGTTTTTCCCTGAAAGGTGGTAGGGTTTGGGAACAACCCGACATGGAATTTCTGAAAACGTTCAATTTTCCCGTCTTTGTCGGCTATTACTAAATAATCATTTCCAAAAGGAATTACATCCGGTTGAGCAGTTCCTGTCAAAATATAAAATTTATATTTGTTTTTAAAGGGGAGTAAGATGAAGTTTAAACTGAATCCTTCTGCTATTCTTATATTATACTTGTCGTCATCGAGTTGCTCCATGAGTTTGTACCGAATCTCAATTAGCTTTTTCTCTTCCGAAGTTAAGTCTCTGGTTTCGATCTTGGTAGAAGAGGGTAGTGTAAACTCTTCCGTGAAAGTATATTCAGCGATACACTTCTGGTCGTTGTACCCTATGATAATGGTTTTTATGGCTGTTCTTGTTTCATAAGTTAAGTAAGATTCGAAGTGCTCTTTTACTTTGGGGTTTTCCAATGCTAAATCGTATGATGTCCACGAAGCTCTTTCGTGTAGGAATAATTGATTTCCTTCCATCAAAATAGAATCTAATTTCTGGTTTAATTCTCCTTGGGTTAACTCCGGGGTTTGAGCAAGCAAAAACTGAAAGGAGCAAAGCAAAGAAGTGAAGAAAAGATGAAGTCTCATAGTGTACCTTTATCCTAAATTAAATCGTTGTTACTTTCACGAAAGTAATACAAAATCGTCCCAAAGTCAAATAAATAGCCGGATTTATCTTAATTTTGGAACTAAAATAGAAAAAACGATGATTCGAATACTTCATACAGCCGACTGGCACTTAGGGCAAACATTCTTTGGATACGACCGAACCATTGAACATGAACATTTTCTGAACTGGTTGACCGAAGAAATAAAAACAAAAGAAGCAGATGTATTGATTATTGCCGGAGATGTTTTTGACGTAGCTAATCCTTCGGCAGCTTCCCAACGGATGTTTTACCGTTTTGTGCGTAGGGTAACGAATGAAAACCCTCATTTGCAGATTATTACAATTGCAGGCAATCATGATTCAGCCTCTCGCCTCGAAGCTCCTTTGCCATTATTGCAGGAAATGAATACGTATGTAAAAGGAGTAATAAAGAAGCAAGAAGGAGTTATTGACTACGATGACCTGATTGTGGAACTGAAAAACCGCTCCGGTGAAGTAGAAGCCCTCTGCTTGACTGTCCCCTTTCTACGTCAGGGAGATTATCCGGCTGTAGAAACAGAAGGTGGAAATACATATACAGAGGGAGTGAAAGCATTTTATAAAGAACTTACCACCCTTGCACTCGAACAAAAAAGAGAGGGACAAGCACTTGTGGCTGTGGGGCATCTCCAAGCCACCGGATCGGAAATCGCAGAAAAAGACCATAGCGAACGAACAATTATCGGAGGATTGGAAGCTGTATCGCCCGAAGCATTTTCTTCGAGTATTGCTTATACTGCCTTAGGGCATATTCATAAAGCGCAACGGGTATCCGGAAGGGAATGTATACGATATGCCGGTAGTCCGTTGTCCATGTCGTTTGCAGAGAAATACTATAAACATGGTGTGGTATTGATTACGCTACAGGATGGTGAGCTAAACTCCATAGAGAAACTTGCCTATGAACCGTTAGTTACTTTATTGAGTGTACCTTCCGACAAGCCGGAATCATCAGTACAAGTCATTGAACAACTGCATGCATTGCCGGAATATAAAGAAAATGAACAAGCTCCTTATCTGGAAGTAAAAGTCTTGTTGACTGAACCGGAACCATTATTACGCCGTCAAATAGAAGATTCATTAGCAGGAAAACACGCTCGTTTAGCCCGTATCGTTTCTGTATATAAACAGTCCGACGGCCATGCTATGGAAGAAGAAGTCCTGACAGTCGGTTTACAGGAAATGAATCCTTTACAAATTGCTAAGCAAACATTTGAAAAGATGTATCTGACGGAAATGCCGGATGAATTGCTGGAACTCTTTCAGGAGGCAACCCTTTCTTTGTATAATGAAAAATAACTCAACGACTATTTATCCATGAAGATATTATCCATCCGATTAAAAAATCTGGCTTCTATTGAAGGCTATTTCGATATTGACTTTACTACCGAACCTTTGCAGTCTGCCGGAATATTTGCAATCTCAGGCCCTACCGGTGCCGGAAAATCTACTATTCTTGATGCGCTTTGCCTGGCTCTTTATGATAAGACCCCTCGCTTTGCTACTACCGGAGAGAATCTCTATTTAAAAGATGTAGGAGAAAGTCAGGTGAATCAATCTGATGTAAAAAACATCCTTCGCAGAGGAACCGGAGAAGGATTTGCAGAAGTGGTATTTATGGGAGTAGATGGATTTCGCTATCAATCTCGTTGGTCTGTTCGTCGGGCTCGCAGTAAAGCAGACGGCTCCTTGCAGGCGCAAACTATGCAAGTAACCAACCTGGATAAAGAAGAAGAATTGCAGGGAACCAAAACCGAATTGCTCAATCGTTTAACTGTGTTGATTGGTTTGAACTACGATCAGTTTACACGTACCGTATTATTGGCTCAGAATGATTTTGCTACATTCCTGAAATCGAAAGAGTCGGCCAAAGCAGAATTATTAGAGAAGTTGACAGGAACAGAAATCTATTCACAGATATCAAAAGCCATCTTCCAACATACCAAGATTGCTAATGAGGAATTGAATCAGATCCGGAATCGGGCAAGCGTAATCAAATTATTGCCGGATGAGGAATTGCAAGTGTTGGAACAAAATCGAACTGCTTTTCGCATTAAAAGAGAAGAGATAAGCAAACAACTGGAATCTTTAACAGAAAAACTAAAGCTGATTCAATCTCTTAAAACTCAAGAGGAAGTATTGGCCAAAAAGCATAAAGAGGAAGCAACAGGACAAGAGAACTTATTGAAACTTCAAACCTTGTTTGCTCAACAAACAGCATACTTAACCGATTTCAGGCAAAAGTGCGCCGACTTGCAACCGGATATACGAAAAGCCCGAGAGCTTGATGTACGTATTCAGGGTGCCCAAGCCAATTTTAAGCAGGTAGAACAGTCCATTGCCGGTATCCGCTCTAAGCAACCAACAACCATACAACTATCTTTAGAGCATTTGGATGCAGAACAAAAAACGAATGAAGAGCGAAGCCGGAGACTAAATACTTTCGATATTCAGAATCTGGGCAATGAACAGACTGCTTTACTGCAACAACAAAAAAAGCTACAAGAGGCAAAGCAACTAACCGCAGAATGGCTGACTTTACAGAAAACGGCCGAAGAATTATCGAAAGATCTTCAGCAGAAGCGAACAAGTTACTCGGAAAAGGAAAAAGAACAAACTGTGTTTGCAAGTCGGTTAACAAGTAAACAAGTAGAAGTAAAGACACTTCAAAATGTGTTTGACGGTTTACGCATTGCCATGGGAAAAGATGTGAAAGCACTAAGGCAAGCACTTATATCCGGAGAGGCTTGTCCGGTTTGCGGAAGTTTGGAACATCCCTATTCTCAAAAGGCAGAAGCCATAGAATCGCATTATCGACAAGTAGAGAAAGACTATAAAACGGCTTCGGAGGAGTTGCAAAAGCTGAATAATCATTCTATTTCCCTACAGCGGGATATTAAACATCTGCTCGAAACCTGCGAACAACAACAAAGCCGATTAACCATTTTGCAAGCAGAAATAGAAAGAAAATGTCCGAAGAATGAAGAGGAGCGGAGCATTGCCTACTTTGACCTGCAACTGGAAGAACTTAGAAACAAACAAGAAGGTCTTTCTGAAAAGCTTCGGGAATACCAGCAACTTTACGAAGAGTGGTTGTGGTATGACTATAAAATAAAAGAGAGCGTTCTTAGTGCATTGCTTGCAGAACGTAAATTACTATTAAAAGGCAAATCGGTAGATGAGGCTGAGCTTTCCATGCAACGGAAAGAAAAGGAACTGACAGATGCCTTAGAAACCGCAAGAAAAAATGCAGAGATAAATCAAGCCCGTATTTCGGGTGTCCGGGGAGAGATAAAGCAATTAACCGCTGCTGTGGAAGTATTGCGAAAGGAATATAAACAGATTGAATCTCCTGAGAAGTTACCCGAAACGATTGATAACTGTCAGAAACACAAAGTAGAGATAGAAAAGCAACTTTCAGTGATGGAGGCGCAGTTATTACAACAGGAAGAAAGTCGTAAACTACAAAAAGAGATAGAAACGGCATTGAAAGAGAAAGAAGCCGTTGCCGAAAAATGGGAGAAGCTGAATAAGTTGTTTGGTAGTGCCGATGGCAGTAAGTTTAAGGTGATAGCTCAAAGTTATACGCTCAACCTTTTACTTATGCATGCCAACAAGCATTTGTCTTATCTTTCCAAACGTTATAAATTGCAGCAAGTGCCGGATACATTGGCATTGCAGGTAATTGATTGTGATATGTGCGATGAAATTCGTACCGTATATTCCTTATCCGGTGGTGAATCTTTCCTGATTTCCCTGGCACTTGCTTTGGGATTATCCTCCTTATCGGGTAATAATTTAAAGGTAGAATCTCTGTTTATTGACGAAGGCTTCGGTTCGCTCGATGCGGATAGTCTGCGTACAGCCATGGATGCTTTGGAGCAATTGCAGCTACAAGGTCGTAAAATCGGGGTGATCTCTCATGTGCGGGAAATGAGCGAACGTATTCCCGTTCAAATTCAGATACATAAGACGATCAACGGAAAGAGCTATATTCAAATTACCTAAGGAGCATTCGGAAGCGGATACCTGAACAAATGTATTTTCTCCTTGTTAATATACATAAAAAGGGTGATTGATGATGTCCTATCGTACTATTAACTTTGCACCGGATAAACGATTAACGCATGGAACAAAACTTTTTAATAGCTTTTCTGCTCACCTTATTTGCAGGTTTAGCCACAGGTATCGGTAGTTTAATAGCCTTTTTAGCTAAAACAACCAATAAGAAATTTCTTTCCTTCTCCCTTGGTCTGTCGGCGGGAGTCATGATCTACGTTTCGTTTGTCGAGATTTTCGCACAGGCGGAAGATTTACTCATCTTAGAGTATGGAATGAAGAAAGGTATGCTTATCACCGTGGTAGCCTTCTTTGGAGGTATTTTATTGGTCAGCTTAATCGATAAACTCGTTCCTTCCTTCGAGAATCCGCACGAAGTTCGTTCCGTGGAAAGTATGGACGGCCCCCCTCCACGCAATGCAAAATTAATGAAGATGGGAATCATGACGGCACTTGCTATTGGTATTCATAACTTTCCGGAAGGGATTGCTACCTTTACCGCAGCTTTAGAAAATCCCACGTTAGGTATTGCCATTGCGGCTGCCATTGCTATTCATAATATCCCGGAAGGAATTGCTGTGTCGGTTCCTATTTATTATGCCACAGGTGACAGAAAGAAAGCTTTCTCCCTCTCTTTCCTTTCCGGATTGGCAGAACCTTTGGGGGCACTTATCGCTTATTTAATTCTGATGCCGTTTATGTCGCCTACTTTATTAGGTTGTGTATTTGCAGCAGTAGCCGGAATCATGGTATTTATATCCTTAGATGAATTGTTGCCTGCTGCCCGCGAGTATGGCGAACATCATGTTTCTATCTACGGATTGATAGCAGGTATGGCGATTATGGCTTTTAGTTTGATCTTGTTAGCTTAACTCTTCCTTAATTTTGATCCGACCAAACATTCGACGACACCTGGGTATTGTCGGTGACGACATGGGGGTGTCATCGTATACGACACCCGGGTGTCGTCGAATCTCTTGCCAGGAGCTAATGAAATTTAAGCAGTCTATAAAATATTTTATTCTTTCATTCGTCTACAAGAGTAGAGACATGTCTTATCAACTGAATAACGATTGTAGAATTTAAAAAGAATTGCTATCGGAGTAACTCAAATATAGGTGGGAATGATTATAAATTACTACCTTTGCGCTTCGTACAGAGTTATGAAGCAATTGTATCTGAAAATATTGAGATGCCTGCTTCCGGTTTTGTTTATTTCATACCTGGCAGGCATTACTCTTTTCACTCACTCGCATGTGGTGAATGGGGTTACCATTGTGCACTCTCATCCGTTTAATGAAGATGCGGAACACAGCCATTCCACTACAGAGTTTCAACTTATTCATTTGCTATCTCAGGTATTAACGGGTGGAGCTGTTATCTTACCTTTATTATTATTCGTATATTATATTCTATTTGCTTTGTTGGCTGCAAAGCCTCAAAGGTCATTTTATCACTCTCCTTATCAGGGTGTCCTTACGCTTAGGGGACCACCGGCATTTCATAATTAAGTTTGGAAAATTCAAATCGTTATTTGAATTATTTACGGCAAGGTTCTGTTACCAAACTGAACCCGGAAGGGGTATAGTCATCAGGTTAAGGGCTGAAAGTCCTTAACCATCTCACTCCATTTCGTAACCTATAGTAAAATTCTTAAGTAGATGTTCATAATTAGTTTATATCATTACCCCCTCCGCCCTTTGGGCACCTCCCCCTTGCAGGGGAGGAGTCGATGCCGCAGGAATTCCTCCCCTGCAAGGGGGAGGTGCCCAAAGGGCGGAGGGGGACTTTCTCATATTATGAATTAATTTTGAATACCTACTTATTATATAATTAAAAATTCATCATGAAAAAATATATCTTTCTTCTTGTAAGCATCTGTAGTGTGCTTACATCTTATGCCAATGATCCTGAAATGCCTGTTTTAAGTAAATCTGATGCCAATGTGATAGGCCATGTGATAGATAAGAAAACCGGCGAACACCTATCTTATATAACCATCATTTTAAAAGGTACAACGATTGGTACCGTTACGGATGCAACCGGACACTATTTCCTGAAAAACCTACCGGAAGGGAAATTTACAATTGAAGCAAGTTCAGTAGGCTATAAATCTGTCAGCAAAGAGATTATTCTTGTAAAGGGGAAAACTTTAGAGATTGACTTCGAAATAGAAGAAGATGCAGTGGCTTTGGATGGGGTAGTGGTTTCTGCCAATCGGAGTGAAACTACCCGTAGGCTTGCCCCTACCTTGGTGAATGTCATGGATTTGAAGATGTTTGAAGTAACAAACTCCACCACTCTTTCACAAGGATTAAACTTCCAACCAGGTGTAAGGGTAGAAACCAATTGTCAGAACTGTGGATTTCAGCAAGTACGTATTAATGGACTTGATGGACCTTATACACAGATTCTAATGGACTCGAGACCGATATTCAGTGCGCTCTCCGGCGTGTATGGACTGGAGCAGATACCTGCAAGTATGATTGAGCGCGTAGAAGTCATGCGTGGGGGAGGGTCTGCCCTTTTCGGATCGTCTGCCATTGCCGGAACTATTAATATAATAACCAAGGAGCCGATAAGAAACTCAGGACAGATTTCTCATACACTTTCTTCGATTGGAGGAAGTAATTCTTTTGATAACAATACATCCCTGAATGCTTCTTTGGTTACAGAGGATCATAAAGCCGGGCTTTATATTTTCGGTCAAAACCGGCACCGTTCAGGTTACGATCATGACGACGACGGTTATTCGGAACTGCCTAAGCTTAAAAATCAAACAGTAGGATTCCGTTCCTACTTAAAGACAAGTACTTATTCTAAGTTAACTGTCGAATATCATCACATGCAGGAGTTTCGCAGAGGAGGAGATTTGTTGAGCCGTCCACCACACGAAGCCAATATAGCCGAACAGTTAGAACATTCCATTGATGGGGGAGGATTGAAGTTTGATGTATTCTCGCCTGATGAGAAGCATCGCTTAGGAGTGTATACCTCCGCTCAAAGTACAGATCGGAATAGTTACTATGGAGCTAATCAGAATCCGAATGCTTATGGCGATACCAAAGATTTTACTTTTATTGGTGGGGTGCAGCACGTTTATAATTCCGGTCATTTTCTGTTTATGCCTTCATCTTTGATTTCGGGGCTTGAATTTAGCCATAATAACCTGAAAGATAATATCTACCAACGATGTACAAAGCAGATAGTAAATATAGGTAGTGCATTTATACAGAATGAATGGAAGAATGATAAATGGGGTATTCTTGTTGGAGGTCGTTTCGACAAACATAATATGATAAGCCACCTGATATTTAGTCCGCGAGCCAACGTTCGTTTTAATCCTACAGAGAATATAAATTTGCGAGTGAGCTATTCTTCCGGATTCAGGGCACCACAAGCTTTTGATGAAGACTTACATGTTGGCAATGTGCAAGGTACTGTTTCTATGATTGAGTTGGCTTCCGATCTGAAAGAAGAAAGATCGCAAAGTTTCAGTGCGTCGGCCGATATTTATCAGTGTTTGGGAGCTTATCAAGCCAATTTTTTGATAGAGGGTTTCTATACCCGCCTGACGGACGTGTTTGTTTTAGATGAGATTGGAACTAATGATGAGGCTGTGTTGGTAAAGAGAAGGAGCAACGGATCGGGAGCCAAAGTGGCTGGAGTAACCTTAGAGGGTAAAGTGGCTTATCGCTCTCTGTGGCAAATACAGACAGGGCTCACCATGCAAAAAAGCCGGTATGACAAAGCTGAAAGATGGAGTGAAGATGCTCCTGCCGAAAAGAAAATTTTCCGCACCCCCGATGTTTATGGTTACTTTACAGCCAGCTATAGTCCGGTTAAGCCCTTGTCAATAGCCTTGTCGGGTACCTATACGGGTTCCATGCTGACCGAGCACTGGAAAGGAGCCGAAAATAATCCGAATGATACTCAGGCTGTAAAAACTCCGGATTTCTGGGATATGGGTATTAAGCTGTCTTATGACTTTAAAATTTATAAATCGACAGTTTTGCAGGTAAATGCCGGTGTTCAAAATATGCTGAATGCTTATCAGGATGATTTCGATAAGGGTAAAAATCGCGATTCGGGCTATATTTACGGACCATCTTTACCTCGTACTTATTATGCCGGAGTGAAAATAAGTTATTAAATACCTATTTATGCTGATAAAAAGAAGGCTATTTAATTATAAATAGGTATTTCACATCCTTTCTGCCTACTTTAACTTTGCATTTGTTAAGAAACATATTGTAATAAAGTTTAATAGGTATGAAACCAAAACGTTTAAAATTTCTCTTTCTTCTGTTATTTATGGCAGTAGCAGCCTTTCCGTATATGGCTGTATCTGCCACTATTGAGATAGATTCTGTATCCACTAAAAAAGAAGAAAAAGGGCGGTTGACTCTTGGTGGCTATGGAGAAGCCGTTATGACTCGCAATTTCTATAGTGATAATTGGAAGAGGTATACGGCTTCTGATCTGTATAAAGATGCACCCGACCACGGAAAGTTTGACTTGCCTCATGTAACATTCATGGTGGGCTATGAGTTTGGTAAAGGATGGCGCGTTGGTGCTGAAATAGAATATGAACATGGCGGGCCGGAAGTAGCTGTCGAGATAGAAGAAGAGGAAACCGGGGAGTATGAATCGGAAGTAGAACGCGGTGGCGAAGTTACTTTGGAGCAATTCTGGATTGAGAAAACATTTAATAGGGCGATGAACCTGCGCATGGGGCACATCGTGGTACCTGTGGGAAGAACCAATCAGTTTCATTTACCCACAGAATTTTTTACCGTCTATCGTCCGGAAGGAGAAAACTCAATAATGCCGTGTACGTGGCACCAAACCGGGGTGAGCCTTTGGGGAAATATAAAAAAATGGAGATACGAAGTGCAGTTTATTGCAGGGCTCGATGCCGACCGTTTTGGTAGTAAAAACTGGATAAAGGACGGAGCAAAAAGCCCTTATGAATTTAAAATAGCAAATTCTTATGCCGGGGCCTTTCGTTTGGATAACTATGCTGTGCAAGGACTACGCTTAGGTCTGAGCGGATACATCGGAAAAAGTGCCGCCAACAGTTTGAAACATGATAAATTTAAGGATATTGACGGGCTGGTAATGATTGCTGCATTCGATTTTGATTATAAAGACTACAACTGGATTGCTCGTGGAAATTTTGATTATGGGCATTTAGGAGATTCTCGCAAAATATCAGAAGCTAACAGAACCATGAGTGCTTATTCTCCCTCTCCACGCACCAATGTGGCTTCCGATGCAATGTGTGCCTCTCTTGAAGTGGGATACGATGTTTTTTCTCAGTTTGATTTTGCCAAAGGACGTAAACTATATGCTTTTGCCCGTTATGACTATTACGACTCAATGTATAAAACAGATAAAAAGATCTTAGATCAGGACTGTTGGGAGCGTAAGGTAATATCTGCCGGATTGAATTATTATCCTATTAATAACATTGTGATAAAGGCTGAGTACTCCAACCGTTTACTTAAAAGCCAATTCAATAATGAACCAAGCATCTCGTTGGGTATAGCTTATGCCGGTTTTTTCACTAAATAACCATTTATATAATAAAAGTAAGAATGAAAATGAAAAAGTTTATTAACTATTATTTGTTTGCAATGATAATTGCTGTCACAGCAGTTAGCTTTGCCTCTTGTAGCGACGATGATGATGATAACTCATCAGAAGAACGTGACCTTTTATTGGGAGAAATTATTTCTCAATATGTGAACAATACTGTATATGTAACTTATGAGAATCTGGCTGATGCTTCGATAAAACTGGAAGAAGCCTGTATCGCTCTTCAGAATGACCCTACCAACTTGCAAAAAGCAACCAAAGCTACTGAAGTATGGAAAGATGCTCGTTTATACTGGGAGTTGAGCGAAGCATTCTTATTTGGTCCGGCTTCTAAAAAAGGTATTGACCCACATATTGATACCTGGCCATTGGATCAGGCTAATTTAGATAAATTATTGAACAGCCCCAGCATTATGGAAGACTTTGATGCGGATTATGCAACTAACAACTTGCAAGGAGGATCTTTAGGTTTTCATGCCATTGAGTATGTACTGTTCAAAGACTCTAAACCTCGTACAGACGCTTCGGAAAATGAACTGAAGTATGCAGTAGGTGTAGCTGGTGACTTGAAATTGCAATGTCTTATTCTGGAAGCAGCTTGGAAAGGTATGGATAATATCACAGATGAAAAGAAAGAATATCTGGAAGAAGCCGAAGCCGAACAAGACGATGAATGGGGTGAGAATTTAATGAATGCAGGACTTCCGGGAAGTACCTATAAAACAAAGGTAAGTGCACTGCATGAAATTATAAGTGGAGATAAAGGCTGTTTTGGAATAGCAAACGAAGTGGGGAATACAAAGATTGCCGATCCGGTGGCAAGTAATAATGTACTTGATGTTGAATCATGGTTCAGCTGGAACTCTAAACAAGATTTTCAGGATAACATCAGAGGAATTTATAACTCTTGCATGGGTGGGGTAGATGGTAAAAGAAACGAGAATAAATCGATCTACAGTTATGTGAAATCTTTCAATCCTGATTTAGCAGAAAAACTTAAAGATGCAATGATCGAAACAATAGGTTCCGATAATAAAACAGGTATAGGTACTATCATTCAGCCATTCCGTAATAATCTGGAGAAATCTAAAAACCAGGTGGCTATGGATACTTGCAATGATCTTTGTGATGTTCTACGTGAAGTTGCAGATGCCATTTCTAATCAGTAGTAATCAGACTGAAAAAATAATGTTTAAGCGTGCCTCCGAAAAAGTGGTACGCTTTCAATACTTAAGTGGATATATGAAAAAAAGAGATTTATTAATTAGCTTTTTACTCCTGATGGGGTTTTCCGCCTGTAATGACAATGATTCTTCGGGCGATGACAAAGATAAAGGAAGAGAACTCTCTGCCGAATGGTACACCGGAGGGAAATTGGGAACCACCTTCATAAATGTAAATACATCAAGTGCCTATGAACAAGCCACTCCTATAGTAGAGGAAGATGCTGCCATGAATGCCGCTTTTATGCGCGGAGAATCACTTTTTGAGAATAATTATATTGAAGGTACCGACCCCGGAGCACCGCGTACAGGTTTAGGTCCGGCATTTGTGCGTAATTCATGTATTGCCTGCCATCCTGGCTACGGTCATGGCAAGCGTATGGACAGGTATCGTGCCAATGACTTTGGTAATGGTTATCTTTTGGTGGTTTATGATAAGGATACAGATGCTTATGTGCCCGAACTGACAGGTATGCCACAAACCAAGGCTATAGCTCCTTTCTTACCTCCGGTAGATGAAAACGGAATTAAAATAGAATGGTTGTCTTATACGGATAAATACGGAAATACATTTCCTGACGGAGAAACTTATCAGTTAATTTATCCGGAGGTAACTATTGACCCCGCTTATATCAATACAGACCCTAAACCAAAGAATTATGATGTTCGTCTGGAAGCTACTATCGGTATTTATGGCACAGGCTTGCTCGATGCTATACATGATGACTCTTTACGATTGGAATATACGCGCCAACAGGCACGTGGTTATTGTCAGGGGCGTATTGGGAAAGACATTACCGAAGCAGATGGAACGACCCATCCGGGACGTTTTACTTATGCGCTTTCAAGAGGAACCTTACAGAATGGTCCGGGTGCCAATGCTATATGGAATATAACAAGTGTAACTCGTTCCGATCGTACGAAGAATTACATAACCGGTGCATGGGCAAAGGCGATGTCGCAAAATTTAGATATACAAGCCAAATTAGCTAAAAGCGAGGAAGAGATTTACAGTGAATTGATGTCGCAGAATTTAGAACCGGAAATGTCTGACGATGATTATATTGATTTTATGATATGGCATCGTGGATTGGCTGTGCCTGCTGCCCGTAATCTGGATGATGAAGAAGTACAAAAGGGTAAAAAGGTCTTTAATTCCATTGGATGTACAGCTTGCCATCGCCCGTCTTGGATAACCGGACCTGATAATTATACAGGAGATCCGATGGTGGCCGGAAAACTTCCTCGCTATCCTTATCAAACAATTTGGCCTTATAGTGACTTGTTGCAACATCGGTTAGAGATGAAGAACAACATTCGTACTGGGTGGTGTCGTACTACTCCGTTGTGGGGAAGAGGACTGTCGGAGCAATGTACCGGAGCCGGTGATCATCTGCATGATATGCGTGCCCGTAATTACATTGAAGCTATCATGTGGCATGGTGGTGAAGCAGAAAAGTCTGTAGAGAAATTCAGAGCACTTAGCAAAACCGAAAGGGATGCGGTGGTGAAGTTTCTCGAATCTATTTAGAAACCGTTTTGAATTTTCATATAAAAAGTAATCCTTTCCATAAATGCATTATGAAGAAACTATCGTTTGGCTTATTAACCATTGTCTTGATTTGTCTGGCTGTTACCACTTTTATTGAGAAATATCACGGATTACAGTATGTATCTCAATATATCTACGGTTCGGTTTGGTTTAGCATTTTATGGGGAGGATTAGCTTTATCTTCCCTTTGTTATATTGTATCGGTAAAGGTATATAAAAAGAGCTTTTCCGTTTTTATTCTGCATGTTTCCTTCTTGGTGATACTGCTCGGTGCATTGTTGACTTCGCTTACTGCACAAAGAGGATATGTGCATTTGAGGATGAATGAGAAGTGTAATACTTTTATTGTTGAGGGAGAAGATGGAGGTGAGCAACAAATCGTATTGCCTTTAACACTTGAACTTACAGATTTTTCAATTGATTATTATCCGGGTACAAATGCACCGGCTGATTATATTAGTTCCTTTTTGGTAATAGATGAAAAAGATATTTCTTTTCGGGAGAGTGTATCTATGAATCGCATATTTTCATATAGAGGCATTCGTTTATATCAATCTTCTTATGACGAAGATATGCAGGGAGCTATACTTACTGTGAACAGGGATGTGTGGGGCATTCCTGTAACTTATACTGGCTATTTCCTTTTATTTATTTCTATGCTATGGGTGCTTTTTTCTCCAAATGGAAGCATGAGGCGGTTGTTGAAAAACCCCCTGTTGCGGAAAAATGTTTTTATGTTTGTTTTCTTATTACTTCCATTAGTTTCTTTACAAGCCAACCGGGAGACCAACCGCGTATTGCCTCGGAATGATGCCGCTAAGTTTGGAGAAGTGCAGGTTCTTTATAACGGAAGAATCACTCTTTTGCAGACACTTGCCTATGATTTCAGTAAAAAAGTAACAGGGTCCGTGAGCCACAGAGGGTATACACCGGAACAGTTTTTATCAGGATGGATTTTTTATCCCGGCTTATGGAAATATGAGCCTTGTATACATGTGAAAAGTGCAGCAGTAAGAAAAATGTTCAACCTGAATGAGTATGCTGCACTGACTGACTTTTTTGATCAAACAAGCACTTATATTTTTGAATCGTATTGGAGCGAACTTCATCAGGGCAAACTCTCTTCTTTGCAAAAAGCAATAAGTGAGGTAGATGAAAAAGTGCAACTGATATTAATGTTGAGTAAAGGAGAATTACTGAAGGTTTTTCCCGTCGCGGAGAACGGACAGATAGTGTGGTGTAACTCTACAGCACAACTGCCTGATAATACAGATGTCGGTCAACGCCTTTTTGTGAAGAAGATGTTTGCATTGCTCAATGAACAGGTTATAAAGAAGAATAGTGAAGAGTTTCATCTTTATGTGGAAAAACTCCTGAACTATCAATTAAAGAGTGGGGGAGAGTCGGTGCTTTCTTCCTCGAAAGTAAAGGCTGAACTAACATACAATCGCCTACCGTATGTGCCTCTGTTATTTCGTATGAACCTGACACTGGGGCTACTTATGTTGATGCTGTTGGTCACAGAGTTAGTTCGTCAGAAAGCGTTTGCCGGTTCCCGGTTGTTATTCGGGGGAGGTGTTGTTTGTTTGTTCTTATCTTTTGCTTTCCTTACTTTCTGTATAGGGCTCAGAACATATATCAGTGGTCGTTGGCCTATGGGAAACGGCTTTGAAACAATGGTTTTTATGGCATGGTGTGTGATGCTTATCGCTTTATGCTTTTACAAAAGGTTTCGTTTGGTTGTTCCTTTTGGTTTTTTGTTATCGGGCTTTTTTCTTTTGGTGGCTTCTTTCAGTATGATGAATCCTCAGATTACTCCATTGATGCCGGTGCTTTCTTCTCCGCTTTTAAGCCTTCATGTTTCTACCATTATGATGTCTTATGCCCTTTTGGCGTTTACCTTTTTAGGGGGAGTTGTTTCTTTGTTTCTCTATGCCGTGAAGAGAACCCCGGAAACTAAAAAACAAATAGAGACTTTACAATTAATCTCTCGGCTATTTCTGATTCCCGGATTGTTTTTTCTGGCAGCAGGAATTTTTATAGGTGCTATTTGGGCAAATATTTCTTGGGGGCGTTACTGGGCTTGGGATCCTAAAGAAGTTTGGGCGTTAATTACTCTGTTGGTGTATAGCATGGCAGTACATACGCAATCATTAAAAATTTTCCGTAAGCCCGTTTTTTTTCATATCTATATGTGCTTGTCTTTTCTCACCGTTTTGATGACTTACTTTGGTGTGAATTATGTGCTGGGTGGGTTGCATAGCTATGCTTGATAAAAGAAGGGCGAAACTTTTTGGTTCCGCCCTCCTACTCGGTTAGACATGCAAAAGAAAGGTTGTTTAGTTTATTTCCTTTTTGAGAGATTCGGTCCAATGGGCAATCCGGTCGTCTGTTTTGCCATCTTCATTAAGCTCATCGAGCGGTAAACCTACAAATTTTCCGTTAACAACGGCTATAGAAGCATCGAAGGTATAATCAGTAGTTTCTACAGAACCACAGAATGTACATCCGGTTCCTTTCAGTTCTTCATAAAGAATACCGATTGCGTCGCAGAAAGTATCGCTATATGATTCGCTGTCTCCACAACCGAATAGCGCAACGAACTTATGAGATAAATCTACTTTCTTGATTGTTTTAATAGCATCATACCAATCGTCTTGCAACTCTCCGTCGCCCCAGGTTGAACTACCCAGGATAAGAGCATCATAACCTGCCACTGTGGCTTCTGTAATGCCTGATGCATCATGGATATCTGCATCAGATACATTTAACTTATTTGCTACTCTGCGTGCCATGTCTTCGGTGGTTCCGGTAGTAGAACCATAGAAAATTCCAATCTTACTCATGTTGTATTTTATTAATCATGTTATTTATTTGATTACAAAGATAAGATAGACTGCTATCTCGGGAAATACCCAGAAATAATGAAATTTATACAGATACACCCTACAATTAGGTAGCTCTTTCTGAATTTAAAATACCTATTTATGGTGATTGCATTTGTGACTGATAATGTGTTACTTTGCGTGTTCATAATATAATTAGGTGAAAATGGGTGAAACTCAAAAATATAAACCATCCGATAAGATGGTGGATCTGATTAGTGATAACTATACTTTATTGCAAGTAATGAGTCGTTTTGGGCTTTCTTTAGGGTTTGGAGAGAAAACAGTAAAGGAAGTTTGTGAAATGAATAATGTAGATTGTCCGACATTTCTGGCTGTAGTTAACTTTGTGGTCGAAGGGTTTTCGCGCATTGATGATAGTAAGGAAGAACTTTCGGTGCCTGCTTTGGTCGATTATCTGCATCAATCTCATATATACTTCTTGGATTTTTGCCTTCCGGGTATTCGCCGTAAGCTCATTTATGCCATTGATTGTGCTGATGATGGTGTTTCTTTCCTCATACTGAAGTTCTTTGATGACTATATGAATGAAGTAAGAAAGCACATGGAGTATGAAGAAAAAACAGTTTTTAAGTATGTAGATTCATTATTGAATAATACTCCGCTCGAAAACTATAAGATCAGTACTTTTTCCAAACACCATGACCAGATTAGTGAAAAGTTGACTGAACTTAAAAATATTCTCATTAAATATTGTCCACCCAAGGCTAATAAAAGCATGCTTAATACTGCTTTATTTGATATTTATACTTGTGAGGAAGGATTAGATTCGCACTGCAATGTGGAAGACTATCTACTGGTGCCTGCTATACTAAAACTTGAGAGGAGGATTTTAGGGAATGAAAAATAGTGAGGTAATTCGAATAGCGGTAGCAGAGTCTTCGGTAATCATTCGTAGCGGGTTGACTCTCGTGTTGAAAAGACTTCCTAATTTAAGAATACAACCAATAGAGTTGGCCTCGGTTGAAGCACTGAATGATTGTATGAGAACACAGCCTCCTCATATTCTTTTTGTGAACCCTGGCTTTGGCGACTACTTTGATGTGAGTCGTTTTCGTAACGACCCGGCGGGAAAGAATGTGCGGTTAGTAGCATTGGCCACCACTTTTATTGATGCTTCGATACTAAATAAATACGATGCTTCGGTTTCCATATTTGATGATGTGGATGTGCTGACAAAGAAGATCAGTAATTTGCAAAATATTCATGACGATGAGGAGGATGAAAACTCCGAAACTTTAAGTTTGCGCGAGAAAGAAATTGTAATCTGTGTAGTAAAAGGTATGACTAATAAAGAGATAGCAGAGAAACTCTTTTTGTCTATTCACACAGTAATCACGCATCGTAGAAATGTCAGCAGAAAGTTGCAAATACATAGTGCGGCCGGATTAACCATTTATGCAATCGTAAATAAGTTGGTGGAACTGAGCGACATAAAGGACTTATAATTATAACACAGAGATCACAGGCTAATTAAAAAGTTCTGTGACCTCTGTGCTCTCTGTGGTGAAGTGTTGATGATTATTTAAGCCATTTATCCAACCATTTAAAGAATGTGCGTTGCCACAAAATACCGTTTTGTGGTTTCAATACCCAATGGTTTTCATCCGGATAAAGTAACAATTCTGCAGGAATGCCTCGTAATACAGCCGCATTAAAGGCAGTCATTCCTTGTGTGGCAAGTACGCGATAATCTTTCTCTCCATGGATGCACAAGATAGGAGTGTCCCATTTATCGATAAATTTATGCGGAGAATTAGCAAAGGTTCGTTGAGCAGTAGCATTGTTTTTATCCCAGAAAGCTCCGCCCATATCCCAGTTGGCAAACCACATTTCTTCTGTTTCCAGATATTGCGCTTCCAGATTAAAGAGTCCGTCGTGAGCAATGAATGCTTTGAATCGTTTGTTATGATTTCCAGCCATCCAGTAAACGGTGTAACCACCAAAACTTGCTCCTACACAGCCTAAGCGATCTTTATCAACGAAAGACTCTTTGCTTACTTCATCAATAGCTACAAAAAGATCCTTCATACACTGGCCGGAATAATCTCCACTGATTTGCTCATTCCATTCCAAACCAAATCCGGGCAGACCGCGACGGTTGGGAGCAACAATTATATAGTCGTTAGCGGCCATCATTTGCATATTCCAACGATAAGACCAGAATTGACTAACTGCATTCTGAGGACCTCCCGTGCAATATAATATGGTTGGGTACTTTTTGTTCGGATCAAAGTTGGGTGGATAAATAACCCATGTAAGCATTTGCTTGCCATCTGTTGTCGTCATCCATCTTTCTTCTACTTTACCCATCTCCAACTGATCGTAGATATGTTTGTTCTCGTATGTAAGCTGAGTATCTTTACCACTCAAATCAACCGAATAGATTTCATCTGCCATACTCATAGAGTGGCGTTTTGCAATCAGTTTATCTCCGCAAAGAGCCACAGATGCATAATCATGAACTCCTTCGGTGAGGGGCTTAACTTGTTCGGATGCCACATCTACCGAATAGATTTGCGACTTGGCATGCCATATACTTGTAAAGTAGATGGTCTTCGAGTCTGTGCTCCAGCAATAATCATCTACATTGGAGTCGAGTGATTTGCTGATAAAACGCTTCTCTCCTGTAGCCAGATCCATGATGAACAAACGATTCCAATCGGATTCATATCCATCACGTTCCATACTTAACCATGCAATACTCTTTCCGTCGGGTGAATATTGGGGGTTGGTATCGTATCCCGGCATGCCTTCTGTGATATTGATTGATTGTTTTGTATTCAAATCATACACATAAATATCTGAATTAGTAGAGAGTGCATACTCCTTACCTGTTTTTTTACGACTTGTATAGGCAACTTTGTCCGACGTTGTATTCCAGGCAAGCTGTTCTATACCACCAAATGGTTTCATGGGGCTTTCGTATGGCTCTCCTTCCAGAACATCTTTAATGTTGGAGATTGATTTACCATCAAAATCGGCAATGAATGGGTGAGGAGCAGTAGTTACCCATTCATCCCAATGTTTATACATTAAATCGTTTACGATGATTCCCGTTGCTTTGGGAAGATCCGGATATTTTTCGACTGTAGCTTTAACTGTTTTTACCTGAGATATGAATAAAAGTTTCTTCTCGTCCGGAGAAAAAGAGAAGCCTTCAATATCCCCTTCATAGTGGGTTAATTGTTTTCTTTCACTTCCATCCGGATTCATCTCCCATATTTGGCTGCTTCCGCTTTCGGCAGAAAGAAAGGCCAATTTGCTGCCTCCTTTAATCCATGTAAGTTCGTTTTCGGAGAAAGGGGTACGGGTGATTTGCTTGTTATCGCTTCCGTCGGCATTCATGATGAATACCTCGCGATTACTTTTGTTTTCGGGAATGCTGTAATAAGCAACCGTATAAACAATTTGCTTATTGTCGGGCGATACAGATACACCGCCAATACGTCCTAAAGCCCATAGTGCTTCCGGAGTCATTCGTTTCCCTTCAATCTTAATGTTTGATTTCTCAATAATCACCTGATCTTTGTTAGCGACTTCCTGATTGCCGCAAGAGGCTAATGTCATAGCTGCTATTGACATTGTGATTAGATTAGCTGGTTTCATAAATTACGTTTATTTTCTTTGTTCCACAAATGTATGAATTTGTTTCTTACAAAAAAAGGAAGCGATTGCTTCCTTTCTTACCTTTTTAAAACATTCAGAAACTGTTTTGAATTTAAAGTCAAGTTTCTTATTTTTTATTCTGTTTAGCTTTCTCTTGAAGTAAGCGTTCTTGTTCTTTTTGCATAGCTTCCAAACGAGCAGCAAAACCGGACTTCTTTTGTGTTTTTTTCTTGGACTTGTTTGTTTCCAATTGTGCCAGTAACTTTTCTTCGTTGGTTGTTTTGCGTAATATAATCATAGTTATCACACTAATCAGTGTAGATATGAAGTAGTAATAGTTAAGACCGGCCGGGAAATCGTTCAAGACAAATAAGAACATTACAGGCATTAAATACATCATCCACTTCATTCCGGGCACTTGTTGCTGACCGGTATTTTGCTGATCCATAGTGAATTTAGTATTCAGAATGGTGGTGATAGTCATTAATAAGCAGAACAAACTGAGGTGATTTCCAAGGAATGGTATCTTGAAAGGCAATTTAATGATATCATCATAAGTTGATAAGTCGGCTGCCCACAAGAAACTTTCCTGACGAAATTCGATGGCACTTGGCACAAACATAAACAAGGCCATAAGAATAGGAAATTGCAATAACATAGGCAAGCATCCACCCATCGGGCTTACTCCATATTGACTGTATAATCCCATTACTTCCTGTTGTTTTTTCATGGCATCTTCCTGCTTGGGGTACTTCTCATTGATTTTGTCAATCTGAGGTTTAAGTACACGCATCTTGGCAGAAGAAATAAATGTTTTCCAGGTAGCAGGGAATACTACAATCTTCACAATGATTGTCATTAACAATAGAACAATTCCCATGCTTAATCCCCAACTGGATAACCAGTCGAATATGTTGATGGTAAACCATTGATTGATCTGACGAACAACCGGCCATCCTAAATAAACAAGATTGTCTAATTCCCATTTATGATCTCTACCTTTATCAAAAGCTTTTAATGTTTTGTAATGGTTGGGACCGAAGTAAAAATGCATGGTAGTTGCTTCATTACCTTTCGGATCGAAGAAGGTGCTCATTTCGGCAGCATAGTTTTTGATGTAACCGCTTCCCTGTTGCTCCATTCTCGACTTCAGTTTTCCTTTTTCGAAAGATTGATCGGCTATAAATACAGAAGAGAAGAATTGGTTTTTAAAGGCAATCCAATCTAATCTACTACCTTCAATGGATTTATCTTCGTCTTTAGATTCGGATAAATGATCACTATCATCTGAGGTAAGTTTATAGCTGAGGTTTGATAGTCTGTTTTCATAAGTAGAACCGCGTTCTTGCTGACGAGCCCGTTGCGACCATGCAATATCTATATAATTGGTGGTAGAAGATAGTTTATCTTCCATGCCTGTAGCTTTGATGCTAAAGTCAACCATGTAGCTTTCGGGGAGTAAGGTATAAGCAAAATCGATATAGCTATCATCAGCAGCAATCAATCTCATAACAACGCTGTTTGCTGTTTGATTGATTGGCTTAAAATAGTAATCTTTGGTTTGAAGAGCTCCCGTTTTATTGTAGAAATAAAAATTCATGGAAGCATCTTTATCACTGAACAATACCAACGGCTCTTTTTCCTGATTGTAATATTCTTTAAGTGTAGCAGAATAAACACGACCTCCCTTATTACTTAGAACGACTTTTACTAATTCGTTTTCAATAGTCGTAAATGATTCTTCACCTTGTAATGCAGGGAAAAAAGTAGAAGTTGAGTCGATCTTTTCTTCTGCTTTTTCATTGGCTAATGCAGCCGCGGTTTTAGCTCTAAGGGCTTCTTCCTCTCTTTGAACAACGGCAATAGAGTCATTGTATCGTTGCCAGGCAGCTACCTGTTCTTCATTAGGGCGGCTGAAATAACTGAAACCAATTAATAAGAGTCCTATTAAAACTAACCCAATAATGGTATTTTTATCCATGAATTATATATTAAACAAAATGTTATACTTAATTATTTGTTGATAGCAGCTTTTATAAATGAAAGGAACAACGGATGTGGTTTCAATACTGTGCTACTATATTCCGGGTGAAACTGTGTACCAATGTACCATCTTAATTCAGGAATTTCTACAATCTCCACTAAATCAGATTCAGGATTGATGCCTACACATTTCATGCCTGCTTCTTCGAATTTTTCGCGATAGTTGTTGTTGAATTCATAACGATGTCTGTGTCGCTCCTGAATATGTTCTTCTTTATATGCTTCGTATACTTTTGAGGCTTTGTTTATAACACATTCGTAAGCTCCTAAGCGCATGGTGCCACCCAAATTGGTAACGGCTTTTTGCTCTTCCATAATGTCGATAACATTGTATGGGGTTTTTTCGTCCATCTCGATAGAATTAGCTTTTTCTAATCCAAGTACATTACGTGCAAATTCGATGGACATACATTGCATTCCAAGGCAGATGCCAAAGGTTGGTATATCATTCTCGCGGGCATATTTGGCGGCAACAAATTTACCTTCTACACCTCTTGATCCAAAGCCTGGGCATATAACCATACCATCTACTTTACTTAGCTTTTCGGCTACATTTTCATCGGTAAGTTGCTCAGACTGTACGTATTCAATCTTTAATTTACGATCGTTATAAGTAGCAGCCTGCAAAAGTGATTCTAAGATAGATTTATATGCGTCTTGCAACTCTACATATTTTCCAACTAAAGCAATGGTAACTTCTTCTGTGGCGTTGGAACGGCGATTTAAAAACTCTTTCCAAGGTTTCAGAGCAGGATCTTCTCCTATCGGGAGTCCCATTTTGCGAAGAATTGTTTTATCCAATCCTTGGCGTTGCATCATTAAAGGAACCTCGTATATGGTAGGCACATCCATTGATTGAACTACAGCGCTTTCCTCTACATTGCAAAATAAAGCTACCTTTTTTCTTAAATCGGCACTTAAATCATGCTCCGAACGAAGAACTAAAATATCCGGTTGAACTCCTAATGATTGCAGCTCTTTAACCGAATGTTGGGTTGGTTTTGTTTTCAATTCTTTGGCTGCTGCCAGAAAAGGTACGTATGTAAGATGTACAGATAATGCTCTTGGGCCTAATTCCCATTTAAGCTGGCGGATGCTTTCCATGTAGGGAAGAGACTCTATGTCTCCTACGGTTCCGCCTATTTCGGTAATAACAAAATCGAATTTGTATTTGCTTCCCAGAAATTTCACATTACGTTTAATTTCGTCTGTAATGTGAGGAACAACTTGTACGGTTTTTCCTAAGAAGTCTCCACGACGTTCTTTATCAATAACACTTTTGTAAACCCGGCCTGTTGTAATATTATTGGCCTTTGTTGTTTGAATACTCAAGAAACGCTCATAATGCCCCAAGTCAAGGTCTGCCTCATGCCCGTCTACTGTTACATAACATTCGCCATGCTCGTAGGGGTTTAATGTGCCCGGATCGATGTTGATATACGGGTCGAATTTCTGAATAGTTACACTGTATCCTCTTGCTTGCAGCAATTTACCGATAGATGACGAAATAATGCCTTTTCCTAATGAAGAAGCCACACCACCGGTTACGAAAATATACTTGGTCTCTCCCACAGTTATACTTTTTATTATGTTACTTAATTCTGGTTTTGATTCTAAAAACTGCAAAATTACAAAAAAAGAAAGAATGAAAGGGGTTTATAAACTCTTTTTTTATTCTATTATAAGAAACAGTTTTTGTGTTTTATGGAATATAATGCAATGATATAGTGACTTATAACTTGATTCGTGAAATGGCGAACGCTATAACGACCCTATAACAATATATAATACTGATGATGTAGTAATACAAATACCAAGGAAAAAAGAAAACTAAAAGCTATCGGCAATTGCTGTAAATACTACTGGCAATTGTAATAAATGCTACCGGCAATTGCCAATAATAGCAGTAGTACTTTGCAAAACCTGTAATATGAGGCTATTTTACAGATTTATATAGACTTTATAAACCTTTTGTTTTATAGAATGTTATTTTAATGTATTTTTGCGCTCAAAATAAAAACATAACTATGAGGACTCTGTGTGCATTATTAACAATTACTATTCTTTCACTATCTTCTGTCGGAGGGCAGAATCTTGTAGGCGCTTTAGATGATGGCATCGATAAAGCAGAATTGAAAGAGGATACCGTACCCTCTTTATTGTACCAATTTTATTTTGGTAACCTGGAGGAACTGAATAAAGATCCTTATCGGTATCTGGATATTCAGCCCGATCCCTATTACTACAGGTTGTTTGTACCGATGACTTTTTATCATTCTCCAATGAATCGACTATCCGAGTCGTTGTGGAAACCGGAACCGATAGCAACACTACCAAGCTTAACAGATGAGCTCCTGCCATTGGATGATAGTAAATTTGCTAAATCAGAAAGGGTGGGCAAGCAAGTTGATCGGGTTTTGATGGACTTGTATCTAACTCATCCTGAGTTAGTTCGTCAAAATGAAGATCAAATAATGAGTAGAAAAGTGTATCAGGCCGAAGTGCTTAAAGAGGCACCCAAAACATCTATTTTATCTCTTTTTAAGCCCGATGCTCCTACTACAGAATTTAATGGTGCGGATATTGTTATTCAGAAACCTAATTTCTGGACAATAGGAGGTAACGGATCGCTTCAATTTACTCAGAATTATATCTCTACAAACTGGTATAAAGGAGGGGAGAGTGCTCATTCTTTGTTGGGTAATGTATTGCTTTTTGGTAATTATAACGACCAGAATAAAATTCAGTTTGAAAATTCGCTTGAGGTAAAACTGGGCTTTAATACAGTTTCTTCCGATACTATACGTAAATACAGAATAAATACCGACCTGCTTCGCCTGTATAGTAAACTCGGAGTACAGGCAGCCAAAAATTGGTACTATACAGTATCAATGGAAGTAAATTCGCAGCTCTTTAATAACTATAAGAAGAATACAGATGTAAAAGTTTCATCATTCTTGGCTCCTGCCAACCTGATAGCCAGTATTGGTATGGACTATAAACTAAAAAAGAAAAAAATAGATCTGTCTGTATTTATTTCGCCTATTGCATATAACTTGCGCTATGTGGGCGATAAAGATGTGGATGAAACTAAATTCGGATTGGAGAAAGGCGATAAAACGATGTATGATTTCGGTTCTAAGCTGCAATCTAACATGACTTGGAAGATAATTCCTTCTGTAACGTTGACTTCTCGTTTATACTACTTTACCAGTTATGAGAAAGTGGAAGCCGAATGGGAAAATACATTCGATTTCATTCTAAACCGATACCTGTCGACTAAATTATTTGTACACACCCGTTTTGACGATGGTGCTAAAAGAGTAGAGGATAAAAGCTACTTTCAGTTAAAGGAATTGCTAAGTTTCGGAATTAATTATAAGTGGTAATTAGTTTGTACTTGACAAAAAGAAACAATTTCTCCTTATTTGATGGAAAATAGGTTCGGGTAGTCTTCCTGTCGTTTGTTAATAATAAAACTAAAAAGACTAATTTATCCCACATAAAAAGTGGGATAACCCTTTTTAGTTCGCAAAATATGCTTAAATTTGCCGCAATTTGTAATGTTCAGTTTGCAAAATGGCGAATGTAATTACTCATCAAGGTATCGTGGAAAGCATAGAAGGTTCTCATCTGTTTGTGAGAATCGTCCAAACCTCTGCATGTGCGTCATGTAGTGTAAAAGGACATTGTTCTTCTTCCGAGAGCAAAGAAAAAATTATAGAAATTAGTTCTTCCGATTTTGCTTATAAAATAGGAGATAAAGTAATTGTGGTAGGTGAAACTTCTATGGGAATGATGGCTGTGTTTTTGGCTTTTATCATTCCTTTTTTCATTTTAGTAGTTTCGCTTTTTGTTTGTATGTCGGTTACTGATAACAATGAGCTGCTTTCGGGGCTTATATCTTTAGGATTATTGATACCTTATTATATAGTATTGTGGTTAAATAAGAATAAACTAAAAAAGAATTTCTCATTTTCAATTAAACCTATAAATTGCTAATTTATGAATTTAATTCTGATTGCAGTTCTTTCTCTGGGAGCTATAGCGCTTGTTATTGCTTTGATATTATATGCTGCTTCCAAGAAATTTGCTGTGTATGAAGACCCACGAATTGCCCAGGTTGCAGAAATATTACCTCAGGCAAACTGTGGAGGATGTGGTTATCCGGGATGTAGTGGTTTTGCCGATGCTTGTGTAAAAGCAGATACGCTGGATGGAAAAAACTGTCCGGTAGGCGGCTCGGAACTAATGGCTCAGATTGCTACTTTATTAGGACGCGATGCGGCGGTTTCCGAACCTATGCTTGCTGTGGTAAGATGTAATGGCTCTTGTGCAAATCGCCCTCGTACAAACATGTATGATGGTGCTAAGAGTTGTGCTATTGCAGCATCACTTTACGGAGGCGAAACCGGATGTAGTTACGGATGTTTAGGATGTGGCGATTGTGTTTCTGTATGTCAGTTCGACGCTATACACATGAACCCTGAAACCGGATTGCCGGAAGTAATAGAAGATAAGTGTACCGCTTGTGGAGCTTGTGTGAAGGCTTGTCCGAAATCCATCATCGAGCTTCGTGCCCAAGGAAAGAAATCACGTCGTGTTTATGTTTCTTGTATTAATAAGGATAAAGGGGCGGTTACCCGTAAAGCATGTAGCGTAGGCTGTATAGGCTGTGGTAAGTGTGTGAAGGCTTGTGCGTTTGAAGCCATTTCTTTGGAAAACAACCTGGCTTATATCGACTACAATAAATGTAAATTGTGTCGTAAATGTGTAGAGGTTTGTCCACAACACACTATTATCGAAGAGAATTTCCCTCCTCGCAAACCTAAAGAAGAGGCGCCGATTACAACATCGGTTGAAGCTTAATTAATTGAATATAAACAGATTAAATACATAGATTGTATGTTGAAGACATTTTCAATAGGCGGTGTTCATCCACATGAAAATAAACTTTCAGCCAATCAACCTATTCAGACTGCTGCCGTGCCCGAGAAAGTGGTTATTATGTTGGGACAGCATATCGGTGCCCCGGCCAAGGCGGTAGTGAAGAAAGGAGATGTGGTAAAAGTAGGCACCGTAATTGCCGAAGCGGGCGGTTTTGTTTCAGCAGCCATCCATTCATCAGTCAGTGGTAAAGTGGCGAAAGTCGATTCTTTTGTTGATGCAAGTGGATATGCTAAACCGGCTATCTTTATTGATGTAGAAGGAGACGAATGGGAAGAATCCATTGACCGTAGCCCCGAGTTGAAGAAAGAGTGTACATTTAGCCCGGAAGAAATCGTAAAGAAAATAGCAGATGCCGGTATTGTAGGGTTAGGTGGAGCTTGTTTTCCTACACATGTAAAGTTGACTCCCCCTCCAACAGCAAAGGCTGAATGCATTATCATAAATGCTGTAGAATGTGAGCCTTATTTAACTGCCGACCACCAACTGATGTTGGAGCATGCAGAAGAAATTATGGTAGGTGTTCATATCCTGATGAAAGCAGTTAAAGTAAATAAAGCATTTATTGGAATTGAGAATAACAAACCGGATGCTATTAAGTTAATGACTAAGGTAGCTGCCGGATATGCAGGAATCTCTATTGTGCCGTTGAAAGTACAATACCCTCAGGGTGGAGAGAAGCAGCTGATTGATGCTGTGATTTCTCGTCAGGTGCCAAGCGGAGCTCTTCCAATAGCTACAGGAGCCGTAGTGCAGAATGTAGGTACTGCATTTGCTGTTTATGAAGCAGTACAAAAAAATAAGCCTTTGTTTGAACGGGTAATTACCGTAACAGGTAAGTCGGTTGCCCAGCCTTCTAACTTTATGGCACGTGTAGGTACTCCTCTTCAACAATTGATTGATGCTTGCGGAGGACTTCCCGAAGATACCGGAAAAGTAATAGGTGGTGGTCCGATGATGGGTAAAGCATTGGTGAATACGGATGTTCCTATGACGAAAGGTAGTTCGGGCATTCTGATTATGAATAAGAAAGAAGCCAAACGTGGCGAGCAGAAAAGCTGTATCCGTTGTGCCAAATGTGTGGGTGCTTGCCCAATGGGACTGGAACCTTACTTGCTTTCAGTATTGGCCGAGAACGGAAACTTTGAAAGAATGGAAACCGAGAGAATTATGGATTGTATTGAATGTGGTTCTTGCCAATTCACTTGTCCTGCCAAATTACCTTTATTGGATTATTGTCGTCTGGGTAAAGGTAAAGTAGGTGCAATAATTCGTTCACGTCAAGCTAAAAACTAATACAGATGGAAAATAAATTAATAGTATCTCTTTCGCCCCATGTACATAGCGGAGACAGCATACAGAAAAATATGTATGGCGTGCTTATTGCGCTGATACCTGCATTTATCGTATCGCTTGTATTTTATGGCTTGGGAGCTTTGGTGGTGACTGCCACCTCTGTTATTGCTTGTTTGTTTTTTGAATGGGCAATAGCAAAATTCCTTTTGAAAAAAGAATCTACTACTATATGCGATGGCTCTGCTGTTATCACAGGGGTGCTTCTTGCTTTCAACCTCCCTTCTAATCTTCCTATCTGGATTATTGTTATCGGAGCTTTGTTTGCAATTGGAGTAGGGAAGATGTCTTTCGGTGGTTTAGGAAACAACCCTTTCAACCCCGCCTTGGCAGGACGTGTATTCCTGTTACTCTCTTTCCCTGTACAAATGACTACTTGGCCTCAAGTTGGGCAGTTGGCCTCTTATGTAGATGTAGAAACTGCTGCTACTCCATTAGCTATCATGAAAGGAGTGATTAAAGGTGCTCCCGGAATGTCTTTAGATCAACTTCCAGACTCTCTTAGCCTATTCCTTGGTAATAATGGAGGATGTTTAGGAGAAGTAAGTGCTGCGGCTCTTCTGTTGGGACTTGTGTATATGCTTTGGAAGAAAATAATAAGCTGGCATATTCCTGTATCTATCATACTGACAGTGTTTGTTTTTGCAGGTATCATGCATTTGGTTGACCCAACTAAGTATGTTGCTCCGTGGATTCATTTGATTTCGGGAGGTTTATTACTTGGAGCTGTTTTTATGGCTACCGACTATGTAACTTCTCCTATGAGTAAAAAAGGGATGCTGATTTTTGGTGTATGTATAGGTGTACTTACCATGGTAATTCGTATTAAGGGAGCTTATCCGGAAGGTATGTCATTTGCTATTCTGATTATGAATGCATTTACTCCACTTATTAATATGTATTGCAAACCAAAACGCTTTGGGGAGGTAGCTAAGAAAAAATGAAGAAATTAGAATCATCATTGAAAAATATGTTACTGGTACTTACCATAGTAACGATGGTTGCAGTAGGATTATTGGCTTATGTCAATGGATTAACAAAAGCCCCTATTGCCGAAGCTAATATGAAAACGCTAAATGCTGCGTTGAAAAGTGTAGTTCCTGAATTTACCAATAACCCGGTAGCAGAATGCGATAGTATTTTTAGTAAAGAAGGAAAACTTGAATATATTGTGTATCCTGCTAAAAGCGGAGATAAATTAGTAGGTACTGCCGTAGAATCTAAATCATTAGGATTTTCCGGAGAGATTAAAATCCTGGTAGGATTTGATGCTGATGGAAAAATATACGATTACTCTTTGCTTGCTCATTCCGAAACCCCGGGCTTAGGCTCTAAGGCTGATGCTTGGTTTAAAGAAGGAAGTAAAGGAAGTATTAAAGGTTTGAATCCTGGAGAGAAAGAATTAACAGTAAAGAATGATGGAGGTCAGATTGATGCTATTACGGCTTCTACTATCACATCCAGAGCTTTCCTTAAAGCGGTGAATAATGCTTATAATGCATATAAAGAAGGAAATGTTGATGCCTCTACTTCAGCTTCGCAGAAAGTATCTTCTGAACCTGAACATGTTGAACAAACCGACTCTATCGGTACTAATTAAAAGAAAGGAGTATAGAATATGAATAACTTTAAAGTTTTAATGAACGGGATTATAAAAGAAAACCCGGTATTTGTACTTCTGTTGGGGATGTGTCCTACTTTAGGAACTACTTCTTCTGCAATCAATGGTATGGGAATGGGGTTGGCCACTATGTTTGTATTGGTTTGCTCGAATGTGGTTATTTCATTATTAAAGAACTTAATACCCGATATGGTGCGTATCCCGTCTTTTATTGTGGTAATTGCTTCTTTTGTGACTTTACTGCAAATGGTTATGCAAGCATACGTTCCTGATTTATATGCAACCTTGGGTCTTTTTATCCCTCTGATTGTAGTAAACTGTATCGTGTTAGGACGTGCCGAAGCTTTTGCTGCTAAAAATAATGTAGGCTCTTCTGCCTTAGACGGATTAGGGATGGGGCTTGGCTTTACACTGGCTCTTACTCTATTAGGAGCTACCCGCGAATTCTTGGGAACCGGAAAGATTTTCAATTTTTCAATTCTCCCCGAAGAGTATGGTATGTTATTGTTTGTTTTAGCACCCGGTGCATTTATTGCTTTAGGATATCTTATTGCGATTATTAATCGCTTAAGAAAAGCATAATTACTAAAATAATTCGTTATGGAATACATTATTATATTTATTTCCGCTATTTTTGTGAACAATATTGTATTGTCACAATTCCTGGGTATTTGTCCGTTTCTGGGCGTTTCCAAGAAAGTAGATACAGCAATTGGAATGTCGGCAGCGGTAGCTTTCGTGCTTACTATTGCTACCATTGTAACCTTCCTGATTCAAAAGTATGTTTTAGATGCGTTTGATTTAGGATATTTGCAAACCATCACTTTTATTTTGGTGATTGCAGGACTGGTGCAAATGGTAGAGATTGTTTTAAAGAAGGTTTCTCCTTCTCTTTATCAGGCATTGGGAGTATTCCTTCCTCTCATTACAACGAACTGTTGTATTTTGGGGGTAGCCATTTTGGTTATTCAGAAGGACTATAATTTGCTGACAGGGGTAGTATATGCTTTTTCAACTGCTCTTGGGTTTGGGTTAGCGTTAATTCTGTTTGCCGGTTTGCGTGAGCAGATGAGTTTAATTAAGATACCTAAGGGTATGGAAGGAACCCCGATAGCTCTTGTTACAGCAGGACTATTGGCAATGGCTTTCATGGGATTTTCAGGAGTGGTATGATAGTAATTACTAATTTTATACACATATTTTCTACAATTGTTCTATGAAAATACTTTTTTTGTTTATCTTTGCAGAGCATTCGTAGAAAAACCTATTTTGAATATTTTATGAGTAAAAGGATTTTAGTTACCGGTGGCACAGGCTACATTGGTTCTCATACAGTTGTGGAGTTACAAAACTCAGGGTATGAGGTGGTTATTATAGATAACCTTTCTAACTCGAATGCAAATGTGGTGGATAACATTGAGAAAGTATCAGGTGTTCGTCCCATCTTTGAAAAATTGGATTGTCTGGATTATGAAGGACTTGATGCATTGTTTACTAAGTATCAAGGAATCGAAGCCATCATTCATTTTGCAGCAAGTAAGGCAGTGGGTGAGTCTGTAGAAAAACCACTGTTATATTATCGTAACAACTTAGTATCCCTGATTAATTTGTTGGAACTTATGCCAAAGCATAATGTAGGCGGAATTGTATTCTCTTCGTCATGTACGGTATACGGACAGCCGGATGAACTTCCGGTAACAGAAAAAGCGCCAACAAAGAAAGCGGAATCTCCTTATGGTAATACAAAGCAGATTAATGAAGAGATTATTTACGATACTGTAAAATCCGGTGCTCCCATTAACGCAATTTTATTGCGCTACTTTAATCCGATAGGTGCTCATCCTACAGCTTTGTTAGGAGAATTGCCTAATGGGGTTCCTCAGAATCTGATACCTTATCTGACACAAACGGCCATTGGCATTCGTGAAAAGTTAAGCGTATTTGGAGATGATTATGATACCCCCGATGGATCTTGTATCCGCGATTTCATCAATGTGGTAGATTTGGCAAAAGCGCATGTGATTGCCATTGAGCGAATTCTTGATGAAAAACAAAAGGAGAAAGTCGAAGTGTTCAATATTGGAACAGGTGTTGGCTTATCCGTATTAGAATTGATAAATGCTTTTGAGAAAGCAACCGGAGTTAAGCTAAATTATCAGATTGTTGGTCGTCGTGCAGGCGATATCGAAAAGGTATGGGCTAATCCGGAATATGCAAATAATGAATTAGGTTGGAAAGCAGAAACAAGTATTGAAGATACATTATGCTCCGCTTGGGCTTGGCAATTAAAGCTTCGTGAGCTTGGTATACAATAGTTTTTTGTTTTCGTTAACATAATAAAGAACAACAAACAGAGTAGTCTGTTTGTTTATAAGATGCATATCGCTTGATGTTGTTTTATACATGTGAATATATAAAACGATTACTTATATCTTCGATATAGACAAGTGATTGCATAGTAGTTTTGTCGTGTTTTATTTTGTGTTTGTGTTGTGGCGGTACTGCGATGAGAATCGTGGTACCGTTTTTTTAGTCGTTCGATCGTTTCTCAAAGTTTAATAATTCACTATAAGGATCTCCCGATAGCCCCAAGGCTATACCAAAGGCTGGTTCGGTTTTATATCCTTGCTTTTTTAATTCAATGATCTGTTGTCTGAATTGATCTCCTTTTTTTAGTAGTAACTCATGTTCTACAAGCATGTGTCTATATCCTCTTTGCTCTTTGGTTGGGATATTTTGCCCGAAGATCTCGATTTCGAAACTGTGCAATTTAAAGCCGGCTACTATGGCATTCATCGTTTGATTCTCTTCGATCTTAAATTCGGATTCCTTTCCAAATAGTTTTTTCAGTGCGGAAATAAATTCTTCTTTTTGGGTCCAATAGCAAATAATATCAAGGTCGCTGGTTTCTATATCAATGTTGATAGGAATGGTGCCAACAAGAATAGGGTGGAAGGAGTTTAATTTTGGTAGAACTGAATTCTCGGTTAAAACAAGATATGCTTGTTGTTGGCGCTTGGTTCCTTTCTTTAGATATTCTATGTTGTCGAATAAGGTATTCATCTTGAAATTCAGGCTTTTATATAGTTTTTATAATGCAAAAGTACGTATAAAAACAAATGGGTGTAATCTTATAATGGTACATATCAAGTCTTGAAATGTTATTTTACATTAAGAATTGAAGAATAATAGTCTTTTTTGTAGATTTTGGTTGATGATTTATTATCTTTACGTCGATTTGAGTTAAGAATCGTTATAGATTAAAGCCTCCTTTTGGTTTACCATTTTAAGTAGTCTCTTCTTAATTTTTCCTCTCAATCATTATTATTAAATTAATTAAGAAATTAAATGAACATTTACATTGCAGGTTTGAATTTTAGCTTAGATGATGCTGATTTGAACGAATTGTTTTCAGAGTACGGAGAGGTTTCTTCTGCCAAAATTATTATGGACAGAGAATCCGGAAGATCAAGAGGATTTGGATTTGTTGAGATGCCTGACGATGCACAAGGTCAAAAGGCTATTGACGAGTTGAATGGTGCAGAAATTGAAGGTAAAGTTATCTCAGTTAGTGTTGCTAAGCCAAGAACAGAAAATCGTGGCGGTGGCGGCGGTGGTTTTAACAGAAATCGCGGCGGTGGCGGCTATAATAACTCAAGAAGATACTAAAAATAAAAGAAAAGGAGGTAGAAACCTCCTTTTTTTAGCTCCGGTTTTTTGTTGACCGGAGAATAACATATAATTATATAAATAGAAGGAGAAATAAATGTCAAAAGCAATTTCATCAAACAAAAGAGAAAACGAAAAAAAGAAGCAAGCGAAAAGATTAGAAAAACAAAAAAAGAAAGAAAATCGTAAGACGGAGGGAGCTACATCATTCGAAGACATGATTGCTTATGTCGATGAAAATGGTATGATAACATCCACACCTCCTGATATGAATATCAAAAAAGAGGAACTGGATATTGATAGTATCAATATATCAACTCCCAAAAAAGAAAAAGTGGAGGAAGATCCTATACAAAAAGGAAGAGTAGAGCATTTTAATCAATCTAAGGGATATGGCTTTATTAAGAGCCTGACCGGAGTGGATAAATATTTCTTCCATATCAGCAATTGTCCTGAAAATATAGCAGAAGGTAATATTGTATCATTCGAACTTGAGCGTGGAGCGCGAGGAATGAATGCTGTCAACATAAATTTGGTTGAGCAATAAAGTATTATAATTAGTTGCAAACGTTTGTTTTGCAAGATATAGCTAATGTACATTTAAAGTCTTTATTTGTACAGTGTTTTTTATAGTATTAGATTTGAGGTTAACAAAGGTTGGAGTCAGGAGTGACTCCTTTTTTTATGCCTTGTTCGATATAATCATTTCAAGATGATAGTGAATGAACAAAACTGCGAAATGAACAGTTATTAATAAACAAGTGAATAGAATAATTGAATATTTCAAAAATAAATGATTATGTTGGAAGAGGTTATTTGGGGAAACTCAGTTGAAGATTGGGGTATTTTTGCTCTGATTCTTTTAGGTACTATAGTGATTGTAAAACTGCTTTCTTTGTTTGCTAAAAAGGTAATAAAACCTTTGACGAAGAAAACCACAAGTAAAGTGGATGATACTATTTATGCTTCCATTGAACCTCCAATCTTATTTGGATTAACATTGATTGGATTATGGGTTGCTTTTCATCACTTAGACCTTTCCGACCGTGTAAATAAGGTGCTGGATAGTACATATAGAATCTTGATTGTTCTGAATTTTACATGGTTTGTGGCTCATTTGCTAAATGGACTTATCGAAATGTATTTGTTGAATTCGGAGAAGCATTCCAATAACAACAGGCATACAAGCCGGATGTTGCCGATAATTAAACGTACTGTTTCCTCTATTGTTTGGATTGTTGGTTTTATTATGGCACTCAGTAATGTAGGAGTCAACATCAGTGCTTTGTTAGGAACGTTGGGTATTGGGGGTGTTGCCTTCGCCTTGGCTGCACAAGATACCATTAAAAATATTTTCGGTGCATTTACCATATTAACAGATAAGCCTTTTAATATAGGTGATGTGATTAGGATTGATGATTTTGAAGGAACTATTATAGACGTAGGTGTACGAAGCACACAGATGAGAAATTATGATAATAGACTGATCACTTTTCCGAATTATAAGATAGCAGATGCTTCCATTATAAATATTTCGGCAGAACCCAAAAGGCGTGTTGTGCTTAACCTGAAATTGGTTTATGAAACCACTCCCGAAATGTTAAGTCGCGCTATGGATATGCTGAAAAAGATCCCTTCTAAAATACAAAATGTTTCTTCGGATGGTCTTAGTGTTATTTTTTCTGATTTTGGAGATTCTTCATTGAACCTGGCTTTTACTTATTTTATAGAACCGGGGGCTGATATACTTCAGGTACAATCGAATGTGAATATGGAAATCTTAGAATCTTTCGATAAGGCTGAGTTGAGCTTTGCGTTCCCGGCACGTACCGTATACATTCAGAAGGAAGATGAAGCTGAAAAGTGAATAATTCACTCGCCCTAAGAAATTGTTTTAGCCGGATATAAACAATAACATGTTATTCCGTAAAATTCAAAATACTTTCTTAGTAAAGCGGAGAGCCTGTAGAGTCAAAGAAGATTCTTCGCTTTACTTAGAGGGTGGTAGGAGTCAGTCATTAATTCCCAACGTGCGTTTTATCAACTCAATTTCTTCTTTATTTCCTGTGTTTTTTCCAGGAGTATCTGATAATTTAACAGCATATTGGTACTTATTTTTAGCATCATATTTTACTTGCACCAACTTAATTACCATATTTAGAGGTTTTGCTCCTACATCGTTAGAGAAGAATGTGCCTATTCCGTATGCATCATGAATTCTTCCATTTACATATTGTTTAATCTCTTTTATTCTGTCTAAGTTGAGCGAATCACTGTAAACGATGGTTTTGGTGAGAGGGTCAATTCGACTTTCTTCATAAAAGCGAATAGTATTATCTGTATACGCGAGAGGATCTCCACTATCCCAGCGTACTCCGTCGAATAATTTGGCATGTTTCAGATTGAACGATTGGAAGAATGTTTCTGTGGTATATGTATCTGTCAGAGTAATTCCTAAACTACCTTGGTATACATCTACCCATGCATCAAGTGCTTTGGCGTTGGCAGCACGATACCCGTAAACAGCACCATGAAACATAAACCATTCATGTGGCATAGTGCCAATAGGAGTGGTGTTATACTTCATTGCCAGATAAACATTGCTTGTACCCTTGAAATATGTTCCCGAATGTTCTTTTAAACAAGCAATAATGCGATTGTGTACATCGAAAGAGAAACGGCGGCGAGTTCCGAAATCGGAATGATCGGCTTCCATTTCTTTTAATAGTAGAGCCTTGTTTATGGCTTTTTCTTCTACATTTTCAGGTGATATGTTAGTCATCTGAAAGTATAGTTCGGAGATGATAGCCATTAAAGGAACTTCCCATAATACAGTACGATACCAATAACCTTCTACCACAACTTTTAACTCTCCGTTTTCCAAGGTTATTTTTACTTCTTCAGGATCATATTGATACCCTTCCAGAAAGTCGATAAACACAGGGTCGAAATAATAGCATTTTTGTGTAATAAAGCTTTTTTCCGTTTTGGTCATTTTAAGTTTTGCCATAGCATTAACCTCTTTTTGAAGTCGCTCGGCAAAGCCTTTTGGGAAAAGAGTTTTCCCCCGGTTTATAAACTCATATTTAACATAAGCCCAAGGGTAAAGTCTCTGTATGGCAAGCATAACGGAGAACTTATATAAATCATTGTCAGTGAAGTGCTTAATAATCATTTCTTTGTTCGTTTATTATTTTAGAACAATAAACAAATGGAAAGCACTTTGTGTTCTTCCTTTTACCTATCTTTTACTTCTGTTCGGACAATACTTCTTTCTCAAAAAAAACATATTTGAAGGAAGCAGGGAGAATTTAATCTCCCTGTATCCATTTTAATCTTGCATTATATTCTTCCACAATTTGCTCCATAATTGCCTTTACCGTTGGTATATCTTTAATTATCGAACTAATCTGACCTATTTCGAGTTCACCATTCACCAGGTCGCCTTCAAAGATTCCTTTTTTGGATCTTCCATGCCCCAGAATCGTGCGTATATCGTCGGCAGATGCACCTTTGTTTTCGGCTTCTTCTACTTCTTTATAAAACTCATTTTTAATAAGACGGGTAGGGGATACTTTCTTTAAAGAGAGGATTGTGTCTCCTTCCTGTAAGTTGATACAAAGATTTTTAAATTCTTCGGAAGCTGAACTCTCCTGTGATAGAGCAAAACGCGTTCCCATTTGTATACCTTCTGCTCCCAGTGCAATGGCTGCCAGCATTCCTTCGCCGGTAGCAATACCTCCTGCTGCAATCAGAGGGGTGGAAATAGCTTTTCGAACTTGCGGAATCAGTACCATTGTAGTGGTTTCCTCTCTGCCGTTGTGCCCTCCGGCTTCGAAACCTTCGGCTACGATTGCATCTACGCCTGCTTCTTCGCACTTGATGGCAAATTTGGTGCTTGCTACTACATGGGCAACCTTACTGCCGTTTTCCTGCAATTTCCTGGTCCATGTTTTAGGGCTACCTGCCGAGGTAAATACTACCGGTACTTTTTCGGCTATAATAACTTCCATCATTGCTTCCGAATGATGGTACATTAACGGTACGTTTACTCCGAAAGGCTTATCGGTAGCTGCCTTACATTTTTGTATATGTTCACGTAGTATATCTGCTGTCATAGATCCTGCTCCGATAAGACCCAGACCGCCTGCATTGCTCACGGCAGCTGCCAACTGCCAACCGCTGCACCATACCATTCCGCCCGAAATAATGGGATACTTTATACCAAAGAGTGAAGTAATTCTATTTTTCATTTCTGCAAAGTTTATATTAATTGTGTAAAAGTATGCAATAAATTGAACACAGAGATACGAAAACACAGAGTTTTAATTTATTCTCTGTGTCTCTGCGTCTTTGTGTTCATTAATTATTTTATCAGACTCGCTTATAAATCGTAATTTTTATTTAAGTTTCTCCTATAAATGTCTCCGTTAGCCTTGTGTGGGGTTTCCACCCACAAGGCTAACGGTCTGTCTGAGCACACTTTCCTTAGTCTTCCTTTTGT
>NZ_QVMK01000129.1 GCF_010500995.1 Bacteroides sp. 224 | reverse complement strand
TAGTTGGGAACTTTACTCTAAATGAGTTACTCTAAAATGTCCATCTTTATCAAGAATAAATGTTTTTTGTATAATTTAAAGCTAAGCGGTGTACTCGAAAAGCTGTCCGGGCTCATCATCGGGCAGTTTACCGAATACGACCGAGGCTTCTTTTATAACCTGGTAAAAACGTCTCAACAAGTAGGCGAACGTCCTACGGCTGCTTTCCCAAGCTCTCATGTAGGTGCCGGAACATTCAAACCGGTAAAAAGTGAAGAGATAGAAGGTCATGAGATGCACATTGAATATATTTCCGTATC
>NZ_QVMK01000128.1 GCF_010500995.1 Bacteroides sp. 224 | reverse complement strand
AGTTTTTCATTATAAAATAGAATACCTAGTTTCAATCCTGTTGGATAAGCATCGTTAGTTGATTGAGAAAGATTTACATGGTCGTACGGAGAACAATAGTTACCAAGACAACATTTCGTCTTAAGTCCATGTTTTGCTGCAGATAAATGAGGAATTATCTTCATTTCCATTTGCCGCAGATAAATTCTTTAAATAAGTAGCCAAGTCTATAAACTCATTAACCTTCAATATGTAATCAAGGGCATCTTGTTCGCTATTTGTTTGCCCTGAATGGCTTGCCAAGTTTCTTATTTCACGTAT
>NZ_QVMK01000127.1 GCF_010500995.1 Bacteroides sp. 224 | reverse complement strand
TTTAAAATAATGTATACTTGATTCCCAAAAATACAAATTATAGCGAGAAATACATATAAAAATCTACTTTATTTTTCATATTATTAAAGAATTTGTTAAAAATAGCCGCAAAGGTAAAAAGAATATTTTTTTGTGCAAATATTGGTGATGTTATTTGTGATTTTAAGATATAAAAGATACTTTCGCAAATGTACTAAATAATATAACAAGAATATACTTAGCTTCATTCAACATGGAAGAAATGAGCAAAGCACAACAGGCTGTTTTGAGCACCATTCTTCCCAAAGCCACAAACAGAAAG
>NZ_QVMK01000126.1 GCF_010500995.1 Bacteroides sp. 224 | reverse complement strand
ACTCCATAACCTCCGGCTATTACGATAGGAGAGCCTTTTAAGTTATGCTTGGCTTTTTCTATATGACGTTCGTAGTTGCGAACGGAGGCAGAAGTTTCATGGTGCATCATCAATTTTACATTTTTGCTTGTAGCGTAAGCATTCAGTTCCCACCGCAGAAACTATATGTGGAAACAGTACGCCGAATTAAACGCATCAGTCGCGAGATAGCTAAGGAGTTAATGCATTTGACGGTAGAGAACACTTAGCAATAGACCTGTCGCCATTCCTATCACACTTGTTATTCCGACAAGGGGTATAGTA
>NZ_QVMK01000125.1 GCF_010500995.1 Bacteroides sp. 224 | reverse complement strand
GACCCTTCTGTTGAGAGCGATTATGAAACCTTGCTAAATCGTTTAAAAGAATTGACGGGCGAAGAGCAACTTCATTTGATAGGCGATCTGGAACGTATTATTTCCAAAGTAGCCGTAGGACGTGTATCGCCGCGAGAAGTAGGTGGCTCCCTCCTCTTCTATATAGACTCTCTCCACCTTAAATGACTCTTGGTTTAAAAGAGGCCACATCTCCGGGCAACACCAGATTGCCTGTTATTGTATTTACAGATTCGAGGTTTCTTTGTATCTTTATAATAGCCTGAATGAGTTCCTCTTTCCCTT
>NZ_QVMK01000124.1 GCF_010500995.1 Bacteroides sp. 224 | reverse complement strand
ATTATTTTAAGGCTGCCGGTAAGCGGATCATCATCGCTGCTACATCTTATGCACGATATTGCAACCAATATCATTATAGATAGATTAGCTACTTGCATAGAGTGCTGAAATGTACCTGCGGCAGTTTCGGATAATCTGCGCAGTAACGGATTATTGATATTTACTCGGCTGAATCTGTTGAAGGGGAATCTACCTATTATGGTCAATATAACTTTAATAATGAGAAGTCAAAAGTTGTTAAACTTATCAGATTCGAAAACAAAAGAGTTTTATAAACGTTATATAGGCGACACAGTGAAAGCATT
>NZ_QVMK01000123.1 GCF_010500995.1 Bacteroides sp. 224 | reverse complement strand
AGCATGTTCCTGTTCTATCTCGAACTTCCGGATGAACAGATTAACTATATCTTGAACAGTGATCTTATTTCCCATAAACTAGAGAATCTGCTATGAACTCTAATTACCATGTTGTGGTTTTGAGCTAATGCAAGGTTTGAGAGTAGTGAGAGTATAAGAAGAAGCTTCCCGGCTTTGTTGCCTATATTGGCAATAGCTACAGTAACCAAACCCAATATGATTAATGGAATAACAAAATTTAGAAAATATGCATTGGGATGTGTAAACAACCACCATAAATCAATTGGGCGTTTAGGAGCATTCTT
>NZ_QVMK01000122.1 GCF_010500995.1 Bacteroides sp. 224 | reverse complement strand
TGGGGTCGTCCTAGGGTAAAACTGGTGACTGGGGCTAAGTCGTAACAAGGTAGCCGTACCGGAAGGTGCGGCTGGAACACCTCCTTTCTGGAGTGATACTGTATTAATTTTTAATTATTAATGTTTAATTTTTAATTATTAGTTATATTAAGATCCATTCGGTTTAAATTGTACTGCTGTTTGTTGTGTATTAATATAGATTGTTTATATAGATTGAGAAATCAAGAAGCCGAGCCGTAAGGCGAGGTTGAACTAGTCCTATAGCTCAGTTGGTTAGAGCGCTACACTGATAATGTAGAGGTCGGCA
>NZ_QVMK01000121.1 GCF_010500995.1 Bacteroides sp. 224 | reverse complement strand
GTATAGCCTACTTTACCATCTAATACTACAATTTTTCGATGGTCGCGATGGAACACATGATTGATATAAGGGAAGTTGATAGGATCAGTCCAATCTTTATTAAATGAAGGATGTCCATCTTTGATTGTAAAGCCATCTCTGATAACCGTCTTAATAACCTGATTAACGAATTAATAGAATTCCGCAAGATAGAAACAGGTAACCGGGAGTTGCGAATTGAATCGTCGTGCTATCTGTAAAACCAAGTATGTGGCCAATCCGGGATGCTTTGCTACAAGCATTCAGCTGGGGCTGCTGCCATTGGCTAAT
>NZ_QVMK01000120.1 GCF_010500995.1 Bacteroides sp. 224 | reverse complement strand
GAAAGATACGATGCAGGTAGAAATAGAATAAAGTGACTTATGAAAAACAATTTATTATTATTAATTCTTATTAGTTGTCTTAGTTGCAACAACCGAAGAAAAAGAAGAAGCCGGGCGGGTACTCATCGAGATACGAAAGACCGAATGCTTGGTTGATTTAAAAAAAGTCTCTATTTTTGCAACCCGATTCTGTATATGAATAATAACGTAAACAACATACTGTAATGAAAAAGTGAGGGGGAACTCCCCTCACCCTTTTCTTAAAAATTCCGTCCGCAAAACAATACCCGAGCCATTGATTTTACAATCT
>NZ_QVMK01000011.1 GCF_010500995.1 Bacteroides sp. 224 | reverse complement strand
TGAAAAAGGTCAACCTAGTTTATAACTAAGTATAAACCGAGGCAACCAATTCTATTAATAAGACTGAAAGTAGTCAACTAAAAACGTTAACATACAGCTTGTGTCTTTATCAAGCCCTTTGATATCTATTCTCAAGCCTTTGAGAAAATATTCTTAAGCCCTTGAGTATTTGTACTCAAGCCGTTGAGAAAAAATTCTCAAGCCGTTGAGAAGAATGAGAACCAAGTATGAAAATCTATTTATTCGTATAATCGCTAAACATTCCCTCTAACTTCTATGTTGTTATAGGCAAAAGCCACAAGTATTATCTATACTTGGGGTTATTAACTTTCACCTAAAAAGACATGGAATTTTTAGTTATTATCTTTCTTTTAATACTTAACGGAATCTTCGCTATGTACGAAATAGCGCTTGTTTCTTCCAGCAAGGCACGGCTCGAAACACTGGTAGCCAGAGGAAGTAAATCGGCGAAGTCTGTATTGCAACAGCTCGAAGAACCGGAAAAATTTCTTTCTACCATACAAATAGGAATCACTTTAATAGGAATTATCTCCGGAGCTTTCGGAGGGGTAGCCATCGCCCATCAGATAAGCCCTCTTTTCGAGGGAATACCAGTTCTGGCAAACCATGCGCAGGAAATATCAATGATTCTGGTGGTAACTATCATCACTTATCTTTCGCTTATTATCGGAGAATTAGTTCCTAAATCCATTGCACTAAGTAACCCCGAGCGGTATGCCATGTTGTTAAGTTCATCGATGGCCTTTCTCACTAAAATATCTTATCCATTTGTTTGGTTATTAAGCATATCTACTCGCTTATTGAATAAATTAATTGGTATAAGTAATAGCGAAGAACGCCTAATGACTCAGGAAGAACTGAAAATGATTCTCCATCAAAGTTCCGAACAAGGCGTGATAGACAAAGAAGAAACCGAAATGCTACGTGATGTTTTTAGGTTCTCCAACAAAAAGGCTAATGAACTGATGACGCAGCGCAGAGATTTAGTCATTTTCCATCCCAACGACAGTAAAGAAGAAATATTAAGCATCATCAAAGAAAAACTTTTCAGCAAATATTTATTGGTAGACAGGCATAAAGATGAAATCATAGGAGTAGTATCTGTAAAAGATATTATATTGATGGTGGGAAATAACGAAGAGTTTGATTTGAACAAAATTGCTCAGCAACCGTTATATATACCGGAAAGCCTATATGCCAAAAAGGTGCTGGAGTTGTTTAAGAAAAACAAAAACAAGTTCGGCGTTGTGGTTAACGAATATGGCGAAACCGAAGGAATTATCACTCTGCACGATCTCTCTGAAAGCATATTTGGCGATATTCTGGAAGAAAATGAAATAAAAGAGGATGACATTGTAGTAAGAAAAGATGGAACTATGCTTGTAGAAGCATCTATGAACATCACTGATTTTATGGATGAGATGGAACTTCTTTCTTACGAAGATCTTGAAGCTGAAGATTTTACCACATTAGGAGGAATGGCAATGTTTTTTATCGGAAGAATTCCTAAGACAGGAGATATCTTCGAATATAAGAATCTGCAATTCGAGGTTGTAGATATGGATGGAGAAAGAGTTGATAAGCTACTTGTAACTAAAAAAGAAGAATGAAGATTAATATTTGACATCATTTTAGTAAAGTAAAGCCCCCTAACCCATTATAGAAAGCGGACGACACAGTATCAACCGGATATTGAGTCGGTCCGCTTTTCTTTTTAGCCACAAAACCAATCGATAGAAAATAAAAGATGTAATTTTCCTGTTATTTAACTGTTATTCGTTATCTTAGCGATATCATTAAAAATGGATATTTTTCAATGTGTTCCTCTTAATTTATGACTTTAAGAGATTAAAAACAAATGAATTTAGCTTTAAAAAAAACATATAATATAGGTTTCGCCCTAAGTGGCGGATTTATTAAAGGGTTTGCTCACTTAGGAGTGATGCAAGCTCTTTTGGAAAACAATATTAAACCGGATATCATATCGGGAGTCAGTGCAGGAGCACTGGTAGGAGCTTTTTATGCAGATGGAAACGAACCTTATAAAGTGTTGGATTTCTTTGCCGGACATAAATTCCAAGACCTCACTAAGCTTGTTATTCCTAAAATGGGCTTTTTTGATTTAAAAGAATTTATAGACTTCCTAAAAAGTAATTTGAAGGCCAAAAATATCGAAGACCTCCAAATTCCGCTTATTATTACGGCAACAGATTTTGATCATGGTAAAAGCGTTCACTTTAAAAAAGGATCTTTGCCCGAACGCATCGCAGCATCTTGTTGTATGCCTGTTATGTTTAACCCGGTAAAAATAAACGGCACTCACTATGTAGATGGAGGGCTTTTTATGAACTTGCCGGTTTCGACCTTAAAGAAAGATTGCGAAAAAGTAGTAGCCATTAATGTGAGTCCTTTGGTTGCCGAAGAATGTAAAATGAATATCTTGAATATTGCTATGCGTTCTTACCACTTTATGTTTCGTGCAAATACCGTTCCGCAAAGAGAAATGTGCGATTTATTGATAGAGCCCTACAACTTAAACGGATACAGCAATCACGAATTAGAAAAAGCCGAAGAGATATTTGAACAAGGCTACAAGACTGCCACCGAAGTTATAGAGTTATTTATGGAAGAAAAAGGAAAAGTTTGGAAATAATCCTCTTAATTTATCTTATCAAATTCAACAAGAATCAATAATAAACTGTTGTTTATCATACAAAAACAGAAAAAGAATTAATCAATTAAGGAATAAGAATGGAGAATAATAAGATTATCATCTATCAGGTATTCACGCGCCTGTTTGGTAATAACAACAGCCATTGTGTATATAATGGAGACATCACAGAAAACGGATGCGGAAAAATGTCTGACTTTACCGGTAAAGCACTTCAGGAAATAAAAAAGCTGGGCGCTACACACATCTGGTATACAGGTATTATTGAACATGCTACACATACTGATTACAGTCAATACAGCATCCGGAAAGACCATCCTGCTATGGTAAAAGGAAAAGCAGGTTCCCCTTATGCCATCAAAGATTATTATGATGTGGATCCGGACTTAGCAGACAAAGTTCCCAACCGGATGAAGGAATTCGAGAATTTAGTAACAAGAACGCACCGAAACGGCTTGAAGGTGCTGATTGATTTTGTTCCGAATCATGTATCCAGAGAATATCATTCGGATGTGCAACCAGAAGGAACATCTCAATTAGGAGCTGATGATGACACCTCGAAAGCCTTCGACCCTAATAACAACTTTTACTACATACCTGATACTGAACTACATGCGCTATTCGACATGAAAGGAAGCGCCCCGGAATCCTATCATGAATATCCGGCTAAGGCAACCGGAAATAATCATTTTAATGCCGATCCTACCATAACCGATTGGTATGAAACCGTAAAACTTAATTATGGCGTTGATTATCAAAATGGAGGAAGTACACATTTTGACCCCATCCCCAACACTTGGACAAAGATGCGTGACATACTTTTGTTCTGGGCATCTAAGAACATAGATGGCTTCCGTTGCGATATGGCCGAAATGGTTCCTGTAGAATTCTGGGAATGGGTTATTCCACAGATAAAGAAAGAATACCCCGGAATCTTATTTATTGCCGAAGTATATAATCCGGCAGAATACAGGAATTATATATTCCGTGGTAAATTCGATTACTTATATGATAAAGTAGGTTTATACGATACGCTCCGCAATGTTATTTGCGGATACGATTCGGCAAAAGCCATTACCCGAAGCTGGCAAAGCTTGGGAGGCATAGAGAAACACATGCTTAACTTCCTGGAAAATCATGACGAGCAACGTATTGCTTCCGACTATTTTGCCGGAAGTGCCCGAAAAGGTATCCCCGGACTTATAGCATCTGCCTGCATGAATACAAACCCCATGATGATATACTTTGGACAGGAATTCGGGGAACCGGGCATGGATACAGAAGGTTTCAGTGGAAGAGATGGTCGTACAACTATTTTCGATTACTGGAGCGTCGACAGCATTCGCAAATGGAGAAACCACGGAACTTTTGATGGTAAAATGCTCAATGATAAACAGAAAGAGTTAAAAGCCATTTACACCAAAGTATTAAACCTGTGCCAAAAAGAAAAAGCAATATACTTAGGTCATTTCTTCGACTTGATGTATGCCAACGAAAACGGTTGGAAATTCAACGAGCACAAGCAATATACATTCTTACGTAAATATGAGAAAGAACTGTTGCTTATCGTCGTGAATTTTGATTCTTATCCGGTGGATATCGCCATCAATATACCTTCTCATGCATTTGATTATTTACAGATTCCACAAGCAGAATCATACGAAGCTGTTGATTTGTTAACAGGAGAAAAAGAAATGATTTCTCTCTTGCCATACAAAGCTACAGAAACCAGCGTCAAAGATTTCAATGGAAAGATTCTTAAAGTAAAGTTATAATTCCTGAACCGCAGATTTTCGCAGATTAACGCAGAGTATTAAAAATAAAAACTCTGCGTTAATCTACGAAAATCTGCGGTTTAATATTAATATTGAATCTATTCTGTTTTTCTTAGTACAACAGCAGTGCGAGCAGGAATATATAACTTCAACCAACCCTTATTATCGTCTTTATATAAAGGATCGAAGTTTGTGAAATGCTTCACACTATCATCTGAAAGTCCATTGCCACCATATTCAGTACTATCAGTATTTAATACAACTTCATAAGTACCGGATGCAACTAAGAATCCATAGTCGGCAAAAGACTTCATCGGATTAAAGTTAAATACAAATATCAGTTCACCACGTTGATAGGCCAATACCTGATCGCCGTCATTATGCCATATTTCCTGTACGTCCGTTCCCTGAATAGCCTTCATGCTCTTTATTGTTTTCAGCATATCGGCATCAAAGTCGGCCATATAATGGTAAGTTAGCTTTTTATTGTCTACCAGGTTCCATTGTCTACGGGCATATTTGTACGACCAGCCATTTCCTTCGCGTGGGAAATCGATCCACTCCGGATGTCCGAATTCATTTCCCATATAGTTCAGGTAACCGCCATTCATGGTGGAAGCTGTCAGCAAACGGATCATTTTATGAAGGGCAATACCTCTGTGCACAACATAATTCTCATCTCCTTTTTGCATGTGCCAGTACATATCGGCATCAATCAAACGGAATATGATGGTTTTATCTCCTACTAACGCCTGATCGTGACTCTCGGCATAAGAGATTGTTTTCTCATCTTTGCGACGGTTGGTTACTTCCCACAACATGCTTGATGGTTTCCAATCTTCATCAATCTTCTCTTTGATTGTTTTAATCCAATAATCGGGAATATTCATGGCCATACGATAATCGAAACCATAACCGCCATCTTCAAATTTAGCTGCAAGTCCGGGCATTCCCGAAACTTCTTCGGCAATGGTGATTGCATGAGGATTTACTTCATGTATTACCTTATTTGCCAATGTTAAATAGCAAATGGCATTATCATCCTGATGGCCATTATAGTAATCGCCATAAGTCAGGAAAGATTCTCCCAAGCCATGACTGTAATACAGCATAGATGTTACACCATCAAAGCGGAATCCATCAAATTGATATTCATCCAACCAATATTTACAGTTAGATAGCAGGAAGTGAAGTACCTCGTCCTTACCATAATCAAACAGCAAAGAATCCCAAGCCGGATGTTCACGCCGACCGCCCGGATAAAAATATTGATTAGGATCTCCGGCAAAATTACCCAATCCTTCTACTTCATTCTTCACTGCATGAGAATGAACAATATCCATAATAACGGTTATTCCCATTTTATGGGCGGCATCTATCAATTTTTTAAGTTCATCGGGAGTTCCGAAACGAGAAGAAGCCGCAAAGAAACTGGATACATGATAGCCGAAACTACCATAGTAAGGATGCTCCTGAATAGCCATAATCTGAATACAATTGTATCCTGCTTTGGCTATACGAGGAAGTGTTTTTTCGCGAAACTCATTATAAGTACCTACCTTTTCTTCATCTTGTGCCATACCAATGTGGCACTCGTAGATCAACAACGGATCGGTATTGGGTTTATATTTCTTCTGGGTAAATTCAAAAGGTTTCTCCGGTGCCCATACCTGAGCATTAAAGATCTTTGTTTGTTCATCCTGAACTACGCGGGTGGCCCATGCCGGAATTCTTTCTCCTCTCCCACCGTTCCAATATACAATAAGCTTGTATAAATCTCCGTGTTTAATGGATTCAGCAGACAGATTAATTTCCCAGTTCCCTTTCTCATCGGGTTTCAAAGAAAACTCCTCTTCTTCTTTCCAGTCATTAAATGTTCCTACCAGGTATATTTTAGTGGCATTAGGTGCCCACTCTCTGAAAGTCCAGCCTATTGAGTTGCGCTGCAAACCAAAGTATAAATACCCTGATGCAAAGTCCGACAACGTTTCCTTGCCGCCTTGAGTCAATTGATTCTCTTTATATACGGCAAATTCATGACGTCCATTAATGGCGCCTTCAAAAGGTTCCAACCATGGATCATTCTTTATCAAATTAAGAACTTTCTTCATGTAGTTATTTTTAAGCTTTAACTTTAACGATAATCTTCTTCACTCCGGTAGGCGTAATACCCGGGGCATGACCGTCTTGGGGGAAGAAGATGGCAAACATTCCCGGCTTAACGGTAATATAGTCTGTAGCCAACCCTGTAAAGAAAGTAATATCCTTTTCCGGATTGTAAGGCGCATCAGCAGGCAGACAATCTTTACCAGCCGTATATCCCATCACTTCGGTACCTGATAATGGAATCTGAATATCAATAAACTCATTATGAGTTTCTAATTTAGCTTCTTCCTTTGTTTTAGGGCCGGTTTGAGCAATATTCACGATCAGATCCTTCTCTTTCAGAACAACTTTACCAACTTCCAGGCTGTTCAAGTCTGTAGCCTTCAAATATCTTACGGCTTCGGCGAATAAAGGATTCAGAGACGCGTATTTTTCCAAATTGTCAAGAGTGTCTAATACCATAATCTTATTATTTTAGTTAATAGTAATTCAATTTTCAGATTCTTCAAACTCATCAATCGTATAATTCGTAAAATCTCCGAAACGTTTTAACTGTTTAAATACGTCTCCTATTCTATCTAATACATCAGGTGAGGTAAAGAAGTTGTCGGCAACATGATGTGCGCAGGTATATTCCTTGCACTTCAGGTAATCTATATATTCAAAATCTTTAGGAAAACCTTTGGGAGCCGTTTTCAGAAAGCTATCGCCCACAACTGGGAAGTATTTTTTAAATTCCTGATCCTCTACTATGGCTCTATATTCATCAATATTATCATAGATAGCCTGACGAATGGCTTTCAACAGTTTTGGAGGGGGACATATACTACCTCCGGCCAGCAAACAATTACCCGGCTGAATATGTATGTAATATCCACAATGCTGTGACTTTTTCCCTTTTGCATTGATATATGCGCCTAAATGAGTTTTATAAGGAGTCTTATCGGGCGAGAAACGTGTATCCCGATAAATACGATAAGTGCAATCTTTTACTTCAACACCTCTTATACTTTCATCAAATAAAGATATAGTGGAAATCACAGAGGAGACAAAATCTTCAAATATCAAACGAACTCTTTCATATTTGTCCCGATTTTCATTGAACCACTCGCGATTGTTATGGGTAGAGAGCTCTTCTAAAAAACGAAAGATAACAGGTATATCCATTTTAGTTACTCTTTTCTATAATTTGGGTGTACAAACGTACAAAATTTATTTGTAACAGACTAACAAAACGATGAAAACATAAAGCCTGTTCTAACCTGTATTATTCATATTCAAGCATGAGAGAAGTTAATTTGAACTATAACTCCTTTTAACTTCTGATGAAGCGATAACTTCTTTTATAGAAATCAAAGTTTCATGCTGCTTTATATGAAAAAAGGTGAACTTAAAGTCCACCTTCATATTTATACTCTAACTCAAGATTAGTTTACTTCATTTGCTTTTTCCAGCCCATATCCTTTCTTTCTATCTTCACGTTTCAATAATAAAGCTATAAATACAGCCAGTAGTCCGAAACATGTAAAGAGAATCATTGGAATGGTATAATCATAGCGAATAGCATCGCCTTCTCCTGCAATAATACAATATTTATCGAGCACCCAACCTATAAGCAACGGAACAAGACTCAAACCGATGTTTTGTACCCAGAAAATTAAAGCATAAGCAGTACCCAATTGATTTTGAGGGATTATTTTTGGAACAGATGGCCACATAGCCGAAGGAACCATCGAGAATGATACTCCCAACAAAATGGTGAGGATTGCAGCAAACCACCATACATCTAAAATAGGTGCGGCAAACAGCGCATGAATTGCAACCAACATAGAAGCACCTATTATCATAATAGTAGCTCCTTTACCTTTTTTATCGTAAATACCCCCGAAGAGTGGTGTCAACAGAATTGTTCCAAGTGGAAGTAGTGATGGAATTAAACCGGAAAAAGCACTATCAACATTGTACTTATTCGACATTAACGAGGGGGCATATTTCAGAAATGGAAATACTGCGGAGTAGAAAAGTACACATAAAATGGCTACCAACCAAAAACCTTTGTTATTGATAACCGAAAGTATATCTCTTACCTTGAATGGTTCGTCATTTTCTACTTCTGTTATGGATGCGTCTAACTTACGATCCATCACACAAAATACCAAATAAGCAATTAAACCTATGCATAAGCCACCCAATCCTAATAAAATAGGAGCCGATAAACTATCAAAGAATTTGGTTAAGGGTGTTGAAGTTGCCATAGCCAGCGCAGTACCTAAACGAGCAATAGCTACCTGAACTCCCATAGCTAAAGCCATTTCGTATCCTTTAAACCAACGAGTTATTACTTTGGTAACAGTGATTCCTGCCATTTCTATACCTAAGGCAAAGATGGCAAAACCCGAACATGCAATAAATACTTGTGTTCTTATTCCGAAAACAGTTCCGTCGAATCCTCTGGATACAGCATAATACTCCAATCCGCAACCAATAATCATCAATATACAGGAGGCAATACCGGTATAGCGTACACCTATTTTATCCAGTATTATTCCACCAATAATAAGCATAAAGAGAAAGACATTGAGCCAGCCATAAGCCATATTGAAAAGGCCGTATTCGGAAGCCGACCAATTATACTCTTCCTGCAATAGCTCCATTAACGGGTTCATTACATCGGATATAAAATAGCCAAAGAACATGGTAAAGGCTACTACTATCAACACTGTCCAACGAACTGCCTTTGAGTCGTTCAACTTTCTAACAATTATGTCTTTCATAATAATCTATATTATTTTTTAGAAGGATTTAAGAAACAAAACAATAAAGGCTGTAAATCCCTATCAGTAAGGATTTACAGCCTTTATGTTGATTATAAAACATTTATCTTAGTTTGCTGTTGAGTCTGTTGACGCTGCCGGTTCAGTAGCTTCAGGAGTTTCAAAGCCCGAAGGAGCATTCAAAGGATTTGTTTGCTCTTCCTTTTGCGCTTGCTCCATAATAATACTTCCCTCTTTATTTGAAACTCCGGGAAGTGCATGTGCTGAAGCAATACTCAATATAACCATAAACGCAGCCAGTCCCCAAGTTGTTTTTTCTAAAAAATCAGTTGTTTTGCGCACACCCATAATCTGATTAGATGAAGAAAATCCAGATGCAAGACCTCCTCCTTTAGAATTCTGAATCAGTACGATGAAGCACATTAATATAGCTGCAATAACAATTAAGATAATTAATAATAAGTACATTTCTTTATTTTGAATTAGCGTTAATAATCAATTTCTCCAAAAAACGAATTTGGTCTGCAAAGTAAACGTTTTTTTTTGGATATTTCAAACTTAATTTTTTAATTATTTCAAGAGCCTTAGAATATCTCTTCTGTTTAATATAGATTTTAGCCAGTGTTTCGGTAAAAAAGCTATCATCTTCTTCTCCTTCTTCCGTAGATGAATCATTTAGTTCCTCAACATTCTCCGGTTCTTTTGACTCCTCTTCTGTGAGTGGTTTAATCTTTATTGAAGATGAAGATTCTGCTTCCGATTTAGCAATAAACCCATCAATCAACTCTTGCCCGCGAAGTTTGGGGGCGGTAATTACCTCTTCTTCTACCTGGCTCGGATAATCCTCGCGCATCAAGTAAGCAGTATAATCTGTTGTATAGTCGAGCTCTGTTGTCCCCAATGGCTCTTCCGGAAGATTAGTAAGAAAAGAATCAATGAGTGAAAGTGTACGATCAATCCCTAATTCTTCTTTAGAGCTTTCACTTAAAATCTGATCGCCGGATTTTGAAGACAATTTATATTTATCACCTTCTATCAAATAAAAAAGCACTCTCCTATCCGATATATAAAGAACAGATCTACGCAGCTCTGCCCCGAAAGAAATATCACGAAGAATGTATAAGTTCTTCAGATACAACAATCGTAACGGCTGACAGTAAGGGTAACGATTTAGAAGTGTACGAATTTCGTAGAGTGTTTCCCTGTTCAGTGATTCGGGGTGCGAAACCCATTGTTGCAAGCTTGCCGAAGTCATAAATAAATTACCAGTTGGCTACAGTTGCATTAAATATCTGATCGCAGATTTCTTTTACCATTTCTGCAATAAGTTCATCTTGTACCTCTGTCAGCAATCTATTAGATTCATAGGTACGATAAGCAGAAAATTTTTGCTCAAAATCTTCTTCATGATTAGTGTTATTGGTATAGCGCACATTAATACCTACTACCAATCTTACTTTAGAAGAAAACCCATCGGCAGCTACCGCTTCATTATATTGTCTATATTCTACAATCTCTCCTTCAAGCTCCAAATCAGCATTTGCAGATATCTGCTGCAACTTTGTTTGGCGCACAAATATATCTTTCAAATCTTCATTAAACCGTGTACCTAAAGGTGCATACACATATTCAGACTTAATGGGGAAATCTGCGATGGCAATTGTTTTTACTTTGGTATAGTCGATAGACCCTCCGGTAAAACTATAAGAGATTGTACAACCAGCCAATACCACAGCCAATATTAACAAAGAGAAATAGGGAGCTTTTTTAATCCAAGCCATATTCTTTTATTTTTCTGTAAAGTGTACGTTCCGAAATATTCAAGTCTTTAGCAGCGCTTTTACGTTTACCTTTATGTTTTTCCAGCGCTTTGCGAATCACTTCCTTTTCTACTTCATCTAATGATAGTGATTCTTCCACATATTCCTCCGTATCTTGTATATCGTCGTCGTCTTCGTGCACCGGATGAATATTAATGGTTGACACAGTAGGCGAAGGAGTCACCACTGAAGGGGTAGAAGGATAAAAATTATTCGATGAAGGAGTAGAAGGCGTTACAGTTCTTTCAGACATAATTTCATGCACTAATTTCTTTAAATCAGTCATGTCCTTACGCATATCAAACAAAACCTGATAGAGTATTTCACGTTCACTCTCAAAACTCTTATTTTCTTTAGATCCCCACAAAGCAGGAAGACGTTGCTTCGTTTGTTCGGGCAAATATGTTTTCAATAAATCAGGAGTTATTTCCCTGTTTGTTTCAATTATAGATATTTGCTCTGTGATGTTTTTCAACTGTCGCACATTACCGGGCCAGGAAAAAGCCATTAACATACGTTTTGCATCATCCGTCAATTGAATGGCAGGCATACGATATTTCTCGGCAAAGTCCGACGCAAATTTGCGGAACAATAATACAACATCTTCTCCACGCTCACGCAAAGGAGGCACCTGAATAGGCACTGTATTTAAACGATAGTACAAATCTTCTCTAAAGCGTCCATCGGTAATGGCTTGCCCCAGATTTACATTGGTGGCTGCTACAATACGAACATCTGTTTTCTCTACCTTAGAAGAACCTACTTTTATAAACTCTCCGCTTTCAAGCACACGTAGTAAACGTGCTTGTGTAGGAAGAGGTAACTCTCCTACTTCATCCAGAAAGATCGTTCCACCATTGGCTTCTCCAAAATATCCTTTACGCTCGCCTATTGCCCCGGTAAAAGCACCTTTTTCATGCCCAAACAACTCGGAGTCAATAGTACCTTCCGGAATAGCACCACAGTTCACTGCTATGTACTGCCCATGCTTACGGCGGCTGTATTGATGAATAATTTGAGGAAAGCTTTCCTTTCCCACCCCGCTCTCTCCTGTAATAAGTACAGATAAGTCGGTAGGCGCTACCTGAATAGCTATATCAATGGCTCTATTCAATGATTCGGTATTTCCTATAATACCAAATCTGAGCTTTACTTGTTGTATTTCCGTTTTTGTCATATAATACAGTCAAAACCATGACAAAATTACAAAAAGCTTTGAATAGCACAAGAGAAAACAACAGGATTTAAATTTAGATTACTACCTTTGCATTTTATTACAAACTTATACTACTCGATCTAACTATAATTACAACATGAAAAAAGCCCTATTACGCTTTGTAGGAACTTATTTACTTTTTGTCCTTGTTTTTATCCTGCAAAAGCCAATCTTCATGCTATACAATCATAAATTACTTGAAGAGCCTTCCTTTAGCGATTATCTACATGTTATATGGAATGGATTACCACTTGACTTTGCCGTAGCAGGTTACTTTACAGCCATTCCCGGATTATTACTGATAGCCGGATTATGGATATTCCCTCATATTATAAAACCCATATTTAAAGGGTATTTTGCAGTTATCTCCCTCATCCTATCTGTCATTTTTATTACAGATCTTATTCTATACGAATACTGGGGGTTTAGATTAGATTCGACACCATTCTTCTACTTCTTTTCATCTCCTAAAGATGCTTTTGCCAGTTCGGGCATTCTTCTTATTATCATAGCGATATTAGGTGTTTCTTTAATTACTTGGTTATTATATATACTTTTCGCGAAGTTAATTGTGAACAGTGAAAAAGATTCGCGCCCTCCCAAAGGAAGAGGAAAAATATCATTTGTATTATTACTTCTTACTGCATTGCTATTTATACCTATCCGAGGTGGGTTTACTGTATCAACAATGAATGTCAGCAAAGTATATTTTAGTGATAATTTATACTTGAATCATGCGGCTATCAACCCCTTCTTCAGTTTACTCGAATCTTTAACGAGGGAGAAAAACTTTGGGGAACAATATCGCTATATGCCGGCAGAAAAAGCAAATGAAGTATTTAATGAATTAAAAGATAAACCTGTAGCCACAGATAGTTTATCAGCAATGCCGGCAGCACCGCAGATATTAACCACCAATCGTCCCAATATCATTTTTGTAGTATTAGAAAGCTTCTTTTCCAAAGCCATGACAACACTTGGAGGATTACCCAACGTAGCTGTCAACATGGATAAATTGGCTGAAGAAGGAGTACTATTTACTAATTTCTATAGCAACAGCTTCCGTACAGACCGTGGATTGGTTTCTCTTTTCAGCGGATATCCTGCACAACCTACTACCAGCATTATGAAGTATCCAAAGAAGGCGCAATCTCTTCCTTCCATCCCTCGATCATTGAAAGAGGCCGGTTATAATGTTGAATATTACTATGGCGGAGATGCCGACTTTACCAATATGCGCGCTTATCTGCTATCTATGGGCATTTCAAAGATTATATCAGATGTTGATTTCCCTATCAGTGAGCGTTTAAGTAAATGGGGAGCGCACGATCATGTAGTTTTTAACCGGTTGGCAAATGACCTGCAAGAAAAACAACAAGAACCATTTATGAAGATTATACAAACCTCAAGCAGCCACGAACCTTTTATTGTACCTTTTGAGAAATTGGAAGATCCTTTCCTCAACTCGGTTGCATACGCAGACAGTTGCTTGGGAGACTTCATTCATAAATATAAAGAAATGGGACAATGGGATAATAGCTTAATAATTCTGGTTCCCGATCATAGCAAGCGTTACCCGGAGAGTATTCCGGATCTCTCTTTTGAACGTTTCCAGATCCCTATGATATTTACCGGAGGAGCTATTAAAGAAAGTATGCAAATAGATAGTTATGCTTCACAAATTGACATTGCAGCCACCTTGTTATATCAACTGGGGATAGCTCATGATCAATTCTCATTCAGCAAGAACATCCTCAACCCTGCTTCCCCACACTTTGCATTCTTTACATTTCCGAATGCATTTGGCATGATTACAGAAGACAATCAATTGATATTCGACTGCGAATCAGAGAAAACAGTGATATCCGAAGGAGGCGATTCTACAAAAAACCTGGAAAGCGGAAAAGCAATCCTTCAAAAGTTATACGATGATTTGGATAATCGCTGATACCTTCTTAATCAAACTGAAGAATTAACGCTGCCAATGAAGCATTAAAGGTCAGTAAAACCAATACAGTAGTAAAGATACCATAACTAATCAATCGCTTCTCGTAAAGAGTATACATCATACAGGGGGCTTCTGCGGCTTCTGCTGATTTAGCTAATACACGAATACGTACTTTTTTATAAAGTTTGAACACAATGTAACCAAAAAACAGACCAACAAATACAGCAGGTACAATATCAGAGATAAAATGAACTCCTAAATAAATACGCGAGTAAGCTGTAACAGCTGCCCATATATATATAGTCCACGTAAACAATGTATTACGGAAAAGTAACACCATAAACGTTGCAAACCCAAAAGCATTAGTTGTGTGGCTCGACATAAACCCCCAACGACCTCCTCTATAACCAAATACGGTTTCTACCTGATTCATAAAATCCGGGTGATGCGTAGGGCGAAAACGTTCAAACATGGGCTTGCAAAGTCCGGAAGCAAATTGATCGCACAAAGTAATGACTAATGCAATTGCTATCAGCACAAACAAAGATTCTTTCCAACCCTTTTTATAAACTAATACAAAGAAAATAAGAAAAACTAATGGTATCCAAACAGCTTTACCGGAATAAAGCCACATAAAACGATCTAATAGTTCAGATTCACTGCCATTGAGAGCGAGAAATAAGTCGCGCTCATAAAATAGGATTTTTTCGATCATTGATTAAAGCGTGTTGTTCGGCACAAATATATTTATAAGGTGAGAGAAAACAAAATAAAAACCCGGGAAACTATATTATTCTCCCCAAAAAGTTTTGTTTATTAAGATTTTTAAGTCTCTATAACACAGATCTTTCACACTTATACACGAAAAACAACGAACACTCAAACACGATAAAAAGTTTTCAAAGTACACTTATTAGATTTTAAACAGATGGAACCATAAAAAAACGGGAACGCTATAAGTTCCCGTTTGGTAATTATTTAATCCATTTCTAAATATCATCATCTACTGTATCCAACTTAAGCTTATCGCTGTCATCACGCTTCTCATAATACTGTTTCCTAAGCGGATTGGCATGCGCAATATCTTCGAATACACGATTACGAAATACATCTATCGCCACATAGATAGCCTGACGGAAAGAATCTTCGGAAGCTTCTCCTTTTCCTGCAATATCATAAGCTGTGCCATGAGCCGGAGAGGTACGTACAATAGGCAGACCAGCCGTATAATTTACGCCGTCTTCCATTGCTAATGTTTTAAATGGAGCAAGACCCTGATCGTGATACATGGCAAGTACTCCATCAAAATTAGTAAAATTGCCCGATCCCATAAAACCATCGGCAGGATAAGGACCATAACAAAGAATCTTCTTCTCTTTCAATTCTTCCATTGCAGGTATTATAATTTCCTGCTCTTCCGTACCAATCAGCCCTTCGTCTCCTGCATGAGGATTTAAGGCTAACACGGCAATACGTGGGCTTCCTATACCAAAATCATATTTCAACGAATGATGGAAGATCATTATTTTCTCTTGTATCAGCTCTTTAGTTAAAGTGGATGCTACCTGGCTAATAGGAATATGCCCGGTTACCAAAGCCATACGAAGATCTCCTTTCATCAGAATCATCAATGACTTCTGCCCATCACCTACTTTTTCTTCAATATATTCCGTATGACCGGGGAAAGCAAAATTCTCCGACTGAATAGTATGTTTATTAATAGGAGCAGTAACAACTACATCTATTAAACCTTCCCGATAATCGGCCAAAGCTCTTTCCAAAGCATCTAATGCGGCCTTTCCTGCTTCCTGGCCCGGCTTGGAAAATTCAACTTTAACCTCATCATTGGTACAGTTTAATACACTAAGCTTATTATACGCAGCTTCATTTGCTACATTTATAATACTGAAATTTGTATTTAGATTCAGAGACTTACGATGATATGCAGCTACTTTGGGCGATCCATAAATAATAGGAGTACAAAGCTCTAACATAGTAGGATCTGAAAAGGTTTTTAAAATAACCTCATATCCTACCCCATTAATATCTCCCTGAGTAATACCAATTCTTATTCTATTATCTTCCATTCGTTATTTATTAATTCATTCTTCTATGGCAACTTCTTTATTTCCGGTTGTAGCCCGCTGTTGCTGACCTAAAAACCTGAGTGTATAAAGTGAAGCCTCCATCTTACGTATTAATTTCTTTTTAGGTTTATCGGGCGAGAATATAAAAACTTCAGCAGTAACAATTCGGTTATTTGCTTTATCTAAACGAGTTTGCGATACGAATGGGCCACCCATAAAGTCGTTTTTCATTCGCCACAAGCCACGTGCTTCGAAAGCATACTCACCTTGTACGGCTATCTCTCTCGTCTCCACTGTCATTGAGTCGGTTTGCACATACATTCCTTCTTTAGATCCCGGTATGTTTTCTTTCATAACCGAATCGCGTTTATGAATGAAATAATCACGGGTGAATGTCTCTTTATCGGTATAAGGATAAGAGTACACAACAATACTCATATCCGATGTAGCAGTGTTGGTAGAAGCCCAGAAAAAGTTTTCGCCTGTTTTAGAGCTCATTAGCTCGGCAGGTGCCCAAACATCCGCATTAAATAACTCTTTTACCTTCTGAGAAATCATATCACTGTGAGATACTTCCAGGTTGCGCATCTGATAATTCATTTCAAAACGATTGAAATAATCAAGAATAGCCTGTTTGTTCTCGGTTACATAAGCTGCAAACTCTTGCTCGCTTGGAGCCTGTATTGTTAATACAGCTTGAGGAGAGGCATAAACATCACTTGATTGTTGAAATTTAGCCTGTGTATACTTATCCTTATTAATGTCTACAACAACAATGCTTCTGATTACTTTCAATATAGCATCAAAGTTGTGAGGAGAAGTAAACATGATTTTAAAGGCAGGTTCGGGTTGAGGTAACCCTGCCACATCAGAATCTAAAACATTGTAAAGCGCCCTTCCTGCCGGACGTTCCCAGACTCCTAAATCGGTAACCACCAGTATCTCGTATGGTGCACCGGTAGAGGTTGGCGAAAACACGCTTTTCTTCCCTTTACAGGAAGAAAACATGACTGCAATAGCAATCATAGTAAGATAAAATAAACCTTTTCTCATAGCAATTATTTTTTATGTGTTCACAAAACTACCTAATCCTCATAATATACTTTGCAAATTGACTTACAAATTATGTTAATCGGTTTTATTGTCATTCTGTTTTGCTGTGGATAACATGCCACAAGCTGCAAAAATATCTTCTCCACGAGACGACCGGATAGTGGTAAATAATCCGTGAGAAGTCAGGTAGTCGCGAAAAGCAATCATGGTGTCCGGATCGGAACCATTCAGGTCAACTCCCGGTATGGCATGAAAACGAATCAGATTCATTCTGCAATCAAGTCCCCGCAAAAGTTTCACTAATTCTTTAGCGTAAATCAAGGAGTCATTTACATCTTTAAACATGATATACTCAAAAGATAACCTTCTTTGTTTACTGAAATCGTAGTTTTTAAGGAGATCAACAATGTCTTTGGCCGGAAATGCCTTCTCGGCAGGCATTAGTTCTGCCCGTTGAACAGCCACCGGAGAGTGCAAGCTGACCGCTAAATGACAGTCGCTCTCTTCAATAAACCGTTGTAGCCCTTTTCGCAGTCCGATAGTTGAAAGGGTAATCCGCTTAGGACTCCAACCATAACCATAAGAAGATGTAAGAACTTCCAGCGTTTTGAGTACCTCATCTAAATTGTCCAAAGGTTCTCCCATCCCCATCAATACTACATTAGTCAGTTTATCTCGTTCGGGCAAAGAACTAATCTGATTTAAGATTTCATTGGAAGTCAGGTGGGCAGAGAAGCCCTGTTTGCCTGTCATGCAAAACTTGCAATTCATTTTGCAGCCTACCTGAGAAGAAATACAAAGTGTAGCCCGATCATCATCCGGAATGTATACGGATTCGACAAAGCTGCTATCTCCCACCTTATATAAATACTTAATAGTACCATCTGTTGAGTGCATGGCATCAACAGGAGCAGAAGCACCTACCTTATATGTTTCTTTCAGCATTTCGCGATGCTTCAAAGACAGGTTTGTCATTTCATCAATGCTGGTAACTTTCTTATCATATAGCCAAGAAGCTATTTGTTTTGCAGCAAAACCTGGCATACCAAGTCCTTTAACTACAGATTGAAGTTCGGAAAGAGTTAATCCCAAGAGAGGGTATTTAGACATAAACTATTGATTTTGTATTCTTTATTATCTGCAAAAGTAGGATAAAATCATTTCTTTTTTGTTATGAACGGTTAAAAAGTTACTTTTGCAGATTGATTTATCCGAGCAACGATTACAGACTTATACCAAAAAGAAAATGAAGATTAACAAACTATTCGCCCTATTAGTGGGTTGCTATGCGCTGACGGCATGTATACAAGATGAGGCACTTAATACGGAGGCAGATATTGAAAGTTGTATTGTGGAGGCAGATATTGAGAGTTGTATTGTGGAAGGAGATATTTTGATCGCCCGACCAATTATAGAAAATAATAGAGTTACTTTACTTATTAAACCACAAAAAGATCCTGATCTTCTCTCTGAAATACTCAGTAACATCAAATTAAATTTCTCTTTAACTCCTGGCGCCACCATTGATCCTCCTAATGGTACTATCAGAGATTTCACTTCTCCTCAAGTCTATACCGTTACTTCAGAAGATAAGAAATGGGAGAAAAAATACACTATAACTTGTAGCATTAGCGAGATGCAAACAGAATATGACTTTGAGCATTTTGAAGTGATAGTAGGAGGTTCTAAATCATATCATGAATTTTATGAGATAGTTGGTGGAAATGGAGGTATTCAAAACATTTGGGCTAGTGGAAACTCTGGTTTTCACCTTACTTCACCATTTGGTGCAGGTCCTGAAGCCTATCCTACTTATGCAGATCCAGCAGGAAAAGAAGGCTATTGCGTTAGATTAACCACATGTAGTACTGGTTTTCTAGGTTCCTACGCCAAAAAACCAATTGCAGCTGGAAATCTGTTTATTGGCACAATGGGATCAATAAGTCTCAGTGGAGATCCTTTGGAAGCAACTCATTTCGGGCGTCCGTTCAACCTTGTACCATTTTATCTCACTGGATATTATAAATATAAAGCCGGAGATGTTTTTACAGATAAAGATAAAAAGAAAATACTTGACCGAACAGATACCTTTGATATTTATGCTATCATGTTTGAAACAGATGATAAAACAGAATGGCTTGATGGCAGTAACTCACTTACCAGCCCCAACCTTATTTCAATAGCTCGTATTGCCCCTGAAGACAGAAAAGAAACTGATGAATGGACCTATTTTAACCTACCATTTAAGAATTTGCCTGGGAAAACTATAGATCCGGAAAAATTAGCCAACAATAAATATAACTTATCTGTCGTTTTTTCATCTAGTATTGACGGTGCATACTTTGAGGGAGCAGTAGGTAGTACTTTACTCATAGACAAAGTTAAAGTTCATCTTGAGGAACATCTTGAGGAAAAATAAAAAACAATAATAATGAAAAAAAACATCATATTAATAAGTGTATTAACACTCATTTCTCTGTTTGTGCATGCACAAGATGAAACAACAAAAGGACTTATTTGGTCATCATCTAAAGGATTGGAATATAGCATTAAAGCCGGATTTAATATAGGCGGAACAGCCCCTTTTCCATTACCTGAAGAAATTCGTTCCATTAAAAGTTATACACCTTCTTTAGGACTTAACATAGAAGGGAGTGTTACTAAATGGTTCTCTAAAAAATGGGGAGCAGAAACAGGAATTCGTTTGGAGAGCAAAGGAATGAGAACAAATGCCAGAGTTAAAAATTACAGTTTAGAAATGACAGGAGAGGGAGGCTATTTAAAAGGTAGATGGACCGGATTGGTAAAAACTAAAGTATACAACACCTATATTACTGTCCCCCTATTAGCTTCTTATAAATTAACTTCCCGATGGAAGTTGCATGGGGGAACATTCTTCTCATACATGACTGAAGGTGAATTTTCCGGAGAAGCCTATAACGGATATCTTCGAGATGAAAATCCAACTGGATCTAAGGTTGAAATCGGAGAAGAAGGAGCCACCTACGACTTCTCCGACGACCTAAGCAAATTTCAATGGGGTGCCGAAGTCGGTGCCGAATGGAAAGCTTTCAAGCACTTATCTGTACATTCGAAACTTACCTGGGGTTTCAAAGATATATTCAAAAGTAATTTTGATACGATTACTTTTGGTATGTATCCTATTTATTTGAATGTTGGGTTTGGGTATTTGTTTTAAATTTGCTTCACTATACACTTTTGCTGTTTCAAGCTATATGCCTTTATCCTTTCAACCTATACACTTTGGCACTTTGTAGAGATATGTCTATAAGATACAAAGGTATATACCTAAGTAGCCTGTAGGTGTATACCTTTGCAACCATTAAGTGTACAACTAAGCGACCTTTAGGTATATACCTTTACAACCTTTAAGTGTACACTTAAGCAGTATGTATGTTTACTCTTCCGTTTTCGCCTCATTCAACACTTTCAATAACGACTTACCCGAAATAGTTATTGCATTTGTTTCATAGTAGGGTCGTCCAAGAAATCCCAACATAAAGACCCTACAATGGATTGGGTCGTTTGTTTCATGAATAGGATTTTTAATGTCTATTATAGCCTCATAATAATATTTATTTTCAAGATGAGTTTTCAATAATACATCACTCGACCATATAATAACAGAGTCTTGTTTGTTGAATCTATCAGTGTAGGTAACATCGGGTTCATACGCCCCACCTAAATACAAAAAAAAGCCATGATCAAAAGAAAAACGTTCCAAATCTTTATCTGCAATGAGTTTCATTGTGATTTTGTTATCTACAAGTTTAATATCTACAAGTTCTATCGTTGGCATTTTTACAATCCCTAAACTACCTGGGATACTTGTGTAAAAGTAGCCAACAAACAGCGTCAATATCATTATTGAAGATACTAAAAAAGTATACGCAGTTTTTCGTAGTCTCATGCCTAAAGCTATCAAGAATGATATAAATAAAGCGACTACAAGAAATATACTTGTGAAAAAGATAAAATCAAACATTCTTATTTTATAAATTGTTCAGCTTTTTATAAGCTCATCAGAGTTCTGTATTTCGTTTTATTGAGATTGCCAAAAAGATCAGCATTTAAAAAGATGGCTTATTTAAAAAGGTGTTTCCGTTTTCGCCTCATTCAACACCTCTAATAACGACTTACCCGAAACTGTTATTGCATTCGTTTCATAGTAGGGTCGTCCAAGAAATCCCAACATAAAGACCCTACAATGGATTGGGTCGTTTGTTTCATGAATAGGATTTTTAATGTCTATTATAGCCTCATAATAATATTTATCAACAAGATGAGTTTTCAATAATACATCACTCGACCATATAATAACAGAGTCTTGTTTGTTGAACCTATCAGTGTAGGTAACATCGGGTTCATACGCCCCACCTAAATACAACAAAAAGCCATGATCTAAATAAAAACGTTCTAAATCTTTATCTGCAACAAGCTTCATTGCGATTTTGTTATCTACAAGTTTAAGATCTACAAGTTCTATTGTTGGCATTTTCACAATCCCTAAACTACCTGGGATACTTGTATAAAAAACAACAAAATCCAAAACAAATATCATTATTGAAGACACTAAAAATGTATATGCTGTTTTTCGCACTCTCATGCCTAAGGCTATCAAGAATGATATAAAAAAAACAGCTATAAGAAACGTACTTATACTAAGGATCGTGTAAGTCATAATCACCCTATAAATTATTCACATTTTTACAAATTTATTAAATTACCGAGAAGATCTGCGTTTAAAAGATGGCTTATTTAAAAAGGTGTTTCCGTTTTCACCTCATTCAACATTTCTAATAGCGACTCACTCGAAACACTTATTACATTCGTTTCATAACATGGACCAATGTATCCTAACATAAAAACCCTGCAATAAATTGAATCGTTCATCTTAGGAACAGGATTTTTAAGATATATTACTGCTTCATAATGATACTCATTTTCAATATTTGTTTTTAAATTGACATCATACGACCATATAGTAATAGATTCCGGTTTATTAAGTCTATCAGTGTAAGTAATACTCTTTTCATTAGATCCCCCCAGATACAACAAAAAGCCATGATTAGAAAAGTTTTCTAAATCTTTATCTGCAACAAATTCCATCACAACTCTATCGTTAACAGTTTTAAGATCAACAAATTGTATTGTTGGCATTTTTATTATTCCTAAATAACCCGGAATACTTGTGACATAATAACCAAAAAACAATATGAATATTGTTACAGAAACAGCTAAAAAAGCGTATGCACTTTTATATTTTCGCATACCTAAAGCTATTAAGAATGCGATAAAACAGGCGACTATAAGAAATGTACTTGGCCAGGCAATTATAGAAAACATAGTATTTTATTTTAGAGTTGATTCTTCTAAGAAATCTAATGCGGATTTCCCATCTTTAATTATTTCGGTAAATATGGATTGGGAGAACCTATGAGAGTATTCTGTTTCATAATAAATATTGGGTCCTTTTTTTTCAATCCATTGTTGACCAAGAGCAGCAACCCGATCACTGTTGTCATTTTCGGGAGGATTAGTTATTATATTGATCCAGAAGTATGGCTGTCTAACTCGTAATTTATGAAGATTACTTGAATGATAAGTTTCGATAATTGGATAATTTCCCAATACAGGATCCAATGTAATTAACATTTTAACTTGATAACCTTTTCTTGATAGTGTATAAGCCAAGAATGCACCATTCCACCCACCCAGACTATGACCTACAACATAGATAGGTATACTTTTATCTTCTATCTCTTTAATTACATATTCTTCAATATCCCGTTCGGGATACAATTCATAATAACCCAAATATACTGTATGATATTCAATATTTAGATACTTACTTACTCTATTTTCGAATAGAATTTTGACACCTCTTATATTATTTGTTTTTCTATCAATGCCTGTAAACGATTTCTTATCTCCAGCCCCTCCTACAAAAAAGACTATATTCTTCCTTTTTACATGTACTTTTAAGCTTTTCTTTTTTGTGGGGGTACTGGTTTTTAAATATGGCATAATAAAAATATCTTTCCCATGCCATTCCGATTTCATTTTCATGCCAACCTTACTTCCATTTCCTAAAGGGTGTTGCATACCATCTATCTCTACTACCCATTTGATAGAACATTCCGGAATATTACCATCAGTTTTTACCATATATTCCACCTCAGAATTTGCACTTACAGTAGCAGGCCCTGTAATTTTCCAGTCTTTTTCATTTAAAATCTGACACTCATAGCTTACCTTTGGAGTTGGAATATTAAGGTATGGCATAAACATCACACTTTTCCCACCCCATTCCACCGGAATGGTAAATTCTATTTCCTCACCAAGCAGAAGTCTTCCGTCAATAATTAGTCGTTCGTCTTTACCTTCAATTCGAACCATCCATTTTATTTTTTCTTTCACAGACGATGCCACTTTTTTAGCATCTACATTATATTTCAATATTTTTAATGTAATGCTTTCGCCTGCGAAAAGGTCTGTAAAAGACAGCATTCTTCCTACATCTCTGATTCGAACCGATGTGGTGCACTTACTTTCCAAATAGAAAACCTCAGATTGCTCTACCGAATTATACTCATTAATATAAGCATAAAACTTAATATATTTGTCTTGGTCGGCTTTGGTAAAAGTGTATTGTATAGCAGCACCTTTACCTATTAATGCTCCATTATTTTCGGGTGTCCATATTGATCTGGTAAATTGATATGGGGATTTTCCCTCTAACTCTTTTTTTGTAAATTCCCTTTTTTTCCATTGCACCAGATCAACAGATGTAATTGTGAAATTTAATTTTGCAACTAAATTTTTCGTCTCATTTACATCAACCAATATTAGTTTTTTTGTGTTCATCGCTATTAATAGATCCTTCAATTACTTTAATATACTAATGGCATATATTTTCTGCCTGTTTCTTTTCCTGTATCTCCATCCAAGTAAATTTCATGCTCTACTCGTGGCACCCATAAAGCCCAAGTTCCTTTTCCTTCAAATACTTCTCGTCGTATATCAACATCCGAATGCGCAAAATGTCCTTTACCTATTTCCCAGCCATTCTTTTTGCAATACTTAAGCACATCATCAATTGTGAACTTAAATGGTCCATCGTAATCGATAGTTTTTACTAATCTGCCATTCGTATGATAGAATTTCCAAATACCACTACACCATCCACCTTTTACAAAAGCTTTTCCTTCTTCTTTTATCACACCTGATGGCCTATAGAATATTTTTACATTTGCATAATAAGAATCGGAAGGAGATATCCATTCTACAAACTCCTCTCTTCCAGCTGTCATCTTAATAAGAGTACCATCCTCTAATGTATTTCTATAGTCTAATAGTTCATCTGCATTTGCAAAGAAAAAAGCAGTATCAAATTTTTCTTTACTAACAATAATTGTATCCATAATATAAGTTGTTTCGTTTCTATAAGCATATCTGTGCTGACATGCAGTGCTTAATAATAATAGTAAGATAAAGATGTATTTCATAATATTTGGAATTTTTTAGCACCATTATGCGCAACCTCCCATTGCCAATGATATAAATAATGTAATTTCTTAGTTTCTTGATTATAATCCATTAAATTGCAAGTCTGTGCTACCCAATAAGTATATTTTGCAGTTGATTTAGCTATTTCGTTTGTAAATGTATGCGACAATCCAAGAGCATGCAAAATTTCATGAGCTAATACTTCAGGGCTAACAGCAGTAGTTGTATTGAAAAAATGAATCTGCCTAGCCTTATCAATGGAAACTCCAAGTCTTCCAATTGTTTCCTGTTCTCCCCAAAAGAACAATTTTAAATAATCAGCATATTTATTCTCATCTTTATTCTCTTTTTTTAGCTTTTTTTGTAGTCTCTCATATACATAATCATAAAAAGGTTTTATATTATTCCCTTCTGCTCTAGAATTGATTTTTTTATTTTTTGTATACACGCCATTCGGAAAAAGAAGATTTAATTTAAATTCTTCATCATCCGAAAGATCTAAAAACTCCACATTACTTGATGCAATCTGCACCAACGACTGGCGTAGATATTTATTTGCATTAAATGTTCTATCTGCCATTCCTTTTAGATAATCCTTAGAGCTAATTGGAGGAGTCTTCACCTCCACCATCACCACCTTTATTTTGCGTGGTTGTGCATTTGCCCAAACATAAAGTCGTCCGGCTAATTGTTTTTTCTTTCCTTTATAAGCATATAACTCAATTTTTTGGTCTTTATCAAACGCTTTCAAACATTTAATTGTAAAATCATTATGTACAGTTTTTACATCAGGACATTTGAATCTTTTATTTTTATTATTACTATCATTATTATTAGAAGAAGAGGAAGATTTAACTTGAAAGTTATCATTTTCTGCAAATTCTAAGTAATCCGGCTTACCTGTATCTATAACATCATATATTGCACTCAGTTGCACAGTATCTCCTGGATACATCGAAAGCCATGGACAGAAATATTCAAAACGAGTATTTTTGCTTCTTTTATTCGAAAACGCTGAAAAACAATTATACTCTCGTTTTAATTCTTTATACTTAAATTCATCAAATACATAATTTCCACTATAAGCATTCACATTTTTCTCAAGATTCTCACTTCTCTTAGGTAGTTTACTACGATATTGTTTCGCTACAATTCGGTTAAATGCCACATCTCCCCAATCTCCTACGCGCATCCAGTCAAATCCATATTCACCTTTCCAATCTTGACATGGACGGAAATGTACTACACAATCCATTTCTTCTATTTTGGCAGGAGCATTTTGGGGAACGACATTTGTTTCTGCATTTACACTTACTACTTCTACATTCAGGCATGGCATTACAGCCCTTCTTCCTGTTGTAGCTTCTATACTACATATTTGTTCATCGCTTATTGACCACATAAGGCTAAGAGAGATTTTCAATTAATAATTTCTTGTCTACAGATAAATAAAATAGATTTTTTCCTGCTTGTCTGTCATTGGCAATCAGATAGTCTATTTTATCAAAAAACTCCATGTATTGATTGATGCTTAAGTGTGGAAAAACATCATTTACTACATACGGATCGTAAAACCGGAAGTAAACATATTCGCCACTCCCTGTTTTCATTCGCAAAAAACGTCTTAAATGCTTACGCAATTCATCAATCTGTAAAGGAGATGATAACCATGTAACCCTACGTTCTACCGCATCTTTCTCTTTTATCTTAGTTACTAAAGTTTCATCAGACGAAATGTCGACAAGGTATGGAGCAACACTCCATAGTTTTTCGCCTGTAGACCCTCTGAACAACGATCTGTATTGAAGAGTTGGGTCAAGAAATAAAATGTCGATATCTGTATCCCATAGAGCAGCATCAATGAGTACATAATTGGGGATTAAGCCTTCTTTTAGAAAAGCCTCATTCTCTATACTTTGCTTTTTAGCCAGTTCTTCTTGGCGCAAAGCATCTATATCTTTTTTAACTTCGGGAAGTATCCAAGTGTTGTTGTGCATAATCGTTGTGTCTTTTAATATTTCTTTTTTTAAGTTACATATTCACTCATACTATTTTTTTGATTCGATTGTTTATGTACTTTTGTTTTTGCAGTTTTTTGAATTACAAATTATCAACTTCATTAAGCTCTGATTGCAAAGATATAATTCTTGTTATAAATAACACGATTATCTAAAATAAATATGGAAGATTTTGAAAAAAAATCAAATAAAAGAGTTCGAAGAACCAACAAGGATATTGAAAAAAGTATAATGAATGCCACCAAAGGCATGATTGAAGATTATGGACTTTTTTGTATTTCTATCACTGAATTAGCAGAAAGGGCAATTACAGAACCACCTGTAATATATAGATGGTATAACAATTTAGAAGGTCTTTTTGCTAAATATTTAGAAACATATACATTTTGGCTTCCAGATATCATTGATGATATTTCAGGGAAGAATAATATGAGTGATAAAGAAATTATAAAACGAATATTTAAAGACATTATCAATAATCTATATAAAGACAAAGTATTGCATCGAGTTTTTGCATGGGAAGTTGCGGATGACTCTAATCTGTCCACCAACAGATTAAAATCAAAGGAATTTGCTTATTGCTACATTGCAGATGAATTTCTTCCCCAATCATCTAAGACAGTGATTAGCCCAATGCTGGCTATTATTTTAGGCGGAATATACTACATTGCTCTTACCAAAGATAAGACTTTGTGTTGGGGGATTGATTTCTCTAAACATAGTGGCAAAAAGCGATTAATAGAATTAGCTGACAGAATGATTGAATTGGCTTTTTCCGAACAAAAAGCATCAAATGAAGCGCTGGAAATAGCAAAAAAGATGAAAAACAAGGGCATTGACAATAAGACAATAGTGGAGTGTACAGGACTGAGTATAAGCAAAGTACAAACACTCTAATTCTTGATCAGCAAGATAAAATCATTCGAAGTTAAATCTTACCTATAAATAAATACAAAACATCCCTTTCATCATCAGACACAAAAACATAATATATTGCAACCAAGAGTTTTAAAGCCGAAACCCTTATTTGAATGCTCCTTCCTTTCGCACCTTCGCGCATCTATACATTTGGATTAAAAAATAAAAAAAACTAATTTCGCACATTATAAGAAACCGTTTTGAATTTTATTCTGTGAAAAACGGTTTCTAAGTCTTATTAATATCAATTATACAAAAATGAAAAGAGCATTCACAACAATCATCAGAAAAACGATAATACTCCCTACAATTGTATTACTAACAGCCTGTTCTGGTAAAAGCAACTCACAAGAGGTAGTTGATGAATTTATTTCTCAATTTGATGGAATGAACCTTGACGAAGCAAAAGAATTTCTGAAAAAAGAATATGAGGGCTATCAGCAGCTTGAGGCTTTGTTTAATGGCGGTTCTTTTTTCGGAGACGAAACTCCTAAAAAATATGCTAAGGAAGACGAGTCATACTCCGAGTTTCCAACATTTGCGAAACCTGAAGATATTGAAAAGGAATACAAAGAATTCTCTGCCAATGCTTATATATTACAAGAATATAAATATCCAAAAACCACAATCAGGGTACAGGTAGATGAAATTGAAGTTGAAGTTTCCGGAAATGCTGATTACCAAGCTAATAAAATATTTTTTCACGATGGTAGTGTTGACGATAAAATACAGAAATTTGATAGCTGGGGAGATTTGAATACAACCAAGGTAATAGACAGTATACAAACCACCATTAGCTATTCCTATGCTGAAGATTATAAACAATACGAGTTTACAGATGAAGTAAATTTTAATGGCGGAAGCATTAAAGTTGCTAAAATGCAAGGTAATATGGCCGAGCTTATTTTTACAGGTAAGGCCAAGGATTATGAAAAAATCATTGCTTTAAACGATGAAGGCAAAGTTTTAGAATTTTCATCATCTTCATCGGGAACAAAAGGAGCAAAGGAGATGAGTAAAGTATATGCTAAGGCCTTTAAAAAACTTGTAAATGAAGCCGACAATTTTAAAACAGTTGATGAGTTGAAGAAAGCTGTAAGAAAAGCATACTCTAAACTACCATCGATAAATGATAACGAAAAGAGCTATACAGGCTTTTTCAAGGGTAATGTAAGTTCGTTTATTGTGTATATGCCCACCAACACAATATCAAAGCAAATTAATTTTACTTTAGTAAACAAAAATCCCAATATTCAAAAACTGATTTATGCGTTTGACACCAACAAAAAAGAAAACTGCTTTTTAAATCAAGCAGGCGAACTTGTGATGTACCCCAACAATGAAAAATTTTATCCAGAAAATGATTTATATTATTATACTGAAACGAAAAACGATGAAGATGATGAAGATGAGGACCCTGTCAGGGAGATTTACTTTCTGGATACCGACAAGGAACAACTAATGAAAATACCCGAGATACAATCTGTAAAGACAGTTACAAACACTTGTGTTTCTGTTGAAAAAGACGGAAAAAAGGCATTGTGGAATGCAGAAGGGAAAGCTGTAACACCTTATATATACAATTGGATTGAACGTATTGAAGGCAGTGAAGATATAATACGAGTTTTTATAGATGATAAATGTGGATTAATAAATACTAAAGGTGAAACCGTTTTGCCTGTAATTTACAACCAGATAAGCGACTATACAAACGGAAGGGCATTAGTAGAAAGAGGTGAAAAACTGGTAATGTTTATTGATGAAGCAGGTAAACAAGCAATACCGCTAACACAGTATTTGAGAGTGACAGAGTTCTCCGAAGGTTTAGCAGTTGTTACTGATAAAAATAGAAAATATGGATTTATTAATGTTAACGGAGAAATTGTATTGCCATTAATTTATGATGACGCAAGACCTTTTTCGCATGGGATAACACTTGTTGAGTACAACGGAAAGTATGGTTTAATTAATAGAGAAGGAACTTTTATTGTACCTGCCACATCATACGGTTATTCAATGACTGGTATGTATAAAAGAAAATACTATCTCGACCAAAGTGTCTATAATGAATATGGGGAGTTTATAGAAGAATAAAGAATATTAATAATAATAATGAAAATGAAAAGAGCATTCACAACAATCATCAGAAAAACAATAATACTCCCTACAATTGTATTACTAACAGCCTGTTCTGGTAAAATCAACTCACAAGAGGTGGTTGATAAATTTATTTCTCAATTTGATGAAATGAACCTTGACGAAGCAAAAGAATTCCTGAAAAAAGAATATGAGGACTATCAGCAGCTTGAGGCTTTGTTTAATGGCGGTTCTTTTTTCGGAAACGAAACTCCCAAAGAATATGCTAAGGAAGACGAGTCATACTCCGAGTTTCCAACATTTGCGAAACCTGAAGATATTGAAAAGGAATACAAAAAATTCTCTGCCAATGCTTATATATTACAATACTATAAATATCCAAAAACCACAATCAAGGTACGGGTAGATTATTTTGATGAAACTTCCGGAAATGCAGATTACCAAGCTAATAAAATATTTTTTCACGATGGTAGTGTTGACGATAAAATACAGAAATTTTATAGCTGGGGAGATATGAACACAACCAAGGTAATAGACAGTATACAAACCACCATTAGCTATTCCTATATCGAAGATTATAAACAATACGAGTTTACAGATGAAGTAAATTTTGATGGGGGAAGCATTAAAGTTGCTAAAATGCAAGGTAATATGGCCGAGCTTATTTTTACAGGTAAGGCCAAGAATTATGAAAAAATCATTGCTTTAAACGATGAAGGCAAAGTTTTAAAATCTTCATCATCTTCATCGGGAACAAAAGGAGTAAAGGAGACAAGTAAAGTATATGCTAAGGCTTTAAAAAAACTTGTAAATGAAGCCAACAATTTTAAAACAGTTGATGAGTTGAAGAAAGCTGTAAGAAAAACATACTCTAAACTACCACCAATAAACAATAATGAAAAGAGCTATACGGGCTTTTTCAAGGGCAATGTAAGTTCGTTTATTGTGTATATGCCTACCAACACAGCATCAAAGCAAATCAATTTTACTTTAGTAAACAAAAATCCCAATATTCAAAAACTGATTTACGCGTTTGATACCAACAAAAAAGAAAACTGCTTTTTAAATCAGGCAGGCGAACTTGTGATGTACTCCACCTATAAAAATTTGTATCAGAAAAATGATTTATATTACTATACTAAAACGCAAAACAACGAAGAGGAGGAGCCTGTTTACGAGATTTACTTCCTGGATACCGACAAGGAACAACTAATGAAAATACCCGAGATACAATCTGTAAGGGCAGTTACAAACACTTGTGTTTCTGTTGAAAAAGACGGAAAAAAGGCATTGTGGAATGCAGAAAGGAAAGCTGTAACACCTTATATATACGACAGGATTGAAGGCATTGAAGGCAGCGAAGATATAATACGTGTTTTTATAGATGATGAATGCGGATTAATAAATACTAAAGGCGAAACCGTTTTGCCTGTAACTTACGACCAGATAAGCGACTATACAAACGGAAGGGCATTAGTGAGCGTATCAGTGGGAAGAGGTGAAAGACCGGTAATGTTTGTTGATGAAGCAGGCGAACAGGCAATACCGCTAACACAGTATCTGAGAGCGACAGAGTTCTCCGAAGGTTTAGCTGTTGTTACTGATAAAAATAGAAAATATGGATTTATTGATGTCAACGGAAAAATTGTATTGCCATTGATTTATGATAGAGCAGAACCTTTTTTGCATGGGATAACAGTTGTTGAGTACAACAAGAAGTATGGTTTAATTAATAGAAAAGGAGAATTTATTGTACCTGCCAAAGCGCACAATTATTCAATAACTCGTATAAGTAAAAGAAAATACCACCTCGACCAAAGTGTATATAATGAATATGGGGAGTTTATAGAAGAATAAAGAACAAAATAATTTTTTATTCTTTGTATACACGCCAAAGCATCTAACACAATAATACCCTATAAATTTACCGCAGATAATTGTTTTCAAACATTTTTTTACATAAATTTGAGGCTATAAAACCAAAACCTTTAATTCAATATGTTCAATTCATTTGGAAATATATTCAGACTTACCAGTTTCGGCGAGTCTCATGGACAAGGAATCGGTGGAGTAATTGACGGATTTCCTGCCGGTGTTACCATAGACATGGATTTTGTACAAGCAGAACTTAATCGCCGTCGGCCCGGACAATCTAACATAACCACCAACCGGAAAGAAGGTGATAAAGTAGAATTCCTCTCCGGAATCTTTGAAGGAAAATCAACCGGTGCGCCTATTGGATTTATTGTTTGGAATGAGAATCAACATTCCAACGATTATAATAACCTGAAAGAAGTGTATCGCCCATCTCATGCCGATTACACTTATTCGATTAAATATGGTATACGGGATCATCGTGGTGGAGGGCGTTCTTCTGCTCGCGAAACCATATCACGGGTAGTTGCCGGAGCCTTAGCCAAAATTGCTCTCAAGCAATTGGGTATTGGGGTGAAAGCTTATACTTCTCAGGTTGGCTACTTAAAATTGGATGGAAATTATAAAGATTATGATTTAAGCGTAGCGGAAACAAATGCCGTTCGTTGCCCCGATCCTGAATTAGCCAAGGAAATGGAGGAATACATTGCCCAAATAAAAAACGAAGGCGACACCATTGGCGGAATTGTAACTTGTGTTATCCAAAATTGCCCTATCGGTTTAGGAGAACCTGTATTCGGTAAGTTACACGCAGCTTTGGGAGGTGCCATGCTCAGCATCAATGCTGCCAAAGCCTTTGAATACGGAGAAGGTTTTAAAGGACTAAAACTTAAAGGCTCGGAACAGAACGATGTATTCTATAACAAAGACGGAGTGATCTCTACCCACACCAATCATTCCGGAGGTATACAAGGAGGCATCAGCAATGGGCAGGATATTTATTTCCGGGTAGCCTTCAAACCCGTTCCTACTGTATTAATGGAACAACATACCGTAAATGCCGATGGCGTAGATACTACTCTGCAAGCTAAAGGCCGACATGACCCATGTGTACTCCCTCGTGCCGTACCCATTGTAGAAGCCATGACAGCTATGACAATACTTGATTTTTATTTAATAGATAGAACAACTCAATTGTAGAAGCCTCTCCCCAGCCCTCTCCAAAGGAGAGGGGGAACCATTCGGCAAATTAACTTTAAATATACTCTATATTAAAATGGAAAAGAAAATGAAAGACAGAGCTAACCAAGCTCCCTCTCCCTCGGAGAGGGATGGGGTGAGGCTCTACATCCAAGAAAACGAATCTGCGATGATGGAAGACTTATTCAGCCTCATCCGCATTCCCAGTATCAGTGCTAAACCGGAGCATAAAGCAGATATGCAAAAATGTGCCGAAAGATGGAAAGAACTACTATTAGAGGCCGGAGCCGATGAAGTAGAAATTATGCCGTCGGCCGGTAACCCAATCGTATTTGGAAAGAAGATCATCGACCCGAAAGCCAAAACCGTATTGGTATATGCTCATTACGATGTAATGCCTGCCGAACCGTTCGACCTTTGGAAAAGCGAGCCATTCGAAGCAGAAATACGCGATGGCTATATCTGGGCTCGTGGTGCCGACGATGATAAAGGACAAGCCTTCATTCAGGTAAAAGCATTCGAATACCTCGTTAAGAATAACTTGTTAACAACGAACGTAAAATTTATTTTTGAAGGAGAAGAAGAAATAGGTTCCCCCAGCCTTGAAGCATTCTGCAAAGAACATAAAGAATTGCTCAAATCTGATATTATTCTGGTAAGCGATACCAGTATGTTAGGTGCCGATCTTCCTTCGTTGACCACCGGACTCCGCGGATTGGCTTATTGGGAAATAGAAGTAACAGGCCCCAACCGCGATCTGCATTCCGGTCACTTTGGTGGTGCGGTTGCCAACCCTATAAATACACTTTGCAGCATTATAGATAAGGTGATTGATAAAGACGGTCGCATTACCATTCCGGGATTCTATGACGATGTAGAAGAACTCTCTAAAGAAGAACGGGACATGATTGCAAGTATTCCTTTCAATGAAGAAAAATATAAAGCTTCCATTGGCGTAAAAGAATTATTTGGCGAGAAAGGATATTCTACCTTAGAGCGCAATAGCTGTCGCCCTTCTTTTGACGTTTGTGGCATTTGGGGTGGATATACAGGCGAAGGTTCTAAAACAGTACTCCCTTCTAAAGCTTATGCCAAAGTTTCTTGTCGATTGGTGCCCCACCAGGAACATCACAAGATATCGCAAATGTTTATTGACTATATAGCATCCATTGTTCCTGATACGGTACAGGTAAAAGTAACTCCTATGCACGGTGGCGAAGGATATGTTTGCCCCATTACACTTCCTGCCTATAAAGCAGCCGAGAAAGGTTTTGAAGTAGCATTTGGTAAGAAACCATTAGCCGTTCGTCGTGGTGGAAGTATTCCTATTATTTCTACGTTCGAACAAGTATTAGGAGTAAAAACGGTATTAATGGGATTTGGTTTAGAATCAGATGCCATTCATTCTCCGAACGAGAACTTTAGCCTGGATATTTTCCGGAAGGGAATTGTGGCTGTGGTAGAGTTCTATAAGGCTTACGGGGAAATGTAATACTATGAGGGTGTGTCATTGACATTTTTGACACACCCTCATATTCAAAACGATTCCCTAAACTGACACCCATTCCTCCATTCCGAGCAACCAAATGCCGTTTTCCCTTTTATAACCGTTCCCTTACCACATACCGGACAAACTTGTCCTTCTTGAATGACAGCCTTTGACTTTTCCTCTTTTACTTTCTTAGCCCGTGGTTTACTCTCTCTCTTCTTGGGTTCCTTCTTTGCTTTTTCTTCTTTTACAGGAATGGAAACATCCTGAATTGTAATCCGTCGGTTACTGTTGTCCGAGAGTACGCTGTTTACGATTTCGGTAACCATCTGTTTAAGCTCTTCCAGAAACTGTCGGGCATCATACGTTTTCTTTTCTATTTCGCGTAGCTTCTTTTCCCAGATACCGGTTAGTTCGGCAGATTTCAGGAGTTCCTCGTGAATGAGTTGTATCAATTCCATGCCGGTAGGGGTAGCTATCAGGTTCTTTTTCTCTTTACGAATATAGTTCCGTTTGAAAAGCGTTTCTATGATAGCCGCGCGAGTAGAAGGGCGTCCGATACCGTTCTCCTTTAACGCGTCTCTCAATTCATCATTATCAACTAACTTACCTGCTGTTTCCATGGCGCGCAACAAGGTAGCTTCGGTGTAGAGCTTGGGGGGCTGTGTCCACTTTTCGTTCAGGTCGGGCACATGCGGTCCACTTTCTCCTTTTACAAATTCGGGCAATACGCGCTCTTCGTCGCCTTCTTTTTCCTCAACCTGTTCTTTGGCAAAAACAACGCGCCAACCGGGCTCCAGTATTTGTTTTCCGGTTACTTTAAACTCAATCTTTTCTACTTCGCCCAATATAGTAGTGGTAGAGACTTTACAATCGGGATAAAAGGAAGCAATAAAACGACGGGCTATTAAATCGAACACCTGCTTTTCCATATCTGTAAGGTTCTGCGGATGCACACCGGTAGGAATAATGGCATGGTGATCGGTTACTTTCGAACTATCAAATACCTTTTTAGATTTAGGAAGCTTCGCCAAATTCAAGGCAGAAACCAATACCGTGTAATCTTTTAATCCTTGCAGAATAGCAGGACATTTTGGATAAATATCATCACTCAGAAAAGTAGTATCTACACGAGGATAGGTAGTGACCTTCTTCTCATATAAAGACTGAATCAACTTCAATGTTTCATCTGCCGAATAACCAAATTTCTTATTACACTCTACCTGTAAAGAAGTCAGGTCGAAGAGACGTGGTGCATACTCAGTTCCTTTTTTAGCCGAAATATCTGTTACAAAGAAAGGAGCATTCTTTACTGTTTCCAGAAATTCCATCCCCTCTTCTTTTTTAGTAAACCGACCTTTAGTTACAGAAAAGGTAGTGTCTCTATAAATTGTTTTCAACTCCCAATAAGGTTCGGGAACAAAATTCTGTATTTCTAATTGCCTATTTACAATCAGAGCCAATGTAGGAGTTTGCACTCTACCAATAGAAAGCACTTGCTTACCTTGCCCATACTTTTGGGTATAAAGGCGAGTAGCATTCATTCCCAGTAGCCAGTCGCCAATAGCTCTTGAAAGGCCCGCCTCATAAAGAGGTTGAAATTCTATTTGGTCTTTCAGCTTTACAAATCCTTCTTTAATGGCCTCTTCGGTCAGCGATGAAATCCATAAACGCTTTACAGGGCATTTGGCTCCGGCTTTTTGCATCACCCAACGTTGTATCAGCTCTCCCTCCTGCCCGGCATCCCCGCAGTTGATAATGCCATCAGCATTCTTCATCAGCTCTTCTATTACACGGAATTGCTTTTCATAAGTAGGATTACTTATCAACTTAATCCCAAAACGGGGAGGAATCATAGGTAAACTACTCAAACTCCACGATTTCCAGGAAGGAGTATATTCATGAGGTTCTTTCAGGGTACACAGATGTCCGAATGTCCAAGTCACCTGGTATCCGTTTCCTTCTATATATCCGTCTTTTTTATTTCGGGCACCGAGAACATCGGCTATATCACGTGCCACAGAGGGCTTTTCGGCAATACAAACTATCATTGATTTTACTTTAGATGAGCAAAGGTAGGCAAAAAGCAGGAAAGTATAAAGTGTTAAGATTACGTATGGGTATAAAAAAAGGGATCACGCCTGACCCCAACCTTTGTTAACCTTAAATCTAATACTATGAAAAACACAGTACAAAGATACGGAGTTTTTTGATATTAGCAAATTCCGTGTGCGAAAACAGATGTTTTATAACAGTATTTAATATTTTGTTTATTCAATTTTAGAGTTATTAAAAACAATTTCTAAGTCTATAAGAGAAAGCTGCCTGATTCTGTGGGAGAGAAAGGCATTTTTTTATGCCACAACTTTTACTTGTATCAAATATTTGCTTAATTTGTAGTTTAAGAAACTCAAAACGGTTTCTAAATACTGCGTATCAATACTATGTAAAGCTTGGAATATGAGTAAATTGGTCACTGCTTTTCTGAATAAAACAATTACAATAAGCATTTTAGTCTTATTATCATCGTGTTCGCCTCAAATACACAGATCAATAAAGAAGAGTTATTCACCTACAAATGAAGAAGATACAATTGTTTTTTATCAAAAGCCTCATGATATACCTATTAATTATGAGATATTGGGAAAACTGGAAATTAGCTGTATAGATGGTATTAATAAAAGTTGTGATTCGTCTTCAATCTTTATGTTTGCTGAAAACGAAACCCGAAAAATTGGAGGAAATGCCCTATTAGTGAATAAATATAAGAAGCCAACCCTATTCAATTCCGATATTAGATTAAAAGCTCAAATGCTGAAAGTTCATGATTTTTTAGCACCTATAGACTCTTTTCATTCTAAGCGAATTATCAGTAAATTAGAAACTTATAAAAAAGGAACAATTGATTTGAGATTATCTTTGCCCTACATAAATCAGTTTACACTTAATTTGCATAATGAAAAAACAAAAAACTCTATAGGTTTTATAGGAGCATTAATCGGACTTGATTATTACCATACAGACAAAATGTATTTAAGTCTTTTTGCAGGAGGAGGATTAGATTTTTTCCTTCCTCTTCCAGCTCCCGTTGATTACTCTTCCGGCGAAAAAGAATTCGCAAATTCAATATATGTGGGATTAACCAATAACCATCGATATAAATCTTTTATTTATGGTTATGGCCTATCTTTTTCTAAAGACACGTGGCGACATAATTATTATGGAGATAATGACGATTTTGAAACATTTCACAATGGAATTCGCCCTCCGAACAAAAAGCTTACAGAAAAGAATATAGGATTCATATTGTCAGCCTACTATACACCTACAAAGAATTTTAGTTTAGGCATTATGTATTTTCCCAAATTGATTCATATTAATCCGAAAACCGAATTTCGTTATGGACACTTAATAACGATTGATGTAGCATATAGAATCAGATTGAGAACTACAAAATAACATCTAAGCAACGCTAAGCATATCCTGTAAGAAATAATAACCTGAGCATGTGTATACTTGACACGTGTACTCTTTAAATAACCTTGCCACGCCCGCGGCAAGGTTTTATTGCGGCCGCGGCAAATTCTTGTTACGGCCGTGGCAAGACCTGGTTACGGCCGTGGAAGAATCTCGTTGCGGCCGCGGCAAAATCTTGCTAAAGCAATCAAAAATATATCGCAGAGAAAAATTGTTCAACGAAGATTGGGTAAGATCAGTTAGTTTTGGTTATCTTTACATAAACAGTTATTGCTAACCAATTATGCCTAACCTAAAGCAAACGATTATTCCAACCTTTTTGATTTTAGTGTGCATTGGTACACTCTCAAGTTGTTCTGTTATACGCTCCGTAGGGAGATATCCTTCCAAAAAGAAAGAAGCAGAATATGCTTTATTACCTAATTATAAGGACAGATCTTTTCAAAATCTATACAATACGGATAGTGTTATGTACATCAATGAACGTATCCGCAAAGAGAAAACAGATCGAAAATTCAGAAAACGCCCCAAACTATCGCAAGATATACCTTCCGTAAAAACAAATCTGAAAGATACTGTTTTCGAGGAAACTACGGTTGTTTGGTTCGGACATTCCTCTTACCTCATTCAGTCGAAAGGATTCAATATTTTAGTAGATCCTGTGTTATGCGATTACGCCTCTCCCATGTTTTATTTTAACCGAAGCATGCCGGGTAGTCATATCTACAAAGTAAAAGACCTCCCTCCTATTGATTTAATTCTAATTACACACGATCATTACGATCATCTGGACTGCCATACCGTTCGCAAATATCGTAAAAAGGATACACAAGCCATTGTACCGTTGGGGATAGGTACTTTATTGGATCAATGGGGATGGAAATCCGGCAACTACCAGGAAGTAAACTGGGGAGATACTGTGGTTTTCAATCAGGATATTCAGGTTATCTCTACCCCACAACAACATCGCTCCGGACGTTTCAAAAAGAAAGGAAGAACTCTCTGGACATCTTATGTACTCAATATACACGGACACCGCATCTTCATTGGAGGTGACGGAGGTTACAACAAACATTTCAAAGATATCGGAGATAAATACGGTCCCTTCGATCTTGCCTTTCTGGAAAACGGACAGTATAATGTAGATTGGATTCCTAATCACTCTTTTCCGGAACAAACAGTTCATACTGCGCAAGAATTAAAAGCAAAAATGGTGCTGCCTGTACATTGGAGTCGTTTTGCTGCTGCCTATCATATTTGGAACGAGCCTATTAAGGAGTTTCTACCTTTAATGGATGCTGTCGGTATTCCTGTAACGGTTCCTAAAATCGGAGAACCCTACACCATAGGCACGCCTGCTAAAAGGGATGTTTGGTGGGATTTTGAATAAAAAACAAAGGATCGACACATCAGCCGATCCTTTACTATTATTATAAGAGATACATTCAATCTTACTCTTCGTCCATCAGGATTTCAAGAATCTGACAAGCAGCTTTTGCCACCGGAGTACCCGGTCCGAAAATAGCCGCTACACCTGCCTGATATAAGAAATCGTAATCCTGAGCAGGAATTACCCCCCCTGCAATTACAATGATATCTTCGCGGCCCAACTTCTTCAATTCTTCCATAATTTGAGGAATCAGTGTTTTGTGTCCGGCAGCCAGTGAAGATACCCCTACTACGTTTACATCGTTCTCAACAGCCTGACGAGCAGCTTCTGCCGGAGTTTGGAACAAAGGTCCCATATCCACATCGAAACCACAATCGGCATAACCTGTTGCAACTACTTTGGCACCGCGATCGTGACCATCTTGTCCCATTTTTGCAACCATAATACGAGGTTGACGTCCCTCTTTCTTCGCAAACTTCTCGGCCAGCTTAGTAGCTTTCTTGAAGTCCGGATCATTTTTACTTTCTGATGAATACACGCCTGATATCGTTCTGATTATTGCTTTATAACGTCCTACAATTTTTTCGCATGCATAAGAGATTTCTCCCAATGTGGCACGTACGCGAGCAGCTTCTACGGCTAACTCCAGCAAGTTACCTTCTTTGGTTTCCACACATTTGGTAATGGCTTCCAACGCAGCTTGTACTTTGGCTTCATCGCGACCTTCTTTCAATTCTTTCAGACGCTCAATCTGTTCTTTACGAACGGCTGTATTGTCAATTTCAAGAATATCAATCGGATCTTCTTTTTCCAAACGGTATTTATTTACTCCTACAATGGTTTGCGAACCGGAGTCGATACGAGCTTGTGTACGGGCAGCCGCTTCTTCAATACGCATTTTAGGAATACCGGTTTCGATGGCTTTGGCCATACCACCCAGTTTCTCAACTTCCTCGATGAGTTCCCATGCTCTATTAGCTATTTCATTGGTTAAAGATTCTACATAATAAGAACCTCCCCATGGGTCTACATTTTTGGTGATGTATGTTTCTTCCTGAATATAAATCTGTGTATTACGAGCAATACGTGCAGAGAAATCGGTAGGTAAAGCGATAGCCTCATCCAATGCATTGGTGTGCAAAGATTGGGTATGACCTAACGCAGCTCCCATGGCTTCGATACAAGTACGTCCTACATTATTAAATGGATCTTGCTCTGTTAAAGACCATCCGGAAGTTTGCGAGTGTGTACGCAATGCCAATGATTTCGGGTTCTTCGGATTGAATTGTTTTACAATCTTAGCCCAAAGCAAACGAGCGGCACGCATCTTGGCAATCTCCATAAAGTGGTTCATACCAATTGCCCAGAAGAAGGACAAACGAGGTGCAAACGCATCAATATCAATACCTGCGGCAGTACCTGCGCGAAGATATTCCAAACCGTCTGCCAATGTATAAGCCAACTCAATATCTGCGGTTGCTCCTGCTTCTTGCATGTGATAACCTGAAATAGAGATTGAATTAAACTTAGGCATCTTTTGCGAAGTATATTCAAAGATATCAGAGATAATCTTCATAGAGAATGCAGGCGGGTAGATATAAGTATTACGCACCATGAATTCTTTCAGGATGTCATTTTGAATAGTACCTGCAAGTTCTTCCAATTTAGCACCTTGCTCTAATCCTGCATTGATATAGAAAGCCAATACAGGAAGCACTGCACCGTTCATTGTCATGGATACAGACATCTTATTCAATGGAATACCATCGAAAAGAACTTTCATGTTTTCCAATGAACAGATAGATACACCTGCTTTACCCACGTCACCTACTACGCGTTCGTGGTCGGGGTCGTATCCGCGGTGAGTAGCCAAGTCGAATGCTACAGACAGACCTTTTTGTCCGGAAGCCAGGTTACGACGATAGAAAGCATTCGATTCTTCGGCAGTAGAGAACCCGGCATACTGACGGATCGTCCAGGGACGAAGGGTGTACATTACGGAATAAGGTCCGCGAAGAAACGGAGGAAGTCCGGCTGCATAATTCAGGTGCTCCATTCCTTCCAGGTCTTCTTTGGTATAAACAGGCTTCACATTAATATGCTCCGGGGTTTCCCAGTTCGCAGCAATGTTATTTGCCTTTTGCCATTCAGCTCCGTTTGCGGGCTGAAATCCGGCGAAAATATCTATATTTTTAAAATCCGGTTTCATTGTTTTATGATTTCTATTCACCACAGAGTACACAGAGGTCACGGAGTAAATATAACTAAGAACATAAAAACTCTGTGTCCTCAGTGTCCTCTGTGGTAGAAAATGTTATTTCAATAATTGTGCATTATAAGACTTCAATGTTTCCAATACATTGGAACGAACATTGATAAAGTTCTCAATACCTGCGGCTTTCAGTTCATCCATATTGGCGGGAGCACCTGCTACAATGAACATAGCACGACCATTCAATGCTTTGAATGCCGGAACAGCATATTCTGCGTATTCATCATCGCTCGAACAAAGCACTACGATATCTGCTTTCGCTTTCATGGCAGCCTCTACTCCTTCTTCAACAGTTGGGAATCCTAAGTTATCTACCACTTCATATCCGGCGCAAGCCAGAAAGTTGCAAGCGAACTGAGCACGTGCCTGACGCATAGCCAAATTACCGATCGTCAACATAAATGCTTTCGGACGTTTGCCGGAAGCTTCGGTTTCCAAACGTAAGGCTTCAAATTCGCTCGAAGCACGATCGAAGTTCAAGGTCTGTACGTCTTTCTCACAATTATCATTTCCACCGCAGCAGCAGGTAGATCCTACCGGAGTTTTTCCGTTAGCAGCTTCCGTAAAGTTAGGATATTGGTTGGTACCCAATAAAATCTCTTTGCGTTGCGCTACTGCTTTATGACGGTTTTTACCTGTTTCGTTAATTTCTTTTTGAACGCTTCCTGCTTTCAGTGCTGCATAGAAACCACCTTCTTCCTGAACTTTCAAGAAGATTTCCCATGCTTGCTTAGCGATAGAAACAGTTAGGTTTTCAATATAATAAGAACCGGCAGCCGGATCGACTACTTTATCGAAATGAGATTCTTCCTTCAACAACAATTGTTGATTACGTGCCATACGTTCTGAGAATTCATCCGGAGTTTGATAAGTTTTATCGAACGGAGTAACAGTCATTGAATTTACTCCACCCAATGCAGCACTCATGGCTTCGGTTTGTGTACGAAGCAAATTCACATGAGCATCAAATAAAGTAAGGTTATAAGAGGAAGTTTCTGCATGTACTTGCATACGTCCTGCACAACGACATTCGCCGTTAGGACCTCTGTTTTCGCAATCCGAGAGGCTTTCGGGTTTGTAAGAAGCTACCACATTTGCCCACAACATACGTGCAGCACGGAATTTAGCTATCTCCATAAAATAGTTGGAGCTTACACCGAAGTTAAATTTAATTCTTTTGGCAATCAGCCCGGCAGGTATACCAATTTCTGTTAGTTGCTGCATGTACTCATTACCCCAAGCCAATGCATAACCAAGTTCCTGAGAGATATACGCTCCTGCATTATTCAATGTTAATGCATTTACGTTTAATACCCGATAGTACGGAAGCGGCTGAATAGCCTCGAGCAACGCTTTAGCTATTTGAACCACATCGCCTTTTTCCTTACCCTTGGTAAGCATTTTATTATAATAATCGAAGTTGATAGAACCTCTCAGTTCTTTCACATCGTAATCCTTCTTATCGAAATAGGCTACCAATAACTCGGCCAACTTTACCACATGTCCCTGACAAGTCGAGAAGTTCAACTCAATAGCCGGTGCATGAACACCTTCCAATAAAGTGGCTATATATTCGGCCGAAAGCTCTTTCGCATTTATGCTAAAACCAAGGGAGTCGACTCCTTTGTTTAAGAGATCCAGCGCCTTTGCATTTGCCTCTTTAGGATCTGTTACACGAATTTCCTGACGGATCAGCCAATTGTTGTTTTTACGGGTACCTCTTAAGTAAGGATATTCACCGGGCAGTGCGTTGAGGGTTGCAAGTCCTTCAATATCTTCCATCCGGTAGAAAGGTTTTACTTTAAATCCTTCGTTTGTTTTCCAAACAAGTTTCTTCTCATAGTCAGCGCCTTTAAGGTCGGCTGTCACTTTCTCCATCCACTGCTCTGTAGATACCGGAGAAAAATCCGAGAAGAGTTTTTCTTTTTTGTCTGCCATAGTTTATATTAAAATTTAAAATCAGATTAATTATTGATTTTTTTCTTTAATTCTTTCCAAATGTCTAAAAACGAGCTACAAATATACAGAATAACTTAGAACAAGGGATTTTTTTTAGAGAAATTTCGCAGTGAAAGGGATCTTTATGTAACAGTATGTTACTTGGGGAAGAGCTTCAACTTCTTCTTCGCAAACTCCTCAATAAAAAGGATGGTTTCATTCATTCCCAATATAGAAGAGTCTATACACAAATGATATGTTTCGGCAGCGCCCCAGGTTTTATAGCTATAATAATTATAGTATTCGGAGCGTTTTTTATCCGTGCGCCGAATAACCTCTTTCGCTTCTTCTTCCGAAAGATTTTCTGTGGCACAAAGACGTTTTACCCGGTCTTCGGTAGGTGCCGATATAAATACGTTGACACAACGAGGAAAGTCTCGCAAAATATAATCTGCGCATCGTCCTACAAAAATGCAAGATTGCTTAGCAGCCAGATCTCTGATTACATCACTTTGTATCTTAAATAAGGTGTCGTTACTTAAATAATTGGCATAAGGTACCGAAGCGTCTGTAAACAATGAAAACCGAGCACCCAAAAAGCTTCCTACAACTGTTTGAGAGGGTTTTTCATCTGCTTTTTCAAAGAGTTCTTTACATAAACCGCTTTCTTTAGAGGCCAGATTGATCAATTCTTTATCATAAAAAGAAATACCCAACTTTTCGGCAAGTTTTGTACCAATTTCTCTCCCGCCACTACCTAACTGACGTCCTATATTAATAACAAAGTGATTATCTTTCATACTATTATCTTTTAGAGTATCTGTTTTTCATTACATCTACAAAATTAAAAAATCTTTCCGAAGATTATAATGTATTAGTTACTTTTCCACTTTTAAACACCCTGAACTGATGCCATAGCATAATGCCTGCAATAAGGCTCGAAGCTAAATCCGCTACGGGTATACTCACCCAAACACCGAATGTTCCAAAGTAATGCGGAAGTATTAATAAACAAGGTATCAAGAACAACAACTGCCGTGTAAGCGATAGGAAGATAGCTTTGTCTGCCATACCTATACTCTGGAAGAAATTAGCCGTAACAATTTGAAAACCAATGATAGGATAGAAAATAACAACGACTCTCATCCCGTCGGCAGCCAATTTTATAAGTTCTTCATCCGAAGTAAAGACAGATGCGGCCAGTTCAGGCATAAAGATTCCGACAATAAATCCTAAAGAAGTAACAGCCGTTGCCGCATAAATAGAAAGTTTAAGAACCGAAGTCACCCTACTATACAATTTGGCTCCGAAGTTATACCCCGCAATGGGCTGCATACCTTGGTTAATCCCCATCACAATCATTACAAACAGGAAGGTAATGCGATTCACAATGCCGTAAGCACCAATTGCTAAATCTCCTCCATGTTCCTTCAATCCCTTATTAATAAAGATAACCACGAAAGTAGCTGCCAGATTCATTAAGAAAGGAGAAGCACCAATATACAGCGAATCCTTTACGATACGTTTTTTCAGTCTGAAAATCCCTTTATCGAAATGAATCAACTCATTCTTATTCATAAATTGCTTAACTAACCATAACAGAGCCAGAAGTTGCGCCAAGATGGTTGCAATAGCCGCACCTTTGATTCCCCAATCAAATACGAAGATAAAGATAGGGTCCAATATCGTATTCAATATAACTGTGAAAATGGTAGCTGCCATCGCCTTTTGAGGATGTCCGGCAGAACGAAGTATAGAGTTAAGCCCTAAATATAAATGCGTAACAATATTACCCAATAAGATAATTTGCATATAATCGCGGGCATAATCGATGGTAAACTCGCTGGCACCAAAGAAGTAAAGAATCGGGTCCAGGAAGATAAGCGATACAACAGTAAATACTCCCCCAATCAAAATATTCAGCAATACAACATTCCCTAATACGTTACGTGCTGTATCATAATCCTTCTGCCCCAACTTCACCGATACCAATGTAGCAGCCCCTACTCCAACCAAAGAACCGAATGCAGCTGCTAAATTCATTAAAGGAAAAGTTAATGCTAATCCTGAAATAGCCAATTTACCTACTCCTTGTCCGATGAAAATACTATCGACCATATTATATAAAGAAGCGGCCGTCATAGCAATAATTGCAGGAATCGCATATTGCATTAATAACTTACCAATCTTTTCCGTACCTAATGCTGTGGGAATTTTTTGACCTGACATACACCTATTTTTTATAAAAGTGTGCAAAGTTAAGGAAATGTTTCGTACTTTTGCCCCAAAATGGATTTGAGTTTTTAGTTTTTAGGTCCGTCTGTTTTTAGGTTCTCAGGTTCTTTGTTGGGTTAACCAACCTTACAAATAAGAAGCCTCACAACCGCAAAAACTTTAGAAGCCTGAAAACCTGAAAACCCACAAACTTGTTTAAAATGAATATATTAGAACTTAGTGAGCAGGAGATTATTCGTCGGAACAGTATGAACGAACTCCGTGCAATGGGTATCGAGCCTTATCCGGCTGCAGAGTATATAACCAATGCTTTCTCTACAGATATAAAACAGGATTTTAAAGACGAAGACGAACCCCGCAAGGTATCTATAGCCGGGCGTATCATGAGTCGTCGTGTAATGGGTAAAGCATCATTTATCGAACTCCAAGATTCCAAAGGACGTATTCAGGTGTATATTACACGTGATGACATCTGTCCGGACGAAGATAAAGAATTGTACAATACCGTTTTCAAGCGTTTGCTCGACTTAGGCGATTTTGTAGGAATCGAAGGATTTGTATTCAGAACTCAAATGGGCGAAATCAGTGTACATGCCCAAAAGCTTACCGTATTGGCTAAATCTATTAAGCCTCTTCCTATTGTGAAGTACAAAGATGGTGTAGCTTATGATTCCTTTGAAGATCCCGAACTTCGTTATCGCCAACGCTATGTAGATTTGGCTGTAAACGAAGGAGTGAAAGACATATTCATTAAGCGCACAAAAGTATATAGCTCCATGCGCGAATACTTTAATAGCCAAGGATACATTGAAGTAGAAACCCCCGTTTTACAATCCATACCGGGAGGAGCGGCAGCACGTCCGTTTATCACCCACCACAATGCACTGGATATGCCTCTATATCTGCGTATTGCCAATGAACTTTATTTGAAACGTCTTATCGTAGGTGGTTTCGAAGGTGTGTATGAGTTCTCCAAAAACTTCCGCAACGAAGGAATGGACCGTACGCATAACCCGGAATTTACTTGCATGGAAATATACGTAGCATACAAAGACTATAACTGGATGATGAAGTTTACGGAAAATATGCTCGAAAAAATAGCTACCGACGTAAACGGCACTACCGAAATTAAAGTGGGCGATAATGTTATCAACTTCAAAGCTCCCTTTAAAAGAGTTACTATGCTGGATTCTATTAAAGAATTCACCGGTCATGACTTAACCGGGAAAAGTGAAGAAGAAATTCGCGAAATCTGCAAAACTCTCCAGATGGAGATTGACGAAACAATGGGTAAAGGAAAACTCATTGACGAAATCTTTGGAGAATTCTGCGAAGGAAACTACATACAACCCACATTCATTACAGATTACCCGATTGAAATGTCGCCATTGACCAAACGCCATCGCAACAATCCGGAACTGACCGAACGTTTCGAGTTGATGGTTAATGGAAAAGAACTGTGTAATGCATACTCTGAGCTTAACGATCCGATCGACCAGTTAGGCCGTTTCCAAGATCAACTTAAATTAAGCGAAAAGGGAGACGATGAAGCTATGTTTATAGATATGGACTTCGTTCGTTCTTTGGAATACGGTATGCCTCCAACATCGGGAATGGGTATCGGTATGGACCGTTTAACCATGCTGCTTACCGGACAAACCACCATACAGGAAGTATTGTTCTTCCCGCAAATGCGTCCCGAAAAAACGATTAAGAAAGATTCTGCCAACAAATATATGGAACTGGGTATTCCCGAAGAGTGGGTGCCTGCCATTCAAAAAGCAGGTTACAATACCGTAGAAGAGATGAAAGATGTAAATCCTCAGAAATTGCATCAGGATATCTCCGGAATCAACAAGAAATATAAATTGGAACTAAGCAGCCTTTCGGTTAACGACGTTACCGGATGGGTGAACAAGCTCAACTCATAAACTCTTAGATCGGATAGATGAAAATACCCGGTAAGATAGCCATTATGGGAGGCGGTAGTTGGGCAACAGCGATTGCCAAAATTATTCTGTCTCAGGAAGATTCGATAAATTGGTATATGCGAAGAGATGATCGTATTGCCGATTTTAAACGCTTGGGACATAATCCTTCCTATCTCACAAGTGTCAAATTTGACGTTAAGCGGATTAACTTTAGTTCCAATATTAATGATGTAGTAAGAGAGTCGGATACACTCATCTTTGTAACTCCGTCTCCTTACCTGAAAGCACATCTCAAGAAACTAAAGGTAAAGCTGAAAGATAAGTTTATCCTAACTGCCATCAAAGGTATAGTTCCCGACGAAAACTTAATTGTTTCCGAATATTTCACCAAAATATACGGAGTGCCTCCCGAAAACATTGCTGTTCTCGGAGGGCCTTGTCATGCGGAAGAAGTTGCGCTTGAGCGACTTTCATACCTTACAGTGGCCTGCCCGGATAAAGACAAAGCACGTGCCATGACTCGTAGAATGAGCAGTAGTTTTGTGAAAACATCTATCAGCGATGATGTAACCGGCATTGAATACGGCTCTGTACTCAAAAACGTGTATGCCATAGCCGCAGGTATTTGCAGCGGTCTTAAATACGGAGATAACTTTCAGGCCGTATTAATAGCAAACGCCATACAGGAAATGAACCGGTTCTTGAATACCGTGCATCCTATCGACCGAAATGTGGACGACTCTGTGTATCTGGGAGACCTTTTAGTGACAGCATATTCCAATTTCAGCCGCAACCGTACATTCGGAACCATGATAGGTAAAGGCTACTCGGTAAAAAGTGCCCAGATTGAAATGGAAATGATTGCTGAAGGTTATTTCGGTACTAAATGTATCAAGGAAATAAACAAGCATCATCATGTAAATATGCCGATTCTTGATGCGGTGTACAATATTCTATATGAACGAATTTCCCCAATGATTGAAATCAAGTTGTTGACGGATTCATTTAGGTAGTTGAGAGTTGAGAGTTGAAAGTTACCATGCGGCATCGAATCTCTCAACTCTCAACTCTCAACTCTCAACTTAAACTATATAATATGATTACTTTAAACATTGAAAAAACTCTTGGATTTATTTCTAAAGAAGCAGTTGCTTCATACGAGTCTAAAGTGAAAGCAGCTCAGGAAGCTCTTGAAAAAGGAACCGGTAAAGGAAACGACTTCTTAGGATGGTTGCATCTCCCTTCTTCTATTACCAAAGAATTTCTGGCAGACATTAAAGCTACAGCTCAGGTTTTAAAGGAAAACTGCGAAATAGTAGTTGTAGCCGGCATTGGTGGAAGTTATTTGGGAACACGTGCCGTAATTGAGGCGCTTGCCAACAGCTTTAGCTGGTTGCAGGAAGATAAAAAGAATCCGGTAATTGTTTATGCAGGACATAACATTGGCGAAGATTACTTATATGAACTGACTACTTTCTTAAAAGACAAAAAGTTTGGGGTAATCAATATTTCCAAATCCGGTACTACTACCGAAACAGCTTTGGCTTTCCGTCTTCTCAAAAAACAATGCGAAGATCAAAGAGGTAAAGACATGGCTAAAAAGGTTATCGTAGCCGTTACCGACGAAAAAAAAGGTGCTGCACGTATCACCGCCGATCAGGAAGGTTACAAATCATACATTATCCCCGACAATGTAGGCGGACGTTTTTCTGTACTTACTCCGGTAGGTTTATTGCCTATTGCCGTGGCCGGATATGACATCGAAAAGCTGGTTGCCGGAGCTGTCGATATGGAAAAGTCTTGCGGAATGGATGTTCCTTTCGAAAAGAATCCCGCTGCCATTTATGCTGCTACCCGCAATGAGCTATATAAGAACGGAAAGAAAATTGAAATCTTAGTTAACTACAACCCCAAACTGCATTATGTAAGTGAGTGGTGGAAACAATTATACGGAGAATCGGAAGGAAAAGAAAACAAAGGTATTTTCCCCGCTGCTGTAGATTTCTCTACCGATTTACATTCTATGGGTCAATGGATTCAGGAAGGTGAACGCACCATTTTCGAAACCGTTATTTCTGTAGAGAAAACAAACCATAGCCTGTCTGTTCCTTCTGATGAAGCTAACCTTGACGGCTTGAACTTCCTTGCAGGTAAACGTGTAGACGAAGTAAACAAAATGGCCGAATTAGGAACACAAATTGCTCATGTAGACGGTGGAGTGCCTAATTTACGCATCACCATCCCCGAACTTAACGAATACAATATCGGTCAGCTTCTTTATTTCTTTGAAATTGGTTGCGGAATAAGCGGATATGTGTTGGGGGTTAACCCATTCGATCAACCGGGTGTAGAAGCGTATAAGAAGAATATGTTTGCCCTGTTAAACAAACCGGGATACGAAGAAGAATCTAAAGCGATACAAGCAAGATTATAAAAAACATTGGGGGTGTTTCATAAAGTCATGACACACCCCCATTCCACCATTTATAGATCACTCATTATTTACAACTTTCTCTCCCACAGGTATTTCCAGTTTAAAGGAAGCCCCTTCACAATTCACAGCCTTAGAAGATAAATAGAAAGATAATACAGGGTTTTCTTCAGTAACCTCCAGAATGGTTGCTTTTACGGCAATCTCTGTTTCAGGAATATCTACAAAGCCAACAACTCCATTAGTAAGATCGGAAAAATCATCGGAGATATCATCTCCATAAAAAAAGAATTTCGTTTTAATAGCCGAGTTATTATTCTTTAAAACAAAACTTCTTAAATTGTTTCCATTTCCATTTAGATAAAAACTTATGTCTATCTCATCTCCCACACTTAAAGTAGGCAATTGATCTAAAGTGTTCGCATAATTAGTATCACTTTCATTGGTATATACTCCTGTTAATTCAAGTATCGGAGTTTCTGCCTCAGCTTCTGAGCAACCATAAAGCAATATCGAAAAAAGAATTAATATCAACTGGTTTTTCATAAAGTATATTGGTTGATAACTCTGCAAAAATACACATTATCTTGAGAATCACAAAAAAAGAGGAAGATACTCAGCAATATAAGCAATAATAACTAACTTTGCACATCCAAAAAAATTATGAAATAATGTATCAGCAAGCTATACAACGATATCTTCAAAAACATTCCTATAATAAAATTGACTTAAAAGCCGTACTGTTCGATATGGACGGCGTATTGTTTAACTCCATGCCCTACCATGCCAAAGCTTGGCATCAGGTAATGACTGATTATGGTTTCGATTTCAGCGAAGCGGAAGCCTATCTTCATGAAGGACGCACAGGAGCCGGCACTATTAATCTCGTTAGTCAGCGTCAATTCGGGAAATCGGTTTCTGCCGAAGAGGTTGAAGGTATATATGCCGTTAAAAGTAAAATCTTTAATAGCTATCCCGAAGCCAAAGCTATGGAAGGCGCAGCAGAGGTACTTGCTAAAGTAAAGAAGGAAAATCTCACTCCCATGATTGTAACCGGATCGGGACAAACCTCCTTGCTAAGTCGTTTGGAACAAAACTTCCCGCATACATTCAAAAAAGAATTAATGGTTACGGCATTCGATGTAAAACACGGAAAGCCTCATCCGGAACCTTACCTGATGGCACTAAAAAAAGGTAATTTCCAAGCCAGCGAAGCCATTGTAGTAGAAAACGCCCCTCTGGGTGTGGAAGCAGCCGTTGCAGCAGGAGTATTTACCATAGCAGTAAATACCGGACCTTTGGAAGACCATATTCTGCTTGATGCAGGTGCCGATGTACTGTTTAGCTCTATGGAAGAGTTGGCTAAGAATTGGGAAGCGCTTTACCGGGCATTCAGCTAAGAATCATCTGATACAACGCACCTTAACCCCTGCCGATTCTATATCGGCTCCCATAGGTGGATTCCGTTTGCACAGTTTTATCTTAACTTCTTCTACAGCAGGAAAATCAATAAAGATACGCTGTGCAATACGTCCGCACACATTTTCCAATAATAAAGAAGGGATTGCCATCTCTTCCGAAACGGATTGAAAAACATCGGCATAACTCACTGTATCCGATACCAAATCCGTTCTCATGGCTTTTCGTAAATCTACTTTAAGCTTAAGATCGAGAATGAAAACATTGCCTACTTTCGTTTCTTGCGGAGAAACTCCATGATACGCATGAAACGAGAGATTATTCAATAGGATATAGGAATCTTTTATATTCATAATTTCAATTGTTATTTATAGTTATTTTGTCTTTTTCTTCTTTTTCTTTCGGTTTGCGAGGGGGTGGAATTAAATCTTTCTGCGCCACAAATTGAGGCATAATCTTCACAAAGATGAAACCGTTACGTATTCAAAATACCTGCGCAAATATAACATCAACTAACCGATTTTATTCAATCTTCGTTGAATAAACTTCCCCCTGCGGCATATTTTTGATTGCTTTAGCAAGATTTTGCCACGGCCGCAACAAGATTTCGCAACGGCCGTAACAAGATTTTGCCGCGGCCGCAACAAGATTCTGCCACGGCCGCAACAGAACTTTGCCACGGCCGCAACAATACCAGGCACAACAAATATGAAAACATTTTCCTACTTCCAGACTACTTTTCGGGGTTTCTTCCGGATTGATTTATCAACTCTCTGACCTTCTCATTGAAGTTATCCAACTCTATTAACCGTTCCAGCGTAATGTGCATTCTGTATTGCCAGTAATTTTCGGGGTTAGCCGGCACATTTATCCGTTCTTCTTGTACATTCGGATTTCTCCACTGTTCATCAATAGACATCCAATCCTGAAACATCAGAATACACAACATTGAATGGCTACGCAAATGAGCGCTGACTACTTCTTCGCATATTGCAGAATCGGCAGTAACAGGAGCTATGCCATGATGCCCCAGCACCTCATTAAAATAGCGCTGCGTTTGTTGGTAATTCTCTTCCCACCATCCTCGCAGGGTAGACATATCGTGTGTAGAAATGGTACAAACAGAGGTGTAAGGATATTCGGATAAGCTACCGAACTCCTGAAAAGCTTTCTTTGGCATTCTTTGCACTTCCAAAGTCAGAATTTGCAAATCGTTCATCACCTGAGGCACGCTTTCGGGAATCATCCCTAAATCTTCTCCGCAAACAAGCATTTGGGTAGATTGCGTTAACCCGGGTAGCTTTTTCATGGCTTGCCCGCGCCAGAACTCGTTATTCCTGTGGTAGAAATACTGATCATACAAATAATCAAAAGCCCCTTTTTCCGAGTCGGACAGTGATTGGTAAACAAAATCTTTTTGTACGCTGATGCGAGGATGATATTTGAAAGGTTCCCGATGATCGGGCACAAACAGCACTTCACTAATCAGCGAATACAGTCCGTCGCGAATCCAAATACTGTCACTGTCTGTTTTACCGGCAAAGAAAGCCTCTACTTTGCGTTGGGTATCATACTCCGGTCGCATACGGTACACCTCCCACTTATCAGTACATTCAATAAAGGTTTGCTTTACGTAATCGGCATGCTGCCCGAATATTTGTTGCAAGGAAGATTCATGAATATAAGGTTCCAGGAAGTCGTTGCGAAATGGCAAACCATAACTTTCAATCTCTTCGCGAGTCATCGGAAGTGCAGGAACAAACTGCCCCAACAATCCGTGGACGGCATTCAGCGGTATCTCCCAAATACGGAAGAAGCCTAAAATATGGTCGATACGATAAGCATCAAAGTACTCCGACATTTTGCGGAAACGCTTCATCCACCATTTATAGCCGTCTTTCTCCATAACATCCCAATTATAGGTAGGGAACCCCCAATTCTGTCCGTTTACAGAAAAGTCGTCGGGGGGAGCACCTGCTTGCCCGTTCAGGTTAAAGTAATAAGGTTCCGTCCAAGCCTCTACGCTGTTGCGACTGATGCCGATTGGTATATCTCCTTTCAGCACCACTCCGTTGGCACGTGCATATTCGGAAGCCTCTTTCAACTGTATATGCAAGTTAAACTGAATATAATAATAAATTGATATCTGAGCATAATAAGCACTGCCCGGTTGACAAAGCATTTCTATTTCATGAGCATTGTAGTTGGAATACTCGGGCCATTTATGAAAGTTGGGCGTATTATACCGATCGCGCAAATAGCTAAATGCCGCGTATGGTTGAAGCCATTCTTTATTGGCCATATAGAATAGTCTGAAAGAATCGGAAGCAAGCACTTCATTTCCTTCCTGCGCAAAAAGTTCATAAAAATACTCCCACTTCAGTGCATTCACTGCTTCATAATCTATAACGGGCAATGCGTTCAATTCTATTCGCCTTTGCTCATAGCCGGCTGCTCTTTCAGGATCTTTTAAAACACCCATCTTATCCGGATTCAGGTACATGGGGTGGAAAGCATAAATAGAAATGCTATTATAAGGGTAAGAATCCGTCCATGTGTGAGTCATGGTAGTATCATTAACAGGCAAAATTTGTACAACCTTTTGATTGGTAACAACCGCCCAGTCAATCATCTTCTTTAAATCTGCAAAATCTCCTACTCCATAACTATTCTCCGATCGTAACGAAAAAACAGGAATAGCCACACCAGCCCCTTTCCATGTAGGAAAATCGAAGTTTACATATTGATCCGAAATAATATGCGTTTCATATTCCCGTATTTCAAGGTCGGATATCTGTCGGTTCGAGCCACTTTCCCATTCTTCTACTCTATTCTCTTTTTTATTATAAAGAACATATTTGTATTCGATAGGGAATTTTAATGAGTGCGCATCCAGCTCTACCTCCCATTCCGGGAAGTTTGCGTCGCTCATTAAGCAGGCTTTATCCGGGTTCCAATTGCCCAATACATCCTGATTACCACAAATAGCCAGGCAATAATCTTTACTGATACGAGGAGACATGGTTCGGATACCAAGCCCCTTCCGGTAACTCTCTGTCGTTTTCTCCCGATTAGTACGAGCCAACAGAGACTCTGAAAACGCCGAACTATAAAAGTATTGCTGATCGGGCAAGTTGCGCCAATGATCGTGCATTTTATACTCTTTGTTTATATCGCTCGATAGATGAATGAAACGAGGAAGGGCTTTCCATTCCATACGAATAATTTCGTTTCCTCTATATAGATAGTAATTATATTGAATCAGGTGGTTGGCAGGGTGTTGAGCTTCCAATTCAATCCACCAATACACACCATCTTCTGTGTGCAAAGTAACAGCTTCTTGAATATCGCCATTGCCTAATTCGGGAATAGAACCTATTACTTTAATTTCTTCTCCCCAGTTTGTTTTATATTCTATATGGAATGATAGTATCATATCAGATATAAGTATATGTTCAAAATTAGTTTACGACACCTATAAAGCTGCTTCGTTAATCTTTATCCTGTTTCCTATTCTCAAGATATATCCTGTTTCATCAAAGAAACGCTCCATACGTAGCAACCATGACTTTTTAGAAACTGGCCGTTCACTATTAGCTATATATGCTTTTCTTATTTCGTAATTCTCTGCTTCACTACTCTCGTTAAAGTGAGTTATGGTACTTCTCAACTGTTCTTCGCCCTCTACAATCCAAGTCTTTCCACGCTCTGTTCTCTGCTTTAACTCCACAAAGATAACCGTAGAATCATGCACCAGAACTGCGTCGCAACATTTAGCTTTCTTTTCATCAGCACGTTTTAATACAATACAATTATCCAAAGGATAAAATGTAATTGATTCCAACGAATCATTTTCAACAACCGCAATCCACAATTCACCATTCTTTTCATCTAAATAGGCCGGATTATGTGGTGGTGGCGGATTATCGCAAAGACCAAAACGTTTTTTATCAGAAACAGCCTTCTTATCAATTGGAAAAAAAACTGTACTCATAATTTCTGTTGAATTTCCAGTAAAGCAGCAAATAAATCGTTACTCTCTTCTAATTTCTCATTCAGTTGATGCTCATCGGAAGGCAGCCCCTTATAAGTTTCCAACTTTCTGATTGTTCCGTTTTCTTCATTCAGTTCGAAAACAGATAAGTTTTCCGGGGCAACAACAGAATTCAATGCAATAATCTGCCCGAGTTCCTCTCTCAATTTATCACTCTCAATTTTCTTATTCAGAATTGCAGCCTTCACAGCCAGCGTTAAATAATTTATCAGATAAGGACTATGCGTAGTAACAATTAGTTTATTCCCTTTCTCTTCGTTACTAAACGACAACAAACTTTGCAACATCTCCCACTGTGATGTAGGAAACAGATTTTGCTCCGGCTCCTCTACAATATTAATAAAAGCCGTTTTATTAAATCTTTTACCTAACTGAGAGAGCACAATTCGCCTTTGCTTATCAGTGAGCGAAGAATCAGCAAGAACATCCGCTGTTAGTTTAGCAAAGCGTTCTTCCTCCTCACTACTCATTGAAACATTCTTTTTAAAATCTTTGATTGAATCTGAAAGGTATTTTGATGCCAAATAAAGTGGAACTACTGATTGAAAACCGCTTGATGCTTCAGAAAGCTTAATACGATAATCACGACCTTTGATGTAAACCAGATCATTCGACTTTTCATATTCAATAGTCACTCCGTTGATAGGAAGAGATACAGCCTTTTCCGATTTTCGATATGCTTTTATATATTCACCCAAAAATTCTACCAACGACTCTGATATATCTTTGTATTTTCGCGGGTCCTCAACATAAGCCAGAAAATTTCGTTCAGCCGGAATATACATTACCTGCGGCAGTTCATATTCATTATTGTCGGTTTTAGAGATACTTACTCCATTATTTTCATATTTTATAGTATATGCATCTCCTTGGTACTCAATATATGTATCAGGACGAAAATAGTTTTCAATTCGATGATAAGTACAATAGTTTTCTCTTAATATTCCTTCCCGTGTGAACCATTCTTCTTCATAATCACCTCGGAATATTACCTTTTCGATCCATGAAAAAGTGGATATAAGTTTAGCAACAGTACTTTTACCACTTCCCTGATTTCCTATAAAAAACGTCACTTTAGAGATGTCCATAAAACCATCATCTTCTAAATAACCTTCTCTGATAGGACCGAAATATTTTATTTTAATCTTTCCCATACTGTTGAATAATTAATTTACAACCATACAAATGTAGCTATTATTCTTCGGAATTAAATTATCAATAACAAACTTTCCCCCTATCTTTCTTCTGTGATGAATATTTTTTGAATTTACACTTGACACGTCTACTCTTTGAACTTGACGCGTGTACTCTTAAAAGTAGAGCCGTCAAGTTTGTGGACTTAACGGCTCTACTCTTAAAAATATGTTTTCTATATTCGATTATCCGCAGCGGGATGATCCACAAGTTTTACAAATCAAACATCCTTCCTGATACACCAAGGATTCATTGCCACAGTTCGGACACTTCTTTCCTTTGGCTTCGGTGCCATCCTGAATATATTTTTTCAAGGCACGTTCCACCCCATTCTTCCAGGTATTAATGTTTTCGCTGTCTAACTGAAGCGAACTTACCAATTTAATAACCTGTTCGATTGGCATTCTCCAACGAAGTACGCCGGAAATCAATTTTGCATAGTTCCAGTATTCTTTGTTGAACTTTTCAGAAAGTCCTTCGATGGTGGTTTTGTAACCGCGCTTGTTCTGGAATTGGAAGTCGTATCTTTTGGCTCCGTTTTCATCTACACTTTTAATGATCTTTCCGCTAACCACGGTTTTGGGAAGCAAAATACCTTCGTCGTCATCCTGAAGCCCGGTAAAGATTTCGTAAGGTCTGCCATCGAGCAAGCCAACGAAAGCTACCCACTTTTCTTTGTTGTTTTGGAATCTTACCACATCGGCTTCCAGACTTTGCGGACGCACTTCCACTACTGTAGGCGGTTTGCATGGAGGCAGTTCTCCGCCTTTATCATCTTTTGTCGAAACAAGAACCCCCGAACGAGATCCGTCGCGATACACAGTACAACCTTTACAACCCGATTTCCAAGCCTCTACGTACAAACGGTTTACGAGTTCTTCGTCTACATCGTTTGGCAGATTGATGGTTACACTGATGGAGTGGTCTACCCATTTCTGGATTCTACCTTGCATTTTCACCTTCATCAACCAGTCTACATCGTTGGACGTAGCTTTATAATAAGGTGATTTTTCTACCAATTCGTCGATTTCTTCCTGCGTATATCGTTTGGAAGGATCGTAACCATTGGCTTCCATCCAAGTTACAAATTTATGGTGGAATACGATATATTCTTCGAAAGCATCTCCTGTTTCGTCTACAAAATCCACACGCACTTGCGCATCGTTCGGATTTACTTTTCTACGACGCTTGTACACAGGCAAGAACACAGGCTCAATGCCCGAAGTAGTTTGAGTCATCAAACTGGTAGTGCCCGTAGGGGCGATGGTTAAACAAGCGATATTACGACGTCCGTATTTCTTCATCTCCTCGTATAGTTCGGCATCAGCTTCGCGAAGACGATTAATAAACGGATTGTTTTTTTCTCTTTCCGCATTGTACACTTCGAAGGCGCCGCGTTCTTTAGCCATCTCAACCGATGAACGATATGCGCAAAGTGCAACTTCACGGTGTACTTTTTCGGAGAATTCGGTAGCCTCTTCGGTTCCGTATCTCAGGTTCAGTGCTGCAAGCATATCGCCCTCCGCAGTAATACCTACTCCGGTGCGTCTACCTTGTCCGCTCTTCTTATATATTTTTTCCCACAATACATGTTCTGTGCGTTTCACTTCAGACTCTTCGGGATCTTCGTCTACTTTTTCAAGGATTTGCTCGATTTTCTCCAATTCCAGGTCGATGATATCATCCATGATGCGTTGTGCCAATGCTACATGCTTCTTAAATAAATCGAAATCAAAGTAAGCATCTTTAGTAAACGGATTTACCACATAAGAATAAAGGTTGATAGCCAACAAACGACAAGAATCGTAAGGACACAACGGTATTTCTCCGCAAGGATTGGTAGAAACGGTACGATATCCTAAATCGGCGTAGCAATCGGGAACAGATTCTTTGATGATTGTGTCCCAGAATAAAACACCGGGCTCGGCCGATTTCCAGGCATTGTGAACTATTTTTTTCCACAAGTTCGAAGCATCGATTTCTTTTGTTACCGTTGGCTGTGTTGAGTCAACCGGGTATTTTTGTTGGTAAGGGCGACCTTCGATTGCTGCTGCCATAAATTCGTCATCCAGTTTCACGGATACGTTGGCACCGGTTACTTTGCCCTCCGTCATCTTAGCGTCAATAAATGATTCCGAATCGGGGTGTTTAATAGATACGCTCAACATAAGTGCGCCTCTGCGACCGTCTTGTGCTACCTCGCGGGTTGAATTGGAGTATCTTTCCATAAACGGCACAATACCTGTAGAGGTTAACGCCGAGTTTTTAACGGGAGATCCTTTGGGGCGAATGTGAGAAAGGTCGTGCCCTACGCCTCCGCGTCTCTTCATTAATTGTACTTGTTCTTCGTCTACTTTAATAATGGCTCCGTAAGAGTCGGCCGCACCATCTACCCCAATAACAAAACAGTTAGATAAAGAGGCTACCTGATAGTCGTTCCCAATTCCCGTCATCGGGCTTCCTTGGGGAATGATGTACTTAAAATGATCGAGCAATTCAAAAAGTTCCTTAGCACTCAACGGGTTAGGGTACTTTGCTTCTACACGTGCAACTTCGTTAGCAATTCTCCAATGCATATCTGCCGGAGATTTTTCATAAATATTTCCGAAAGAGTCTTTTACTGCGTATTTGTTTACCCAAACCCTCGCAGCAAGCTCGTCGCCTTGGAAGTATCGTAAAGATTCTTCAAAAGCTTCGTCATAAGAATAAATCTGCTTTTCCACTTTTAATATTTCTTTGATGGTTTTTTATCTTTAAGAGCAAATTTGTAGAAGTTACCCCTTTCATTGAATATGCGACACAAAACTATGAATGTTTTTTATTATATCAAAACAAATACAGAAGTATTTATGAACAGACAACTAAGTTTTCCATTTCCAACATACAAATTGCTAATTATCAATAAAATAACAACAACTGAGACTACAAAAAGTTCTCCAAAAAGAAAAGTTAATTATAGATAAATGCATTTGAAGTTATCCAAAAAGGAAAATTTAACAAGAATAAAAAGGCTTCAAATGCATTATATGCAGATCTTAAACTATCTTTGCAAAAAACATTTTTATTATGGAATCAATGAAAAACAGAAGAACAATCAGGAAGTACAAACAGGAAACTATTTCCTCCGAATTGTTAAATGATTTACTCGAAACAGCATTCAGAGCTTCCACTACCGGAAACATGCAACTTTATAGCGTTGTAGTAACGCGAGATAAAGAAATGTTAGCTCAATTATCTCCTGCTCATTACAACCAGAAACCCATACAAACTGCACCCGTTGTACTCACTTTTTGTGCAGATTTCAATCGTTTTTGCAAATGGTGCGAAGAGCGAAAAGCCGTTCCCGGTTACAACAATTTCCAGTCTTTTATGAATGCCGCCATGGATGCTTTAATCGTTGCCCAAACCTTTTGCACCGCTGCCGAAGATAAAGGGTTAGGCATTTGCTACCTGGGCACCACCACTTATAATCCTCAGATGATTATTAAAACGCTTCAACTGCCGAAATTAGTTTTCCCTATTGCCACTATTACCGTAGGCTATCCCGACGAATGCCCCGAACTTGTAGATCGCTTACCAATCGAAGGCATCATTCACGAAGAAACGTATAAAGATTATAGTCCGGCAGATATCGACAGGCTATACAGCTTCAAAGAGTCATTAGCTATCAATAAGAAATTCATAGAAGAAAATCAAAAAGAAACATTGGCTCAGGTGTTTACGGATATTCGTTACAGCAAAAAAGATAATGAAGCAATTACCGAAAACTTGTTTAAGGTGATTCGTGAACAAGGGTTTGAGTGAGTAATTAGGAATTGAGAATTAGGAATTAGGAATTAAGAAAATTAAAAAAGCTACATAAGGAAATCTCTCAAATTCCTAATTCTTAATTCCTAATTCTCAATTCACCCCCTCCTCTTCAACTGTGTTTCCAGGCTTTCCACATCGGCACGGAAATTCTTATCAACTTCGCACTGCTCTTTTACTATTTTATAAGCATGCAGAACAGTGGCATGATCTTTCCCTCCAATTAGTTGTCCGATTTTAGAAGAAGATGAATCTGTATGTTTCTTCGCCAGATACATAGCAATCTGACGTACTTGTACCACTTCTCTTTTTCTTGATTTGGTATGAATTACAGAAGGCTCCACTTCGAAATGGCGGCAAACTGTATCCACAATATTATCTACTGTGATGGCTTTTGTTTCGCAACGAACGATTTTACGGATAATGCGTTGAGCCAACTCCAAGTCGATATCTTTATTATAAATGGTAGAATGTGCCATGATAGAAATAACCACCCCTTCCAGGTCGCGCACACTCTCGTTTACATTCTCTGCAATATAGTCGATTACTTCCGGCGGGAATTGAAGCCCGTCACGGTGAATTTTATTGCGGAGAATATCTTTCCTTAGCTCAACCGAAGGTTTCTCTAATTCGGCCACCATTCCCCATTTAAAACGGGTTAAAAGTCTTTCCTCCATTCCCTGCAAAAGTACAGGTGCGCGGTCGGAAGTCAAAATCAACTGTTTTCCGTTCTGGTGTAGGTGATTAAATATATGGAAGAATGTATTCTGAGTTCTTGTAACACCTGCAAATTCCTGAATATCATCAATAATCAACACATCAATTGTTTGATAGAAATTGATAAAATCATTGGTGGTATTGTTACGCACAGAGTCGGTATATTGCACCTGAAACAAATGGGCAGATACATACAAAACCCTCATGTGAGGATACTGCTCTTTAATCTTATTACCCACAGCGTTAGAGAGGTGCGTTTTACCTACCCCCGACACTCCGTGAACAAACAAGGGGTTGAAGGCAGTTTTTGCCGGACTCTTTGCTACGGCCTCTGCCACACTACGCGAAAGCACGTTACTGGAACCTGCAATAAAGTTATCGAAATTATATTCCGGATTCAGTTGAGAATCCAAGTCCTGCACGGCAGGCGCTTTTAATATATTAGGTGCTTTATTACCCGCTTGTGCGGTTGGTTTAGGATTCGAAGAAACAATACGATTGGTAGCCTCAAGGTTCACAGTAGTTTGAGAACTTTGATCTACCATCACGTTATACATTAGTTTGGTTCCTTCTCCAATCACTCTATATAAGGTGGTGCGGAGCAAGTCGACAAACTTCTCTTCTATAAATTCATAAAAAAATTGACTTGGAACTTGCAATGTTAAAGTTTTGTTCTCATATTTCATGGGAACAATAGGGACAAACCAAGTATTGTATGTGGTATCCGGAATGTTGTCTTTAATCACTTTAAGACATGAATTCCACAACCTGATATGATCAGATTCTATCATAGCAACAGTAAATACACAATTAATAAATGAGTGAAACTTCTACGAATGCAAAATTGAGAATCTTATTTCAAAAAAACAAATTGCTTTTTTCTTGTATTTATTACATTTAAAATAAAGCATTTAATTTCAGCGAGTTATGGAATTGTTCACAACAAACACATTTTTCTTCCACTTGCAAGACACAAATAACTGATATACTGCAAATTAACCCATACAACAACCATTCTTTACAACAAAGAAAAAAGGAACCAAAAGTTGCCTTTTCGTTCCTTTAGTTATCTCTAAATGGGTTTTTTAAATTCTTCTTTTATCCCCACGCTAATTTAGATAAAATCTATATAAGAGTTTTTTTTCTATTTATTTTTTCGCCCGAAAAGGGAAAAATGAACATAGCGTTTTGGGTTCTTCTGGAGGTCTTCCAATAAACTTGCAGCATTAGCTGTAGTGCTATTCAGATTATTGTATAGTTGAGTATCATTGAGCAACATCCCAATTGAGCCCTCTCTGCTGTTCAATCTCTCTGTAAGCATTTTTACATTACTAATCGTAGAGTCTACTTTATGAAGGGTGGCCGAATAATCAAAATCTTTCAGGTTATCGCTTATCACCACAAAGTTATCTCCTATCGTATTTAATTTGCTGGTAAGTTGAGGAATATCTCTGCCTACCAACGTATTGATATGTGTAGAAGTTACTTCTAAATTTGCCGTCATATTACGAAGAGATTGAAGAGTGGCAGGAATATTCTCATCTGCCAATATTTTATTCAACGACACCAAGATAGAGTCCATCTTTGGCAACAGCATCTCTACTTTAGGCATCAGGTTTGTAACCGTTCCCATTAGTCCACTTGTTGATATTCCGGGTATGGTATCTCCTATTTCATGTCTTTCGCGAGGATTGTTGGCCAGCAGAATATTCATTCTTACTCCTCCCAACATTTCCGTCTCCAATTCGGCCGAACTACCTTTCGGGATGCGCATATCCTGATCAAGATCTACTTCTACAATCACATTTCCCGGGCTATTATAATCATATATAATATCGCTCACAATTCCTACTTTATAGCCATCGGCAAAAACAGGACTCGATTTCGTCAGCCCATTTATATTTGTGTACTTCACATAAAAATAGCTGGTAGGATGAAACATCCGGATTCCCTTTAAATAATTAATTCCGTATACTAAAAGACATAAAGCCACAATTCCGGCTATTCCGATTCTGACTTCTTTAGTAAAGTATTTCTGTAAGTTCATATATTCTTTTGTTATTTATTTCTCTTCTTTTTAAATTCTTCAATAGCTTTGTTCGTATCTATTCTTTTGCCATTTTTAAATGCCACAACAAAGGCACCTTTAAAGTTACCGGCCAACCGACGGCGCGTTTTAAGAACTTCGTTATAATCGGCAGAAGCTCCGTAGGTATATTTATAGATTTTGCCATCTTTATAGTAGTCAACGTCTTTCAAACCTTTAAAACGTTTATCGTTCTTATTCAGCACGGAAGAAGCTGTGAGTATTTGCACTTTAAAAATAATTTCGTTTGTAGCAACCACCGGGGTCGATGGCTTTAAAGGTTCTTTGAGCTGCTCTTTAGGTAGTTCTTTGGGTTGCTCTTTCGGTTGTTCTTTTACTTCATCGAAAACAGATATAATAGAAGCAGATTGTGCTTGTTGTTCTTCTTTATAGTTAAGGAAAGCACAATAAATACCATTTGCCAAATTATTAGCACCTGCTTCTGTATTCAGATATCTTTCTTCTTCGGGGGTTGAAATAAAGCCAAGTTCCACTAATATACCCGGCATTGCCGTGTTCTTCAGCACCAGGAAGCCGGCTTGATGCACTCCCCGATCTCCGCGTTTGCAAGTTCCCTTAAAGTGCTGCTGCACAAGAGAAGCCAGCCTAACGCTTTGAGACATGTACTGATCTTGTATAAATTCAAATATGATGTAAGATTCCGATGAGTCCGGATTAAAGCCTGCATATCGGGTTTGATAATCACCTTCGTACATAATTACCGAGTTTTCTCGCTTGGCCACCGCCAAGTTCGCATCAGAGCGGGCAAGTCCCAGCGTCCACGTCGAAGTACCTTTCACCGTTTTAGGAGAAGCCACCGAGTTTGTATGAATGGAGATAAACAAATCTGCTTTCGCTTCATTGGCTATTTGGGCCCTGCGATCTAAAGGAATAAACACATCTTTATCTCTGGTATATACCACTTTAACATCCTGGCAATTCTTTTTAATCCGATCACCTAACTTCAAGGCTACTTTCAGATTAATATCTTTTTCTTTAGATATCTTTCCGACTGCTCCCGGATCTTTTCCTCCATGCCCGGCATCAATAACTACTATAAAATCTTTTGCCCAGACAGTATTAAACGCCATCGGGGAAATGAATAGCCAAATGCCTATAAAGGCATACAATATATAATGTCCATCTAATTTCATGATCAAAAACATGTGCAAAAATAGTACAAAATAATAGAAAACTGATCTTTCGTCTACAAGTTTTCACTTTTTTACGAAATAAAACCTCACCTCTTCTCTATCAATTGCCGTCAGTTTTAACTGACGGACAAGAAACAAACTAAGATATCCCCTGATCTGGCTTTATATTTTTCTATCCGTCAGTTAAAACTGACGGCAATTGATAGCAAAAAGAACCGCCCCAACAAGGAACAATTCAACAAAAGAACAATTTTCCATTGGAAATTTCTTCCTTTCGAATATTTACTCTATCTTTGCATCAAACTTAATAATATAATATCATGAAACATATTATCATCGGAGGTGTAGCGGGCGGAGCTACTGCAGCAGCAAGAATCCGTCGGGCAGATGAAGAAGCACAAATCATCTTACTGGAGAAAGGAAAATACATATCTTACGCCAATTGCGGATTACCTTATTATATAGGTGGAGTAATCGACGAAAGGGAAAAACTTTTCCTACAAACTCCCGAATCGTTTGGTAATCAATTCAATATAGATGTGAGGGTTGAAAATGAGGTGATAGATATTGATCCATCTGCCAAAACCGTGAAGATACGAAAAGCAGATGGAAGCGAATATTCCGAGAGTTACGATAAGCTATTACTTTCTCCGGGAGCAACACCCGTAAGACCACCCCTCGAAGGGCTTAACCTCAATGGCATTTTCACTCTTCGGGATGTTAATGACACCGACCGGATAAAGAAGTACATTACCGATCGGAAAATAGAAAAGGCAGTGGTAGTAGGAGCCGGATTCATTGGATTGGAAATGGCGGAGAATCTGCATCATGCGGGAGCGCACGTCTCCATTGTAGAAATGGGCAATCAGGTAATGGCGCCGATCGACTTTTCGATGGCATCGCAAGTACATCAACACCTTTTACAGAAAGGAATTTCGCTCTATCTGGAACAAAGCGTGGAGAGATTTACTTCAGACGATAACCAAATCCGGGTGCACTTTAAAAGCGGAGAAATGATTCCTGCCGATATCGTTATCCTTTCTATTGGTGTAAGGCCGGAGACAACCCTCGCCCGAAAAGCAAATCTTAAAATAGGAGAAACAGGAGGCATTTGGGTAAACGAACACCTGCAAACCTCCGAAGAAGATATTTATGCCGTGGGTGATGCCATTGAATTTCCGCATCCACTCACCGGAAAGCCTTGGCTAAACTACCTCGCTAACCCCGCCAACCGACAAGGAAGAATTGTAGCCGACAACATGGTGTACGGCAATAAAACCCACTATGAAGGTGCCATCGGAACAAGTATCGCCAAGGTTTTCGATCTAACCGTAGCCTCTACCGGACTTGCAGCCAAGCGCCTGAAGCAGATGGAAATTTCCTATCAAAGTTCCTGGACACATTCCGGTTCTCACGCGGGTTACTATCCGGATGCCTTGCCTTTAAGTATAAAGCTTACGTTCGATCCTGTCGGCGGAAAACTTTATGGCGCCCAGGCCGTTGGCTATGATGGTGTAGACAAGCGCATCGACCAAATTGCGTTACTCATAAAAAACGGTGGTACCATCTACGACCTCACGCGCGTGGAACATACGTATGCTCCCCCTTTCTCTTCTGCAAAAGATCCTATTGCAATTGCCGGATATGTGGCTTCCAATATCATTAACAGAGAAATGCCCTCTATCACCTGGCGCGAAGTGCAGCAAGCAGATGCAAACGAAAGCGTACTATTGGATGTACGCACAAGGGATGAGTTTTCGATGGGTCATATTTCCGGAGCTATAAACATCCCTGTAGAGGAATTGCGAAGTAGAGTAAACGAGGTGCCTACCAACAAGCCTGTTTTCATCTACTGTGCTGTTGGGCTGCGTGGTTATCAGGCCACTAAGATATTAGTTGCCAAAGGTTTTAGTAACATCAAAAACCTATTGGGAGGCTATAAAACCTATTCGGCCGCCATTGCCCCCATTACAAATACCCCAACATCAACCTCAGAAAACAATAAAAACAATACCCCTCAAGCAACCATGTCTACTGAAATAAAAACCATCCGCGTAGATGCCTGCGGCTTGCAATGTCCGGGCCCCGTGCTACGTATGAAACAATCTATCGACACCATGAGCCCGGGCGAACGCCTGGAAATCATTGCCACCGACGCCGGATTTGCCCGTGATGCACAAGCCTGGTGCAATACCACCGGCAATAGGCTGATATCTAACAATGAAGAAAAAGGGAAGTATACAGTAGTCATCGAAAAGGGGATTCCTTCCTGCACACTTCCCTCCTCTCCCAACACCGGCGGCAAGGGCAAAACCTTCATCATGTTCAGCGACGATCTCGACAAAGCACTGGCTACCTTCGTACTGGCCAACGGCGCTGCCGCTACCGGCGAAAAGGTAACCATCTTCTTTACTTTCTGGGGGTTGAATACTATCAAAAAGGAGAAAAAGCCTCATGTTTCCAAAGATATCTTCGGTAAAATGTTTGGCATGATGCTTCCATCCAGCTCCCGCAAGCTCAAACTATCTAAAATGAATATGGGAGGCATGGGCAGCCGAATGATGCGGCATATAATGAAAGTAAAAGGAATCGATTCGTTGGAATCGTTGCGAAATCAAGCCATCGAGCAGGGTGTGGAATTTATTGCTTGCCAAATGTCGATGGATGTCATGGGAGTGAAAAAAGAGGAACTTCTGGATGGAGTAACAATTGGAGGTGTAGCTACTTATATGGAACGGGCTGAGGGGGCGAATGTGAATTTGTTTGTGTAAAGAGTTCACCACAGATTTCGCAGATTAACACAGATTATTTATTGCTTTTTTGAATTTTAGTCTGTGAAATCTGCGTTAATCTGTGGTGAAAACTCCCTCACACTCCTCTCCTCCTTACAAATTCATCGCCTGCACCCCCAGCGCCCCAAGCACCGCACTTGCCACTGCAATAATTGCTTTCAGAATCACATCCCATGTTTTACTATTCATTTTCATAATCGTATTGTTTTTTTTGTTTTTAAGGCTCCCCCAAATACTCCATTATCAGTTCCACCTGTGCAGGTGTCAATAATTTGGCGCATGGGCTATACCCTATCTCTGTTAATTTTTGCTCTAAATCCCTACAGTTTTTTATCCAAACCCGCAACTTTTTACGGGCTGTATCTATCGACACGTTTGGCAGGTACAGGGAAGCCAATTCTCCTTTTGTATATACTTTACTCATTTCAATTTTGCGTTTTTAAGTTTATAATTCATAGGTTTGAGCTTCCCCAAAAGCCTACTTTTTAAGCCGACGGATCGATAAATTCATCACCGCCACCCGGGTTGTTACCACCACCGGGGTTCGAACCACCGGGATTGGTTGTTTCCGCTTTTGCATTCTTGTCTCCCCACTTGCGAAACTCTACCCCACCAAACATGGCACGGGTAGTACCTTCAATACTATTACGGGTGTAAGAAGGCGTAAAACGAATACGCAAACCGGTGATCTGCGAGGCACTCACCTCTTCCTCCGTGTCCACTCCCTTGCCGTTTGATTTGGAAACTACGATGAACGTTCCCAACCCGTTCAGCTTCACAGCGCAACCGTTCAATAGATGCCGACGCATCACAGGAATCAGGTTGTTGATAGCATTTTGTGTATCGCCCGGGGTGAGAGACGATCGTTCGGCTACTTCTTCGGCAAGCTCGGCAGTTTCTACCGTTCCTCCTGTTTTAATTACTCGCGGAAAGAATTTGCGAATTCCATCTTGCGACTTCAATGTACTTTGATAAGCTTTGTAAAATAATGACATAACTAAATTGTTTTTAAATAAATACTTTAATCGATCAGGCTCTCTATTTTCCTAATCCGAAACAAAGATAGAGAAGTCATTTTCGGCTCATTCCGCCAAAGTCCGCTGCCGTCCGCTTACGTCCGCTTACGTCCGCAAATTGCCGCATTCGCAAGTATGTGCATCTTATACGGGCGCAACAAGATATTCAAATGCCCGTGGCAAATTGTTGAATCGCCCGTGCCAAATTATTGGATCGCCCGCAAGAGTTTACTCTTATGCCCGCGGCAAAAAGCCAAGAACGGTTTATTCAACTATCAATACATCCAAATAACCTCTCGGGGTAAATTTTCCCCTTCTCCTACATGGATAAATGTTTTGGCTATTCCGATGCGTGTGAACCCTACTTGAATAGCCGCTTGCAAAATTCGGTATCTATCGGTCGAGGTATGGCAACGAATATCTACTCCTCTCCCCTGAGAATGATCTCCTTTGCCGTTCCTGTTTTTAGATTTCTCCCAACCCTCACTGCGGTATGCACTGTTAATGATAATCGGCATCCCGGCTACATCGCGAAGCGTATCTAACTTGTTCATAAAATGCTGATTCATATCCTGTAAGCTACAAGTTGGAATACACCGTTTAAATTCTAATTCTTTAAAATGTTTGCTCGTAATCATAATCTTATCCCCCCAATTTCAATTCTTAATTCTTAATTTTTAATTCTTAATTAACACCTACCTCCTACTTTCTCCGTTTATTCTAATCACATTGAACATATCTTTAATTCTGTCGACCACGAAATTGCCATAAACATCGAATTCCTTATCGGGGTCCAGATTAGTTGTCAGATGACTGTTCCCTTCGAATCTTTTTTCATACCGAAGTTGCAGTATGAGCTGAATGGCATTTGCCTGAGTTCCATAATGTTTGGCAGCCAAAGGTTCGCGCCCCACCTCATCAATAGCCAGATTTCTTTTGCTTGTATAGGCTACAATGGCATCGACTCCTTTTTCGGCATAGCGCAGAGCAATCTCGGTGGCAGACGTCAGATGAAACCCTAAGATGGGGCATTCAGAATGATAAACATATCGGTTCATCTTCATTTCGTAGTCTTGGAGTCCTTTTAGCAAAGTCGACTTCCCTACCCCCAACCCTCCCCACAACAACAGCCCCTTGGTAGGGTTCAGAGTACCCGTTTCCATTCGCCAGGCATATTTATAAAGGGTATTTAATAGTGCTTTATTCTGATCATCTATCACAAAAGAAGGACATACTTTCTTCATTGATTTTACGAATTCAAACTTCCAAAATCTCTCTGCGTCGAATGTATTCAGGTCTATGGGTTTGCCATGCAGTTGGTATGTTTTGTCAGAACTCGAAAGAGATGATTCCGGCCGACTTTTTCTCTGGTTGATTATTTCTTTTATATTCATCGTTTTTGGCTTTTTTCCATTCTTCGTAATATTTATCGGTATTGGGGAATACTACTCCCATCCAGTTGCACTCGATAGCTCTTTCCATTTGTTCGATGGCGAAGGCTTCTTCGTATTTTGCCAGCTTGTTAAGTGAGCGCTGCAAAGATCCATTCTTCTTGGTTTTCCATTTGGCAGTGCCGGCAAGCTCCTCCCATATTGCCATAAACTCTTCCGAGGTATGGGGATAATCTAAAGTCGAAAGATCCCTTTTATCTATCTGTTTACTCTTTTTATTTTCTAAAGAAGTAGATTTGCGCTTAGGCGCAGTATCTTTATGTTTTATATATATTGTTTTATTATATATAATAGGTGAAAATGGGGGAACCGGGGTAATAACTTCCTCAGTTAGGGGGTCAACCGAGGAAGTAGCTTCCCTGGTTACAGGTATCAACGATGAGGTAACTGGAGTAACTGTTACCCTGGTTGGCTCATCATTTATTACTTTTTCCATTAATGAGTACGAACATCCCAACTGATTATTGGCAGCGGTGGTATAAGCAATTAGTCCGGCCTTAGCGAGTTCTTTTCTCGATTTTTGAATTGTTTTCTTTGATATATTCAATGCATCTGCCAACTTTGATGTCCGTACATTAAATGTTTCTTCCCACATCTTTTCATTACAGATAGAGGCCAGTTCATGAAATAAAACCTGGTCGATTGCCGATAAGGGTGTTTTCTCTCTTACTTCCTTTAGTCTTTTGGTTAATTTGTATCCATTCATATTTTGTTTTGTTTTGAGTGAGTTCACCACAGATTAACACAGATTCTCACAGATTATTAATTAAAAAATCTGTCCTTTTTGGTCTTGTAGTGGAATAGTTTAATCTGTGAAAATCCGTGTTAATCTGTGGTTTTAATTCAATTCCTCCGCATTCATCCTCTTCGCAGCAGCATCCAACCGACCACCTATATAATCGGCGATATTTGGAAGGGAGCATTCGTGATTCTTTCCGTCTTTTATTACTTCCACGGCTGTAATTTCCATTTCGGGATAAGAGTCATAGTTGCAAATGGCAATATCCACAAAAACGGTACAGCATTCGTTCAGGTCTTCTTCCACGGTGACGTCTTCGAATTCCAACCGGGAAATGAGTTTTCGAACGACAAAGTCAATGCTTCTGCGGGTGTTGGCGATAGGATTGTTTATGAGCGTCATTAGGCTACTCTCACAAGGTTAGCTTTTCTAAAAGAGCGAAACTCGCCAAATTCGATATCAAAGTACACTTGCAAACCCTCATTAGGCTTTTTATTTGTTCCTTTCAGGGGTGGTAGCAAGGTTTCTTCCAGCGTGCCGAATGCCATTCGTTGCTTTCCATCCACCCGTTGAAAGAAGAAACACACTACACGTTTTTCCATTTCTGCTTGCAACTTGCTATTTAGCCAGGCACATTTCAAGGCTTCGCTCATTGTATAATGATCATTACGCACAAACTGCCAAGCCAGGTTCATTACTTTCTGTAGAGGTTGAGTAGTTTTCATTTGTTTCTTTTTTAATAGTTATCTATTTTGCATTTATTATCTTGGCGATTTCGATGATTCATTTTCAAATATCTTAAGAAAGATTACTCGACAATTCTTCATCGTTTCGACAGTGCAAACATACTAACTTAAATTTTATCGCAAACTATATCAAGCTAAAAAAGATTCGCTCATTATCACTATTTAACGAATATATTTCGATTGCCACACAATAAATCACTTTATAATTGGAATATTAATAAAGAAACGAACAGCAATTCGAAGTAAACAGCGAGAATTTCAATGGAAACTCAATTTATTAGCTATAAAACACTTAGCAATAAAAAATCGTCAAAAGAAGCATATATAATGAAAACAGTCAATCAAATAGATTTACCTGAAAAGCAAAAGATTCGAAAGAGAATCCACGAAATACATCTTTTAACATATAAAGGAGAGACAAATAACTATTCATGCAGCAAAACAAAAGTCGCTAATAAACAGACAGATAAAAGATTCGACATACACCAAAAGAGCACTAACCTTAACACATTTCGTTCCCCAATAATTTGCAAAACAAAACAATAACTATTAACTTTGTGCTTTAAGCATTAGCATTTTCGTTTCTAAACTTAATAACAACACTTACTATGCAACCGTGGGAAAGAATTCAATATATTATAAATGAGCTAAACCTGAACAGGAACTCCTTCAGCATGGCCATTGGGATAGGGAACAATGTTACCATAACAAGAATTATCAACGAAAAAAGAAAACCCTCCTGGTCTACCATTCAAAAAATTGCGAAACGCTTTCCGCAGTACAACCTCGATTGGATACTGACCGGAACTGGAGATATTCATGCAAAACCGGGAGAAATCGTTCCTATCAACCTTCCTACACCTACTGTTCAGGCACCGAAGCTTAATGGCACTCAAACAATTGACGCTATCACTAACTCAGCAGAGGAAGGCGAACTTATTTCTGTAAACTCCCACGGAATCAAATTCTACGATTTAGGGAATGGATCATACCGAATGAACGTACCGTTAGTACCTTACTACGCTTACGGAAGATTTGCAAATGAATCCGACAAACTGGAAAAAAATTTGGATGATTGGTACACCGAAAACTTCGAAGTGAACCAACTTGCCCGCGGCAACTATCTGGCATTCGAAATCAAAGGCGACAGCATGGACGACCAAACCCGTTTCGGATTTGAACCCGGCGACAAAGTGCTGGCACGCGAACTCGACAGTATATATTGGAAAGATGGCTTAAGGCTTAACAAATATCCTTTTTGGGTAATTGTGTACGAAAACTCTGTGATGATTAAGCAAATCATCCATCAGAACATGGAAAATGGCGATATCACCTGCCACTCTCTGAATAATTCTCCGGAGTATTCCGATTTTGTGATCAACTTAAATCAGGTGCGTAAGCTGTATAATGTAATACAGAAAAAACCAAGGGCGGTGAATTTTTAATGGAATGAAGAGACTTTTATTATATATCCATATATTATTTAGAAAACGTATAAATAAAAGTCTTTATTCGTTAAACTAAAAGGAATTTTAAATATTTTCGTGGTTGATGATTATCTTTGTATTACCAAAACATATCAGCAAATACATTTAATTGAAAGGGGTATATAATGAAAGCCAATAGCATTACAAAAGAAAAAAAGAATGTTATCCAACAAATGGTGGATGATAAAAAGGCTATTCGCGAGTACATAAAAAAGAATGGAACATTAAAAGGATTCAAGAGTGAAACTATTAAATTCGGTAAGCCATTTTGATTTCTATTTTTCTTATTCAGAGAATGCATACGTATTCAAAACTGACGATGGAGTAGATTATATTATAACTTTTCTTGATTATTCCGGAGCAATGGATGTAAAATTTCCAATTTATTCTTTTATAATTGATAGATATCCGGGAAACAAGAAAAGTAAAGATATCGAAAATAAAGTAAGAAATACAATTTTAGTTATTTTATCTAAGTTCTTTGAGAACAATCAGTCTGCACTTGTGGTGATATATGACAGTATAGATGGTAGGCAATTATACAGAAAAAGATTGTTTGATAAATGGTATAACGAGTTTAACAATGGAAGTATAGCCAAAAAGGAAGGTTCTTTTAACTCTTCTAACAGTGAAACTTATGCAATAGTTATGTATTCATCTTCTCACAAAAACTGCGATGAAATAGAAAAACAGTTTGATAATTTATTGAAAAATAATTTCTACAACTAAAAAACTGTTTTGAATTTTATTCTTCTGCACTACTCATACTCCCAAAACTATATTTGCATCAATATTCAATTTTTTACTCATCTCCCTGGCAACTTTCAATGTAGGTTCACTCCGACCTGTAAGATAGTCGCTTACTCTGGATGGGCTAACATTAAGCAATTCTGAGAGCTTTTTCTGGGTTATTCCCATCTCATACATACGTAGTTTAAGTATGTCAACAAGTGATGGTTCTCCCAATGAAAAATGCGCTTCAGAATAATCTGCTACTAAATTAGAAAGAAGTTCCAATTCAATGCTATTAGGATTATCCAAAGGAGTATCATCATTCACCAATGGAATCAACTCTTCAACTCTTTTAATAGCCCAATTATATTGAGCTTCATTTTCAATTTTTGTCATAGTTCGATTACTTTATATTGTTGAACAATCAATTTTATCATATTCCGAATGGGTACCAATAAAGCGAATATAAACAAACTTTATAGTGAACTTTATAACGACGACCAGTCTATAATTATTACCTTTAAGATTAAACACATACCTCTGATCACCAATGCTATCAACACTATTAAATGTATTCTTAACATCTGCAAAGCAAGTCCACTCACTTAGTTTAACTTTTAAAGCCCACTCTTGAAGAGCCACTTTAGCATCTGGATGATTTTCTGAGTACTCTTTTAACGCTTGCTCTGTAAATATTCTCATGATCTATGTTTATTTCAATACAAATATAGCATAGTTATTTTATAATTCAAAATTATATTTCATCTTTCAATACGATACTAAAAAAGTGATAGCCACACTTAACTACCACCTTTTATACACGATAAAACCAGAAATTACATTTTGTTTTATCTATGTTTTTAATATACTATATCTCCCCCAACTCCCTATACAACCTCTGCACCGGCAATCCCATCACATTAAAATAACTACCCGTTATCTTTTCGACCCCGATAAACCCGATCCACTCCTGTATACCATAAGAGCCGGCTTTATCCATTGGGTGATAGTTGCCGACATAAAAATCAATCTCTTCATCCGTGAGTGTAGCGAAAGTCACTTCGGTTACTGCTGCAAACCCTTTCTGCCAGGCGGAGGTGGTGAGACAAACACCCGTAATTACCTGATGCACATTGCCGGAAAGCTTACGAAGCATCCGGCGGGCATCTTCTTCATCAACAGGCTTTCCCAACACCTCTCCATGCAGCCAGACAATGGTATCTGCCGTAATCACCAGCTCATCTGCAAGGATGGAAGATTTATAGGCCTCCGCTTTGGAATGGGCTATATAGAGAGGAATCTCTTCGCCAACCAGCTCTTCGGGAAATGATTCGTCCAAGTCGGGAAGCACCTTCACCTCGAAGTCAACCCCCAACCCTTTTAATAATTCTTGCCTACGCGGAGAGTTAGAGGCAAGTATTAGTTTATAGTTGTTTTTCCACATTTTGTTTATTCTTAGAAAAGTTTCTTATTACTACCAGCCAAAAGCATCACCTGCCATCCACAACCCCTGAGCTTTCATTACCTGCTCCAACACATCGCGTCCGCAACCGTTTCCTCCGGTGCAGTGAGAAATGTAACGGGAAATAGACTTCACTTCGGGAATTGCATCTTTCGGACAACAAGGCAAACCACATTCGCGCAATACCTCCATATCGGGAACATCATCGCCCATATACAGAATCTCTTCATCCTTTAGATTGTATTTGTCGCGAAAATCACGATAATCATGAATCTTCACAGAAGACCCCATATAGATATCTTTAACACCCAACGAAGCAAAACGCTTACGTACAGATTCCGTCTTCCCTCCGGTAATAATAGCTATATGCAAGCCCTGCTTTACTGCCAGTTGCATTGCATAGCCATCCTTTACGTTCACCGAGCGCATCGGTTCTCCATTCGGATGCAGCATCATAACATCACTGCTTAACACTCCGTCCACATCGAAGGCAAGAGCTTTAATTTGAGTTAAATCGTAGTTGATTGTTGACATAGTTTATTTCAATTTAGAATGAAAATTATGTGAGTAGATATTCGTAATTAGTTCTATATCATATAGAGTTATATTGAACCGCAGAGTTACGCAGATTAACGCAGAGGATTAAGTTTTAGTTCTATGCAGCATTGTATTAATTAAAACTCTGCGTTAATCTGCGTAACTCTGCGGTTCAAATTCAATCACCACCCAACCAATTCTTAATTCCTAATTCCTAATTCTTAATTTGATAAATACTCTGGCTCAACATCCTATAAATATCCTGCATAGAAGGTTCATCTTCGAGCATGGCCAGATGATTATTTATAACAGTTTCGTCATAGCGTACGGCAGGACCCGTTTGCGCCTGTTTGGGCGATAACAGATGAACTTTCCGGGCTGTTTCATCGATCAGCGGAAGAATAACCTCAAAAGGAAGATTGTACTTCTTCAGCAATTCATTGGCCAGTGCGTACAGATGATTGGTGAAGTTGCAAGCAAATACGGCTGCCAGATGCAAACTCTTACGCTGTTCGGAATTTGCGTCATACACCTTTTCCGAGAGCGTAGAGGCTATTTCCTTTAACAAATCGCCGTCCTGTTCGGAAAGTGCCTCTATAAAAAAAGGTATTTCTTTAAAATGCACCTCACGCTGCTTGCTAAATGTTTGCAACGGATAAAACACCCCATAGCGGGTTGCATACCCTTTCCACACCTCCATCGACAAGCTGCCTGCGGTATGAACAAAAAGAGCATCCTCCTTTCCCTTCACAATTTCGGGGAGCAGTTCGAGAAACGCATCATCTTTCAGTGCAACAATGTAGAGGCTCTTGTTTTTATTTACCGCGCCCAAATCAGTTGTCCAGGTAGCATTCACGGCGTCGGCCAATGTTTGGGCCGATTGTTGCGTACGGCTATACACCTGATCGATACAAAAGCCTGCCCCATACAATGCCTTAGCCAGGTTGACAGCCAGGTTGCCTGCACCGATAAAAACAATAGAAGTATCTTTTTTTATATTTCCCATCCGGTTTAATTATTGTCCACCATACTTATTAATATGTATCTTTTCCCATTGCAAATGCTCTTCGTTAAAAGGCTTACGCTCCACCTCTTTATGTCCGATAGCGATAACAGACAGCACTTGCAACTGCAACGGAAGCTCAAGCAAATTATGCACATACTCATCGGCAGAAATACCCGAAGCAGTAAATCGCTCGCGTACTTGCACCCAGCAGCTACCCAATCCCATATCTTCGGCTTGCAACTGTATCATGATAGAGGCTATGGAAGCATCTTCTATCCACACATCACTTACCAGCGGATCGGCTGTTACCACAATAGCCAAAGCAGCATCGGCAATAAACGAGGCGCTATGCTCTTTGCAATGAGCCAACTTCTGCAACGTTTCTTTGTCATCCACCACAATAAATTGCCATGCATTGGTTCTTTTCGAGGTTGGCGACATCAGGGCAGCCTTTAAAAGCAAAACCACTTCTTCTTGCGAAAGTTCTTGCTTTGTAAACTTGCGTGTGCTGCGACGTTTTTTAATTAATTCATCAAAATTATTCATATTGAGTATAATTTTTATCAAGCATTTGCAAAGATAAGAAATATCGTATTCTTTATCCGTAAAAGACCCCAAAAATACAGTCGCATATTCTTTGTAAAGGAATCTTAAACAGGTACATTTGTAATGTTAACCTTAGTTATGAATGATTGACCTAACATTAGAATGAACTATGACAAAATTTACTGTTTCTTCATTGGTTGAAACCCTATAGCTCAAGCTATGTAAAGAAGTCTTTTATTGCTTGATTAATCGTTGTTCATCTGCATATCTTGAGCTAACCTACAGGAATCTACCTAAAGAGCATGGTACTCTCTCTCACCATTACTCTTGTATGTTTCTCCGGAAACAAGGTATCTTGTAGCGAAAAGGTAAGTAATCCAAAAATTGCTAAAGTGAAGGTGAAACGGGAATTCCGTGAGGAATAGCCCGTTTTTTCTTTTTCGGAAAAAAACGCATTTTCTTTCTCAAAACGCACATTATATAAAATATTTATTTAGCTTTGCAAAAGCTTATTTATCAATTTTTACAATTAATCGCTTATGAGAACTATATCTGACAAAGAACTCGTTGCAGAAGTTCGCAACCTTATGACAAACCACAAGCTGTACAAAGATCCGGAACTCTCGCTTAATTCTCTTGCAGATCGCATGAATGTTCCTCGCAACAGACTGTCCAGAGCTATTAACGATGTGACCGGCAAAAACTTCAGTACATACGTAAATGGCTTCAGACTGAAAGAAGCCGTGCGCGTACTCTCTGAGCCGAGAATTAGCCCACGTTTCGTACTTGGTTTTTACAAAGAAGCCGGATTTACCAGTAAATCAACTTTCTACAAAACTTTTAAGGAAGTAATCGGCGTATCACCTGCCGAATTCAAAAAAGCGAAAAAGGCTGAAAAAGAAAAAAAGAGGCTGGAAAAAAGTAAAGCTTAAAGAAAAAACGTAACTTTGCGATAATGCCACTGAAATTAACATCATATTATCGCGGAAAAGACATCCCGGAAGACCTTCCGGGATGTAATATTTTTCATTCCAAAGATTTATTTCTTTTATACGAAGCCGCCGAATTCACACCTATACTTATTGTAGCTTCGTACGATGACAAACCTGTGGCTAAGCTTCTGGCTAATTTGCGCAAACAGACCCATATACTCCCCTTCTTAGGAAAAAGATGCGAAGTGTATGGCATTGGAGAATATCTGGACGAAACGGCAGACAAAGAATTGATTTTTGGCGAAATTCTCTCTCACCTCACCAAAGATGCTCTGCGACATTCCTTCATCATTGAATTCCGTAATTTAGAGCATGCATTAGACGGACACAAGTATTTCAGGCTAAACCATTATTTTGCCATCAACTGGCTTAGAGTCAGAAACTCGCTCCACAGCATAGAGCACGTAGAGGAGTACTTCAGTGCATCGCGCATCAGACAAATAAAAAAAGGATTAACGAATGGTGCCGAAATAAGCGAAGCCACTTCTCCGGAGGAAATTCAAGAATTCTCGCGTATGCTTCATAAAATATATTCCTCGCGAATCAGACGCTACTTCCCCTCGCGCAACTTCTTTAAACTAACCGACGAATGGCTGATCAGCAAAGGACTGGCCAAAATATTTATAGTAAAGTACAAAGGAAAAATCATCGGAGGCTCCACCTGCCTCTACTCCGGGCAGAATGCTTACTTATGGTTCTCGGGCGGAATGACGAAATCATACGTAACCCAATACCCCGGTGTACTTGCCGTATGGGCCGCCTTGGTAGATGCCAAAAAAAGAAAATACCGCCACCTCGAATTTATGGACGTAGGACTACCCTTCAAGAAGCATGGCTTTCGCAGCTTCGTGCTGCATTTTGGCGGCAAACAAAGCAGCACCCGCCGATGGTTCTTCATCCGCTGGAAGTGGATTAATAACTTGATGAGGAAGATTTATTCGTAGCCCGATAAACCACAGAAAAAGCAGCAGTTTCCGCAGCCCCGCCTATTCCTCCAAATCGCTGTTATTATTTGATAATACGCGAGAACTTAATTGAGGAAATATTTCTCCATTCAGCTTTTTCTTACTTTCTTTGTGCAGTTTTTTGCATTAAAAACTCACATTATAATATTGATTAAAACAATTCTATTATGAAGATTTCACACATTGAGCATTTAGGCATCGCAGTGAACAGCATCGAAGAAGCTCTTCCTTACTACGAAAATGTTTTAGGGTTAAAGTGCTACAACATCGAAACTGTAGAAGATCAAAAAGTGAAAACAGCTTTTCTAAAGGTAGGAAACACTAAAATCGAACTATTGGAAGCAACCAGTCCCGACAGCACCATCGCTAAGTTCATCGAAAACAAAGGACAAGGAGTGCACCATATTGCTTTTGCCGTAGAAGATGGTGTAGCCAACGCCTTAGCCGAAGCCGAAGAAAAAGGAATTCGCCTGATCGATAAAGCCCCCCGCAAAGGTGCAGAAGGCTTGAGCATTGCTTTCCTTCATCCGAAATCAACACAAGGAGTATTGACTGAACTATGTGAAGCCTGAATACAATGTTGAATGTTGAATTTTAAATGTTGAATGTTGAATTCTCCCTAAAAGAAAACGACATAAGAAAAAAGCAATCATAGAAATTAAACATTAAAAAATAAAAATTAAACATTAATCAAATCATGAGTAACCAACTTGAAAAGGTAAGAGAGCTTATTGAACTTCGCGCTAAAGCCCGTATAGGTGGTGGCGAAAAAGCGATTGAAAAACAACATGCCAAAGGCAAGTATACAGCTCGCGAACGTATCGCCCAATTGCTGGACGAAGGAAGCTTCGAAGAATTGGATATGTTTGTAGAACACAGATGCACCAACTTCGGACAAGAGAAAAAACATTTCCTGGGAGATGGTGTAGTGACCGGATACGGAACCATCGAAGGAAGACTGGTATATGTTTTCGCTCAAGACTTTACCGTATTTGGAGGTTCGCTGTCGGAAACCATGTCGCTGAAAATCTGTAAAGTAATGGATATGGCCATGAAAATGGGTGCACCTTGTATCGGTATCAACGACTCGGGTGGTGCTCGTATTCAAGAAGGTATCAACGCGCTGGCAGGATATGCCGAGATTTTCCAACGTAACATCATGGCTTCGGGTGTTATTCCGCAAATTTCGGGAATCTTTGGTCCTTGTGCCGGTGGTGCGGTATACTCTCCTGCCCTCACAGACTTTACGCTGATGACAGAAGGTACTTCTTACATGTTCCTTACCGGACCCAAAGTAGTAAAAACAGTAACCGGCGAAGATGTAACCCAAGAAGAATTAGGTGGCGCAAGCGTACACGCCAGCAAATCGGGGGTAACTCACTTTACTGCTGCTACCGAAGAAGAAGGCTTGGCTACCATTCGTCGCCTACTCAGCTTCCTTCCACAAAATAACCTCGAAGAGGCTCCACTACTCAACTGTACCGATCCTATCGATCGTATAGAAGATTCATTGAACGAAATCATCCCCGACAGTCCCAACAAACCTTACGATATGTACGAGGTAATAGGTGCTATCGTCGACAATGGCGAATTCCTTGAAGTACAACAAGATTACGCTAAAAACATCATCATCGGTTTTGCTCGTTTCAACGGACAATCGGTAGGTGTGGTAGCCAATCAGCCCAAATACCTTGCCGGTGTGTTAGATAGCAATGCTTCTCGCAAAGCCGCTCGTTTTGTACGTTTTTGCGACGCATTCAACATTCCTTTAGTAACATTGGTAGACGTGCCGGGATTCCTTCCGGGTACCGGACAAGAGTACAACGGTGTAATTCTTCATGGTGCCAAATTGCTTTACGCTTACGGCGAAGCTACTGTGCCTAAGGTAACAGTTACCCTGCGTAAGTCTTACGGTGGTTCGCACATTGTGATGAGCTGTAAACAACTTCGTGGTGATATGAACTACGCATGGCCTACTTCGGAAATTGCCGTAATGGGTGGTGCAGGTGCTGTAGAAGTATTGTATGCCAAAGGTGCGGCAGAATCGCCAGACCCGGCAGCATTCATGGCAGAAAAAGAAGCAGAATACACCAAACTGTTTGCCAATCCATACAATGCAGCGAAGTATGGCTATATTGATGATGTAATTGAGCCAAGAAACACTCGTTTCCGCATCATTCGCGCCCTACAACAGTTGCAAACCAAGAAACTATTGAATCCGGCTAAAAAGCACGGTAATATTCCATTATAAATTTAAGTTTGAAGTTAATAAGTTTATAGTTTGAAGTTGAAAAAAGCTCCAAAACTATAAACTAAAAACTCCAGAACTATAAACTAAAAAGAAGTTATGAATAAAAGAAAACTTGGGATATTTATCTTGTTAATAGCAGCCGTTTGCCTGAACATACAGGCACAAGGTGCCAAAAGTCTTCGCATTAATGAGATTCTGGTAGTCAACGAAGAAAACTATCAAGACGACTACGGATTGCATAATGCTTGGATTGAAATCTTCAACACCTCTTTTGCTTCTGTAAATATGGGTGGTTGCTATTTAACGAATGATAAAGACAATCCAAAAAAATATCCGATACCTAAGGGAGATGTGATGACGCTCATCAAACCACGTCAGCACACATTATTCTGGGCAGATGGACAACCCAGCCGGGGAACATTCCACGTAAACTTTACGTTAGACCCCACAAAAGAGAATTATATCGCATTGTATGATTCGAATGGTAAAACGCTGATTGATGAAGTTATCATTCCGGCCGGACAAATTGCCGATCATTCTTGGGCACGCGTAGAAGATGGTAGCAAAGAGTGGATGCAAAAAGGAGGTGGCAATAGCTATGTAACTCCAAGCACCAACAACCTGACGCTGGACAAGAACGAGAAGATAGAAAAGTTCAAAGAACACGACGCAGGCGGATTCGGTATGGCTCTTACGGCAATGACCGTTGTGTTTACCGGTTTAATTCTATTGTTTCTATCGTTTAAACTCGTGGGTAACATCTCCGTTAAACTGGGTAAACGTAATGCAATGAAAGCACATGGCATTACAAATAAAGAAGAGGCGAAAGAACAAGGCTTCGGAAAACGCTCCGGAGAAGAATTTGCCGCTATCTCGATGGCTATGCACGAGTACTTCGATGATGTTCACGATATTGAAGATATGATTATCACCATCAATAAAGTGAAACGTACCTACTCGCCCTGGAGTTCGAAGATTTATACTTTACGCGAAAATCCAAGAAAATAACAGCCTCTCCCTAACCCTTTCCCAAGGAGAGGGAACAGAGAGATACGAATCATAAATGAAAATAACAATGAAAGAATATAAATATAAAATCAACGGTAACCCTTACAACGTAGTAATTAAAGACGTTGAAGATAATATCGCTCATGTAGAGGTAAACGGAACTCCTTATAAAGTGGAACTCGACAAACCTGCCCCTGCTGCTCCTAAAGTGATTAAACGTCCGGCTTCTGCTCCGAAAACAGGCAGCGGTGCCCCAGTGGTAGCCAGCGCTCCGAAAGCAGCGAAAAAAGATGGTGTAAAATCTCCACTTCCGGGTGTAATCCTCGATATCAAAGTGAAAGAAGGAGACGAAGTGAAGAAAGGACAAACTGTACTTATCCTCGAAGCCATGAAGATGGAAAACAACATCAACGCGCACAAAGATGGTAAAGTAGCAGCTATTAATGTTAAAAGCGGAGATTCTGTTCTTGAAGGTACAGACCTCATAATCATTGAATAATTATGGGAGAGTTTTTATCGTTTTTAGGAGATAACTTAGTTGCTTTCTGGGATTATACTGGTTTTGCGAATGCTACATACCAGCATATCATCATGATCCTGGTAGGGCTTCTATTTATCTATTTGGCAGTAGCCAAAGAATTTGAGCCTATGTTGCTGATTCCTATTGGTTTCGGTATGCTTATCGGTAACATCCCCTTCAATCTGGATGCCGGGCTTCAGGTAGGTATCTACGAAGAAGGCTCTGTATTGAATATCCTTTATCAGGGTGTAACTTCCGGCTGGTATCCGCCACTCATATTCCTGGGTATTGGGGCCATGACGGACTTCTCGGCATTGATATCTAACCCTAAACTGATGCTGATTGGTGCGGCTGCACAATTCGGTATCTTCGGAGCATACATCATTGCCTTATTAATTGGTTTTGAACCTAACCAGGCAGGGGCAATCGGTATCATCGGTGGTGCTGATGGTCCTACGGCTATCTTCCTTTCTTCTAAACTGGCTCCTAACCTGATGGGTGCTATCGCAGTATCGGCCTACTCTTATATGGCATTGGTACCTGTGATTCAGCCTCCTATCATGCGTTTGCTTACCAACAACAAAGAAAGATTGATCCGTATGAAACCTCCCCGCGTGGTATCTCATACAGAAAAAGTAATGTTCCCGATTATCGGTATGTTGCTCACTTGCTTCCTGGTGCCTTCCGGTCTTCCGCTGTTGGGTATGCTGTTCTTCGGTAACCTGTTGAAAGAAAGTGGCGTAACCCGTCGTTTGGCAACCACTGCCAGCGGTCCGCTGATCGATACCATCACCATTCTGTTAGGATTAACAGTGGGTGCTTCTACTCAGGCATCTCAGTTCTTAACTTTAGATTCTATTTTGATCTTCGGTTTGGGAGCTGCTTCATTCGTAATCGCCACTGCTTCAGGGGTGTTGTTCGTGAAGTTCTTCAACTTGTTCCTGGGTAAAAACAATCAGATTAATCCGCTTATCGGTAATGCCGGTGTATCTGCTGTGCCCGACTCCGCGCGTATCTCACAAGTAATTGGCTTGGAATATGACCCAACTAACTACTTGTTGATGCATGCAATGGGTCCGAACGTAGCAGGTGTAATCGGCTCAGCTGTGGCTGCGGGTATCTTACTCGGATTCTTGATGTAATAGTTCACTTATCAAATAGTATAAAGAAGCGGTTCCGGATGGGGCCGCTTTTTTTGATATATGTATCAGTAATGATGTGTTATTTGCGATAATAATAGTATAAAATATCGCATCTTAGATAGAGTGTAAAGAATGTTTTCGTCTACGTGCTTCCGAATTTACTCATTTTTATATAACTTGCCACTGTTTATCAGTCAGGTCAGTTGAGTAAGCTTTTTGGTGCATCTTATTTAAGTAATGTGGTACTTACAAATAAGATACTAAAACAGAAAAACTACCTACTGATAAATGTTTTTATTAAATCAAAACGGTTTCTGAATAATCTATATAAAATGAAGTGTTATTTACTTTTTATACTATTATCATTATCTTCTTATTCCTTTGGGCAAAATCAAGTTGCACAATCTCAAATTGACTATTCAAAAAAAATTCTTGGATGTTGGGAGAATATAGATATTATAGCAGAGGTAGAATCTAATTATGAGATGATTGACTCTCTAACATTTAAAGTATTGGATGATTGGATTTCCAAATTGAAAGCAAAAACAGTATACAAATTTCACACATACGAGAATGGTAAAGCTTATACCAAAGATAAATCCAGTTTTGATTATCCAATCTCTTATATCTTAGACAACGATCGTTTTTTGTACAAAGAATTGGTTAGGAACAGCCCAACTGTGGAATTTAATATAAAAATATTGAATGACACATTGTATTTAACAGAGTATGATATTTCTAAATATCAATTGTTGTTGAAGTGGACTGATTGGGAATTTAACATAGCTGATGATATACCTAAAAATTTAGTCTGCAAAAAATTCATCATTACATATATTTATAAACAATGTGAAAATTGTGATTTTTATGAGGATTAGGTGCTAATGCTAACACAATCATAAAAAAGACATCTTTTCTATCCCTAATCACTGAGTAAGCTTGGAATCTATAAATTTATCCAAAAATACTGTTTTTTATCGAATTTATACTTTGGGAAAATTTAGGAATGAAACAATTGATGCTGATAAATTTGAAATATCACCACTGGATAGATTAAGTATATTTTCCTGACTTTGACACTGGGACACCCTATAAATTCTCCCAAAATTTTTCATCGAAAAGGCTGGCAATGCTTCTCTGTTGTTCCGTCAAAATCATGGTCTTACTCATCACCTTTCCACTTGTAGGTAGATTAATTTTTATGGTTGTTATGGTTCTGGCGATGCTCAATACTTTGTCTATGCTAAGATTGATTTGCTTTAGGCGTATTATTCGTTCCAGTTCCTTATATACTTTATACGCCACAAAGCAAATACAGACATGTGCTTCTATCCTCACAGGATTGAAATGAAACATTGGTCTGACCTCAAGCGTGCCCTTTGTGACACGAAAAGCGCGTTCCACAACCCAAAGTTCATTATATTGTGCATAAACGTCTTTCGGAGCAAGATTGGTGTTAGTGATATACCTCTTTAAGCCATCCCACTTTTCATCCATGCCTATCTTTTCTGAATTAATAGTTACTTTCACATCATCGGAGATGTCTAAGAACTTGTTATATCCTCGTTTATTGATGTTCTCTTTTGTTATACTGCCATTCTTATACGCCTTTTGTAAACGCCTGATTCCTTTCTGCCTGTTGTAATAATCCTTTTTTGCCCGTTTCTCCGAATAACAAACGATTAATCTCCTTTCCCCTTTGAAGTGCTCATAAAACACACCATCAACTTTCTCTAATGAAAAGACCCATTGCTTTACCTCATCAGTCTCATTCTTTATTCTGGCACCAATAATATAGTTATAACCGCTCTGCTCTAAAAGCTCCAGATTGGATTTATTCATCAAACCGGAATCGGCAACAACAACGAAATCCTCCAAATCGAACCTGTGAACAAAATCTTCTATGATAGGCATCATGGTTCTGCCTTCGTATTGGGAACCGTTGAATAGAGAGTATGAAAGTGGATACCCTCCACCACTAACTAATAAACCAAGCACACTGTGGTTGGCTATGTTTACCGTCCTTAGAAAAACCTGTTTCACGAAAACCATCAGTATAGTCTGATTCAAAGTAAAGGGTAGTCACATCGTAAAACACCAAACCAATATTACCGCCCAAAATCTTACGGGTATGTTCTACGCTGATTTGCTGAATGAGGTCTTGTTGAGTGTTGCCCAACTTATCCAAGTAACGATATATCTTGTGGAGCTGTATATCCTGGTCAAAATGAGATTTTAGATAATCCACTGTGGCTGCTTTACTCATAGGTTGGGAAAGGCGGGTAGTGACCAGATGCCTGAGTACCTCATCCTGGATTTGATTAAAACCTATGAGGTTGAAAACTTTATGGAGAATTAGTTCGATACCATTCAACAATATGTTGTTGGGTGGAATCTTGTGTCGTTGGTTTAGCTGTGAGTGGCATACTATTTTATCAAATAATTACTATCTTTGAGCCAATGAAAAACCCAACAAACACACCATTTAAATGAAAAAAATAACTTTCAGAAAATGCGAGCAAGTATTGGCCGATCAAGATATCACCAACTTAGAGAACCGTTTAGGAGCCAAGCTTCCCGAAGACTTCGTGGCACATTACAAAAAACACAATGGCGGCTATCCGAATATGAACTGGAGTTCAGGAGTAGAAATCAACTACCCCTTTGAATCATTCCTCCCCATAACCTATGGAGAAGATACCATTGAAAAGAAACTGCAAGAGTTTGATAATATAGGATTCAACTATGGAACAAAAATACCCTTTGCCGTCATAGAGATTGAAGATGTATTTTGCATCGATCTTAGCGAAGAATACTACGGACAAATCTTTGTACGTGTACCCAAATATGTAAAAGGAGAATACAACCTGCACAAAGGCGATTGGGAATACCATTGCGCCAGCTTCACCGAATTTCTGGAAGGATTAAATCAAATCAATTATTACCTCTTTGAGTATCGGGACGGACGGCAAGCCGAAATCTGGGAAGAACTTATGGCAAACAATAACTTATCCAAAGCCATACTCCCTCTCAAAGACATCCATGCAGTACTGAAAGAAACCATACGCATGGCAAAGATCAATATTAATATCATTTTCGGACAATTGCAAGCCTGTGGATATCAATTCAACTCCGAAACCTCAGTAAAAGAACCCGATGCGGAAATCGAAAGTAAAATAGAAACACTGAAAAACCTTATCAAACCCTACGGCTATCTCCCCCTGTCACTAGAGTTTTTCCTCCGATACGCAGGAAGTGTCAATTTCATCCCCTCGTGGAAGTCAAAATTACCCTATCAATACGCCGACTCTCTATATATAGCCGACATCGACGAAATCATCGTACTGGCAGAAGCGCGCGAATGGGATGAGGAGGAAGACGATTCTCCGCTTTACCTTGAAATCTCCCCCGATTATTACCATAAAGACAACGTAAGCGGCGGGATGCCCTATGGAATCGAAATAACTCGAGAACCTCAAATCGACAGCCGACTGCTTAACACTCCATACGGTGATTTATATTTCATTGACTATCTACGCCTCTGCTTTGACTGGGGCGGATTCCCACATATAAAGAATGAAAATAAGAACTATCAGGAATTTATTGAGAATCTGGTAAAAAGAAGGATGACGTTATGAAGCATAATATCCGAAGAAATATATAACCTTCAAATAATAACACTGAAAATATGATGTTTAAACTTGGTTCAACTGATTTTGAAATAGACGAAAGCGAATCATGCTTTTATATTGATAGAGAAAATGATTTGATACAATTTTCTCTGGATATTTCTACAAAGGATAAAGAATATCACAACGAAGAGCATGCACCTTCTATTGATATTCGCTGGTTTGAAACAGAAAAAAACGACATTAGTGAACTCATTGGAATGGAAGTAACGGTTTCAACCATTGAAGAATCCGATGAACGAGAGGATACATTTTATCTTTACGAACATGAGCCTTTTGTCAAATACCAGTTGAAAATAATTGATATTCACAACGAAAGTGTTCATATTTCGATAAAAGGAATAGTAGTTGAAGACGGTTATGCTAAACCATACACCACCGAAACACTGGAAATAGACTGTTGGTTGAAAATCAGCTATATTTGATAAATAGATGAGTTTGAAATGAAAATATGCCCCAAACATATTCTCCTCGGTACAGCAATCATCACTCTGGATGTCTTTGTTTACCTAATTTTAGGCCTCTTACTAATGGTCTATGATGATAATTGGGATGAATCCAAAGGGGATGTTTAAAAGAATCCATTAAAAATTCGAAGTAATGTTTTTATTAATATTGATTATACTCATTGTGAATATTGCAATATCAATATTATGTCTGTTGATGAAAAAGTACAGATTATCACTTAGTCTTTTCACTATTTTTCTATTTATATTTTTATATACATTTACTTCAATTCCTTTTTATATAGGATTAAAAAAAACACCAAATATAAAACTATCTGAAACCATACTTGATGTCAATGATTATGATAAGATAGATATAAGAGAAGAAGGTGTTATAGAAATATTATCAGATAAAAACTTAGAGTTATTCAATCCAGGATATGAATATATGTTGTTTTTTGTGGCCACAGATAAGCCCAATTTTACTTATCAAGATATACATTGTAGAGAAAAAAATAAATGTGCAAATATTATCATAATGACAGGTGATGTATATTTCGAGAAACAAATAGGAAAACTATATTCTTACAGAGTTATGTTTAATATAAAAGGGACGCTTTCCGAGATAAAAGAACCAGTATACTGCAAGGTGTTTTTTGTTCAAATGTTTGCTCCAGTCCACGAAACAAATGAAATATGCATCCCTGTTGAACGCTTATTGTTAAGTATAAGAAAAACTAAAATAGAATCAAATATTTCTTGTGACAAAACATCAAAAGAACACAACGATAATTAGAGAGAACAATATGATGAAAAAACTATTAGTATTGATTTTGTTATGCATGCTTTTTTCATGCCAAAAGAAAGAACCTATTTTTACATTAGTAGATAGCAAGGAGAAAATACACAGTGATTCTCGTGGATTTAATAATTATATTCTGATAGAAAATGTACCGAAAGATAAAATGGAATTAAAACAATTGATGATTCACCATTTTCTATCCTTAACTCCCCGTATAGATACTTTACATACATATACAACGTGCATGTTCTTAAAATCTACGCGAGCAACAAGGAAACGTTTTAGTATTACAGACGACGAGATAGTAAGTCGCGAAGATACTTATATGATTCCTCGTGGAAGAAATTCATATAGTTGGTATAATAACAAAACTTATGTAGGTTATATCTTTATAGGTCGTTGCAGCAAAATGAATTTAAAAGCTGAAATGTATCTAAATTTAGGCACTCAAAGTTCTATCGGATTTAAAGAAAGAGGAGCAGATGAAGAAATAGATGTTCTATTAAATGAATGCGATCCTATATGGTATATACAAAACGAAGAAAATGAACTTGTTCGATATTTTAATAATTTATGGTTTCGCGTAGAGGAGTAAATATGGGTGAATAACCCCATATCACCCCGAAAACTACAGCTATCAAGTTGCCAAACTTGACGGCTCTACTCTTTATACTTGACGCGTGTACTCTTTATACTTGACGGCTCTACTCTTTGGCGTTAATAGGTTAAATCAAAAACCTGGTCAGAAGCCCCATAAGAGGTTGGGGAATAGCTATATTTCCTCTGTGTTCATTAATCATTTTTTATTCAACTCGTTTATAAATCATTCTTTTTATGTACATTTGAAACATATCCTACTAATTCGCCTTCATTATATAAAAAACAATATAAATATGCTACGAAAAATCAGATTAACTTTAGCTATTCTTTGCTTTACCCTGATTACCTTGCTGTTTCTCGACTTTACAGGAATCCTACACGGGTGGTTTGGCTGGTTGGCAAAAATACAATTTGTACCCGCACTGTTGGCATTACATGTAGGCATTTTTGTGGGGTTGGTATTGCTAACCTTGGTATTTGGTCGTATTTATTGCTCGGTTATTTGCCCGTTGGGTGTATTTCAGGACGTGATTGCACGCATGGGGAAAAGAGGCAAAAAACTTCCTTACTCTTACTCGCCTGCTCTTTCGTGGTTGCGCTATGGAATGCTTGCTCTGTTCATCGTGGCACTGGTGGCCAGTATAGGCTCTGTTGCCGCTTTGTTGGAGCCATACAGTGCTTACGGACGTATAGCCAACAACCTCTTTGCCCCTCTTTGGCAATGGGGGAACAACTTCCTGGCTTACCTGGCCGAACGTGCCGATAGTTATGCTTTCTATCGAACTGATGTGTGGATCAAAAGTATACCAACATTCCTGATTACCGTTGGCACATTCATTGTACTTATTATACTGGCTTGGAGAAACGGACGTACGTACTGCAACACCATTTGCCCGGTAGGTACAACACTTGGTTTCCTTTCTCGTTATTCCTTATTTCAGATTCGGATTGATGCGGATAAATGCAACAAATGCAGCCTCTGCGCCCGAAACTGCAAAGCCTCCTGCATCAATTTTAAAGAATATAAAGTAGATAACAGTCGTTGTGTGGCCTGTGGAAATTGCCTTGAGAAGTGTAACCGTGATGCCATCGGCTATAAATTTCGCTATTCTAAAACCCCAACAAAGCAGGTAGAGGCAGAAGTAGTTGGCAGCTCAGAATCTTCTGAGCCACAAAACGAAACCCGTCGCAATTTTCTTTCTGTAGCCGCTTTAATGGCAACTACCTCTCTATTGAGAGCGCAGGAAAAGGGAGATGGCGGACTGGCGGTTATCGTCGACAAGAAAATACCCAAACGTACCACCCCTATTGTGCCTGCGGGGGCTTTGAGTTTGCGCAATATGGCTCAACATTGTACCGGTTGTCAATTGTGTGTATCGGCTTGCCCGAATCAGGTTTTGCGCCCTTCGAACAACTTAATGACACTGATGCAGCCCGAAATGTCTTACGAACGAGGTTATTGCCGCCCCGAATGTACCAAATGCTCGGAAGTATGCCCTGCAGGAGCGATAAAGCCGATAGACACTGCCGAGAAATCGGCCATACAAATTGGGCGTGCCGTATTTATTAAACAAAATTGCGTGGTACTAACCGACGAGGTAGAATGTGGTAACTGTGCCCGTCATTGCCCGGCAGAAGCCATACTGATGGTTCCTTTGGATGCTGATAAGAAAAATTCTCCCAAAATACCCGTAGTAAACGAAGAGCGTTGTATTGGCTGCGGAGCATGTGAGAATTTATGTCCGTCTCGCCCATTCAGTGCCATTTACGTGGAAGGAAACAGAATGCATCGTGTAATTTAGGAGTTATGAGTTATGAGTTACCAGTTACCAGTTACCAGTTACGAGTTACCAGTTACGAGTTCTATGCAGAATTGTAAAAACTTGAACTTATAATCATAACTTGTAACCCGTAACTCGTAACCCGTAACTTGTAACTCGTAACTTGTAACTCATAACTAACCCAAAATGAAAAACAAAAATATAAACCGTAGAGAGTTTTTAAAGATTGTAGGTATCAGCACAGCCACTACTACGGCTGCGCTTTATGGATGCAGTCCGAAAGGAGAACCGGGAGGAGCTTATAATGCTTCTGCCCCCGTGCCTACAGATAAAATGACTTACCGTACTTTCCCCAAGATAAAAGATAAAGTGTCTCTTCTGGGCTATGGCTGTATGCGTTGGCCTACCATTCCTTCGCCGAATGGAAAGGGAGACATCGTTGATCAGGAGACTGTAAACGAGTTAGTAGATTATGCCATTGCTCACGGTGTAAACTATTTCGACACATCGCCTGTATACGTTCAGGGGTTGTCGGAAAAGGCAACAGGTATTGCCTTGAAACGTCATCCGCGCGAGAAGATATTTATTGCTACCAAGCTATCTAACTTCCGCGATCATTCGCGAGAAAGTGGTCTGGCTATGTACCGTAAGTCGATGGAAGATTTACAGACGGACTACATTGATTATTACCTGCTACACTCTCTTGGTAATGGAGGTGCAGAGGCTTTTAAGCAGCGATATGTAGATAATGGTTTGCTGGAATTCCTGCTCAAAGAACGCGAGGCGGGTCGTATCCGTAAACTTGGATTCTCCTTTCATGGCACTATAGAGGGGTTTGACTATTTGCTAACTCTGCACGATGAGATACATTGGGACTTTGTGCAAATTCAGCTTAATTACGCAGACTGGAAACATGCTACGGGCAGAAATGTGAATGCAGATTATCTGTATAGCGAATTAACGAAACGCGATATACCTTCCATTATCATGGAGCCGTTGCTGGGAGGTCGTCTTTCTAAGGTGCCCGATCACATTATCACTCGCCTCAAGCAGCGTAACCCCGAAGGTAGTGTGGCATCCTGGGCTTTCCGCTTTGCAGGTTCTCCGGAGCATGTGCTAACGGTGTTAAGCGGTATGACGTACATGGAGCATTTGCAAGATAACATCCGCACGTACTCGCCACTCGTGCCTTTAACCGACGATGATAAAGATTTTCTGGAAGAAACTGCACAGTTAATGCTTAAATACCCAACCATTCCCTGCAATGATTGTAAATATTGCATGCCTTGCCCGTATGGTATCGACATTCCTGCCGTTCTTCTGCACTATAATAAATGTGTAAACGAAGGAAACACACCCAAAAGTAAGGAAGATGATAACTACAAGAAAGCGCGTCGTGCCTTCCTTGTGGGGTATGATCGCAGTGTGCCGAAGCTTCGCCAGGCAAACCATTGCATAGGATGCAAGAAGTGTATGCCTACGTGTCCGCAAAAAATTAATATAGTGAGAGAATTGCAACGGATAGATAAGTTTGTGGAACAGTTGAAGCAGGAGACGTTATAAAAATCGTTTTGAATTTAATTTTGAGTTATATTGAACCGCAGAGTTACGCAGATTAACGCAGAGTTTTTAATACAATGCTGTATAAAACTTAATCCTCTGCGTTAATCTGCGTAACTCTGCGGTTCAAATTCAATCATTTCCGAACCTATACGAACTAATTATGAACATCCACTTATGAAATAATCTATATAATTTTCCTCTATAAATAAAATGAACACAGAGTCACAAAGACACAGAGTTTATATTCTTTCTCTGTATCTTTGTGACTCCGTGTTTATTAATTATTTTTTATTCAACCCGTTTATAAATCATTCTTTTTATGTAAGTTTCTCCTATAAATGTCTCCGTTAGCCTTGTGTGGGGTTTCCACCCACAAGGCTAACGGTCTGTCTGAGCACACTTTCCTTAGTCTT
>NZ_QVMK01000119.1 GCF_010500995.1 Bacteroides sp. 224 | reverse complement strand
GAACAGGAAAGTGAACGGCAATGCTCCGTTTTTTGGTAAGGCATTTGCAGTCAATGGAAAAAGTGAACGGATATACTCCGTTTTTCGGTCGCAAAGAGTGGGTGAGGCTTACGCCCGAAGAGCGTTCTCTTGCTACGGGTCGTGCATCTGTGTATTAAATCCGTGAACTACACTTTGCTACCCTATATATATGTATTCCCATTGCGGTTGTAAATGTTTTATATCCCATGTTAATTCTTCTTTATCATCGACACCGACAACAATGGTGTTTCCTGCTGTCACCTTACCAGAAATCAGCATTTTGGAAATCG
>NZ_QVMK01000118.1 GCF_010500995.1 Bacteroides sp. 224 | reverse complement strand
ATCGCAAAGCTCGTAAGTCTCTTCTATAGTGTTGGGGCGAAGACTCTCATTGGTTTGTTTTTTGTCCCAGGGACATTTCTCTCTCAACTCTATTTTTGTAGGCTTTCTATTAATAGTGTTATGTTAGCAGTAAACAGTCTTACAGCAATTGCAATCAATTAGTCCGAATAATGTTATTATAGTTGACGATTGTTCTCCCATTGAATATTCTTTTCCCAAACACATACAACGAGGGCTTGATCCACATCAAGCCTGGTATTCAAAAAAAATTCGTCTTGCCTCATGTAAAACTTGGCAAAATCATACAAGAC
>NZ_QVMK01000117.1 GCF_010500995.1 Bacteroides sp. 224 | reverse complement strand
AACCGAAAATTTTGAAACAGATAAAGACGGTAATCCTATTATCAAAATTATGCGGAGCATGACATATACACCTGTTATAATCCCTTTGCTTTTGCAATAAAAAACAAGAATAAATGAACATCGAAACAGAACGTTTACTGCTTCGTCCGATTACAGAAAACGACGCAGAACAAGGTATAATCACCATAAAGGTAGGTAAAGGAGAGAACATGAAAGAAGCAAAAACTACTGATAGTACGACCTACAAGCATCAATAACCAATAAATTGCAGCAATTGCACCACCAATTGCAGCACCATTAATTAATATACCG
>NZ_QVMK01000116.1 GCF_010500995.1 Bacteroides sp. 224 | reverse complement strand
ACGGATTCTGTGAAGTTTGATTGCAAGCTATATTCATAATAATGCACAATGAAATCAATGATAGTTTTAATAATCTCATAATTTGCAAAATCAAGTAAGACTAAAAGTGCATCGAGCCAATCCAAGGAATATGTGATAGATTTTTTTGGGCAATCTCCGGACTCATGGTAGCGGAGAAAAGGAGTGTATTACGCTCTTCCGGCACATCGGCCAAGATGGCATTGATGAATGAGTACAGGGTCGAATTGTTTTCGTCCATTGATATAACGGAGTTTGTATCATATTCTTGACAATGAACTAATTTTGGAAATTT
>NZ_QVMK01000115.1 GCF_010500995.1 Bacteroides sp. 224 | reverse complement strand
AAAAAGTATTAGACATCTGCCAAAAGATTATGGCTTCGGTGCCTGCTCACGTAACCGAAGAAAAAGACATTGTAGAGGCCATTGTGGCCACCCATGCAAATCGCACGCGCTTATTTGAGGATGCAGCCAAACTAATTGTTGAAAATGCTTATAAATATTACCGCCCGAATCATCGGGCATGTGCATTGCTGCTGTTTGTGTGGAAACGCCACTTAGAAAATGATATGAGCTTACGCTCCATCAGCATCAACTCCAACGACGGACTCTTTTCGGGGATGCTCACAGTAATGGTAGGTGATACAGGACGTATGGA
>NZ_QVMK01000114.1 GCF_010500995.1 Bacteroides sp. 224 | reverse complement strand
GTATATACTTTTGAGTTGAAAGTGATTCCGTTGCATACCGTCGGGTGCGCCCGGAAGAATTCATCCAGTAATTTATAATCCTCGTCCGGAATAAAGGCCTTGCGAATCTCTTTTCCATCCTCATCCCGAATAGGTATGTTTTGTAAGTTTGGATTACTGGAAAGTACTTACGAAGCATGTTTATGTTATGAATTAGAAAAAGAGAATCTCTTTTTTGAAAAGCAAAAAGAGCTGCCGGTTATTGGTCCACATTCCGGGGATTTCTCCAAGACCTGTATCGCGCCAAGCTGATACGTAACAATATTAACGACTT
>NZ_QVMK01000113.1 GCF_010500995.1 Bacteroides sp. 224 | reverse complement strand
ACAGATGCTCCATAATCTACCGATAAATCCTTGTCGTAAGTATAGGAACTATATTGAGTATAGAAATCAAGGAAGTCTGAGTATTCATTCACGGGAAATTGAAGTCCAATTTGTGCCCAGACTTTCGTATGATCCACAGATATGGCATCTTTTTGATAAAACTAAAATAAAACAGCATTATACAGTAAACTTTTAGTATTGCTTTTACGTTTGCTATGTGATGTTATTTCTCTTCATATACCGGCTACGGCCGAAACAAAGGGATCGATCAATTATGACCTGTTAAAGAGTTGTCCCCAAGGAGCCATTTTGGT
>NZ_QVMK01000112.1 GCF_010500995.1 Bacteroides sp. 224 | reverse complement strand
GACATACCTGAAAAACATCTTTTACAAAGGTGCCCAATTAAACCTTATACGTCCTCGCAAGAACAACGACACTATTAAACTTCTCAGACGCAGGCAACTAAAAGAAGCCTTGAAAAACCTGCGCGAGCTTGCTGCAGGAGCTCCCGATGGCTGGCAAGGGAGAACAAAGTGACCTTTTTTGAATTGAATGGGTCTTTAGCAGTTGAAGCGAATCTTCCTGATTCAAGTCTGTAGCCGCCGATGCATTGAGTAATGTGATGATCGATACATCCGTTAGGATGCCTACACCTGTAGTGGCCATTTCCACACACTGCAT
>NZ_QVMK01000111.1 GCF_010500995.1 Bacteroides sp. 224 | reverse complement strand
TGCAGGTAATAATAGTCAATACAACTAAAGCCGTAGTAACAGGAGGAAGAAAAGGAAATACCTTCGATAAATAAGTGCCGAAAGCGATGGCGGCTATAATGGCATCTATCTCTTCTAACGATAATACCTCCGGCAGTTTGAATCCGATTTTAGGTCCTTCGAGCAATTCGAAAACAGCCAGAACTATTTAGCAGTTAAAGCAGTTGCTGATGGAGCAGATGGTGATGCTTGGAGGTCCGGGTATGAACAGCCGCCTCAACCTTGCATTGCGCGAAAGGCGAGGATTAGTATATAATGTAGAATCAAATTTAACTTCGT
>NZ_QVMK01000110.1 GCF_010500995.1 Bacteroides sp. 224 | reverse complement strand
ATCCGTATATTCCAATTCGTCCCCTATGGATATACCACGAGCAATCACAGAAAGCTTTACGTCCATTTTATCCAATTTACGGAACCGGACATAATTCAGTACTCCAAATACCAGGGAAAGATGAATGGTATATTGTATATCACCGCTTTTCTAAACCCAATGGAATAAATAATTTCTTCTTCGTTCATTGAGAAGAGACAGAATCAAATAACAGCTTGTGATAGAAAAAGGTAGTCCTCTGGGCGAAGTATGGGGTTATAAAACCGACGGTTTCTTTACTGCATACGATGAAGTTAGTAATCCTAAAGGAGAATTGGTATGG
>NZ_QVMK01000010.1 GCF_010500995.1 Bacteroides sp. 224 | reverse complement strand
CTTAATGCTTTCAAAATCAAATTCTTCTTTCATAAAAAAAACTGTGTTAGTAAAGTTAATAATTTATTCTTTACTGACACAGTTTAAATTACAGTCTCCTTTTCGATTAAATAATGTTGTTTTCCCATAACCCCTCTTATTTAAGCTCAATACCTCTGTTCTTCAATGTGATGTTCAACAGCATGATGTATTTGCTATACTGTTTGGCTGTAAGGGTTTGTTTCATTAACTTTAAGTTACTGTACACAGCATTGTGTAGCTTCTTGTCCTGATCTTTTTTGGCACGGGTAGCTTTGCTCATTTGGTTAGAGAAATAAGCAGTAATGTTTTCTACTTCTTCTTGCTGAGATGCTTCCAGTTCCAGAAACTGACTTAATTTACTTACATTGATGTTTTTGTTCCATATACCAGTGGTGGGAACATTGTCGGCTGCAAATGAGGGTGCAGCTAAGAATAGCACTGTGGCTACTGCTACCATTAAACGTTTCATTCTAATTACCTTTAAAATTGTTATACCTAAAAACTAATACCTATTGAAACTGAATATCAAAGGGTTTTCCCTTTTACTTCTGCAAAGGTATAAATATGTTTTATAGCATAAAAGCAATTCGGTTTAAAAATATGTTATTTAGCATGTTTTTTCTTGTAAATGCTCCTGTTTTTCGGTTTTCTGTAATATGAATGTAATATGTGTGCGGTAACGAGGTGTTATATTGATAGTGAAAAAGAGAAATTGATGCCTTGTGTGCTTTTGTTGTCTTGTACTTCTCGTACAGATTGATTTTTTCATCCAAAAAGTGTCACAAGTGTCACACCTCATTCTAACGAGTTGATTTACAGGATTAAATAGTGGGTGACACTTTTCAGAAAAGCATCACAGAAGTGTCACAAGTGTCACACTCTGATAAGGATAGATTGTCTTGAATTTGGAAGTGTGGTTTCAGGGGTTTTTCTCCACCCGGGTGTGGGTGGTATCTCCATCCGGGTGGAGGATGTGTGTACATCCGGGTGGAGAGGGTTGCTCCACCCGGGTGTGTGAAAATGTTTGAAATATTCTATTTAATCTTCTTGTATCCGTATACAGCACGGCTGCCCAATTCTTCTTCGATACGGAGTAATTGGTTATATTTAGCCATACGGTCTGAACGGCTTAATGAACCGGTTTTGATTTGTCCGCTGTTGGTAGCTACGGCAATATCTGCAATGGTTGCATCTTCGGTTTCGCCCGAACGATGCGAGGTAACTGTAGTGTAACCATGACGGTGAGCCATCTCAATAGCATCCAATGTTTCAGTAAGAGAACCGATTTGGTTTACTTTAATAAGAATTGAGTTGGCGCAATCTTCTGCAATACCTTTTGAAAGGAATTCTACGTTGGTAACAAACAAATCATCACCTACCAATTGGCAACGTTTGCCGATGCGTTCAGTCAACTTCTTCCAACCTTCCCAGTCGTTTTCGTTCATACCATCTTCGATAGAGTCGATAGGATATTCGTTAATCAACTTTTCAAGGTAGTCTACTTGCTGATCGGCTGTTCTTTTTTGACCTTTTGAGCCTTCAAATTTGGTGTAATCATAGATGCCATCTTTGTAGAATTCGGAAGAAGCACAGTCTAAACCAATGGTAATGTCTGAACCTGGTTTATATCCGGCGGCTTTGATGGCAGCAAGAATAGAGTTTAGCGCGTCTTCGGTACCTTCGAGGGTAGGGGCAAAGCCTCCTTCATCTCCCACGGCTGTACTTAATCCACGATCTTTCAATACTTTTTTCAAGGCATGGAATACTTCTGCACCCATACGCAAACCTTCGCGGAAAGTTTTGGCACCTACCGGGCGAATCATAAATTCCTGGAATGCAATAGGAGCATCACTGTGCGAACCACCGTTAATGATGTTCATCATAGGAACGGGCAATACGTATGTATTTACACCACCAATATATCTGTAAAGAGGAAGTTCCAAATAATTTGCGGCAGCTTTAGCTACGGCAAGAGATACTCCAAGAATAGCATTAGCACCCAGTTTTGATTTGGTTTTGGTGCCATCAAGTTTGAGCATTGCATGGTCGATACCTCTTTGATCGGTAGCCGGCATGCCAATAAGGTGAGGAGCGATAATATTGTTTACATTCTCAACAGCTTTCAATACACCTTTACCCAAATAACGACTTTTGTCACCGTCGCGCAATTCCAACGCTTCGTGCTCTCCGGTTGACGCACCGGATGGTACAGATGCACGACCCATAACGCCGCATTCTAACACTACGTCTACTTCCACTGTTGGATTACCTCTTGAATCGAGGACTTCTCTTCCGATAATTTTTTCTATTCTCATTGTTTATTCAATTTAAAACACACACACTGCAAAGTTATTTAATTATTTTGTTTTTCTCTATCACTATTCTTAGGTATTCTGTGAAGGTCAGAATCACTATAAATAAGTAATGTAATATGATGAAACAATTAGCAAATGAGATTTGTTCGCGATCATTGTGCTTTTTTATTTTCATTTTTTATAACTTTGCAGCCTTTTTGAATAGAAAGCTTAATTTTAACTTGTAGTCATGAATTATTATAGCCCTAAAGAGATAGCAGCAGCTTTTGCGGCTTCCGGTATATATAAGAGTAAACTCTCATTTCCTAAATTTGCGTTAATAGCTATTTTGGGTGGTGCATTCATAGCCTTTGGAGGCTTGTTGAGTGTGATGGTGGCAGGAGGGATGCCCGGGGTAGGTGCAGAGAATCCCGGATTGATAAAGTTTATAGCCGGTGCGCTGTTTCCTATCGGACTGATTATGGTTTCTATTACCGGAGCCGATTTATTCACCAGTGATTGTACTGCTTTTACCCTTCCTTTATTACAGAAAGAGATACGTATTGGTAAGTTTGTGCGTTTTTTGGTGCTCTCATATCTTTTTAATTTTGTGGGAACACAGTTAATAGCTTATTTACTTTCTGCTCATATTGGTTTTTTCGATAAAGAACCTTGGCAGGGCTATTTGCACACCTATTCCGCAGCAAAGGTTAACCAAGATTTCCTGAAAGTTTTAATTAAAGGAATTGGTGCCAATTGGTTGGTTTGTCTGGGTATGTGGATGGGATATGCCGCCAAAGATGTTATAGGAAAATGTATTGGAATATGGATTCCGGTGATGCTTTTCGTTACATTGGGATACGAGCACTCCATAGCAAATATGTTCTTTATTCCGGCTGCCATTTATTCCGGAGCAGATATCTTATGGAGTGACTTTATTGTACAAAATTTGATACCCGCTACTTTGGGAAATCTTTTAGGAGGAGCCGGCTTGGTGGGCTGTGTTTATTGGTATTTGTATTTGAAGGAATAATTCAATCATCAATCACTACCCCAAGCAAAGGCAATAACTCCAAAGCCTGAGAAGTTTGTACGATAGCCCCTTTCAGATCCGGAACGTTGATTCGTATACCTTCCAGGCGGCAAGTGCGCAAGTCAATTCCCCGTAGTTTTGTTTGAGACAAATCGGCTTCAATCAACAAGCAATCTTCAAAGGCAACGGCATTCAGCCGGGTTTCGTTTATGCTTGCGCTTCGAAAATCGCATGACGTGAATCGTACATTGCTTAATTTGCTAACAGAAAGGTTCATGTAATGGCTATTACAATCGGTGAAAGAAACATTGTTCAATGTTGTTTCACTGAAGTTTGTACCTAATAATTTGCACGAAACAAACTCTACCCGATGGAAAGAACTTCCGGAGAAGGAAACATTCGATAAATCGCAATTCTCAAACCGAACATCCCATATCTGGGCAGACTCCAATTTGCATTCAATGAATATTTGTTGGCGGAATACACAGTTTTTTATGGTTAGATAAGGGCGATTGATTTGCTCTACAAGTCCGGCCGAAAAGCGGTGATCGGCTACAGTCTCTTCTTGCTTCTCAATCCAATCTTTTAGTTCTTTACCCGACTCTTGTTCTTCCGAAAAGAGAGGAGGAACAACTTTTATATATGTTTCTTTATTTCTTTTTTGCATCATCGCAATGTACTATTTACTAATAAGAATACCTAAGAGAACAGCTAAAATGCCCAACCCCATGCTTAATAGAGCATATAAAAAGAAAGTTCCGTACAATCCTCCTTTAAGCAAATTCAGGGCTTCGTAAGAGAAGGTGGAAAAGGTAGTGAAACCTCCACATATACCTACGGTTAGGAATAACCTGGTTTCCGGCGATAGCTGAAAACGTGTAGAGAGTGAATAGAAAACCCCTATCAGGAAGCATCCCAGTATGTTGACTGTAAAAGTTGCCCACGGAAACCCACCAACAGGAGCTTTCCCGTTGATAAGAAGGTGTATGAGGTATCTCAGTAAACTTCCTGTGCCTCCACCCAGAAATATATAAAGCAATTCTTTCATTTTTTTACGCACAAAGTTAATAAATAACATGGAGAGTGATGATGCGAAGTACTATAAATGGAAGCGCCTCTAAAACTTATTGGGATGTGAAAGATATGAAGAAAAAGAAATTGATATTTTTTTTAATATTGTCACTGATTCTTTTTGGGAAGTAGTGTTTTTTACTTAGTTTTGTTGCATTCTTGGGAGAAAATTCCGAGAAAACATAATTTAGCAAAGCGTTTTGCAAAAATATTCCCGGTTAAGAATTGCCAAAATTCTCTGATTGGGCATAATAAGCACTGAATGTTTATGCTTTTTTATTGTAAAATGCGACAGTCAGAAGAAAGTAAAATACAGATGAAACAAAATAATTTTTATTATTGGTTTGTTATTACTGTTAAGGTTCAACAACAATGGGAAAACCTTTCTGCGCATAACTTTTTGCAATTACTCTTCAATTTAACAGGCATTTGTTCACAAAGATTTTTAATTATAAAGGTATAGATTATGGCTATAAATTTAACCAAAGGACAACGAATAGAAATCAGTTTGTCGCAAGTAGGGGTAGGATTAGGCTGGGACCCAAACGAAGGTACCGGATTTGATTTTGATTTAGATGCTTCAGCATTCATGCTCGGAGAAAATAAAAAACTACCTAAAGAGGAATATCTTGTATTTTATAATAATCCATTGTCTCCGGATAAAGCCGTAGAATCTTCGGGTGACGATATTATCGGAGGAAATGGTGAAATATTAACAGTTGACTTATCAAAGGTTGATCCTCAAGTTCAAGAGATAGTATTTACGGTAACGATTTATGATTATGAAGAGCGTCGCCAGAATTTTGGTCAGGTTCGCAACTCTTATATCCGTATATACAATGCTCAAACCAATGAAGAAATAGCTAAATATGAACTTGATGAGGACTTCTCAATAGAAACTGCCGTAGAGTTTGGCCGTCTTTATAAAAGAAATGGCGAATGGAAGTTCGAAGCTATGGGAATAGGCTATAAAGGAGGATTGCAATACTTTGTAGATAAATATGTGTAAATAATAGGGGTGTGAAACACTCGTAAATAATAAAAACGATATTACTATGGCAATTAATTTGGAAAAAGGGCAAAGAGTAAATGTGCAGCTACCTAAATTTACAGTAGGTTTGGGCTGGGATGCCAACTCTTCGAGCACAGGACAAGACTTTGATTTAGATGCTTCAGTATTTATTCTGGGAGAGAACAGAAAAATTTTATCGGACGGACATTTTGTTTTTTACAACAACTTGAAATCGCCCGACGGAGCAGTGGAACATACCGGAGATAACTTAACCGGAGAAGGAGATGGAGACGACGAAAGCATTAAAATAGACTTATCTTTAATTGATGCACAAGCAACGGAAATATGTTTTGTAGTTACAATACATGAAGCAGAAAGCCGCCGTCAGAACTTTGGTCAGGTTCGCAACTCTTTTGTGCGGATATACAACCCACAAACCAATGAAGAGATATTGAAATACGAATTGGAAGAAGACTTCTCGATAGAAACTGCTGTTGAATTCGGACGACTGTATAAGAGAAACGGCGAATGGAAGTTTGAAGCAGTAGGAGTAGGACAAAAAGGAGGATTGGAAGATTATTTAAATAAATATAATTAATAAAGACACTATGGCAATAAATTTAACTAAAGGTCAGAAAATTGACTTGCGTAAAGAAACCGGAGAGAAACTTACTAACTTTTGTGTGGGTGTAAATTGGGGAGCTATTGAAACAATTAAGAAAGGTTTCTTTAGTAGCAAAAAAGTAATAGAAGATGTCGATTTGGATTTAAGTTGTATCATGACAGATACCAACGGAAACCTGGTTGATTACATCTACTCGCCTGAATATAATGGCTACTTGCAAAAAAACAATCTGCCTTTAGGCAAGCTGACTTCACAAGATGGAGCATTGCGCCATAGCGGTGATGATAGAAAAGGAGACCAAGACGGAGATGATGGTTTGGATAATGAAATCATTACAGTAGACCTGAGCCGTTTGGATGAGTCGGTAGATAAAATATTCTTCTTCATTAATATTTATTTGAATCAAGGACAGAATTTCGACTTCTCGCACGTTCCTTATGCAAAAATCCGCATGTACGAAGGTACACCAAGCAAAGTAAACAAAGTATTCTCGGAATTTGATATCACTACCGATGCATCTTATGCTAACAAAAGAGCACTTATCTTGGGTAAACTGTATAAGAGAAATGGTGATTGGAAGTTTGATGCCATCGGCGATCCTACCGAAGACCAAATATTCTTGCAAACCATTACCCGGATTTTAAATAATCACGCAAAATGAGAAGACTGCCGGTATATTTAGTTTTAGACACCTCCGGTTCTATGACCGGAGAGCCTATTGAAGCTGTGAAGAATGGCGTACAGGTGTTAGTCTCTACTTTGCGGCAAGACCCTTATGCGCTTGAAACAGCTTTTTTAAGTGTTATCACTTTTAATAGTTCTGCCCAACAGGTGGTGCCATTAACGGAATTGTCGATGTTTCAGATGCCCGAAATACAAGCTTCGGGACCTACTTCTTTGGGCGAGGCATTAAGCCTGCTTGCAAAAAAAGCAGATTCTGAGGTGGCTAAAACTACAATGGAGGTAAAAGGAGACTGGAAACCCCTTGTGTTTTTAATGACCGACGGAGGTCCTACCGACAACTGGCAAAAAGGCCTGGCCGAGTTTAAAAAAGGAAAATTCGGAATGGTAGTAGCTTGTGCCGCAGGGCACGCTGCCGATACAAACGTACTGAAACAAATCACAGAATCGGTAGTACAACTTGATACCGCCGATAGTGCCGCCATTAAATCATTCTTTAAATGGGTGTCGGCATCTGTAAGTACCGGAAGTCAGAAAGTAGAAGCAGCAGGAGTGGAAGTAGGAGGCTTAAGCGAGTTGCCACCACCTCCACCGGAAGTAAATATTGTTGTTTAAGAACATGAGAAGATTACCTGTATATATTTTGATACAGACATCCGGAGCCATGCGAGGCGAACCGATTGAAGCCATAAAAGTAGGTTTGGAAACGATGGTTGCCAGCCTACGGCAAGATCCGTTCGCCTTGGAATCGGTGTGCTTAAGTATCATTACATTCGATAGAACTCCTCGGGTACTGGTGCCTTTAACCGAATTGGAGAATCTACAGATTCCGGAGATACAGCAACCACAAGCTGCCGGAACGCATCTGGGAGAGGCATTGGAACTGGTATGCAAAAAAATAGACCAAGAGGTACAGTTGAGCACACCCGAGAAAAAAGGCGATTGGATGCCTTTGTTTTTCTTGATGTGCAACGGGAAAGCGTCAGACTCGATGCTGTTCAACAACATACTGCCTACCCTGAAAACGAAACATTTTGGCAGTGTTGTAGCTTGTAGCGTTGGGGCAAGAACCGACCTTGATAACTTACGAAAGATTACCGATCATATTGTGAATTTGGAAACGACCGATAGTGGAACTTTTCGTCAGTTCTTTAAATGGGTGTCGGCTTCCGTTAGTGTAGGAAACCGGAGCATTGGTGCCACAGATGAGGTGTTGTTGCCTCCACCACCGCCCGAAGTACACACCGTTATATAATAATGTAGATATGAGACGATTACCCATATATTTCTTAATAGATGTTTCCGAGTCGATGGTGGGTGAACCTATCGACCATGTGCAAGAGGGTATTGAAACAATTGTAAAAGAACTGCGTACCGACCCTTATGCCCTGGAAACAGTCTATCTCTCCATTATAGCCTTTGCCGGAAAAGCAAGGAAGATTACCAATATGGTAGAGTTGTTTAATTTCTACCCTCCTAAAATTCCGATAGGCGGGGGTACTTCTGTAGGAAAAGCCCTTGATTTTCTGATGGATGATATAAATCAAACTGTCAAGAAAACAACCCTGGAAGAAAAAGGAGACTGGAAACCGATTATCTTTCTTTTTACCGATGGTAATCCGACAGATAACTATGAGAAATCTTTTGAACGTTGGAATCAAAAATATCGCAAAAGTACCAATCTGATTGTTGTTTCTTTGGGAAAAAACACAGATACCACCATCTTCGCAGGGATAACGGAAAATGTATTATTGCTGAATAATACAGATGCCGATTCGTTTAAAAAGTTCTTTAAGTGGGTAACGGCATCCATCAAAACAAGCAGTGTAAGTGTTAGTGAAGCAAACGACGACAAACTTCAGTTGGCAGCCATTACCAATGGTTATTTGTCGAAGATAGATTTGGAGAAAAGCATCAAACCAAAGATTGATGATAACTTTGCTGTGATATTGGCGAAGTGCCAGGCTTCCAAACGTCCTTACCTGATTAAGTATCAAAAACGTATATCTCCCGGAGAATTTGCGGAACTGTTTGTAAATGTGCTCGACTATAAACTGGTAGGAGCCTATCCCGTCGATAATTCGTACTTTGAGTTGTGTGATGATGTTGTGTCCGAATCTTCTATCAATACTTCCTCTTTAGTAGGATTCCCTTCTTGCCCGTGTTGCGGAAATCAGTACGGCTTTAGTCATTGTGTTTGCGGCAACATAATATGTACCGGCGAAGAAGAGATAACCAAATGCCCTTGGTGCGATGCAGAGGTACGCTTTAGTCTAGGAGAAGGCAGTGCGCATATTACACGAACAAGAGGATAAGGAAGCTATGAAAGAATACTTACAGCAGATTGGTGTCTCTTTTGATACAGACGAACAGATGCAGGAATTCATCTCCCTTTACGAAGAAAGCATTCATGACTTTATACGGAAAAAGAGAGACGAATTTTTGCAGCAGAATACAGTAACAGAAGAAGAATGCAAAGAAACAAAAGAAGAATGTAAGGAAATGCAAGAAGCGTCGGAAAACTCACAGAAGAAAGGACCTGAGAATTATCAGAAAGAAACCGCTCAGAACGAGGTCTTTAACATGCAACTAAGAAACAAACATATTTCGCTTCCCAACGGGAAAGTAAACCAAGAGTACCGGTTTTTCTTTAATGTGGAGGAGTTGTTACTTGATGTAGGCGAATTTTCTTTTGAAGGACTTTCGGATATCGGACTGAATTATGACCCGGAAACCAAAGAGATAACAGGAATTCCCAATAAGCATGGAGATGCGAAAATAAAACTGAAGTGCAAAAGAAAAGATTGGGAAGAAGGGAAACCGATTTTTGAAAGAGAAATCAATATGATTATCAATCCCGATCCGAAGTCTTTATGGAACAATATTCCAACGGAAACAGATATCGACTACTATAAGCCCGATTATGACAAGGGATTTGTAAAGGTTGAATCGAAAAGAACAAGAGGAATCTTAGGGTTTGGTAAGAAAGAGCTTCCACAGAAAGATATGGTAGCCGCCAGTCAGCGAGGACGTTCTCATGCACACGAAGGAAAACCTCGCGACGATGACTTTGCTTTGTATTTTGATGATGCCAACGAGTGGTATGTAATGACAGTGGCCGATGGCGCCGGCTCGGCACAGTATTCGCGCAAAGGCTCTCAGATAGCATGCAACACTGTGGTTGAGGTATGCAAGGAGTTGATAAACACCCATGCCGAGAGCCTGGAGAAAACAATAACAGTTTTCAATGAAGATAAATCGCAGACCAATCGTAATGAAGTAGGGAAGATACTCTATAACATTATTGGTACAGCGGTTTTTAAATCATATAAGAATATTGAGAAAGAAGCACTCGAAAAAGGTGCTCCTCTGAAAAACTATTCTACCACCCTGATTGTTTCGGTATGCAAGAAGTTCTCATTCGGATGGTTTGTCGGAGCCTTTTGGGTAGGCGACGGAGGAATAGGAATCTATCATAAAGATACACAATATCTTAAAGTGTTGGGAGAAGCCGACGGAGGCGAATTTGCCGGACAGACCCGCTTCCTCACAATGCCCGAAATAATGCAGAATACAGAAATCTATCGCAGGCTTCGGTTTGATGTTGTAGAAGACTTTACTGCGCTGATTCTTATGACAGATGGTGTAACCGATCCTAAGTTTGAAACAGATGCCAATCTTCTTAAGATTGAAAAATGGAACGACCTGTGGGATGATTTATCTGCTGAAGTCGACCTTGTGGACGACAATGAAGAATCGGCCTATCAGTTATTAAGATGGTTGGACTTTTGGTCGCCGGGTAATCATGATGACAGAACAATCGCAATTCTTTTCTAAATTATGGCAAGAACAATTAGAATTACTGCAACAGACGGCTCTACAGTAGAGTATGTAGACGAGATAATTGGGGCAGGCGGAATGAAGGATGTTTATTTCAGTCCGGACAAGTCGTATGTAGTTGCTTTTTTTAGAGACAAGCAAGACTTTAATGCTAAAGACCGCTTACTGAATATAACCGGAATTTATAGAGAACGAATATTTAATGCCGATGGAGGTAACTACTGGAAAGACCTGTATTGCTGGCCTACCAAAGTGGTAGAGCACAATGGCAAGTTGGGCTTGGTATGCCCTACCTATCAGAAGCATTTTTTCTTTTCGATCGGCTCTATCAATAACGATTTCCTGGGAATAAAAGGGAAAGAGAAAGAAGGTAAATGGTATGCTTCGGCAAAGAATCAGAATAAATTTCTGGCTCCTGCAGAAAAAGGCGACTGGTTTAAGTATTTTCAGATATGCATCCGCATTAGTCGGGCTGTGAAACGGCTTCATGCTGCCGGCTTGGCCCATTCCGACTTATCGTATAAAAATGTGCTTATTGACCCCACTTCGGGCAGAGCTGCTATTATTGATATTGATGGGTTGGTGGTTCCGGGTAAATATCCGCCCGATGTGCTTGGTACCCCCGATTTTATTGCACCGGAAGTAATTGCTACCAAACACCTGAAGATAGGAGATGCATCGAGAAAGCTTCCAAGCATTGCTACAGACAGGCATGCCCTGGCTGTGATGATTTATATGTACCTGCTGAACCGTCATCCGCTTCGCGGAGGAAAAGTGTGGGATCTGGACTCAGCTAAAGACGAAGAACTGTCTATGGGAGCCAAAGCCATTTTTGTGGAGCATCCCACCGATCCAACAAACCGAGTAAAGGTAAATCAACTACACCCCAGCTTGTTACCTCAGGGAGATCCCAATAAATTGCCTTATTCAATATGCGGACCTTATTTAAAGGAGTTGTTCAACAGGGCTTTTATAGATGGACTGCAAAACCCATCCTTGCGACCTACTGCCGATGAGTGGGAACAAGCTTTGCTTAAAACAACCGACTTGATGCAGCCTTGTCAGAATCCTCAGTGTGCGCATAAGTGGTTTGTTTTCGATAATACCCGAACCCCCAAGTGTCCTTTCTGTGGAAAAGAGTACAAAGGGCAGCTTCCGGTGTTAAACTTATATTACTCTCCTAAGTTGGGAGTGTTTAAGCCCGAGAACTACAGGTTGATGGTTTACGATAAGCAACTGTTGTATATGTGGCATGTAAACAGGTTAGTTTCTGCCAATGAGAAAACAACGGAGGAGCAAAAGAAACCGGTTGGCGACTTTCATTTCCACAATGGTAAATGGATATTGATAAACAGAAAGTTGCCGGGCTTGTATGATAAAGATTTAGATAAAAAAATAGAGATAGGACAAGCTGTAGAACTGACCGAAGGAAAAAGAATTCTTCTATCAACCGAAGAAGGAGGACGCCTGATTGTTGTACAGTTGGTAAATAACTAAATAAATTGATTTATAAAAATGAAAACATTAGAAGAACTAAAACAATCAATTCTTGAAGACGGAGTTATTGATGCACAAGAAGCAAAACAACTGAAAGAGGTACTTTACGCTGACGGCGTTATTGATAAAGAAGAAGCCGAATTCATATTTGAACTTAATGATGCAGTTTCAGGAAAAGAAAATGACCCGGCTTGGGAAGAATTATTTGTAAGTGTTATCTCAGACTTTTTGTTGAACGACGAAACTTCTCCGGGCGAAATAGATGAAGAAGAGGCTCGTTGGTTACTTCAAAAAATACAAGGAGACGGACAATTGGATAAAATAGAGAAAGCTTTATTGGATAATCTGAAGAAAAAAGCGAAGAAGTATCCAAGTATTCTCGATTTATAATCTTAGCAATCACCCCGAAAGGGGTGAGATGTGCATAACTCTGAAGGGGTAAATGCTTGCAGTTTAATTAATAAGTAGGTATTCAAAATTAATTCATAATATGAGAAAGCCCCCCTCCGCCCTTTGGGCACCTCCCCCTTGCAGGGGAGGAATTCCTGCGGCATCGACTCCTCCCCTGCAAGGGGGAGGTGCCCAAAGGGCGGAGGGGGTAATGATATAAACTAATTATGAACATCTACTTAGATGAATTAATTTTGAATACCTAAATAGCAACTTATACTAAATAAAAAGTGGAAAAAAAACATCACTATTCCGGGTTAACCGATGCAGAAGTATTGGAGAGCCGCAAAAAACATGGAGAGAATATATTAACTCCGCCGGAGAAAGAGTCTTTATGGTCGCAATTCTTAGAAAAGTTTGGAGACCCCATTATTATAATTCTTTTGGTAGCCCTTTGTTTTTCTGTGGGCATATCATGTGTAGAGTATTTCTCTGGACACGGAACTCTTTCCGTATTTTTAGAACCCATAGGGATTCTGGTTGCAGTACTGTTGGCAACCGGTATAGGCTTTTTGTTTGAGTTAAGTGCTAATAAGCGATTCAACATTCTCAATAAAGTGAACGATGACACTTTAGTGAAAGTGATTCGTAACGAAAATATCTGCCAGGTACTTAAGAAAGAAATTGTGGTGGGCGATATCGTTGTTTTAGAAACAGGAGAAGAAATACCGGCCGATGGAGAATTGTTGGAAGCCATCTCTCTCAACCTCGATGAATCGACACTGACCGGAGAACCTGTTTGTGGAAAAACCGTTAACCCCGAAGAGTTTGATAAAGAAGCTACTTATCCTTCCAATCAGGTGATGAAAGGAACCACTGTGATGGAGGGTCATGGTATTATGCGGGTAATAACCGTTGGTGATGCAACAGAATACGGAAAAGTTTACGAAGGCTCGCAAATAGACAACAGTATTAAGACTCCATTGAATGAGCAGTTGGATAAATTAGCCGATCTGATAACAAAAGCCAGTTATATCTTTGCAATTGTTATTTTGGTTGCACGTTTGTGTATCTATAATGGATATGCTGATATCGACTGGTCTACTTGGGAAAGCCTGATTCCTTTTGGTAGCTATCTTCTTCAAACAGTGATGATAGCCGTTACCTTAATAGTTGTGGCTGTTCCGGAAGGTTTGCCTATGAGTGTAACCTTAAGTCTGGCTTTAAGTATGAAGCGTATGCTTTCTACCAACAACCTGGTGCGTAAGATGCATGCTTGCGAAACAATGGGGGCAACCACTGTTATCTGTACAGATAAAACCGGTACATTGACTCAGAACCAGATGAAAGTGTACGAAACCGTATTTTACGGACTGAAAGACAAACAACTCGGAGAGGATAACATAAGCCGGATGCTTAAAGAAGGGATAGCCGTAAACTCAACTGCTTATTTGGATTACTCTGATCCGAGCAAAGTAAGAGCTTTAGGAAACCCAACCGAAGGTGCGCTGTTATTATGGATGCACGATAAAGGAGTAAATTACCTGCCATTACGAGAGGAAATAGAAGTGTTGGAGCAACTGACTTTCTCGACCGAGCGTAAGTACATGGCTACCGTGGTTTATTCGCCTGTTCTTAATAAAAAGGTATTGTATGTAAAAGGTGCGCCCGAAATTGTGCTTTCTATGAGTAAGGACATACAGATGGCCGAAGGCTTGACGCCGCGCGCTACAGAAGAAAGTGCCATTCATTCGCAACTGCTGGCTTACCAGAATCAGGCTATGCGTACATTGGGATTTGCTTATCAGGTATTGGAAGGCGATGTTTCTGCTATTCATGAAAGTACTTTGTTGAATCCGGAACTAACATTCTTGGGAATAGTTGCTATTTCCGATCCGGTTCGTCCTGAAGTGCCCGAAGCAGTAAAAACGTGTCTTAACGCTGGTATCCAGGTTAAAATCGTAACAGGAGATACTCCGGGAACAGCCAAAGAGATAGGAAGACAGATTGGTTTGTGGGAATCGTCAGACTCCGCCGAAAATCATCTTACCGGTCCTGAGTTTGCTGCAATGTCCGACGAGGAGTTAAAGAAACGCGTTTCAGGCTTGAAGATTCTTTCTCGTGCCCGTCCGATGGATAAGCAACGGTTGGTGCAATTGTTGCAAAAAGACGATCAGGTAGTTGCAGTAACAGGCGATGGAACCAATGATGCTCCGGCATTAAATGCAGCTCAGGTAGGTTTGTCGATGGGAGACGGTACTTCTGTAGCCAAAGAAGCAAGTGATATTACTATTCTCGATAATTCGTTTAGTAGTATTTCGCGTGCGGTTATGTGGGGGCGTTCTTTGTATCAAAACATCCAGCGCTTCATACTGTTCCAGATGACAATTAACGTTGCTGCGTGTGTAATTGTGCTGATTGGTGCTTTCTTAGGAACCGAATCTCCTTTAACAGTAACACAAATGCTTTGGGTGAATCTTATTATGGATACGTTTGCTGCTATGGCTCTGGCTTCGTTGCCACCTAACGAAAAGGTGATGAATGATAAGCCTCGTAGAACATCAGACTTTATCATTAGCAAACCGATGGCAAAATTTATTCTGGGAGTAGGATTTACATTCGTAATTCTTTTGTTTGGGTTAATTCAATACTTCCGGCATGCTGATATTGCTTCTTTGTCGCAATTCACCATGAGTGGCTTTTTTGGCAACTTCTTTAACTTTACCAAGGCAGACGGTGGCTTAACTGCTTATGAGCTATCTCTGTTCTTTACCATTTTTGTAATGTTGCAGTTCTGGAATATGTTTAATGCCAAGGCTTTTATGACAGGTAAGTCGGCATTTGCATCTCTTTCTCAATCGAAAGGTTTCCTTCTCATTGCTTTGGTTATTTTGGTAGGGCAGTGGCTGATTGTTACCTTAGGAGGTACTATGTTTAATGTTGTTCCTCTCAGTTGGAGTGACTGGGGTATTATTGTAGGAGCAACTTCAATTGTATTGTGGATTGGAGAGATAATAAGGTTAAAGAAGTAGAACTGATTTTAATACGGTTTTCCATTCTTTTTCGTACTTTTGCACCCATTAGAAATAAAATAAAAAACATACATGGGAGGTTTTTTTGGCACAGTCTCGAAGGCGAGTTGCGTTACCGATTTATTCTATGGTACAGATTACAACTCGCATTTGGGGACTAAACGGGGTGGTCTTGCTACATTCGACAGTGGAAAAGGTTTTATTCGTACCATTCACAATCTGCAAAGTTCATATTTTAGAAGTAAGTTCGAATCGGGATTAGATAAGTTTACAGGAAATTCCGGTATAGGGATCATTAGCGATACAGATGCTCAACCTATTGTTATTAATTCTCATTTGGGCAGATTTGCCATTGTAACAGTAGCAAAGGTTACGAATCTTAATGAACTCGAAGAAGAATTGCTGGCTAAGAATATGCATTTTGCAGAGCTTAGTTCGGGTAGTACAAATCAAACAGAACTTATTGCGCTTCTAATTATTCAAGGAAAGACTTTTGTAGAGGGAATCGAGAATGTGTTTAATAAGATCAAGGGATCTTGTTCCATGCTTATTCTTACAGAAGATGGTATTATTGCTGCTCGCGATAAACTGGGACGTACTCCCATTATTATTGGGAAAAAGGAAAGTGCTTATGGGGTAACCAGTGAATCAAATAGCTTTCCCAATCTTGATTATGAAATTGATCGTTATTTAGGTCCCGGCGAGATTGTAAGATTGCGAGCAGATGGAGTAGAGCAAATGCGCAAGCCTAATGAAGACATGCAAGTGTGTTCATTCTTATGGGTATATTATGGATTTCCAAACTCTTGCTATGAAGGAAGGAACGTAGAGGATGTGCGTAATGTCAGTGGATATAAAATGGGCTGTCAAGATGATACGGAGGTCGATTTAGTTTGTGGTATCCCCGATTCGGGAATAGGGCAGGGTTTAGGCTATGCTCAGGGCATAGGTGTTCCTTATCGTCGTGCCATAACCAAATACACTCCAACCTGGCCGCGAAGCTTTACACCAAGTAAACAAGAACTTCGTGACTTAGTGGCGAAAATGAAGCTTATACCTAATCGTGCTATATTGGAAGGCAAACGAATTATCTTTTGTGACGACTCCATTGTACGTGGAACTCAACTACGGGACAATGTAAAGGTGCTTTTTGAATATGGAGCTAAAGAGGTGCACATGCGTATTGGTTGTCCACCATTAATTTACGGTTGTCCTTTCATTGGCTTTACGGCTTCTAAAACGGATATGGAGCTTATCACCCGTCAGATAATTAAAGACTTAGAAGGAGATGAAAATAAGAATCTGGATAAGTATGCTACTACTAATTCGGCTGAATACAATAAAATGGTGAGTCTTATTGCTGAACGTTTAAAGTTATCCTCATTAAAGTTTAATTCACTTGAGACGCTGATTGAAGCTATTGGATTGCCTAAATGCAAGGTTTGTACACATTGCTTTGATGGATCGAGTAGATTCTAAAAGGTTTAGAAGATAAATATAAAGAAAGGGAGAGTGTGCATTGGGTACACTCTTTTTTTTGATCCTTAGATTCACTGCCATTGGCCATAAAAAAAGAGAACCTGAAATCAGATTCTCTTTGTAGAGCGGAAGACGGGGCTCAAACCCGCGACCCTCAGCTTGGAAGGCTAATGCTCTATCAACTGAGCTACTTCCGCATCTTTTTTGTGGGCAAAGATGGATTCGAACCACCGAAGTCGAAAGACAGCAGATTTACAGTCTGCCCCATTTGGCCACTCTGGTATTTGCCCCTTTTTTAATGCAGTGCAAAGATACGATTAATTTTTAAAACTGCAAGCGAAATCGATCATTTTTATTGCAGTAATTGCACATTCATCTCCTTTGTTTCCTAATTTGCCACCACTTCTGTCTTCAGCCTGTTGCATATCGTTGGTAGTTACCAGTCCGAAGATGACAGGTATATCGCCTGTAGCGTTTAAATCGGTAATTCCTTGGGTTACTCCCATGCAAACGTAATCAAAGTGAGGAGTTTCGCCTTTAATAACGCATCCCAGCACAATAACAGCATCTACATCTGCATATTCAGTCATTTGGTTAGCTGCAAAAGTCAGCTCAAAACTACCTGGCACAAATTTAATGAGAATATTTTCTTCGGTAGCCCCATGCTTTTTCAATGTTTCTACTGCTCCCTTTAATAAATTGCCGGTAATTTTATAATTCCATTCGGATACTACAATACCAAATTTCATTTGCTCAGCGTTAGGTACTGAATCGAAATCATACTCAGATAGATTGTGATAAGCTGTGGCCATGACTCTTTGTTGTTTATAAGTTTAACATAACACAAAGACACAAAGACTCAGAGTTAGTACTCCGTGACTTTGTGTCTCTGTGTTTTATTTTATTCCAAATTTATTTCTTTTGCAATTTAGCTCTCTCGATGTATTTATCGATGTCCATTGCCTGATAAGAATTAAAGTACTTCTCTTTGATTTGAGTATATACTTTTTCAGCATCACCAAATTTTCCTTGTTTTTCGAAAATGCTTCCGGCTTGAATCAGGAAGATTGGACTCAATGTGTTGTTATCTGCTTTTTGAGCAGCTTTCATTAAGTAAGAAGTTGCTTTATCTAATTGTTCCAACTCTGCATAGCAGTTTCCGATAGCTCCTAATATAGAAGGAGCAACCATTATATCTTCTCCTTTAAATGCATCCAATTGTTTGATAGCATTTTCGTGCTGTCCCAGATTTTTATAGCTGATCCCGGCATAAGCTTTGGCTAAATTAGCAGCAGCAGTTCCGCTGTATTGGTCGGCAACGGCCAAGAATCCAATATATCCCAGACTGTCGCCATTGATAGCGGTTTCAAATGCGTCAAGATCAAAATATTCCTGTCCTTTGAAAAGAGCTGCTTGCGCTTTTTCTTCGCGAGGTGCCGAATATAAATTCTTGTATGCCAAAACACCGGCTACAATAAGGATTAACGCAATAACAACGCCGATAATAGCTTTTTGGTTCTTAACAATAAATGTTTCTGATTGTGTAAGTGCATCTTCCACGTTCAAATGTTCTTTGGGATTCTTTTGATCTGCCATTTTATTTATTCTTTTATTATTTCTTAGCTGAATATTTTCGGTCAGCAAAATTAATTGATTTATATATATAAACGAAATTTATAGAGATATTTTTTAGTATAGAGCTTCTCTTGCATTACTTCTCTGGTAGAAAATGCATTGTTTTCCGGTAGCAAATGCATTGCCTTTCGGTAGTAACTCATTGCTTTATGGCGGTAACTTATTACTTTATGGTTTTTGGGGGTTAAGTTTTTTAGTTTGTAGTTTTTTAGGTTTTTAGGTTTTAAGTTTTTAAGTTTGTAGGTTTTTAGGTTATTCTTCAATCCCCCAAAACTCAAGAACCTAAAAAAAACAAGAACTCAAGAACCCAAAAATGATTTTAAAACGCATATCCATACTCAATTATAAAAATCTGGAGCAGGTTGATCTTTCCTTTTCCGGAAACATGAATTGCTTTTTCGGTTTAAACGGAATGGGGAAAACTAATCTGTTGGATGCCATTTACTTTCTCTCTTTTTGCAAAAGTTCCGGTAATCCGATAGACTCTCAGAATATTCTCCATGACCAGGATTTTTTTGTTATTCAGGGCTTTTATGAAATGTCTGATGGTACTCCCGAAGAAATCTATTGCGGAATGAAACGTCGTCAGAAGAAGCAATTCAAGCGTAATAAGAAAGAATACACTCGCTTGTCAGATCATATTGGATTTATCCCTTTAGTTATGGTATCTCCGGCAGATGCGGAACTTATTTCAGGAGGGAGTGATGAGCGGCGAAAATTTATGGATGTGGTGATCTCTCAATATGATAAAGAATACCTCGAAGCTTTAATTCGCTATAATAAAGCCTTGCAACAGCGCAATACTCTATTAAAAAGTGAACAGCCGGTGGAAGATGAGTTATTTCTTGTTTGGGAAGAGATGATGGCACAAGCCGGTGAAGTGGTTTTTATGAAAAGAGAAGCCTTTATTCGTGAGTTTATTCCGATTTTTCAGGAATTCTATGCTTTTATTTCTCAAGATCAGGAACAAGTGTCTCTTTCTTATGAATCGCATGCCCGTGATGCTTCGCTGCTGGAAGTGATTAAAGAAAGTCGTGTACGCGATAAAATTATGGGATACTCTTTACGTGGAATCCATAAAGACGAACTGAATATGTTATTAGGAGATTTTCCAATTAAGCGTGAAGGCTCCCAAGGACAAAACAAAACTTATCTGATAGCATTGAAATTGGCACAATCGGATTTCTTGAAACGTGCCGGCATGGCCGAACCTATTCTGTTGCTCGATGATGTTTTTGATAAGCTGGATGCCTCTCGTGTGGAACAAATCATAAAACTCGTATCCGGTGATAGCTTTGGACAGATTTTTATGACGGATACTAATCGTGAGCATCTGGATAGTATATTAAATAAGGTGGGAAACGATTATAAGATATTTAAGGTAGACCAAGGTGTTATAACGGAAACAAAGGTAAGCAACGATGAAGCGGAATAATGCAGAAAAAATAGGGATGTTAATCAATCAGTATCTCCGGCAGGAAAGCTTGGAGGGACCTTTGAATGAGCGACGTTTATTAAACTCTTGGGGAGAAGTATTAGGTCCTACTATTGCTTCATATACACAAGAACTGTATATCCGAAATCAGACATTATATGTTCATTTAACATCTGCTTCATTAAGACAGGAGTTGATGATGGGACGCGAATTATTAATTCAAAGTTTGAATCAAAAGGTAGGAGCATCAGTTATCACAAATATCATATTTAGATAGATGATTCGCTCTTTCCTGTAATAACTTTATCCATACAAATATCAAATTCTTCGGTGGGTATTTCTTCTATTACTTGGAAAGGAAAACAAATGCCCCATTTAACGGCTGTAAGTTGTGGAAGTAACCTGTCATAATATCCTTTGCCACGACCTAATCTACGTCCTTCTGTATCGAATCCAACCCCGGGAATAATGGCAAGATCTATGGAAGTATAATCTGTGAAAAGAATTCCTGTAGGCTCCAGTATGCCATAAGCACCTGTCTTTAACTCTTCTTTATGAGTATAAACACGCAATTCGAGTTCCTCGCCCACAACCACCGGAAGAATGATTTGTTTAGATTGACTCCATTTTTCTATGAAAGAATGGGTGTATACCTCATCTTTCATAGAATAATAGAGTAGTATTATTTGCGCCTGTTGAAATACCGGGTGCTCTTCTACAGACAGCAGGATTTCTTCGGACAATTCTTTCAGTATAGCAGCGCTATACTTGGCTTTTCTACTCAATATCAGTTTTCGCAGCTCCTTCTTCCTGGTTTTCATTCGTTGTTTCTGCTACGAGAGTTTCCGGCTTTTCCGGAACTTCAGGGGCTTTCGGGAATGCTTCATCGTTTCTTAATAATTCGAGCGCTTTATGAACTGTAATGTCACTCTCATTATAATATTTGATGTAAGCTTCTTGTCCCAGCATATTGTAAATGATGTTGCCGTAAATGCTTCTCTCAAGATGTTTATACGATTTGTGAATCAGGATATTGCGCCTTTTCACGCCTTTATTTTCCGCATATCTTACGAATTGTTCAATCAGCCCTTGTGTGCGAAGGTAATTCAAAAGCGATTCTTGATCTTCAAAATCTTTCAGCTTGGCACGATTGCGATCTGTATATTGGAATGTAAATGTAAGGTTCAATCCTTTGCCCAATACGGCGCTAAGGTATGAGGAAGCACCAATCGTATCTTGCGGCACAAAAATATCCGGCATGATTCCACCTCCACCATATACAGGTCTACCCAATCCGGTGTAATAAAGTTGTTCTTTGTTCAGCTTAATACTGTCTTCCGAGAAGAATTCTCCATGCTCATAGCGATGATACAGATCCATCTCGTAATTGGCGTCTTTTCCGTTTTCGTATGGTCTTTGAATGGAACGCCCGGACGGAGTGTAATACCTGGCTACGGTTAATCGGATGGCTGATCCGTCACTGAATTCGATAGGTTGTTGCACTAATCCTTTTCCAAAAGAACGACGTCCTACAATTATACCTCGGTCATTATCCTGAATAGCTCCTGCAAAGATTTCACTGGCCGAAGCAGAACCTTCGTCTACCAATACTACCAAAGGTAACTTTTGACAACTTCCGGTACCGTTGGCAAATTCATTTAAACGAGGGTAATTACGTCCTTCTGTATATACAATCAATTTTCCTTCCGAAAGGAATTCATTAACCATTCGGGTAGCAGCTTCCATGTAACCACCTGTGTTTCTGCGCAGGTCGATAACCACTCCTTTGCAGCTTTGATGATTCAATTTAGCCAATGCATTGAGCAACTCCAGGTGTGTAGTACGACCAAATTTGCTGATTTGAATATATCCGAACTCATTATCAACCATGTAAGCGGCGTCTATGGTATGTTGAGGTATGTCACCACGGATGATGGTAAAGTGAACCAATTCCTTTTCTGTGGCACGCTTCACCCCTAACTTTACTTCTGTACCTTTAGGCCCCTTCAGCGTACGCATGGCTATTTCATTCGTAAGCTTTTTACCAGCGAAAAGACTGTCATCTACTGTCACGATGCGGTCTCCGGCCATAAGTCCCACCTTCTCAGAAGGTCCTCCGGCAATCACACTATTCACATGAATCGTGTCTTCCTGAATGGTAAACTGAATACCAATACCACTAAAGCTACCTTCCAGTTCGGAGGTCACTGCTTCCAAATCTTTGGCAGGAATATAGGTGGAATGTGGGTCTAGTTCTCCTAATATTTGCGGCATGGCCTCTTCTACCAGCTTGGTCATGTCTACAGTATCCACATACTGATCATCTATGATACGCAATAAGGTCGTTAACTTATTGGATGAGTTATTGATAATACCCAATCGGTTTCCGGCAAAATGCCTCGCATAGAATGTTCCGATCAGTATTCCCATTACCACACTCAAAGCAATAATAATAGGTGTAAAACGAAAGTTCTTTTTTGCACTCATTTTCTCAATTAAAAGAATTTTAATTGAGAGTTGAAAGTTGAGAGTTGAGAGTTGAGAGTCACCATGCGGCATCGTAACTCTCAACTCTCAACTCTCAACTCTCAACTCTCTCAATGTATACTACTTCAATATTTGCTCTTTTTAATAAATTTATGCCATCTTCCAATCGGTATTTTTCGGAATAAACAACCCGTCTGATGCCAGCTTGTATAATTAGTTTGGCGCATTCAATACAAGGCGAAGCAGTTACATACAAAGTGGCTCCGTCGCTACTGTTATTTGAGCGGGCTATCTTGGTAATGGCATTGGCTTCGGCATGCAATACGTATGGCTTGGTAATGTTATTATCGTCTTCACATATATTCTCGAATCCCGAAGGAGTACCATTGTAGCCGTCGGAGATAATCATTTTATCCTTTACAATCAGCGCGCCTACTTTGCGACGTTGACAATAAGAGTTTTCTGCCCAGATGGCAGCCATGCGGATATAACGTTTATCCAATAATTCTTGTTTGTCTGGTGTGTTCTCCATCTTAGTTATTTAACATGGAAGAGGATAAATCTTTCGCTTGATCCGATGGTGAAATAAATCCTCAGGTTGTCATAATCACCCTCATATTTATGGGCATTTCTCAATCCTTCAATGAAAGCATTTCCTAATGCATCATTATCAGTCGTTTCTTTGGGGGTAGCGAAAAAACTATTGTTGCCACCATTAGCAGCCCAATTTCCGGACAAATTTGTGTTGGTAGCACGTCCGGTAAATAGCCCCTTTATGGTTTTATCGGAAACGGACCCCTCAAATATGATGTTGAAATTTCCTGGTTCCTCCAATAATTTCATAGAAGCATTGAATGAGGCTTCATTGCTCCAATAACCTTTATAAGGGTCTTTTACGCTCCCTTTCTCATAGATGCCGGTCATCTTCCATGTTTTTCCGGTGAAGATTCCTGCTACATCATCTTCGTCGTCGCAACTACCAAGAAAGGGGAGGGCCAGACTCAAAAGGAGAATTATGAATTTTGAATGATGAGCGCTAATCTTGTTCATACCTTTGAATTTTAATGGTGAATTATTTAATTCCATTTCTTATAAGTAACGCATCGATGGTAGGTTCTTGTCCTCGGAATCGTTTGTATAATACCATTGGGTCTTCCGTACCACCTTTCGAAAGAATATTCTCTCTGAAAGAGGTAGCTGTAGCCTGGTTGAATATGCCTTTTTGCTTAAATAAAGAGAAAGCATCTGCGTCCAACACTTCAGCCCATTTATAACTGTAGTATCCGGCAGCATACCCCCCTGCAAATATATGAGAGAATTGTGTGCTCATGCTTGTTTCTTCTACAATCGGTAATAATTGTGTGGAAGCTTGTGCTTCTCTTTCATACGTTTTAATGTCACCATCGAATTTCGTATCACGGGTATACCATGCCATGTCTAAAAGACCAAAGCTTAATTGACGAAGACAGCCGTATGCAATGTTGAAATTAGAGGAAGCTACAATACGCTGAATCAGTTCTTCCGGAATAGACTCCCCTGTTTCGTAATGAACAGCGAATGTGTTCAGGAATTCTTTCTCATCCATGTAGTTTTCCATAAATTGCGAGGGAAGCTCTACAAAATCCCAATATACATTGGTACCACTCATGCTTTCGTAAGTAGTATTGGCAAAGATACCATGTAAGCCATGTCCAAACTCATGTAGGAAAGTTCTCACTTCCATGTAAGTCAGCAGTGCTGGTTTGTCGTCTGTCGGCTTACTGAAATTCATGACAAGCATTATATGTGGGCGACTATTCTCTCCTGTTTTTTCATCGATCCATTGGTCTTTGATACCACTCATCCAGGCACCTGCGCGTTTTCCCGGGCGTGGATGGAAGTCGGTATACAATACAGCAAGGAAACTTCCGTCTTTATCAAATACTTCATAAGCGTCCACATCTTTGTGATATACCTGAATTTCCGGATTCTTTTTGAAAGTAATACCATATAAACGAGTTGCCAATCCAAATACGCCTTCTTTAACCTTGCTTAGTTCAAAGTAAGGTCGAAGTAGTTCTTCGTTGAAATTATAATCCCGTTCTTTTAATTTGTTGGAATAATAGCCCCAATCCCAAGGCATCAATTTGAATTTGCTGCCTTCTTGTTCCTTAGCCAGATTTTCTACAGCTTGTACTTCTTGTTTGGCAGCAGGGGCATAAGCATCTAATAATTGATTCAGTAAATTATAAACTGCTCCACTGTTACCGGCCATACGCTTTTGAAGCACATATTCCGCATAACTTTCAAAACCAAGGAGTTGAGCAATCTCCATTTGTATGTTGACAATATCTTTAATGATCTGCTCATTATTATATTCATTGGCATGAGTACCTTTTGTGTTAAATGCCATGTAGAGTTCTTTACGAAGTTCTCTGTTATCGGCATATTGCATAAAAGGTATGTATACCGGGGCATCCAGTGTGAACACCCAGCCTTCTATTCCTTTTTCTTTTGCAGTTTGTGAGGCGGCTGCTATGGTACTTCCCGGTAAACCGGCTAATTGAGTGCTGTCGGTAATAACAAGCTGGTAGTCGTTACTTTCTTTCAGGTTGTTTTCGCCGAATTGCAATCCCAATAAACTAAGCTTTTGTGTCAGTTCCCGATATTTATTTTTAGCTTCGCCTTCTAAATTAGCTCCGCGACGAATAAAATTATTATAGGTGTTATTCAACAGTCTTTTCTGTTCCGACGTTAGTCGAAGCGTGTCCTGTAAATCATACACTGATTTAATACGAGCAAATAATTTTTCGTTTAGATTGATGTTATTGCTGTGTTCGCTTAATAAAGGAATTACTTTTTGAGCAATAGCCTGCAACTCATCGTTTGTTTCTGCGCTGCGCATATTTCCGAATACACTACCTACCCGGTCTAATAATTCGCCCGATTGTTCCAGAGCTAAGATTGTGTTTTCAAAAGTTGGAGTTTCGGGGTTGGTTATGATGGCTTCTATCTCTGCTTCTTGTCTGTGCATGCCTTCCATCATAGCAGGTTCGTAATGTTCTGTTTTAATCTTTTCGAATGGCACAGTGCCATGAGGAGTATTATACTTTTCGAGAAACGGATTCTGTGAAGTTTGATTGCAAGCTATATTCATAATAATGCACAATGAAATCAATGATAGTTTTAATAATCTCATAATTTGTAAGTTATAGTAATAACTTTAGTTGTTGTAAATCGCAAAAGTAGTAAATTCAATTTAGAATTTAGAATTAAGGATTTAGAATTAAGGATTTAAACAAAGATAAATCTGGATTTTCACAAATATTTTATAAAACGATAAATGTTTTCACCACAGAGGGGATGCAGAGGATGGTGGTTTTAAATTAAACCTCTGTGTTCTCTGTGCCCTCTGTGGTGAAAATGATATAAAAAAAGCCGCCCCGGTTTACGGAACGGCTTTTAAAGCTATGGTAGTTATTTTAATTATCCGTTAACTTTTGCCATGTAAGCAACAAGTTCAAGAACTTTGTTTGAGTAACCCCATTCGTTGTCATACCAAGATACAACTTTCACGAAAGAAGGAGTCAATTGGATACCTGCTTTTGCGTCGAAGATTGAAGTACGAGCATCGCCGATGAAGTCAGAAGATACAACTTCGTCTTCAGTATAACCAAGGATACCTTTCAATTCGTTTTCTGAAGCAGCTTTCATAGCAGCACAGATTTCTGCGTAAGAAGTTTCTTTAGCTAAGTTTACAGTCAAGTCAACTACAGATACGTCCAAAGTAGGAACGCGGAATGCCATACCTGTTAATTTACCGTTCAACTCAGGAATTACTTTACCTACAGCTTTAGCAGCACCAGTAGAAGAAGGGATAATGTTACCTGCAGCAGCACGTCCACCTCTCCAGTCTTTAGCAGAAGGACCGTCTACAGTTTTTTGAGTAGCGGTAGTAGCGTGAACTGTAGTCATCAAACCGTCTTTGATACCGAACTTGTCGTTCAATACTTTAGCGATAGGAGCCAAACAGTTGGTAGTACAAGAAGCGTTAGATACGAATTGAGTACCTTTCTTGTAAGAATCCAAGTTAACACCACATACGAACATTGGAGTGTCGTCTTTTGAAGGAGCTGACATTACAACGTATTTTGCACCGGCTTCGATGTGAGCTTGTGCTTTATCTTTAGAAAGGAACAAACCGGTAGATTCTACTACGTATTCTGCACCTACTTCATTCCATTTCAAATCAGCAGGATTTCTTTCAGCTGTTACGCGGATAGCTTTGCCGTTTACAATAAGTTTACCATCTTTAGCTTCAGCAGTACCGTTAAAACGACCGTGGATAGTGTCATACTTCAACATATAAACCATGTAATCTACATCGATTAGGTCATTGATACCTACAATTTCAATGTCATTTCTTGTTTGAGCAGCGCGGAAAACAAGACGTCCGATACGGCCAAATCCGTTAATACCTACTTTAATCATTTTGTTTTAAACTTTTAAGGGTTTTATAATGTTAGTTATCAATATGTAGAAAACTGCATATTCTTTTCTCTGAAAAACAGCGCAAAGGTACAAATTTGTTTTTATATTCGCGTTCAAATCATATAAATTATATAAAAAACATGGGAAAAAGCAGTTTGTTACAAGAGTTTAAGACCTTCGCAATGAAGGGTAATGTTATTGACATGGCAGTGGGTGTAGTTATTGGCGGTGCATTTGGAAAAATAGTTTCGTCGGTAGTGTCGGATATTATTATGCCTCCAATCGGACTGTTGGTAGGTGGTGTAAACTTCACAGAATTGAAGTGGGTAATGAAGCCTGCCGAGCTGGGTGCCGACGGAACAGAGCTTGCCGCTGCCGTTACATTGAACTATGGAAACTTCCTACAGATTACCTTCGATTTCATTATTATAGCCTTTGCTATTTTTATGTTTATCAAGTTAATGAATAATCTCTCAAGAAAGAAGGAAGAAGAAAAGGCCGTTGCTCCTCCTGCGCCTCCTGCACCAACAAAAGAAGAGGTATTGCTAACGGAAATCAGAGATTTGCTGAAAGAGAAATAATAATGGTTAGGGAAAGGAGGATTTTTTCACCGCAGATTAACACAGATTTTCACAGATTAAATTATTTCACGACAAAATCAAAGAATACATTTTTTAGTCTGGATTATTCATACTCGGAATACTTTATTAGCACCCCCCAGTCGCTTCGCTTCACTGGGGGTTATTCAAAGTTCAACGCCGCAGGCGTTGTGAATGCGCGACTTAATATAAAGTATGCGCTTTAGAATTTTGTTTCAGTTCCACGATTAATCTGTGGAAATCTGTGTTAATCTGTGGTGAATTCCCTCAAACCCTCCTTTCCCGAACTTTCAAAAGCGATAATTATTAATCCATAATTCAAAATTCTTAATTAATATTGTATTTTTGTACCCAAATTCAATTACATCCTTTATTTTATCTTATGCAAGAAAAAATTATAATCCTTGATTTTGGTTCACAAACCACACAGTTGATTGGGCGTAGAGTGCGTGAACTCAATACCTATTGCGAGATTGTACCTTATAACAAGTTTCCTTATGGCGATGAAACAGTCAAGGGAGTAATTCTTTCCGGAAGCCCATTCTCTGTTTACGACGAGAAAGCTTTTAAAGTAGACTTGAGCGAGATACGTGGTAAATACCCTATTTTAGGTATTTGCTATGGTGCACAGTATATAGCCTATACAAATGGCGGAACAGTGGAACCTGCCGAAACACGCGAATATGGTCGTGCCCATCTGGCTTCTTTCTGCAAAGAGAATGCATTGCTCAAAGGAGTGAAAGATAATTCGCAGGTGTGGATGAGTCATGGCGATACAATAACCTCGATTCCTGCCAATTTCAAAACCATTGCTTCTACCGATAAAGTAGCCGTTGCCGCTTATCAGGTAGAAAACGAACAAGTATGGGGCGTACAATTTCACCCGGAAGTATTTCATAGCGAAGACGGCACACAGCTGTTAGAGAATTTTATAGTCAACATCTGTCACTGCAAGCAAAACTGGTCTCCGGCCTCATTTGTTGAAAGCACAGTAGCCGAATTGAAACAACAATTGGGCAATGACAAAGTAGTACTTGCATTAAGCGGTGGGGTAGACTCATCCGTAGTGGGCGTACTGTTAAATAAAGCCATTGGCAAGAACCTGACCTGTGTATTTGTAGATCATGGCTTATTGCGCAAAAATGAATTCCGCAATGTACTGAAAGACTATGAATGTTTGGGCCTGAACGTGATTGGTGTAGATGCCAGCGATAAATTCTACAAAGAACTGGCCGGTGTAACCGATCCCGAGAAGAAACGCAAAATAATAGGCAAAGGATTCATTGACGTATTCGATGAAGAAGCGCATAAACTGAAAGACGTAAAATGGTTGGCACAAGGAACCATCTACCCTGATATTATCGAATCGCTCTCTATCACCGGTACAGTTATCAAAAGCCACCACAACGTAGGCGGACTGCCCGAAAAGATGAACCTGAAACTATGCGAACCTTTACGTCTGTTGTTTAAAGATGAAGTGCGCCGTGTAGGTCGCGAATTGGGTATGCCCGAGCACCTGATTACTCGCCATCCATTCCCCGGTCCGGGATTGGGAGTACGCATCTTGGGCGATATTACCCCCGAGAAAGTTCGTATCCTGCAAGATGCCGACGATATCTTTATTCAAGGTCTGCGCGATTGGGGACTATACGATAAAGTATGGCAAGCCGGTGTGATTCTCCTTCCCGTACAATCGGTAGGCGTTATGGGCGATGAACGTACGTACGAGAATGCCGTAGCCTTACGCTCTGTAACCTCTACAGATGCCATGACTGCCGACTGGGCGCATCTGCCTTATGAATTCCTGGGTAAAATTTCCAACGATATTATTAATAAGGTGAAAGGCGTAAACCGCGTAACTTATGATATAAGCTCGAAGCCACCGGCAACGATCGAGTGGGAATAAGGAGATATTCCTCTTTCATACAAAATAAAATTAGCCTCAATCGTAAAAACGTTGAGGCTAATTTGTTAAAAAAATACAGTGTTTTTAATCTAAAGCTCGGTTCGCTAACCTATTTTTTTAATGCGTTATCCAGTACGGCACCGATCCTTCTTGTTCACCATTTCTGATAGCGAACAATTTTATATCTTTCAGTTCGCCTCTATCCCAAATTCCTTCAATAACAGAAAGCGTTTGAGCTGCAATACTCATAGGCAAAGCGCCTATCAGTATTGCAAATGTTAAAAGGTGTTTCTTTATTTTTGAGTTTATGATTATCCCCACCAGTAACACATCTTTTTAACATTACCCAATCCGGAGAATTTATCTATCAACTTCAATTCAGAACCTACTTCGCCCGGATTCAGCATATAAACCGTACCACCTTTTTCAGCACTGTAGGTTACCACATAGAAACAGGTTTGCAATACACCCGATCCGTTGTTTTCGGCCCAGATAAATGAAATAGGATCTTCAATAGTTACAGGGTTGTTGTCGGCATCTTTGATGGTTGGTTGAGTCCAGCCCGGATCAGCAACAGTAGTGGTTTGGCTTTCTACGTATGTGTGTAGTGTCTTTCCTACTGCTGCATACAAATAACCTTTTTGGGAAGAAATATACCAATGATCTACTTCTCCTAAATCTTTAGTACCAACCAATACTTTAGGTGTTCTAACCGGATTGGGGTAGTATGGCTCGAAAAACGAATTTCTCTTAGCTTCATAGTCAAGTCTCCAATACGTGTTTTTGACATCTTTTACAATTGCAGTTAACGCACGCGATGCATCGGCAGAACCTCCCATGTACAGAACACTCTCAAATTTTTCCGAAACATTGGGTGATAAAGAATTGAGCAGCTTGTTTGAGTTAGCCCCCATACCAGTGAATTCAAAATTGGCCCACAAAAGTTTATTGTTCGTATCATCCCACAAAAGAGCACATCTTTGATTGTAATATGCGCCAAGCATTGGAGCCAGTTTTATCTGCTCCATCGTTTCTGTCAGATAATTTTTGGTCGGAATAAAAGTAGCTCCATTTAACACATTTAATTCTCCGGTTGGAGTGAAACAGTAGAAATTGGTGCTACTGATGCTGACACCAGTTCCTCCTAAACGAACGATTTGCTCAAATGTATCCGTTGTTTTTGGGAAAAGAATATATTCAAGTGTGCTTTTTTCGGAAAAATCAAATCCAGGAGAAGTTAACCATCCCATTCCGGACCCACTGGCAATATATATTTTTTTCTCTTTAGCGTGGTATTCGATAGCTTTTGCACCCCCTGCTGTGAATGGAAAACCTGTAGAACTTAAATATCCGGGTATGTTATTGTAAAGCACATCATCATTTTCATCCCAACCATAAAATTCCAAATCAACAGTTCCGGAAGGGTCTTCTGTCAGGAGTAGATAAGTCCGTTTATAGGTATCTGTGACTTGTAGCTTAAAATCTGCAATAAATATCCGATTATCTTTTTTATTGGTAGCTCTTACTCGCATCGTGCCATATCCGCTACTAACAGGCAATAAAATAGACTCGTCAATATTGTATTTATTGCTTACATGAATCATGTCACTGAAATAGTGAGCACTTTCCGGCATGTACTCCCAAACGTATTCATAGTCGTCGTGGTTAATTTCAATAGGAGTATCAGTATTCTTATCAACGAATATGGGTTCCACTTGCAGTTCTTTTAAGCGTTTTACGGCAATGGAATCCTTTTCGAACGTGATGCCTATGTTGGGAATCCAATCATAGTCATAGTTTCCTTTGTCTTCTGTGCAGGAAAAAAATGCCCCTGCTGCGAAGAATATAGCTAATAATAGTTGTTTTACTAATTTCATACTGTTTGTTTTATTTAAAAAACGGTTTAATTATTTTGATTACCTTTCCATCCATCGGCATCTGGGAAAATCGTAGGGATAGTTACTGCTGGAATTCCCATTTGCCCACCTATAATAGTCATATATCCTCGGTCCGAATCTTTGTGCAGATCTTTAATCGCAGTATCTTTTCCTGTTGCTATGCGGCTATTTAAGTAATTGGCAAAAACAATGCAATAATTATTAAAATTTACAGACACAGATTTAGGGTCAGTTTTATCACTTAGCCAATTTTCGATGGTTATCCCACAAATGCGGTTTAGCTCGTTGAATTTTTCTATAGACCAATATCCTATTATGAATTCTCTCATACTCCAAAGTGGTGGAGTATCTAATTCGGCAAGAAACTTAACGCGGAAATGTTGGCGAGATATTGTATCTTGTTTATGATACACCACTGGAAGGTCGTTGGTGAAGTTTTCATTAGGCTCAAGAGTGAAATCTAAGGTGTATGTATTACCTTCTAACTCGGCTGTTTTGAAAAGCTTTACTGCAATTTCGGCTGTACTTTTTCCGGCTGGCATAATTTGCTCACGTTCAACGGAGTAGTCAACCCCCAATGTTGCATTTTCCGATTTTACATCTACAATAAAAGTACGATCTTCGTTGGGAATCATTCCCCCGGCTTTTACTTTAATGTATAATGTAGTTTCTTCTACTCCCGGGTTGAAAAAGAAGTTGTAAGTTTGCAGTGTATCCCAAACTACAACGGTGTTGACTTTATCGTCACTGAAATAGATGAAGTTTCTTCCATCGTATGTTTTAATCTCGTCTTCAGAACAAGCTATAAAAGCAAACGAGGCTGCGAGTATAAAAAAGGGTATTATTTTTTTCATGTTATTTTCGCTTATTGATGAATAATTATTATTCTCTATCTCTATAGTCGGTTTCTACTTCTGGAAGTGGTGGTACAAACTTGCCACGATCCATATTAACCGATGTGTTGTTGCTGTCATGAAGCTTCAAATCCTTACGTTTTGCATAGAAGAAGTATTGGCCTTCACCAAAAGTTTCTTTCTCAAACTCAAGGTCGATAAGTGCATTTAGCTCAACATCAGCCAAATCGGCGGCATTTCCCGGATCATAACCTTTACCACTACGTAGCTTATCAATCCATTCTCTTTTTTCTTCAGTGGTAGGAGCTGTTTCCGCAGCAATCAGATATAACTCGCCCACACGCATCATGCTTTGTCTTTCTGAAATGTAAGGGTTAGATGTTGTAGCTGTCTGAACTGCAAGACGGTTGAATAAGTAATGGTTCTTAACTCCGTCAAATGACCACATTCTAGAACGAAGACCCGGATCGAGTCCACCCGGCGAAGCTGCGCCATATAAGTAGTCATAAGCTTTTTGTCCACCACCCAATATCTTTAAAGCATCCAAATCGGCACTGAAATATTTCTTGTAAACATCATTACGGTTGGTGTTATGAATAGCAAATATTAGTTCGTCGAAAAAAACATAATCTGTTATTATTTCTGTTCCTTTTTGTTTAACCAAAGGAAACTCTTCGGTAAACTTCGTTTCCTTCGAAGTGTTTCCGGGAACCATATTATTTAGCATAGTAGATGCTATATTATAGGCGGTTGCCTTACTGCTTTCATCTCCTTTGTAAAGACACAAACGGGCTTTTAATAAATATGCCGCATAATAGTTCATACGGTAGTTGCGATAAGTTTTAAAAAAAGCAACTTTATCATTTGCCGAATTTGATTTTTTTCCATCCTGAATGATTGGGTCATTTTTTAGAAAATTTATAGCTTGATCAATATCTACCAGCAAAGAGTCGACCATAGCCGCTCCGGTTAGAATAGGTTTAGGGTTGTCGGTCGATTCGGTATAGTAAGGCACAGAACTTCTTTCTTTTTCCGCATCCATAGGACCGAATAAGCGTAACATATCAAAATGTACTAAAGTACGAATAGCTAGTGCTTCTCCGTAATAAATATTGAATTTTTCGGTTTCATATTGGTCTTGACCTTGCTTTATAGTGCTTAGAAAGTCGTTGCAACCAGCAATCAACTTATACGCATCTTTAAATGAATTAGCAAATAAAGTTTTAGAGTTATCGGCCGTATAATCAAATCTATTTAGATAATAATACTCATAAGCTACTTCTGTGGGTACAACGTAATGTTGAGCCATCACCTCGAGCATACCACAACTCATGTTTAAACCATAGAGATTGTTGCTTGCCAAACTTACGTACAGTCCGTTAAGTGCCTCATTGGTGGTTACTTCGTTGGGGAATATTTTTTCTTTCTCTAACCGGTCGTATGGGGTAATCTCTAACCAGTCCTGGCATGAAGCGAAAGCCAATGAGATCAATAGCGATAATATTATTTTTTTCATGTCTTTTGTTTTTTCAAATTAGAAAGTTACATTAACAGTCAATTGTGCTGTGCGAGCAAACGGATAGTCTATACCACGTTCTTGCTTGATGGTAGAGCAATGGAAAATGTTATTAAAAATAGCACGCACCGATAGGTTTTCGAGATGAGCTTTTTCCAACCAATTATGACCTGCGAAATCATAACCCACAGAGATAGATTCTCCTGAAAGCAAATTCTCTGTTTGCATAAAACGGCTTGACAAATAACTGGTGGTTCCTTTGATATCAGTAATGTCTTTGAATTTAGCATGATCTCCCGGTTTTATCCAGCGGTCATACAAAGCTCTTTTATCTTGGTTCTTTAGTAGAACTTTGTCTCTGTCAAGACCTTCAACACGATTTTGAAGAAAGGTATTCATTTTATCTTGTCGAATAATATAATGTAAGATAATTGAAGCACTCCAGCCTTTGTATACAAGGTTGGTGCTGATGCGTCCACTTAAATCGGGTTCAGAACTACCAATTCTCACTTCGTCGGCTTTGTCGTATGTAAAGGTGTATTCACCATTCTTCTTGATGAAAGTCTCTTTACCTGTTCCTGGGTCAATACCAGCCGATGGAACTGCCCAAAGGTCGTATTGACTATATCCATTGGCAAAGCGTCTTAAGCTAGATGCTTCATCGCGCATATAATCATTCAATTTGCTTAAGTCGCCCATTTTGCTGTATTTGGCGGTTTTGGAACTACCATTAATACCGATACCCCACAAAATTCTTTCGCTACCTCGGTTGATGATGTTGTAATTTGCTTTAAAGTCAATACCCTTAATAGTATTTCTACCCATGTTGGTTTGCAAATTTTCGCGACCAGTTGATGCCGGAAGGTCTAATCTGACGATCAATGGATCGGAAATTTTCTTATAGAGGTCAACCACCATTGAAAAACGACTGTTGCGAGTGGTCAGGTCAAATCCAAGATTATATTTAAGCGTTTTCTCCCAATCTAAACCGGTACTACCAAATTGATTGATATGCAATCCGTTACCAAATAAGTTGGCTTGTGTCATGTACTGGTAAGTAGTGGTGGTGTAATATTTAGAGTTATTGTTACCTGGATTTCCTACAGAGAAGCGAATTTTTAGCAAGTCAAAGAGGTCCTTGGCAAACTTTTCATGATGAATGTTCCAAGCAATACCAGTCGACCATGTGGTGGTGTATAGATTGCTGCTTCCAAAGTTGCTCGACCCATCATAGCGTAGGGTGGCATCAAATGCATAGCGCTGGTCAAACACATATCCTCCATTGATAAAGTAGTCGTTCGCACGAATTTCAGTTTGATTGTACTCAGGTTTTTTATTCGGTTCATTTTGCTGAGAAAATGAAGGATAAGGGATAACATCACTAGCAAATCCTACTGCTTTATATCCGTCAGTTATATATTTCTCGGAAGAAAGCTTTCCGGTCAATACCAAGTTAAGTTGGTGCTTTTCTTTAAATAATTTATAATATGCTGCAGTAATGTCTCCGGAATATTTGTTTCCGTCGTTGGTTGTCTTTTTATGCTCTCCACGTTCGTTGGCCACTGTGGTGGCAAAATCGGTATGGTAGGGCGATTTGAAAAGCTCAGATTTGTTGCGACGTAGTTCTACCATTAAGCGCCCTTGTATTTTTAAACCATCAATAGGGCGCCATTCGGCAAAGAAATTGTTTTTGAAAGTTAAATTCTTATTCTCATTGATGTGATTTAATCCCTCATTATACAATGGGTTGGGGCTGCGAAAGGGTTCATTCTTGGAAACTCCACCTCCATCTACTACGAATTCTTCCAAATATAGAGGTTGGGTTCCGGATACTTTTTCAAAATAAGGGTTTGCCTCGGCATATTCGGAGAATGATACAGGAGGATTCCATTCATTGTAAGACTCAATTGTAGTTTTGTTTTGGAATCGCATTTTATTGGTGCGATATTGAAGATCCACATTTAGCCCCAATAAATCATTGCCCGATTTTTTCATAGCTCCTTGGGTCTCACCATAATTCAGACCGAAGTTATAGATAAACGTATCATCACCACCGTTTACAGACACATTGTGTTTGTGCGAGAAACCTGTGCGAATCGGCTCTTTCAACCAATAAGTATCAACTCCGCTGAGTACATTTCTCAAGCGTTGGTTATAAAGCTCCTTGAAGTTATGATCTAAATAAGGATCATTACTATTGTAAGCTCCCGAAAGACGTTCAAATTCAATCTTTTCTGCTGCATTCATCAAATTATAATCGCTAAGGTCTGGAATGTCAAAACCGAAAGAACCGCCATATTCTACCCTTATTTTTCCTGGTTGTGGCTTAATGGTTTCAATAACAATAACTCCATTAGCGGCCTTCGAACCCCAGATAGCTGTTGATGCAGCATCTTTCAGTACAGTTAACGACTCAATGCGGTTGATGTTAAGGTTTACCACATCTCTGGCAGTAGCCTCAAAACCATCTATCACATATAGTGGTTGGTTAGGGTCGGTGGTATAATTGTTTCGCGGGTCGTTGATACTGGTTTTTCCTTGAATGTCAAGATCTGGCAATCTGTTGGGGTCGCTACCAAATAGTTCACTTTCTGTAATGGTAATAGAAGGATCCAATGATTTTAAACTTTGTAGAACGTTTTGCGAACCGATGTTTCTCAACTGATCCGTGTTAAAAGTTGCCGCCGATCCCGTAAAACTCTCTGCTTTACGCTCAAAGATACCGGTTACTACCACTTCGCTAATACTTTGGAAATCTTCTTCCATCAACACATTGATAGAGGGTTTTCCGTTCCACACTATATTAAGCGTTTTCATTCCGATGAATGTAAATTGCAACGTAATGCGATCGCGTTTAGCAACGTTTAGAGAGAAAGAACCGTCGGCATGACTGATTGTTCCCCCTCCTTTTTCGGAGTCGCTGATATTCACCCCGGGAAGCGGAGTGTTGGTTAGCCGGTCTCTCACGAAACCCTTGATAACAACGGTTTCCGGTCTTTTTTCTTGTTGCACCGATTCTGCAAAAACGGGCTCCGACGCATGAAGCGTGGCAGGACACCCAAAAATCAAAGTACCCACTGATAGCAGTGCTATCCTCTTTAAATGTTTTATACTCCAAATTCCGGAGCATGAACACTTGCGTTTTCTTTCCATAGGAACGTTATGAATTTAATTAATAGATTAAAAAAAGCATAAACTCTCTTAACATTAAAATTGCTATAATAGTTTAAAAAATACAACTGATCTATGATTAATTATCTGATATATACATTGTATTAAAGGCATTGTGAGTTAATAAAAATCAAAAAACAAATCTTTAAAACTGTGCAATTAATAAAACGTAAATAAAATAATGTAAAAACGAAAGTAGATATAAAACCTTAGATGAGCAAAACTATATAGTGCTTTTTCAGGGGAGAATGTTCTTAAACATAAGAATTTTTTGAGATCTTTTTTGTGCCTTTTATTCTGTTTTCATCCTTTTTTTATGCAAATTTCAATCGCTGTTTAGTTAGGTGTATCTTACATTTTGATAGAAAGTAGAGAGGTTGATAGTTGTCTTATTCGAGTAAAGTGATAAATTGAAAGTAAGCCAATTGAATGGCTTACTTGGACTGAAATTCTTATGAATTAAACTGTAGATGTAAATGAGTGATGGATTTGTAATGTATTGTTTTTGTTTCTTTTTGATGTGAAAATTACAATTTTACTTTCTTCTAATTTTTGGAAAAAGAATCTTTTGGAAATTGCAATGTATATATTTTGCATATAATTACGGTTTTCTCTCAACTCTCAACCTCAAAACACGGACATGCTTTAATCCACTCCTCCGGTTCTATCTCTCCATTGCCATTCAGATCCGGGCTTAAATCGCGGTGTCCGCATATCCGGCAGTGGGGAAATTCAGCAAGTAGTCCACCGGTTACAATTCTAAGAGAGCGCTTTTGTAGCTCCGTACGAGTGTCTTTGGGCTTTCCTTGGCTATCTAAGCCTCCCTCATAACAAATCCCGATGGAGTGTTGGTTATATCCTTTGGCATGTGCGCCTATCCTTTCAATGGGGCGTGTATTTATTATCTGTCCATCTTTGCGGATATAGTAGTGGTAGCCGGTACCGTTAAAACCACGGCGACGGTGGTCTCTATCTAAGTCGTGTTCCGTATAACACCTGTCTTCGCGCGTAGCAGAACAGTGAATGACGATTAAATTGATTTGTCTCATAATAGTTGTTTTTTTACGAACGTTGAGGGCAATTGTGTACACTGCATCTTTCTTGTTGGGCTTGCAGTACTTCTTCTCGTAGCCGGAATAATTCGCTATGCATCTCTGTTACCTTGTTGCTTAGCAGAAAATAGTCTTTCAACATTCTTTCCACCTGTTCCATCAGGAAGGTGTACTGACTCATTACTAAGTCGCTGAACTCTTTTAGTTCTTTGGCATTCTTTTTCTTTAGGAAAGGAAGAATGGCAAGGAGGCATTCTAATAGTTTTTGAATAATTGGTTTCATTTGAGTTTAAAGTTTGTAGTTTAAAGTTTTGAGTTTGTAGAAGATGTTTTTTTAGACACGGATGATACAGATTGCACGGATTTTAAAACACGGATACATATCTTACTACTTTATGCCGATGGATCAATAAATTCATCACCTCCGCCATTGTCGCCATTTCCTCCCCCGGTGTTGTCTCCGTTATCATCTTTGACTTCCTCGGTTACTCCGGTTGCCACATCGTAAAATTTAATACGGTCGCCGGCGCGTGTAGAGTTTAAGTTGGGTTTTACGCTGTTGGACGCACGGAAATTGATTTTTACGGTTTTGATGTTTTTCACACCACACTCTTTTTCGCTTTCCGAGCCGAAGGTACGGGCACCAAGGCTGAACACGCCAAAGTCTTTGATGTTGACCGACTGACCTCCATAGAGCAACGTGCGCATACACTCGGAAAAATTGGTTAATACACTCTTGATGTCTCCCAGAGAGAGGGAGCTGGCTTCTTTCATCAAATAGGCCACATCATCCAGATCGGCACTGTTACCCAAGGTAACCAGTTGTGGATAGTACTTGAAGTTGGATGCTGCATTTCGAGGATCCTTACGCTTCATTTTTTTGTAGGGTACGGGCATGGTTTTAATAATTTAGAATTAATAATTAAGAATTAAAAATGAGAGAGAAGGTAAGTTTTGATGGTTTCTTATCCCTTTTCTCTTTGCAAAAGTAATGGGTGGCTTTTCTATGAAATCGGGTTTCGGGAGTTTAGGAGAGTTGTTGGAAAAATAGGGGAAAATACTGTGATTTAAAAGGATATTTTACTATCTTTATGGGTGAATAATTATGTGTATATGTCCTAATGAAACAGCTTGTAACTGAAGAAAGTAACTTCCAGCCCAGAGCCTATACAAAGGCGGAATTAGCCACTTTATATAATCCTACGTCTTGTATTACGGTTGCCTTGAAAACCCTTTCCCGCTGGATGAAAGAGAATGAACTACTGATGGCGGAACTGGAAGCCGTTCGTTATAATAAATACCGGAGAACGTTTACTCCAAAGGAAGTGGGGATTATTGTAAAGTATTTGGGAGAACCGTAAAGCATTGAGTTATGAGGAGAAAGCAATGCATTAAGGGGGATAAGGTGATGGATTGTGGGGATAAGGCAATGGGTTTCACCACAGAGGACACTGAGGACACAGAGGAAAATAATTCTAACCTGGATTATTAGCAATTACCCCTTGGGGTAAAATTTGAATAACCCCCAGTGAAGCGAAGCGACTGGGGGTAGGTGGGGCATCACACAGGTGAACCTCTCCTCTCAAAACGGCAACTCCCCTGTTTTCTCAATCGGTTTTTCTTGCTGTTTGCGCGCATTCATATCTATCTCTTCCGGAGATAACATGATAACGCCATACTCGGTGATTCCCAGTTCATTTTTTCTTTTCCGGAATCCGTCTCTTTCCAGTATGTGTACTAGTATCTGTTGGGCTTGGGCGTTTGCCAGTGTGCGTCCATGTATGCTTAAGAAAGCCAGGATGGCGGCAGCAGGTTTCCATTTGGTGTCTAATGATCTTTCTGTGGCCTTTCGAAAGAAGATGTAGAGGTTTTCTTCCAACGGATCTTTGATGCGATGTTTTTCATTCCGGGCATTGATTGTGTCCACCTCGTTACCTTCGTACCAGTATTGAAAATCATTCTCTGCCAAGAATCGGGCCTGGCTAAAGATTCCTGTGTGATTAATGGGAGATTTGTAATCGATCTTTTTTACCGAAACTACCAGGAAACGCCTGGAACCGGTGTTGTCTTTCAGGAATTGAAGATTATTTGTACTCCCAATGAAGGAGGCTTTGCGAGGATAGGAATGTGCTTGTATGTCGTAAGGTTTACGGAGCGTGATGTTTTCGAGGGCGATGATGCGTTTCAGTTCTGCGATATCGCTTTGTTTAACCCCCTCAAATTCTTCCATATTAATGAGCAGACGCGTAGCGAGCATCATCATATCATCTTTGTTTCCCGGATCAATCATGCCGTTTCGGTAATATTCTTTGAGGGTGGGAGGCAACAGGTGGCGTATCCAAGTGCTTTTTCCTTTGCCTTGCCCGCCATGTAATAAGAGTACCAACTGGTTGGCTTCCTGTAATCCCATGGCGCAGGCTGTCATTCCGGTGATCCAGCGGCGCAGGGCATCGTTCCAAAACTCCGAGTCGTCTGTTTCGATGGTGGTTGCCAGCTGACCAATATAGTCGGTCTTTTCGTCCCAAGGTGGTAGCTGGGCGAAGTATCCGGTGATAGGATTATAATCTCGCGTGTATTCCGAATCGATAATGGCTTTGAGGTTTTGCTGTGAAAGCGGAATACCGGCCCGACAGATATGGAGGAAGATGGTATTAAAGTCTTTGAGGCGCATGGTTCGGAAAGTGGTGTTTTCTGCTTCTTTCTCTTTCATTTCCAATCGTTCCAGGATTACATTTCTCCGGAATAAAAAGTGTTCGTCCAGATATTCCAGTGCCCGCTGAGAAGGTGGTGTTTTGTCTTTTTCGGCCTTTTCGGTTTTATCGGTGTAGGTATACGCATTTCGGATGGGTTCATCGGTATTCCATCTGCCTCCTTCTCCAAACTCTTCGGCTGCCAGTTGCTGTACGATTTCCATCGATAATTTTCGTTTCATACATTTGTTGCCCAGGGCAAAAAGAAACGTGTTGTACTGTCCTTCGGTATAAGTATACTCTTTTTCAATGGCTTTTACACACTTGCGGTAGGCAAGGCGGATGCCCGGATCGATGCTGTCGGTAGTGGCGGGAGTCACACTTCGGGTAGTTTGTTTAATCCTTTTTTTGACAGTAGGTTCCGGCAATTGTGTGATAGGCGGAATTTTGTTCTGGCAGGCTTGCTCTAATCGTTCGGGAGAGAAGAAAGCCAATGGGTCATAAGAGGCAAATATTCCTCTTGAAAGATCTTTGCCCGAAGTGTCGACGGTAATTCCGGGTATTTGCTCATAGTGAAGTCGAGTTAACCGGTACATCTGTTCATGGTAATCTTCCAGTTTGCTGTAAGTTAACTCTGTGCCTTTCAGGTATAAATCTCTTAGTGTTTGAGCACTGGGTGTTTTTAGGTGAGCGATAATTTTGAAGCCATGTTGCTTCACAGTCAGGAAACAAAAAATAGTAGTCGGATCTTGTTCTATGAGCGGACGCAAGCGGAAGACCTCTTCATTGCTCAATCCGTCAATGTCAATTGTAATCAGGTCGTTATAAGCGGCAATGCTGTGGGGTTGTCGTTCGTGGTGATACAGTGTGGTGATCGTAAAAAAGTCCAGTTGCCTCTTTACCCGGTTTGCCTCCTCTAATTTTCCGGAGGAAATCAGTCGTTGAATTTTGCTGATAGATTTGGCGTATTTGTCGGATTGTATCATCAAAACAAGTTGCTCGATGGTGATATGACCGGTTACTTTGCTAAACCCTTGGTAGGCTGTTACATTAATTTCTTTCATACGTTTTGTGTTTTATGCATCCCCTGTGGATACGTTTTGATTATTATTTGGCAAATATCCGTCTTTGAAATGGAATGATCAAATAGAGATATTTGCCATCAATATTCTAACTAATTGTTACTCAATACCATACTCTTTTTCGTTCTTTTCTTTGATATAAGTATGTATCAGAGTTTCAAGAGATTGAATACCAAGACTCTGTTCCGGGTTCTTCAGTGTACGGAAGTCGAACACCAGGTCTATGATGCGTGTAATCTCTCGTACACTGCGGGGCTTTTCTCGATTTGGCTCATTATCTGCCAGCCGGAGAAACAACTCAATAATTTGCTCTCTATCAGCATTTATCACTATTCTTTGTGAGTTATACTCTACCATACGAAGGATTCTGTTTACTTCCTCTGTTTTCTTGTTTACCATAATGATGCAATTTGCATCTGTCAGCTGTACGGTTTTTACTGTTTTAGAGATTTTTTAGTCATAAATTCAATTTTAAATTAAAAAAGCTGCAAAAATATTTTTTTTTAGTTTATAGTTTGAAGTTTATAGTTTAAAGTTTATAAAGCTACATGCTAACTCTCAACTTTAAACTATAAACTAAAAACTATAAACTTAAATATATATATCTTTTCTTTTTTTTCATACCTGTTTAGAGGTGGTACCACCTCCGCTAATGCATAAAAAAAGGTTTTAAAAGAACAGGGAAACGGGCGCGCGGGCGCGTTCTTATTATGCAGCAAGAATTAGGAGATGGAAAACAAGCACTTTTTGGGAGTGTGAACCTCTCGTTTTAACTAAAAAAAAGGTGGTTCTGTAGGTTGTTGTGTTCGTACTTAAAGCATAGCCCCTATCTGTGGGTGCTTGCTTTTTTTATCGTTAATATTTTCGATTCCTTTAAGAATAATTTTGTTCTTTATTGAAAAGATTTTAACTTTGTGTCTTTAATCAGTAAATAGAGTGATATTTTGTGCTTTTGAGAAAGCAAATCATTCTGTTTTGGTGTAAAAAATGAGTCGTTTTGAACAGGATTTTAATGTCTTGTCCAAAACGCGAAGCGTTCTAAAAACAATCAAAATAACCACGAAATATAATTGCAAATGGCTGAGCAACAGGAGTTTTGGTTTGCTGCCCGTACTCGTAGGGATCAGGAGTTTGCTGTTCGTGATGCGTTGAAAAAGTTGAATGTTGAATACTTCCTGCCTACCAGAAAAATAGTTAGAGAGTTGAAATATCGCCGAAAGATGGTGGAAGTGCCTGTTATCCGGAATGTGATATTTGTTAGAGCCACTAAAGATAGGGCTTGCTCTATAGCCAATGACTACGGCGTGCAACTCTTCTACATGAAAGATTTATCTACTCATTCTATGTTAGTTGTACCAGACAGACAGATGAAAGATTTTATGTTTGTAATGGATATAGCTCCCGATGGCGTAAGCGTTGAGACTGAGCCATTTACAGTAGGAGAAAAAGTACGAGTGGTAAAGGGAGATTTCTGTGGTATTGAAGGAGAACTGATGAGCATAGCGAATAAAACGCATGTGATGATAAGAATTCCGCAGGTGATGGCGGTGACGGTGAGGGTGCCGAAGAGGTTTGTGGAGAAGGTGAAGGTTGTGTAGTTGAGAATTTCAATTTATAAACTAATGAACCAATATGTAAATAATTAGCTTTTGGATTTCAATGAACAGAACTCAATTAATGTATTGGTAGGAAGTCTAAATATAAGATAAGAACTGAAAAGCAAAAAGTATTAGGCATTCATAAATGTGTGATTGTTTTCTTGTAAATATTTCAATATGTTGAAAAGTAAATCTGTTAAAGGACTATTGTGGAGTGCCATTGATCGTTTTTCTGTACAAGGAATGCAATTTGTAATAGGTGTTGTTATCGCTCGTTTTGTTTACCCATCAGAGTTTGGGCTAATTGCAATGTTAGGTGTTTTTTTGGCTATCGCGCAAAGTTTTGTTGATAGTGGTTTTTCAAGTGCTTTAATACAAAAAAAAAATAGAACTGCAATTGATTATTCAACCGTTTTTTTTATAAATATATTTATTTCTGTTATAGCATATTTTTTGTTATGGATCGCTTCTCCTTTCATAGCTTCGTTTTATGAGGAACCACAATTAATCTTATTGTCTAGATGTATTGGATTGAACGTTGTCATTTTAGCTTTCTCAGTTGTGCAGCGAGCAAGATTAGTTATAAAGTTAGATTTTAAAACTCAGGCAAAAGCTTCTTTGATTTCTGTAAGCTTAAGTGGGATAATTGGTATATACTTAGCTTATCAAGGATATGGAGTTTGGGCTTTGGTTGTACAAACATTATTAAATAATTTATTAGGTGTGATATTGTTATGGATTTTTGCTAAATGGTTGCCTCAGTTTATTTTCTCAATAAAATCGGCTAAAAAACTTTTCGCTTTTGGATCAAAATTACTGATGTCAGGGTTGCTTCATACCATTTATGTAAATTTGTATAGCCTAGTTATTGGAAAGGTGTATTCTGCAACTGATGTTGGATTCTACAATAGAGCAAACTCAATAGCATTATTCTCATCAAGTAATATAGTACAAGTGATAACTCGAGCTATTTATCCAATTCAATGCGAATTCCAAGATGATATGGTGAAATTGTTAGTGTCCTTTAAAAAATATTTAAGATTTTCATGTTTTATTATATTCCCATTGATGATAGGAATTTCAGTGCTCTCTGATTCTTTAATTTTGTTAATTTTAACGGATAAATGGTTGCCTTCAGCAAAATTATTGTCAATTATATGTATTGCTTATATGTGGAGCCCAATAATGATGATAAATAATCAAATGCTAAATGTTAGAGGTAGGAGTGATTATTTTTTTAAAGCAGAAATAATAAAAAAAATAATAGCAATAATTATTTTATTTCTAACTTTACCTTTTGGTGTTGAGGTTTTGTGTTGGGGGATTTTGTTTTATAGTATTTTGGATATTGTTATTATTATAGCTTTTGTAAAACGTGTTGTGCCAACAGGTTATGTGGCTCAGATCAAAGAAATACTTCCTATTTTTGTTCTTTCCTGTCTTATGGGAATAGTAATGAAAATATCTATATCGGTTATTGATAATGAAGTTTGGAAAATTATAGTTGGTTTCATGGTAGGAATAATGTTTTATTTTTCAATAGGACATCTTTTTAATATCCGAGAATTCAGAACTATAGGTTCTTTTTTTAAGAAAAAGAAGTTATGAAATTGTTGGCAGTTGTTATTACCTATTATCCGGATCTGGCGCTTCTTCGTGAGAATATTTTAAAATACATAGATTTTGTTGATAAATTAGTAATATGGGAAAATACTCCTGTTTTTGAGCGAGAAAAATATTCTATACATTTTGCAGATTATGAAAACAAAATTATGTATAAAGGAACTATGAAAAATGAAGGTATTGCATATCCTTTAAATGTCATAGCAAAATGGGGAATTGAGAAAGGCTATTCTCATTTGTTAACAATGGATCAGGATAGCCTTTTTAATGATTTTAGAAAGTATATATATACTGTGGGGCAAAATGTTGATCAAAACAATCCTATGTGTTATACTCCGAATCCGAATAATCGTTTCCCTAAAAATGGTAATATTTTTTATTTAGATCCGATAACATCAGGAGCTATTTATGATTTAAGAATTTTCTCCGTTGTTGGTTTTTTTAAGGAACAATATTTTATTGATGCTATTGATACAGAGTTTTGTTATCGTTGTCACATAAATGATGTGAAAACGTTACTGATTTCTGATAGTTTAATTATTCAGAGGTTTGGAGATACTAGTAAAACTAAGTTTGGAATTTATATATCAAACTATTCTTCTTTTAGAATATACTATATTATCCGGAATCATATATTTTTATGGAGAGAATATTCACATATTATGCCTAAAGATAAAAAGAAGTGGTTTTTTTATTCAGTTTTATTAAAGTGGCCATTTAAGATTTTATTGTTAGAAAAGAATAAAAAAGTTAAAATTGAATCCTATCTAAAAGGACTTTTAGTAGGATTATTTACTCGTATAGAAAGAAGATTATGAATAAACCAAGATTAATATCGTTCTATTTGCCCCAATTTTATCCTACTCCTGAAAATGATGAATGGTGGGGAAAAGGATTTACGGAATGGACAAATGTAGGTAAGGCTCAGCCATTGTTTAAAGGACATTATCAACCCAAAGTTCCTACAGATTTAGGATATTATGATCTGAGAATTCCAGAGGTAAGAATTGAACAAGCAAAGTTGGCAGCAGATGCTGGAATAGAAGGCTTTTGTTATTGGCATTATTGGTTTTCTGGATATCGACTTTTGGATAGAGTATTTGAAGAAGTATTAGAGACAGGTAAGCCTGATTTTCCTTTCTGCTTATGCTGGGCAAATCATTCTTGGTATGCAAAAACATGGAAAGCAGATATAGCAGACAAACTGTTGATAAAGCAAGAATATCCAGGGCGTGAAGATTATATAAATCATTTTTATGCCCTTTTGCCAGCATTTCGAGATGAAAGATATATAAGAGTTGATAATAAACCTTTATTTGCTATATTTGCTCCTAAGGATATACCAAATGTTAAAGAATTTATTTGTTTATGGAATGAATTAGCATTGAAGAATGGTTTATCTGGCATTCATTTTGTGGCTTTTACCTTCTTTGAGGAAGATATAGAGTTATTTTTAAAATTAGGTTTTGATGCTGTTACATATGATTGCATAAAAGGTATATTTGATGATCGTATTTTTTTTAGTGTTTGCTTTAGGAAGTTGATAAAAAAAATCTTAGGTATTCCTCGGAAATATAAATATGAAGAATACACCAAATATTTATTAAATCATGTGGATTTTAAGAAAAAACAACTTTATCCTTGTGTTTTGCCAAACTTTGATCATTCGCCAAGAAGTCAAAAAAATGGACTCATTTTAACGAATTCTACTCCAGAAAAATGGGGTGAGCTGTTGGGAAATGTTTTAATGCGTATGACAGAAAATACTAAAGATAGTCGCCATAATATATTATTTATTAAAGCATGGAATGAATGGGGGGAAGGTAATTATTTGGAACCAGATTTAAAATATGGCAATGGCTTTCTGAATGTTATGCGCGATTTGATGGAAGAATATAGATAATTTTATAGTTTTGTAATATGGGTATTCATTACTATTTGGGACGTTTTTTTCGATTTCCGAGAAGATTGACTTCACACTTTTATATAATTTGGAATCGTTTGCTATTTAACGTTGTTGGTGTGAATTTTGGTTCTAATTTACGGATTTATGATCGAATTTTTCTTCAATTAGGAAGAGGTGGAAGTGTACATATTGGTAATGATTTCTTTTTCACTAGTGCAAATGCTTATAATCCATTATCAAGAAATATAAGAGGTTGTATAAGAGTAAATCCAAATGCTAAACTTATTATTGGTAATAATGTAGGAATAAGTTCTGCGTGTTTGTGGGTTAATGAATATGTAAATATTGGTGATAATGTGAAAATAGGAGGTGATTGTATTATTTTAGATAGTGACGCTCATAGTCTTAATTATCTTGATCGACATAGTACAAATAATGATTTGTTGAATACTAAGAAAAGTCCGATATTTATTGGAAATGATGTTTTAATAGGAACAAGAACCATAATATTAAAGGGGGTTAGAATCGGAGACCGAGCTGTAATTGGTAGTGGTAGTGTTGTGACAAAAGATATTCCTAATGATTGTATAGCAGCAGGAAATCCATGTAGAGTAATAAAGAAAAATGAGCGTTAATGCAGATTGCACAGAATATTATATTGTGTTTTATTTTTTGTTCTGTTTTTACAAACGCATTTGCTGTCTCATCTTTTGTGAATATTCCTACTTTTATATCATTAATATTATGTGTTGTTTTCTTTTGTCATGTAAAATGGCATAAAATAATACTAAAGCCAAGTTTGTTATATATAATTTGGGCTATACTAACTTTTTCTCTCTTTTTATTTTCTGAAGCAAATAAAGCTTTGAACCACTGGGTGATGTGGACTTGGTCTTTTTTTATTTTTTATTTTGTGGTAAAAAAAACATTGTTATATGTAATAAGTTTATCTTCTGTTTTTTTTTATAAGATTTTTAATGTTCTGTCTTTTACTGTATTCTTTGCATCTGTATTTGCCATATTTGAGTTTTTTGCAGTTAATTTTTCAGGAATAGATTTAAATTTATATATTCCTCGTGGTAGCGTGGAGGAATATCAACCTTTAGCTCTAACTTTTATTAGAGCAAGATCTTTTATGGAAGAGTCTGGGCAATTTTCTTTTTTTCTTGAATGTTTTGCTCCTATATCTATAGGTTGGATATTTATAAATTCAAAAAAAAAGAAAGTGGTAAGAATTATATATGTATCAGTAGTTGTAATATCTTTATTTGTGACATTTAGTGCTTATGGTTTTGTTGCATTATTAATGTCGTTAATAGTCTTTTTTTATTATTTTATAGTTTATTCGGAGAGTGCTGCTGTTTTTTTTAAAAAAACATTTTTTATTTTGATTAGTATTGTACTAGCGTCTCTATTTTTATCTACCTTTATTGATCAAGCTTTGGAGGTAGTAAATATTAAGTTGGATGGTAGCACTTCAATGAATGAAAGAACCAGTCGATTTGAAGGGATACTTCCATATTTGAAAGGGGTTAATTTGTTTATTGGATATGGACCCGCTGCTCATGAAACACTAGGAATAGGTTCATTTATATCTTCATACCTTGTAGTGTTGATGAGTACTGGGATTTTGGGATTAATACTTTTTGTCACATTTTTGATTAATCATTTTTCAGTTATCTTAAGTATAGAAGACTATAGATGGAGGTGTTGTTTTGTTATCTCTTTTGTTACTTCTGTAGTCCATTTGATGTTTGTAGATATGATAATTTACCCATGGTTTTGGCTATTGCTATCATTGCTTTATTGTGTTAAATATAATAAGAATGTTGAAGATTAGTGTAATTACAGTTTGTTATAACAGTGAACGTTATATTAAGAATACTATTGAAAGTGTTCTTAATCAGACGTATCATAATATTGAATATATAATAATTGATGGAAATTCAACTGACAGCACTATTAATATAATTCAGCAATATTTGAGTAGAATATCATATTTTGTTTCTGAACCAGACAAAAATATGTATGATGCAATAAATAAGGGAATGAAAAAAGCTACTGGGGATTATATTGCAATTTTAAATTCAGATGATTTTTATTTAAATGAGCATGTAATAGAGCGCCTTGTTGATGAATTGAAGAAGGAGAAGAATAGCTATTCAGGAATATATGGAAATTTATTAAAATATGATGCAGATAATAAATTTATAAAGAAGAAAAAAGGTATACCGACCAACTATAAGACACTCCTTTGTTCGAAGAAATTAACTTTTGTGGGGCATGGCACATTATTTGTGTCACGAAGTGCTTGTTTGAAAGCCGGAGATTATGATTATGTAAATCTTAAAGCTGCCGCTGATTATGATTATGTACTTAGACTATTTAGCCAAAATAGATTTAAATACTCAGATGTGGATATTATGGGGTTTAGGGTACATTCAGAAAGCATAACCTCTTCAGGTGCGATTAATGAAGAAATAAATTTCGTATTACGAAAAAATTCGTATGATAAGATTCCATACGTATATAGGAAAATGCTTTTTCTGGTATCTTGGGGGCATTTTGTTCTTAGGAATATTAAATATTTGAAAATATCCAATTTTAGATTTCTAGTAAAGTGAAAGTTGTGCATGTAATTTATTCATTGGAGATTGGGGGAGCTCAAAGGTTATTGTCAGAAATATTGCCATTAACAATGAATAGAGGTCTTGATGTCTCAGTGCTCGTTTTTTTTAGATTACATAACGATTTTGAACGAAAAATAGAAGATGCTGGTATAGAAATTATTTCTTTGGATACAAAGACGAAATTTTCAATAAAAGTCTTTATTACTTTGGTGCGAATCCTTAACAAATGGGATATTGCTCATGTTCATTTGTTCCCTGCTTTATATATAGTTTCATTGTTAAGCTTCTTTTTTCCTTCTTTAAGATTGGTCTACACAGAACATAGTACTCATAATAAACGTAGAAACAGAAAAAAATTAAGAAATGTGGAGCGTTTTATATACGGTAGATATAAGCGAATAATTTCAATAAGTACTCAAACTCAAGATAAACTCTTGAAATGGCTAAATATAAAAAATGAGAATTCTCAATTTGTTATTATTGAGAATGGTGTAAATCTGACAGATTACTCTTTCTACATTGGTCAAGAAAATCAAGAGAAAAAAAATATATTAATGGTTTCGAGATTTTCTGATCAAAAGGATCAAGTTTCATTAATACGTGCTTTAGAATATATAAAAACCCCTGATGTATATGTCTTTTTTGCTGGGGAAGGTCCTAATCTGGAAAAATGTAAAAAAATGGCAAAAGAAAGTGATCTTTATGACCGGATCAAGTTCTTGGGGAATAGAAGTGATATACCCAAATTGATAGCAGAATCATATATTGGAGTGCAATCTTCAATTTGGGAAGGTTTTGGACTGACTGCGGTTGAATTTATGGCTGGAGGGAAGCCAATAATAGCATCAAATGTTGATGGGTTGAAGCAGGTTGTAGAAGGTGCAGGGCTCTTGTTTGAAGTTGGAGATTATAAGGAACTTGCTTGTAAGATAGACATACTCTTAAATAATAAATCATACTATAAAATGATTTCTAAAAGATGTATTAAGCGCTCGGAAGAATATAATATTAATAGTATGGTAGATAAATATATTAACATTTATGAAAGTTTGATGAATTGCAACTCACATGATTAAGAGTCTATGTAACATATTGAGTATAAGTGCTAGATCGGTATATTTTAATCTGAAATATTTGCCATTCAAGCAAGCTATAAAGATGCCTATTCTTCTTTCGAAGAAAGTATATTTACGTGGATTTGCTGGGAAGATTATTTTGGATTGTAATATCATTCCTGGTATGATAAAAATTGGTTTTGGTAATGTTGGCATATTTGATGAAAAGAAGACAAGAAGTATTTGGGATGTTCGCGGAACAGTAATATTTAGAGGTAAAGCTAATATTGGACATGGAACGAAAATATCCGTTGGAGATAAAGGGGTACTTGTTTTTGGACGGAATTTTATGATATCGGCAGCATCATCTATAATTTGTGTCTCTAATATTGAATTTGGAAATGATTGTTTGTTGTCATGGGATATTTTAATTATGGATACAGATTTTCATAAGATTATAAACTCAAATGATCAAATATTAAATACGCCTTCATCAATTGTTATAGGTAATCATGTCTGGATTGGTTGTAGATGTTTGATCCTGAAAGGAACTGTAATTCCCAATAATGTTGTTATTGGAGCAAATGTTGTTTTAACTCGAAAATTGAGTGTTGAGAATTGTGTTTATGCTGGAAATCCTGTGAAATGTGTAAAAGAAGATGTCTCATGGGAGCTGTAATGTTTAATGGATCGATTTTATGAAACTTTTTCTTGTAGTTAATGTTGATTGGTTTTTCCTTTCGCATCGAAAAGAAATAGCCCTTGAAGCTCAAAAAGAAGGATATGATGTTACTATTGTAACAAAAGATACAGGAAAGAAGAGCGAAATTCAACATTTAGGCTTAACCGTGATTGATTTGCCAATGAGTCGTTCTGGGCGAAATATCTTGAAAGAGTTGTATGTTTGTAGTTTTCTTTACAAACTATACAAAAAAGAAAAACCGCAAATCGTACACCATGTAGGGTTGAAAACTATTTTGTGGGGAACATTGGCTGCCAAATTGGCAAAGTTGCCTGGAATTGTAAATGCTGTAAGTGGTTTGGGTATAATTTTCTCTACAGAGAATAGATCATTGATTTCAAAAATGGTACCCAAAATACTACAGTATTCTCACCAATGTAAAAAAGTGGCTGTTATTTTTCAAAATAATGAGGATAAATCTTTATTCATTAATAAAGCTATAATAAAAAATGAACAGGCATATCTGATTAAAGGTTCAGGTGTTGATTTAAATAAATTTTTTTATACTTCAGAGCCAGTATCAGAGAAAATAAGAGTGTTATTAACTGCAAGAATGCTTGTTGAGAAAGGGATTTTTGTATTAATTGATGCTGCGCAGAAATTGAAGAAAGAGTATCAGAATAAAGTTGAATTTATAATTTGTGGAGGAATTGACGATAGCCCTAATGCAATAAAAGAAGAAGAGTTGAGAGCTGTTTGTGATGGAGAATATATACAATGGTTAGGATACAGGTCTGATATTTTTGAATTATTGCAAAGTTCCCATATTGTAGCTTTTCCTTCATATTATAAAGAGGGATTGCCGAAATCATTAATTGAAGCTACGGCAGTTGGGCGTCCTATCATAACAACCCAATCAATTGGCTGTAAAGAGACTGTTGAAGATGGAATTAATGGATATCTTATCCCTGTGAAAAACAGTGATCTGTTAGCAGAGAAATTAAAACTTTTATTCGAAAATAAAGAGCTAAGAAAGAAAATGGGGCAAAACTCTAGATCCTTGGCAGAAAGAGATTTCTCAATTGCGAATGTTATTCAGAAACATTTAGATATATATAAAGCATTATCAAACAGTTAGAGTATGAAAATTTTGGTTACTGGTGCAGCAGGCTTTATTGGTTCCTATGTTTGTAGAAGACTGCTTGAACATAATAATATTGTTGTTGGATTAGATAATCTGAATGATTATTATGATGTTCAACTTAAATATGATAGATTATCTTTTTTAGGAATAAATCAAGATAAGATTAGATGGTATGAATTTATTCAAAGTCATTTATTCTCTAAATTTCGGTTTATTCAGATAAATCTGAATGATAAGCAGGCTATTCAAATGCTTTTTGCTAATGAAAAATTTGATATAGTTTGTCATTTAGGTGCACAAGCTGGGGTTAGATACTCATTGGAAAATCCTTGTGCATATTTGGATAGTAATATAAATGGTTTTTTAAATATACTAGAAGGTTGTCGGCATTATCCAGTTAATCATTTAGTATATGCTAGTTCTAGTAGTGTTTATGGCTTAAATGGAAAAACTCCATTTTCAGAAAAAGATAGTATCGCTCATCCGGTAAGTTTATATGCTGCTACAAAAAAGTCAAATGAGTTAATGGCGCATACATACAGTTATTTGTATAAGATACCTTCAACAGGATTACGCTTTTTTACTGTGTATGGACCTTGGGGTAGGCCAGATATGTCTCCATTCCTTTTTATAGATTCGATATTAAGAGGTAAGTCTATAAAAATATTTAACAAAGGGGATATGTTGCGTGATTTTACATATATTGATGATATTGTGGAGGGTGTAATTAGAGTGATAGATTCTATTCCTGCTCCAGATATAGGCTGGGATGCAAATTATCCTATGCCTAATTCATCAAGTGCTCCATATAAAATTTTCAACATAGGGAATTCACATCCAGTAAAGCTTATGGATTATATACAAATAATAGAAAATACAGTAGGGCTCGAGGCAAAAAAAGTATTTTTGCCTATGCAGCCGGGAGATGTTTATCAAACAAATGCAGATACAACTTTATTGGAAAGCGCAATTGGTTTTAGACCCAATACATCACTATATAGAGGAATTGAAAAAACGGTAGAATGGTTTAAAAAATATTATAATTTATGAATATTGCAATTGTTGGCACTGGTTATGTTGGATTAGTAACAGGTACTTGTTTTTCTGAGATGGGAGTTCATGTAACTTGTATTGATGTACTTGAAGAAAAAATTAACAATTTAAAGAAAGGTATACTTCCTATTTATGAACCAAGTTTAGATGAGATGGTAATGAGAAATCATCAGGCTGGACGTTTGAACTTTACAACAGATTTAACTTCATGTTTGGATGATGTCGAAATTGTGTTTAGTGCTGTTGGTACCCCACCAGATGAAGATGGAAGCGCTGATTTGAAATATGTACTTGAAGTCGCACGTTCTATAGGTAAGCATCTAAATAAATATATACTTGTGGTGACTAAAAGTACTGTTCCTGTAGGAACTGCGCAGAAGGTTAAAGCAACTATACAAGAAGAATTAGATAAAAGAGGAGTAAGTGTTAAATTTGATGTAGCATCTAATCCGGAATTTCTGAAAGAAGGAGATGCCATTGATGATTTCATGAAACCTGATAGAGTTGTTGTTGGGGTTGATTCAGAAAAAGCTAAGGAACTCATGGGGAAATTGTACAAACCTTTTATGATGAATAATTACCGACTGATTTTTACGGATGTACCTTCGGCTGAAATGATTAAATATGCTGCCAACTCAATGTTAGCTACACGGATTAGTTTTATGAATGATATTGCAAATTTATGTGAACTTGTAGGTGCTGATGTGAATATGGTTCGTAAAGGCATTGGCGCTGATACTAGAATTGGTCATAAGTTTCTTTATCCAGGTTGTGGGTATGGTGGCTCATGTTTTCCTAAAGATGTGAAAGCGTTGATAAAAACGGCAGAAAGAGAAGGATATTCCATGAAAGTTTTAAATGCTGTGGAAGAAGTAAATGAAAAGCAGAAAAGAATCCTTTTTCAGAAATTATTGCAATATTTTAAAGGTAATTTGCGTGGAAAACGTTTTGCTTTATGGGGATTGGCTTTTAAACCAGAAACAGATGATATGCGTGAAGCTCCTTCATTAGTTTTAATAGATATGATGGTAAATGCTGGTGCCATTGTTAAAGTCTATGATCCAATTGCTATGAATGAATGTAAACGTAAAATTGGTGAGATTGTTGAATATGCTTCATGTATGTATGATGCAGTTTTGGATGCTGATGCATTGATATTGGTTACAGAATGGAAGGAGTTTCGCTTACCTAGCTGGGGAGTAATAAAAAGAACAATGAATACTCCTCTTATCTTAGATGGTCGTAATATCTATGATGAAAAAGAATTAAAAGATTTAGGTTTTAAATATAGTGGTATAGGAAAAAATAAGAGTTTGATTTTATGAATATACTTATCACTGGTATTCACGGTTTTGTGGGCTCAAATTTAGTCTCTTCTTTAAAGAATAAACACTCTCTTTATGGATTAGATATCATAACTCCTTTAAAAGATGAAATAAAGCAAACTTATTCTTGGAAAGATATAGAAACCACTTCTTTTCCTTTGAAGAATTTACCTCAATTCGATGTAATCATTCATTTAGCAGGTAAAGCACATGATACAAAGAACCAATCTAAGGCTGAAGAGTATTTTGATATAAATACAGGACTTACTAAAAAAATATTCGATTTATTTCTAGAATCAACAGCTAAGAAATTTGTATTTTTTAGTTCAGTAAAGGCAGCAGCAGATACTGTTTTGGATGATCTTCTAAGCGAAGATGTTATTCCAAATCCAGTGGGACCTTATGGCGAAAGTAAAATAGCCGCAGAAGACTATATTCTTTCCCGCTCGAATAATTTAGATATAAATTCAAAACAAATATATATCCTTCGCCCTTGTATGATTCATGGACCAGGTAATAAAGGGAATTTGAATTTATTGTATAGTGTTATTCGAAAAGGAATTCCTTGGCCTCTTGGTGCTTTTGAGAATAAACGATCGTTTACTTCAATTGATAATTTATGCCATGTCATTGATGCATTAATATTGAAAGATGTGCTTTCTGGTATATACCATATAGCAGATGATGAAGCACTTTCTACAAATGAATTGATAGATGTTATGTGTAGAGCTATGGGGAAGAAATCTCATATTTGGAAGCTAAATACCTCCTTGATAACTACTTGTGCAAGAATAGGAACATGGTTGCATTTACCTTTAAACACAGAAAGATTGCAAAAGTTAACTGAAAATTATGTTGTTTCCAATGAAAAAATAAAAAAAGCATTAGAGATTGAAAAAATGCCGGTTACAGCGAAAAACGGACTGATTAAAACTATCCAATCATTTTCGGATTTAGGCACAGAATAACAATAGAAGTAAAAAGCCATGTACTTTATCATCCTATTTGTTCTGCTCTTCTTGGCAGAACTTCTTTACTTCAAAATCGCAGATAAATATAACATCATCGATAAACCCAATGAACGAAGTTCCCATACCCGTATAACTTTGCGAGGAGGAGGAATTATTTTCTATTTGGGTGCAATAACGTATTCTCTATCTACTCACTTTGCATATCCTTGGTTTATGATCGGCCTTACACTAATTACAATTATTAGCTTCATTGACGATATTCGTTCGGTATCTCAGAAAATACGTTTGGTTTTTCACTTTGTTGGGATGGGATTCATGTTTTATCAATGGGGCGCACTTGAATCACAATGGACATGGTGGTATATGATTATTGCTACAGTTTTTTGCATTGGGATTATCAATGCTTATAATTTCATGGATGGTATCAATGGTATAACCGGTGGATATTCATTAATCGTATTATTGGCGCTGGGATACATCAATGAATTTATCATATCATTCATTGATAATCGATTTATAGGTGTATTGATCCTGGCTATAATGGTTTTCAATTTCTTTAATTTCAGAAAGAAGGCAAAATGTTTTGCCGGTGATGTTGGTTCAATTAGCATAGCTTTCACTATTGTTTTTTTGATTGGACAATTAATATTAGTAACACACGATTTCAGCTATATCATATTGTTGGTGGTTTACGGAGTAGATTCTATATTAACTATAGTACACCGGATATTACTTCATGAAAACATTGGTTTACCACACAGAAAACATTTATATCAGATTCTGGCTAATGAATTAAAAATGCCACATATAGCCGTTTCGACTATTTATATGTGTATACAAACTATAATTATTGCAGGATTTGTAATGGTGCATTCGTATGGTTATGGATATTATTATCTGTTAGCTACTATTCTTTTATTAAGTTTGGTCTATGTGTTATTTATGAAAAGCTACTTTTATTTACACTTGAATAAATCAGAAATAAAATAAACATGCAACTTATAGATAATCAATTATTGGCAAAAGTAAGCCAACAGGCACAAGAAAGTCAACGTTTGCGCATGAATTATAATTTTCATGATGCATTAGATGCACCAGCTCAACGTTTGCTTAATGCTTTGCAGATAGGAACAGATTTACCAATTCATAGACATCAGCATACAGCAGAAACGTATATTTTGCTTCAGGGAGAACTGAAAGTACTTTATTATAATGATAATAAGGAGGTAACAGAAACTGCTATATTGAATCCGTTGAAAGGAAATCATGGTATTCATATCCCGGCAGGCCAATGGCATACCATTGAAGTGTTGGCTTCTGATTCTGTTATTTTTGAAGTAAAAGATGGACCTTATATTTCACTTAGTGCAGATGATGTGTTGAAATAATGTCGCTGAAAAATGATTACTAAACCTTAAATGTTAAATGCAGATAAAAATGAGACTGAATTTTTTTTCGAAATATATTTCTTCTAATGTATTGCCTATCTGGACTATTTTGTTGATTGATGTAGTTATTATTGTTTTTTCTTGTTTATTGGCTTTTGTGCTGCGATATGATTTTTCAGCTTTGTTTACCGATGGAGCTGTTGTGCAAAAAACAGTATTGTGGACTGTTGCTGTTAATCTAATATTCTTCAGAGTATTTCGTACATATTCCAATGTGTTACGCTTTTCTTCATTTGTAGATATAATGCGTATATTTATATCGTTGACTGTGTCTTATGGAGTGCTGATAATTGTGAGTCTTCTTTTGAACTCCTTTGCAAGCCTACAAATTGCAGGATCAAGTGTGTTGGCAATTTCTTTCGTTGTGAATTTTTCTATGATGGCTTGCTCTCGTGTGGCGGTGAAGATGTTTTATGAAATGCTTAATTTCGATAATGGACATCGTATGAATGTATTTATTTATGGTGCCAAAGAGACAGGGGTAAACATCGCAAAGTCTTTGCGCGTGAATCTTAGAAATCATTATCGTTTGCGTGGTTTTATAGCCGATGAACCTGAATTAATTAACAAAGTAATGATGGGGGTAGATGTGTATCCTAATGATGATAGTATTTTTGATCACTTGGATAATAAATCGGTAAAAACAATTATAGTTTCTCCTGCCAAAATGGATGCTTTGAAAGAATCTGAAATGACAGATAAACTATTAGCTCATAACATACGTTTACTGGCAGCTCCTCCTTTGCGTGAATGGAAAAGCACAACATTGGAGCCTACACAAATAAAAGAAATTCAGATTGAGGATTTATTGCAAAGGAAACCTATTGAGGTGGATTTAAGGAAAATTGCATCTCATCTGGAAGGAAAGCGTGTATTGATAACAGGGGCTGCGGGGTCCATCGGAAGTGAAATTATGCGGCAGGTAGCAAATTTTAATCCTTATAAATTATTATTGATTGATCAGGCTGAAACCCCATTGCATGATGTTCGATTGGAATTACAGGATCGTTGGCGTAATTTGAATACACAGACCATAGTGGCTGATATAACCAATAAAACTCGCATGGAAAAAATATTTAAAGAGTTCAAACCTCAATATATTTTTCATGCAGCAGCATATAAACATGTACCAATGATGGAAGATAATGTTTCTGAATCCGTTCAGGTAAATGTGGGTGGTACTCGTATACTTGCTGATTTGGCTGTAAAATATGAAGCTGATAAATTTGTGATGATTTCAACAGATAAGGCTGTGAACCCTACAAATGTAATGGGATGTTCGAAGAGATTAGCCGAAATTTATGTGCAGTCTTTAGCTAAGAAACTAGAGATAGAAGGAAAACCTTCTGTAAAATTCATTACTACCCGATTTGGCAATGTACTTGGATCAAATGGTTCAGTTATACCACGTTTCCGGGATCAAATACAACGTGGAGGTCCGGTAACTGTTACTCATCCGGAAATTATACGGTATTTTATGACTATACCTGAGGCATGTAGGTTAGTGCTTGAAGCTGGTAGTATGGGAAATGGTGGAGAAATCTATATTTTCGATATGGGAAAACCTGTGAAAATTGTGGATTTGGCTAAACGAATGATTAGTCTTTCTGGACGTTCTGATGTGAAAATTGAATTTACAGGATTACGTCATGGTGAGAAACTCTATGAGGAATTGCTGAATGATAAGGAACTAACAAAACCAACCTATCATGAAAAAATAATGATTGCTAATGTACGCGAATATGACTATAACGAGGTTAATGAACTATTACAGGGGTTGATTGATTTGAGTTACACGTATGATCAAATGCAAATTGTAGCAGCAATGAAAAAAATTGTTCCTGAGTTTCTTAGTAAGAATTCATGTTTTGAATGTTTGGATCAAGATAATATAAGCAAATAAACTAACAAAGAATGTTATAAATAAATGAAAAAAATAGCCCTAATCACCGGTATCACCGGCCAAGACGGCTCATTCCTTGCCGAATTTTTATTAGAAAAAGGATATGAAGTTCATGGTATCATCCGTCGTTCTTCCTCATTCAACACCGCTCGTATCGAACATCTCTACTTAGATGAATGGGTACGCGATATGAAACAACAACGTTTGATTAATCTTCATTATGGAGATATGACAGACAGTAGCTCCCTAATTCGTATCATTCAACAAGTACAGCCGGACGAAATCTATAACCTGGCCGCACAAAGCCACGTAAAAGTATCATTTGATGTACCTGAGTATACAGCAGAAGCAGATGCCGTAGGCACATTACGCATGCTGGAAGCTATTCGTATTCTGGGTTTAGAGAAAAAAACGAAAATATATCAAGCTTCTACCTCCGAACTTTATGGAAAAGTACAGGAAGTTCCTCAAAAAGAAACGACTCCTTTCTATCCTCGTTCTCCTTATGGGGTGGCTAAACAATATGGTTTTTGGATTACTAAAAACTACCGTGAAAGCTATGGTATGTATGCTGTAAATGGTATCCTATTTAATCATGAAAGTGAAAGACGTGGAGAAACCTTTGTAACCCGTAAGATTACATTGGCAGCAGCACGTATCGCTCAAGGATATCAAGATAAACTATACTTAGGAAACTTAGATTCTTTGCGTGACTGGGGATATGCCAAAGATTATGTGGAGTGTATGTGGTTGATTCTGCAGCATGATACACCGGAAGACTTTGTAATTGCTACTGGCGAATACCATACTGTGCGCGAGTTCTGTACCTTAGCTTTTAAAGAAGTAGGTATCGAGTTGCGTTGGGAAGGAAATGGCGTAGAAGAGAAAGGGATAGATACAGCTACCGGAAAAGTGCTGGTAGAGGTAGACCCCAAATTCTTCCGTCCGGCAGAGGTGGAAGAGCTATTGGGCGACCCCACCAAAGCCAGAACTCTGTTAGGTTGGAACCCAACCAAAACAAGTTTTGAAGAGTTGGTGAAAATCATGGTAACACATGATATGAAGTTTGTTAAGAAGCTACATACGAAAATTGAAAATTGAGAGTTGAAAATTGAGAATTGAATGAACAAAAGCGCTAAAATATATATAGCCGGCCATCGTGGATTGGTCGGCTCTGCTATTTTTAAGACCCTACAACAAAAAGGGTATAAAAATGTGATAGGAAAGACACATAAAGAGTTGGACTTGATGGATGTGGTGGCTGTGAAGCAGTTCTTTGATGAAGAGCAACCTGAGTATGTTTTTCTGGCTGCTGCCCATGTAGGTGGTATTATGGCAAATAATACATACCGTGCCGATTTTATCTACAACAACTTGCAGATTCAGCAAAATATTATTGGTGAGAGCTTTCGGCATGATGTGAAAAAGTTGTTATTTCTGGGAAGTACTTGTATTTATCCCAAAGAAGCCAACCAACCAATGGCTGAAAGTGAATTGCTTACTGCCCCTTTGGAATATACCAATGAACCTTATGCCATTGCTAAAATAGCCGGACTTAAAATGTGTGAGAGCTTTAACCTGCAATATGGTACAAACTATATAGCAGTGATGCCAACCAACCTTTATGGACCGAATGATAATTTTGATTTGGAGCGCAGCCATGTGTTACCTGCCATGATCCGCAAGATACATTTAGCTCATTGTTTGATGAATGGAAATTGGGGGGCTATCAGAAAAGATTTTGATAGACGCCCGGTAGAAGGTGTATCCGGACAAGGAGATGGAACTGAGATTGACCGGATATTGAAGAAGTATGGCATAAGAGAAGATTCTGTTACATTATGGGGAACTGGCACCCCAATGCGTGAGTTTCTGTGGAGCGAAGAGATGGCAGATGCCTGCGTATTTGTAATGGAACAGGTGAATTTTGATGATTTGAAAGGAAAAGATCAAGAAATACGTAATTGTCATATTAATATTGGTACAGGTAAAGATATCAGTATTAAAGATCTGTCAGAGCTGATTGTACAAACAGTAAGGTATCGAGGTGAAATCCGATTTGATAGTAGCAAACCGGATGGAACAATGAAGAAACTAACAGACCCTTCTAAACTTCATTCATTAGGTTGGAAGCATAAAATAGAAATTAAAGAAGGAGTGGAGAGGATGTATGAATGGTATCTCACCGATTAAAACATCCTCCTAACCTAAAAACTAATAAATCCATAAATTCAAATCCCATGAAAGGAATTGTTCTTGCCGGAGGCTCCGGTACTCGTTTATATCCTATAACTAAAGGAGTAAGCAAGCAGATGTTACCGGTTTTTGATAAACCTATGATCTATTACCCCATCTCTGTACTAATGCTTGCAGGTATTCGGGAAATACTAATCATCTCTACCCCTGATGATCTACCCGGCTTTCAACGTTTATTAGGCGATGGGTCAAGCTTTGGCGTTCGTTTTGAATATGCCGAGCAACCCTCTCCGGATGGTTTAGCGCAAGCCTTTATTATCGGCGAGAAATTTATAGGAAATGATTCTGCCTGTTTAGTACTTGGAGATAATATTTTCTATGGTCAGGGATTTACAAAAATGCTTGCTGATGCCGTAAAAGCTGCTGAAGAAGAAGCTAAAGCAACTGTATTTGGATATTGGGTAAGTGATCCGGAACGTTATGGAGTAGTTGATTTTGATAAGGAAGGAAATGCATTAAGCATTGAAGAGAAGCCTGCAAAACCCAAATCGAACTATGCGGTTGTTGGTCTTTATTTCTATCCGAATAAAGTGGTAGAAGTAGCAAAAAATATAAAGCCCTCGGCACGGGGAGAGTTGGAGATTACTACTGTCAACCAACAATTCTTAGATGATAAAGAATTGAAAGTACAATTACTTGGTCGTGGCTTTGCTTGGTTAGATACTGGTACACATGATTCTCTGTCGGAAGCCAGTACATTTATTGAAGTGATAGAGAAGCGTCAAGGACTGAAAGTGGCTTGTTTGGAAGGGATTGCATATCGTAAAGGATGGATCACGGCTGATAAGATGAGGGAACTGGCAGAGCCGATGCTGAAGAATCAGTATGGGAAGTATCTTTTGAAGGTTCTGGAAGAACTTTCTTAACTTAGGCCGGGGAGCCTGCGGGTATTAAATGAACTTTATATTTTTATCTACTAAATTCTAACTCCTAACTACTACAAAATGACTATTATAGAAACCAAACTACCCGGAGTGGTAATTATTGAGCCTCGTATCTTTACAGATGACAGGGGCTATTTTTTTGAATCTTTCTCTCAGCGATTGTTTGAAGAGAAAGTATGTAAGACTGTGTTTATGCAGGATAATGAGAGCAAATCAAGTTATGGGGTCATTCGAGGGCTACATTTTCAGAAACCACCGTTTAGCCAAAGTAAATTGGTGAGAGTGATAAAGGGAGCAGTACTGGATGTAGCAGTAGACATTCGCAAAGGTTCTCCTACTTTCGGACAATGGGAGGCGGTTGAGCTGACCGCAGAAAATCATCGGCAGTTTTTTGTACCCCGGGGCTTTGCGCACGGATTTAGTGTATTGAGCGAGGAAGTGGTTTTTCAGTATAAATGTGATAACTATTATGCTCCACAATATGAAGGAGCTATTGCATGGGATGATCCGGATTTGGGTATCGATTGGGGAATACCTGCTGATAAGGCTGTCTTATCTGAAAAGGATAGAAAGCATGCAAGATTGAAAGATACAGAATGGCTTTTTGATTATACGGAAAGGCTTTATTGATTTTTTTAGCCTCGGATTATATGGATTGCACGGATTAACCTCCCCCCATCCGGAACCACAATCTCTTTCCGGTGTAATACCAATACTCCTCTCTCCTGAAGTTCATTCAATCCTTTCGATACATTTAATCGGGTATTGTCTAAATGGCGTGCCAAATCATCCATCTTAATTCTCAGGATTTTTTCTCCTTCAACCTTTTCGGAGTGCATAAGGATGAAGTGAATGATTTTTTGTTCAATCTGGTTAGGAGTATTCAGCCAGATTTTATTCGTTAATGCTTGTACTCGGTTACTAATGTAATTGGTGAAGTTCATACGAAATATTTCGTACTTGAATAGATCTCTGACCACAAATTCTTTGCTGATTCTTAATATTTGTACTTCAGTTTCTGCCATATATGAAGAAACATATTGGGTATTGAGTCCAAATAATGAATAAGGTTCTATCAGATGGGTATCGTCAATATATTCGATAAAAGTGAAAGACTCATCTGGAGAAGTAGTACTCATCGCCATCTTTCCTTTCAGCAAAAAAACAAGCTCGTTGCATAAAGAACCTTCCCGAATAAATAACTCTCCGGGTTTATGTTTGGTGAAATGTAGCTTTACTCTTCCTAATATGTTTGTAAAATCTTCCTGACAAAGTCCTTGAAAAAGCGGAAGCCTTAGCATGGTGCTGAACATTGATTCCATATAACTTCAATTTCGTTTGTATATACAAAGTAACAATAAACGCATTGCTTTTAGATGATGCAAACGTACTTTTTATCCTTTTTTATTAAATCTTATATTGCAATAGGGAATTTGTAGGGGATTTATATTTATTGCATAAAAATGTATTATCTTTGCGGAAAAATAAAAAAGAGAAAATATGCTTTCAAAATTTAGTGTTCAAGAATTAGTTAGTGCTTTTATTGTGTTATTTGCTGTAATTGATATTATAGGTGCTATACCTATTATTATCAATCTGAAAGAGAGAGGACAAAAAGTCGATGCTACCAAAGCAACAGTTATTTCTTTTGTGCTATTGATCGGTTTTTTCTTTGTGGGAGATTGGATGTTGAAACTATTTCATGTAGATATTGAATCGTTTGCAGTGGCAGGTGCTCTTGTTATCTTTCTGATGGCTCTGGAAATGTTGTTGGATATAGAAATTTTCAAGAATCAGGGACCTATAAAAGAAGCCACTTTAGTTCCATTGGTTTTTCCTTTGTTAGCAGGTGCAGGTTCTTTTACCACCTTGCTTTCATTGCGTGCAGAATATGCCAGTATCAATATAATTATAGCGCTGATACTTAATATGATTTGGGTATATGTTGTAATTAGTATGACGGGTAAGGTAGAACGAATTCTTGGAAAGGGCGGAATCTACATTATACGAAAATTCTTTGGAGTAATATTGATTGCAATTGCTGTAAGACTGTTTACTGCTAACATAACACTATTAATAGAAAGCCTACAAAAATAGAGTTGAGAGTCAGCTTAGGTGGATTTGTTTTTCTCAAGGGCTTAAGAATATTTTCTCAACGGCTTAAGAATAGATACTCAAAGCCTTGAGAATAAATACTCAAAGGCTTAAGAATAAATACTCAACCTGGTGAGATTTAGTCTCAACTGCCTAAACCACTTCATGAGACTGAGTATGAATAATCCAGGTTAAATAGTTGAAGTTGAGAGTTGAAAGTTAATAATGCTGTATGGTTAACTTTCAACTCTCAATTATTTCCTCTTCCTCTTTTTCTTCTTTCTCCTCCTCTTCCTCTTCCTCAAAAGGCTCGGGCTTCTGTGGTCCGTGACTCCTGAATGCGAAAGCACAAATCATCCCTGCAATTGCTCCGCTGAGATGACCTTCCCAAGATGTGGTAGGTTTAGCAAAGAAAGGAAGCATATTCCACACTAATCCTCCATATATAAAGGTGATGAGTAATGAGATGGCAATGAGTGGGATGTGTTTTCTTAATACTCCGCTGAAAAAAAGAAAAAAAGCAAGTCCGTAGATAATGCCACTGACCCCGATATGCCATCCGGGTTTACCTATAAAATAGGTGAGTATTCCGCATCCGATCCAGATGATAAAGAAAATATAAGGAGCAATATTTCGGTAGAAGTAAAATAGGCACCAGGATAAGAAAAATAGAGGAAAGGTGTTTGCTAAAAGGTGTTTGAAACTTCCATGCACAAGAGGATGTGCGAAAATTCCAAAAAAACCCTTTCTCTCAAGAGGATATACACCTAACCTGGTAAAATCCCAATCCATTCCAACTTCCAGTATTTTTATCAAATAAAGAATAAAAATCAGGAACAATGGAACAATCATAGAGAGGATTATTCTTCGTAGATCGTGCTTCATATTTTCCTTTTCTATCTTGGTTTCTATGTTATTTATTTAAATCTTTTGCAATGCTACAAATAATTGCTATAAATATGAAAAATAAAGTAGATTTTTATATGTATTTCTCGCTATAATTTGTATTTTTGGGAATCAAGTATACATTATTTTAAACAAATATATAAGATTAACCTTTAAAGATACAGACCATGAGTTATTTACGATTTGACAAGGCTCTGATGATGAATTTGGAGGAATCTCTTCCCAGAGAGATTTTGCGAACGAATATGTCGGGTGCTTATCATTGTACCACTATTGTCGATTGTAATACGCGCAAATATCACGGCTTACTGGTTATACCGGTACCTAACCTTGATGACGAAAACCACGTGTTACTCTCTTCGCTGGATGAAACGGTTATTCAGCATGGGGCTGAATTTAATCTCGGATTGCATAAATATCAGGGAAATAATTTCAGTCCGAAAGGCCATAAGTATATTCGCGAATTTGATAGCGAAACCATTCCAAAGACAATCTATCGAGTAGGAGGGGTGGTCCTGACCAAAGAGAAAATCTTTGTGCATCATGAGAATCGGATTCTGATTCGATATACCTTGGTGGATGCTCATTCGCCTACAAAGATTCGGTTACGTCCTTTCCTTGCTTTTCGTAGTGTAAGGGAATATACCAATGAGAATCCAAGAGCCAGTAGAGAGTATCAGTTAATAGAGAACGGGATAAAGACCTGTATGTATCCGGGATATCCGGAGCTTTTCATGCAACTGAACAAGAAAAATGAATTTCATTTTATACCCGACTGGTACCGGGGAATTGAATACTCTAAAGAACAGGAAAGAGGATATCATTTTCAGGAAGATTTATATGTACCCGGATATTTTGAAGTAGATATAAAGAAAGGCGAAAGTATTGTGTTTTCCGCCGGTATTTCGGAAGAAACTCCCCGCCAGTTGAAGCGACTGTTCGATGAAGCAGTAGCAGATCGTACTCCGCGTGATAGTTTCTACCATTGCTTGAAGAATTCGGCTCATCAGTTTTTAAATAAGCAAGGAGATAATTATTATTTCTTAGCCGGTTATCCCTGGTTTAAGTGTAGGGCGCGAGATATGTTTATCGCACTTCCCGGATTAACACTTGCCGTTGATGAAAAGAATGTTTTTGAAAAGGTGATGGAAACCGCAGAAAAAGCCATATATGCTTTTATAAATGATGAACCCTTAGATCCGAATATTTATGAAATGGAGCATCCGGATGTGTTGCTCTGGGCTGTATGGGCATTGCAACAATATGGCAAGGAAACCACCCGCGAACAATGTCGGACGAAGTATGGTAAGTTGCTGGAAGATATCATGGAATATTTAAGACAGCGTAAGCATGAAAATCTCTTTTTGCATGATAATGGCTTACTTTATACCAATGGAACGGAGAAAGCTGTAACCTGGATGAATTCTACAGTAAATGGTCGACCGGTAATTCCGCGGACAGGTTATATTGTGGAAATTAATGCATTGTGGTATAATGCATTACGGTTCATTGCAGAGATGTCTCGTGAAGGAGGAAACGAAGTATTAGCAGCTTCATTAGATGAACAGGCTGAATTAACAGGGCAATCTTTCGTGGAAGTTTTTCGCAATGAATTTGGCTACTTGTTGGATTATGTAGATGGTTATATGATGGACTGGAGTGTTCGTCCGAATATGATTTTTACGGTAGCCTTTGATTATTCCCCTTTAACCAAAGAACAGAAAAAACAAATACTCGACATAGCAACCAAAGAGCTATTGACTCCTAAAGGTATACGCTCATTGAGTCCTAAAAGCGGTGGGTACAATCCGAATTATGTAGGCCCACAAATAGAGCGAGATTACGCGTATCATCAAGGTACCGCGTGGCCTTGGCTGATGGGCTTTTACCTGGAAGCCTATTTGCGCATTTATAAAATGAGTGGAATTTCATTTGTAGAACGCCAATTAATTGGGTTTGAAGAAGAGATAACTTCTCATTGCATTGGTACTATTTCCGAGTTGTTTGATGGAAATCCACCATTTAGAGGGCGTGGAGCAATTTCTTTTGCCATGAATGTAGCAGAGATCTTACGTATTCTGAAGTTGTTATCTAAGTATAATCTGTAAGGAGGAGGAACCAATATGAAAGTTTTAATGTTTGGATGGGAGTTCCCCCCGCATATTTTAGGAGGTTTAGGAACTGCAAGTTATGGTCTGACGAAAGGAATGTCGCTTCAGGAAGATATGGAAATTACATTCTGTATTCCTAAGCCTTGGGGAGATGAAGATCAAAGCTTTTTGAGAATCGTTGGGATGAATAGTACCCCGATTGTGTGGAGAGATGTAAACTGGGATCATGTGCAGAGTAGGGTAGGAGCTTATATGGACCCTCAACTTTACTATGATTTGCGCGATCATATTTATGCCGATTTCAACTACCTGCATACGAATGATTTAGGATGTATAGAGTTCTCCGGGCGATATCCGGATAACCTGCATGAAGAAATAAATAATTATTCGATAGTGGCAGGGGTAGTTGCTCGTCAGCAGCAATTTGAAATAATTCATTCGCATGACTGGCTTACCTATCCGGCAGGAATACATGCTAAGCAGGTTTCCGGAAAGCCACTTGTTATTCATGTGCATGCTACCGACTTTGATCGAAGTCGCGGAAATGTAAACCCAACGGTATATTCTATCGAAAAGAATGGAATGGACAATGCGGATCATATTATGTGTGTAAGTGAGCTTACACGTCAAACAGTGATTCAGAAATATTACCAGGATCCAAGAAAAGTGTCCACAGTTCATAATGCAGTATCTCCATTGTCGCAAGAAATAATGGATATTGTACCTCAAAAGAACCCCAAAGAAAAGGTGGTGACCTTTTTAGGACGTATCACCATGCAGAAAGGACCTGAATATTTTGTAGAAGCTGCCGCCATGGTTTTGCGTCGTACCAAGAATGTGCGTTTTGTGATGGCAGGTAGTGGAGATATGATGGATCAGATGATACGTTTGGTAGCCGAACGTGGTATTGCCGATCGTTTTCACTTTCCCGGATTTATGAAAGGGAATCAGGTATACGAGGTGTTGAAAGCCAGTGATGTATATATCATGCCTTCGGTTTCGGAACCTTTTGGAATCTCTCCGTTGGAAGCCATGCAGGTGAGTGTGCCCACTATTATTTCGAAGCAATCCGGTTGTGCCGAAATTCTTGAAAAATGTATCAAGACAGACTATTGGGATATTCATGCGATGGCAGATGCTATCTATTCTATTTGTTCTTATCCTGCTATGTATGAATACCTGCGCGATGAAGGTAAAAAAGAGGTAGATCAAATTAAATGGGAGAATGTAGGATATAAAGTCCGCAAAATATACGAGGAAGTTTTGAGAAATTATAGATAATAAATAAACCAATATAGTTATGAGAACCATTTGTTTTTATTTCGAAATACATCAAAGTGTACTTCTGAAACGCTATCGTTTCTTTGATATAGGAGTAGACCATTATTATAATGATGATTATGCCAGCGAAGCATTAATAAACCAGATAGCCGAGCGTTCGTACATTCCGGCATTGAATACATTGCTCGAAATGATAAATAATTCCGGCGGTGCTTTTAAAGTAGCTCTTTCCGTTTCGGGGATCGCTTTGGAGCAATTAGAAATCCACGCGCCAGCTGTAGTCGATTTGCTTCATCAACTAAATAATACAGGTTGTTGCGAATTCCTGGGGGAAACCTACTCACATAGCTTGTCGTCTTTGGAAAATGAAGACTGTTTTAAAGATGAGGTGAAGCGCCATAGTGCTAAAATGAAAATGCTATTTGGTAAAACCCCCAAAGTATTCCGCAACTCCAATCTGCTTTATTCGGATGATATTGGAGCAACAGTATCTTCTTTAGGATTCAAGGGAATGTTGGCAGAGGGTGCCAAACAAGTATTGGGCTGGAAGAGCCCTCATTATGTATATCACTGTAATCAGGCACCAAGTTTGAAGGTGTTATTAAGAGATTACAAACTTTCGGACGATATAAGCTTGCGCTTCTCTGATTCTGATTGGAGCGGTTATCCGCTATTTGCCGATAAATATATGGATTGGGTTGCAGCTTATCCACAAGAGGAGCAAGTGATTAATATCTTTATGGAATTGTCGGCTTTGGGATATGTGCAACCTTTATCTTCGAATATTCTGGAATTTATGAAAGCGCTGCCTGCTTGTGCAAAAGATAGAGGGATTACATTCTCTACTCCAACAGAGGTTATCTCTAAATTAAAATCTGTATCTCAGATAGATATTCCTTATCCTGTATCTTGGGCAGACGAAGAAAGAGATGTAAGTTCATGGTTAGGAAATGTACTTCAACGTGAGGCTTTTAATAAGTTATATAGTGTAGCAGAACGTGTCCTCTTGACTACAGATCGACGTATTAAGCAAGATTGGGACTATCTGCAGGCAAGTAATAATTTCCGTTTCATGACTACTAAAAATACGGGAGTAGCTATCTGGCGTGGGAATTATGATTCTCCCTATGATGCTTTCACAAACTATATGAATATTCTGGGTGATTTTATTAAACGGGTAAACTCACTCTATCCGGAAGATATGGATAACGAAGAATTGAACTCATTGTTAACTACCATCAAAAATCAGGATGAAGAAATCACTCGTTTAGAAGGTGAGTTGGAAAAGGCTAAGGCTAAATTAGAAAAGGCTTCTGCTAAAACTCCTGCAAAGGCAAAGAAGACAACAAAGAAAGAAACTACCAAGTAATAATTGGGGGAGTAATAAAAATAAGGGGTGCTTTCAATATGAGAGCACCCCTTATTTTTATGGTAGTATAAATATTACTTATTCAGCGAAATAAGTGTAAGTAACACTTGTTTCCAGGACATCTGTACCTCCTCTAAGTTTTACATATCCCGGTTTCATGTCATTTTGAATACTTGTGATATTTTTATTGGAATCCAGATTTATGATAACCGGTACTAAAAGTACTTTTCCGTTTTCTTTATCCCATTCTGCTTCATTCCAATTTGTGCCGGCTGCTTTCTTTGCATTTTCTTTCTCGGTAATACAAGTTTTAATTAGGCGGGCTAAATTGTAGAATACATATTGATTATTTGACGAATCATGGGTTGCATAATAAGAAGTTGTATTATCAATAATCTTATTTTCTTCGAAGAATGATTTGTAATCTTTTTCACGTATTAATAATAAATATGTAGGAGCAGACATACTAAATAACTCATCGCTTTTTTGAGCATAGTTTTTGAAGGTTAATTTCACCGCATTTAATGTGTCCTGACCTAATTCATCGGCTATTTTTTGTATAGGTAAAGTTACCTTGGTAAAGATTCCGGCGGGCGATTTTACATACGTCCATTCTTCTTCTTTCACTTTGTCCTCAAGTTCATCCGAGTTGGTGAATTTATTTGCTTGAATAACTTCTTTGGTAGAAACGAAAGAACGTACTAAGTATTCAATGGAATCTCTTCCATCCGATGTTCTTATGATACTGTTATCCAAAGTGTCTAAAGCAAAAGCCGGGAATACCACATTTAGTTCTACTTTATTGGCATAAAGCACAGTTCCATCTCCTAAATCGCTCTCAATATATACTCCTTTAAATACGTTTTTAATAAATGCATCTGCATTTGAGAAATATTCCGGGTGTTCTCTGTTTACTCTGTAAATGCGTTCTCCAATTTCTTTGGGTAATTGTACGCGCACGTATGGGGTAAAGTTTGAATTATTTCTAACCGATTCGCTTATTGATAAGTCAACCGCACTATATGTTTTACCAGCAAGAAAATCCTTTTCCGGATTATAATAATCTAATGGGTTAATATTGGTATAATGATTTTTATCCAAATTGTCATTTAATTCGTATACGTTTAAGTGACAAGCATTTAAAGAATCACCAAAATAATCATCATAAGAAATTATCAATTCAGTGAGATGAATAGAGTCTCCTGCCATTAAACCCGTTTTTGTTTCTCTGTCATAAACAGCAGGGAATTTCAGATTATCTACGCAATTAAGTTGGGTTAGAAAACTTGATTCGTAATAGCCAAACTCCGGATCGGTATATTTACCAATATAGCCAATGTTAGTTTTTGCAAAAACTGCATCCGAAAGAACTGATTCGGTAGTTACTGGAAAAGTTTTTGTGGCTACAGAGAGTTTATCCCCATCTGGCATTACACCTAATCCAAGACTTTCGGTATTATCATCACAGCTAAAAAGGCTTATTGCCAGTAGCATTACCCATACGAATTTCGTTTTCATGCGTCCGTTAAAGTGTGGTTAATATTTATTTATGAGTTGATTCCCAAACCTGATCGTAGAAATTGTTACATGCATCCGCATAAAGATCCGGTTCCTGGAAATCAAGGGTTAATTTGCCATTGTTGCGTGCATAGTTTATTACTTCTTCATTCACTTGCGCGCTATTTTGAATAATTCCATCTGAATAATCAACGGCAAGCTTGGAAAGAGATACATAGTCTACTGCACTTCCGTTTAATGTAGATACATCATTCTTATCTATACCTTTCAGAAGGAGCTTAGAAGAGAAATTATCTTCAAATGTATTATTAAAACCATTGTCATAAACCGAGAAAACAACTTTCGTGTTCCGGAAAGATGGCTCTTCGTTATATGCTTTTTTAATGTAGAGAGGAACTAAAGAAGTCATCCAACCATGGCAGTGGATAATATCCGGCGACCAGCGTAGTTTCTTCACTGTTTCCAATACCCCTCTTGCATAAAAGATGGCTCTGGCATCATTATCATTGTATTCCTGTCCGTTTTCGTCAACCGTTTCCAAACGGTTTTGGAAGTAATCATCGTTATCAATAAAATAAACCTGCATACGTGCAGCCTGAATAGAGGCAACTTTGATAATCAGTGGATGGTCAGTGTCATCAATTATTAGATTCATTCCTGAAAGGCGTATTACCTCGTGGAGTTGATTTCTTCGCTCATTGATTGTGCCCCATTTGGGCATGAAAGTTCTGATTTCTCTTCCTTTTTCCTGTATCAACTGTGGTAAATTTCTTCCAATGGAAGACATCTCTGAATCAGCTACGTATGGAGTAATTTCTTGGGTAATAAATAAAATTTTGTTCGCCTTTGTCATAATAGTCTCGTAAATATTCTGCAAAGATATAAAAAAAAACCGGCTAAAAAGCAAGACAGGGCTTTCTATAATTCCTTATGAATTGTTAAGTGGTTGATTATCAGTGTCAATTGGAGGTCTTCTTTATGTGCTTACATTCTCCCTTTAGCATTAATTTATGATATTTCTTCTTTATATGCTAAATAATGGTTTATTTTGCATCGTTTTTTTAGAAAATAGACAACGTAATTTGAATCGAATGAAAACGATTTATACCATAAAAGAATTGCAGAATACATTATCTGAAGCCAGATTGCTCAATCAGAAGATAGGATTTGTTCCAACTATGGGCGCGCTTCATGAAGGTCATGCATCTCTTGTTCAAAAGTCAGTTGAAGGTAATGATGTCACAGTAGTAAGTATATTTGTGAATCCTACACAGTTCAATGATAAAAGTGATTTAGCTAAATATCCTCGTACCTTAGAGTCAGATTGTAAACTACTGGAAGAAACAGGCGCTTCGTATGTTTTTGTTCCGTCTGTAGAAGATATGTATCCGGAGCCTGATACACGCCAATTTGATTATTCTCCTTTGGATACTGTTATGGAGGGGGCATTTCGTCCGGGACATTTTAATGGAGTATGCCAAATTGTAAGCAAATTATTTGACGCAGTGCAACCGGACCGGGCTTATTTTGGAGAGAAAGACTTTCAGCAGTTGGCAATTATTCGTGAAATGACTAAGCAACTAAAATACCATATAGAGATTGTAGGTTGTCCGATTGTTCGCGAAGCAGATGGCTTGGCTTTGAGCAGTCGGAATATGCGTCTTTCGGTGGAGGAGCGTGAAAATGCATTAAAAATCTCTCAATCATTATTTAAAAGTACTACCTTTGCACAGACTCATACAATAGCTGAAACACAGCACTTTGTAGAGGAAGCTATTGAAAATGCGGCGGGCTTGAAATTGGAATATTTTTCAATTGTCAACGGGTATACGTTGCAACCGGTAAGTGAGTGGGAGGAGACGGATTACATAGTTGGTTGTATAGCTGTATTTTGTGGTGATGTTCGCCTGATAGATAACATAAAGTATAAAGGAATCTAAATAAAAAGAACTTTATTATGATGATTGAAGTGTTGAAATCAAAGTTGCATTGTGCTCGGGTAACGGAGGCAAATCTTAATTATATGGGTAGCATTACCATTGATGAAGATTTAATGGATGCAGCTAATATGATTGCGGGCGAGAAAGTACACATTGTGAATAACAACAATGGGGAGCGCTTTGAAACTTATATTATTAAAGGAGAAAGAGGGGGCGGACAAATCTGTTTGAATGGTGCAGCCGCTCGTAAGGTACAACCGGGCGATATTGTAATTATCATGTCGTATGCACTTATGGACTTTGAAGAAGCCAAGACATTTAAACCAACAGTGGTATTTCCCGACCCGGAAACAAATAAAGTGGTTTGATTAGTGAAGGAATGCATTGAATTAAATCAATAACTTAATGTGTTATTGAGAGAAAGCATTGAGTTATCAAAATAAGTAAATACAAAACCGCCCGGTACTGCAATTGCAATGCCGGGCGGTTTCTGTATCATGAGAAGCCTCTTACTTCTTCAGTTTTTCATTCATAGCAGCCGCAGCCTTTCTTCCATCACCCATTGCAAGGATAACAGTAGCGCCACCGCGCACAATGTCGCCACCCGCAAATATCATAGGAATGGATGATTCCATATTATCGTCTACATTGATAGTCCCCCATTTACCCATTTCAAGTCCTTTAATGGAACTTGGAACAATGGGGTTAGGAGATACTCCTACGCTTACGATAGCCAAATCAATATCAATGGTTTCGGTAGCTCCTTCGATAGCAACAGGACGACGACGTCCGGAAGCATCGGGCTCTCCCAATTCCATTTTTTGAAGAATAACTTGTTTTACGCGTCCTTCTTCATCTGCGATATATTCGATGGGGTTATGCAAAGTGAGAAACTCAATGCCTTCTTCTTTAGCATGTTTAACTTCTTCGATACGTGCAGGCATTTCTTCTTCAGAACGGCGATAAATGATCATGGCCCTTTCTGCACCTAAGCGCATGGCAGTACGTACAGAGTCCATAGCGGTATTACCTCCTCCGATTACAGCTACATTTTTTCCGAATGTAACAGGGGTGTCCGATTCCGGGCTTGCTGCATCCATCAAGTTAACGCGAGTCAGGTATTCGTTGGATGACATGATGTTGATGGAGTTCTCTCCGGGAATGTTCATGAAGTTTGGTAAACCTGCCCCCGAAGCTACAAAGAATCCTTTAAAGCCTTCTTCTTTAAGATCTTCCACACTGATGGTTTTGCCTACAATGCAGTCTTTCTCAAAAACAACGCCCATTTTACGAAGACTCTCTATTTCGACATCTACAATTTTATTGGGCAAACGGAATTCCGGAATACCATATTTAAGTACACCGCCAATTTCGTGTAAAGCTTCAAAGACTGTAACGTCATAGCCAAATTTGATCATATCACCGGCAAAAGCAAGACCGGCAGGTCCCGAACCTATAACAGCAATTTTAATACCGTTTTTGTTTTTGATTTCAGGTATATAGATCTGGCCACTTTCGCGTTCATAATCGGCAGCGAATCTTTCCAGGTTACCAATAGCTACTGCTTCTTTGCCCATTTTCAGGTGAATACATTTAGATTCACACTGTTTTTCTTGCGGACAAACACGACCACATACAGCAGGCAGTGCACTGGTTTCTTTCAGCGTTTTAGCTGCTTCCAGAAATTCGCCACGCTCTATGTTTTTAATAAAACGAGGAATGTCGATCTCAACAGGGCAGCCTTCCACACAGCCGGGGTTGGCACAATCCAGACAGCGTTTGGCTTCAATCAGCGCTTGCTCTTTGTTCAAGCCTCTGTTTACTTCTTCCATACGGTGCTGAATACGGTAGGTAGGTTCTAACTCGTTCATGTGAACGCGCTCAATGCTGCTGCGGTCTTTCGCTTTCATGCTTTTGCGAAGTTCCTCGCGCCAGGGAGCATCTCTACCGTCTAAGTTTTCGGATTTAGTTGCTTCACAGCTTGCTTGCAGTTTTTTCATTTCATCTTGTTCGATGGAAGAGAATGCGCGCATACGTTTCAGCATTTCATCGAAATCAACTTGGTGTCCGTCAAACTCCGGACCATCTACACAAACGAATTTGGTTTTTCCTCCCACTGTAATACGGCAGGCACCGCACATACCTGTTCCATCTACCATGATGGTATTTAACGAAACATCTGTAGGAATCTCATATTTTTTAGTGAGTAAGCAGATAAACTTCATCATAATGGCGGGGCCAATGGCAAAGCATTTGTTTACTTTTTCACGTTTTATCACTTCTTCTACTCCTTCGGTTACAAGCCCTTTCTTTCCGTACGAACCATCATCTGTCATAATAATAACTTCGTCCGAACTTTCACGCATTTCTTTCTCAAGAATAATAAGTTCTTTGGTTCTTCCGGCCAATACAGTGATAACTCTGTTGCCGGCAGCTTTAAGTGCTTGCACGATAGGAAGCATGGGAGCAACACCTACACCACCACCTGCACATATTACTGTGCCGAAGTTTTCGATGTGTGTAGCTTGTCCCAAAGGACCAACCACGTCTGTAATATAATCGCCAACTTTAAGTTCGCTTAATCTTTTGGATGAAAGTCCGACTTCCTGCACAACCAATGTGATGGTTCCTTTTTGAAGATCGGCTCCTGCAATGGTTAATGGCACGCGTTCGCCTTTTTCGCCCACACGTACAATTACAAAGTGTCCTGCCTTGCGTGATTTGGCAATTAATGGAGCTTCGATTTCTAATTTGAAAACTTTTTCAGAAAACTGCTCTTTGTTAATGATTTTGTTCATTACCTATTAATTATGTTGGTTTTATTACGTAATCGGTGATAATATGATAATCTTTTGCAAAGATAATGGTTCTTTATGAAATATGAAAGGGAGGGGTCTTGGAATAAGTAAATGTTATTATTAAGAACACAGAGTCACAAAGCCACAAAGTATTAAAAACTCAGTGTCTCAGTGTCTCTGTGTTTTATATCATAATAATGTATTAATCAATAATCTCAAACCCGCAATACGGAACCAATACCTTAGGAATACGAATACCCTCCGGTGTCTGATTGTTTTCCAATAGCGCAGCCAAAATACGAGGTAACGCCAACGCAGAACCATTTAACGTATGGCATAACTCTGTTTTCTTTTCTGCTGTACGGTAGCGACACTTCAAGCGGTTGGCCTGATAAGATTCGAAGTTAGAAACAGAGCTAACTTCCAACCAGCGTTTTTGTGCTGCGGAATATACTTCGAAGTCGAAAGTAATAGCAGAAGTAAAACTCATATCACCACCGCAAAGACGAAGGATACGATAGGGCAATTCCAGTTTAGATACAAGGTTTTCTACATGCTCTATCATTTCATTTAAAGATTCATAAGAATGCTCGGGCTTGTCGATACGTACAATTTCCACCTTATTAAATTGGTGTAACCGGTTTAAACCGCGTACGTCTTTTCCATAAGATCCGGCTTCGCGACGGAAACATGCAGAATAAGCACAGTTCTTAATAGGCAATTCTTTTTCGTCCAGAATAACATCCCGGTAAATGTTGGTTACCGGAACTTCTGCTGTAGGAATCAGGTATAAATTATCGGCAGTGGCATGATACATTTGTCCTTCTTTATCCGGTAATTGTCCGGTACCATATCCGGATGCTTCATTTACTACATAAGGAGGTTCTATTTCCAGGTATCCGGCATCCCGTGCTTCATCTAAAAAGAAGTTGATGAGCGCACGTTGGAGGCGTGCTCCTCTTCCTTTATATACAGGAAAACCAGCCCCGGCGATTTTCACGCCGAGTTCGAAATCTATCAGATCATATTTCTTAGCAAGGTCCCAATGTGGAAGAGCATCGGCAGGAAGTGATACTTCATTTCCTCCGGTACGTTCTACTAAATTGTCTTCGGCTCCATAACCTTCGGGTACACTTTCGTTGGGGATGTTGGGAATGGTGTAAAGGAGTTCTTGCAATTCATTTTCGGTTTCACTTAAAGTAATCTCCAAAGCTTTATTGCCCTCCTTCATTTCTCCTACGCGGGTTCTTGCTTTATCGGCTTCCTCTTTCTTGCCCTCTTTCATGAGTTGACCAATGGTTTTGGATAAGGCATTTACTTCGGCAAGGTTACTATCTAATAAGGTTTGAGTTTGCTTTCTTTTGTCATTTACCTCAATTACCTTTTCTATGGTTTCTTTGGCATTTTTGAGATGCTTTTTCTCCAGACCACGAAGCACCTCCTCCGTGTTTTCTGTAATTTGTTTAATGGTAAGCATGTTATTGTTATTTATGAATTTCTTCTTTAAAAATTATGCAAAGATACATATTTTAAGGTGCAGATACATACAGAATAAACAGATTATTCAAAAAGTTTGTAGCTATACTTTTAGAGGAAAAAATCTTTTTGTAACTTGGCACTCGGTTTTATGTAGTTACTAACCAAAGTTTAATGACAATGAGAAATTTGTGGGCGGCTCTGTTCGTTTTTCTGTTTGCAACAGGCTGTACAAATGTAAAAACAGAAGATGTTAACCTGATTCCGCTTCCGGCAGAACTTACCATGCTCAACGGACAGTTTGTATTAAATGCCGATGCGAAGATTTACTATGCTCAACCCGAGTTGGCAGTAGCAGCAACCTATTTGCAGGAACATATATTGAAGCAGACCGGCTTTTCACTTTCGGTAGTGGAAGGAGCCGATGCCGGAAAGAACATTTCTTTGCTTTTAAATTCCGAATTGGGGGAGAAAGACCAATATGCGTTAACTGTTAATGATAAAGGAGTATGTTTGGAAGGTTCTAATCCCCGTGGAGTGATATTGGGAATTCAAACCATCCGCCAGTTGTTGCCGCAATCTAATACTGAGGGAAAAAGCAGCATCGGCATGCAAGCCATGATTGTAAAAGACGAACCGGCATGGGAATGGCGCGGAATGATGATGGATGATGCCCGTCATTTTTTTGATAAAGAAGAAGTGAAACGCTTCTTGGATATGATGGCCCTCTACAAATTCAATAAATTCCATTGGCATTTAACAGACGATCAAGGGTGGAGAGTGGAGATTAAAAAGTATCCTTTGCTGACAGAAAATGGAGCATGGCGTACTTACAATAAGCATGATAGGACTTGCATGAAATATGCAAAGAACGAACACAACCCTGATTATGAGCTTCCGGAAAAAAGATTGCGCCCGGTTGAGAATGATACAATTGTAGAATATGGCGGGTTCTATACTCAGGAAGATATACGCGAAGTTATCGCTTATGCTGCCGATCGGGGCATTGATGTAATTCCCGAGGTAGATATGCCGGGACATTTCTCTGCGGCTATTAAGGTATATCCGGAGCTTGCTTGTTTCAATCAGGCAAGTTGGGGAAGAACTTTCTCGGCACCAATTTGCCCGGGTAAAGATGCGACTCTCCAATTCTGCAAGGATGTATATGCCGAAATATTTGAGCTCTTTCCTTATCCGTATATACACATGGGAGCCGATGAGGTGGAAAAAGACAATTGGTTAAAATGCCCGAATTGTAAGGCCCGTATTAAAAAAGAAAAGCTGAAAGACGAAAAAGAATTGCAATCATGGTTCGTAAAAGAGATGAAAGCCTTCTTTGATGGCAATGGAAAGAAATTAATTGGTTGGGATGAAATTATAGAAGGTGGCTTGCCCGAAGGAGCTGTTGTAATGTTTTGGAGACCTTGGGCACCTACAGCCGTAGATGTTGCTACATCTAAACATAGCGAGGTGATTTTAACACCTAATTCTCATTACTATTTCGATTTTAAGCAAGATGATCAAACCTTGTTCAGAGTGTATGATTTTGATCCGGTACCCGAAGGATTAACTGATGAACAAAAGAAATATATCTTAGGTGTACAAGCCAATTCCTGGGCAGAATATATTCCTTCTTACCAACGATTGGAGTATATGGTAATGCCTCGCATGGCAGCGTTGAGCGAAGTTGCCTGGAATTATAGCAAGCGCGAAGAGTGGAATAAATTCTATCAACGACTTATCCCGCATTTCTCTCGTTGGGATGTTATGAAGATCAATTATCGTCCGTTAGATCTGAAAGGCTCGTATCTGAATAACGCGTTTATTGGCTCTACGGAGGTGACTTGGAATAATCCGCTTCCAAACATTTCTATTTATTATACTACTGATGGAAGTATACCTACCAAAGAGTCTACTTTATATACAGGACCTTTCACCATTAATGAAACTACCGATTTTACTTTGCGCTTTTATCGTCCGGATGGAACAGCAGCCGATATCATAAAAATGTCTTATCGGAAAGAAGAATATCGTTCGGCAGACAAACCGGAAAATGTAGAGCAAGGACTTGCGTTGGCATGGCATGAAGGTATTGCGCGGAAATGCGAGGAGATTGAGAAACTTCCTTTGAAACAAAACTATGTGGTAGACGGCATTGTAGTTCCGGAAGATGTAAACCGGAAAAGAGGATTAATCTACTCCGGCTACATCAAAATAGATAAAGATGGAGTGTATACATTTACATTAGGCTCCGATGATGGAAGTATGCTGTATGTAGGAGATGATGTTGTTGTTGATAACGATGGCCCTCATGGTCCTGTGACGATTTCCGGGCAAAAAGCACTGGCTGCCGGCTATCAACCCATTACGTTGTACTATTTCGATATGAATAATGGTGGGTTTATCAGCCTGAAGGTATTGGATAGTGATGGGAATGAGATTGAATTATCCGGAGATAGATTGTGGCATACACCCCATTAATTCATTGTTCTCTTATAGAAAAAATAAAAGGCATATAGTTCGAAAACTACATGCCTTTTTATTGAAAGTTGAAATAATCTTAGTATTCCTTACGCTTGTGCTTCTTGTTCTGTTGGAACGATAGAAACAAATCTCTTGTCGTTTTTACCTCTTTTGAAAGTAACTACTCCATCTACTAAAGCGAAAAGAGTGTGGTCTTTACCCATACCCATGTTGTCACCTGGGTGGAATTCAGTACCTCTTTGACGAATGATGATATTACCTGCTTTGCAAGTTTCGCCACCAAATATCTTCACGCCTAATCTTTTACTTTGCGATTCGCGGCCGTTCTTCGAACTACCGACACCTTTCTTATGTGCCATTTCTTTTTACTTTTTTAATTGATTAAGCTACTACTTCTGTAATTGTTAACTCTGTAAATTGTTGACGGTGACCGTTGCGTTTTCTGTAACCTTTTCTTCTTTTCTTGTGGAATATGATTACTTTGTCACCTTTAACCAGTTCTGATACAACTTGGCAAACAACTTTTGCGCCGTCTACTGTAGGTGCTCCTACTGTAATAGCTCCTTCTTTGTCTACCAAAAGAACTTTGTCAAACTCTACTGTTGCTCCGTTTTCAGCACCTTGAATGTGGTGAACGAACAACTTTTTGCCAGCTTCAGCTTTAAACTGCTGACCATTGATCTCTACAATTGCGTACATCTGTTATTATTTATACAGGTTTCTCCGGCGGGTGGTTTTTAATTCCTTAAATACACTTAATCAACCCGTTGCGGAATAATCGGGCACAAAATTAGGGGTTTTATTTGGTTTAGACAAATGTTGAGGCGATTTTATTATGATAAGTGCATGGCATTCTTTATCTTATAATATATTGAACCACAGATTAACGCAGATTAACACAGAATTTTTAAGTTAAGATGCCGCAGGAAACTAAAAACTCTGTGTTAATCTGCGTTAATCTGTGGTTCAAAAAATATAGAAATATACTATCAATCAACCGCTTCAACCAAAAAGCCTTCTTTCCTTAATAAATTAACTAATCCATTCTTTCCGGGCAGGTGCAAAGCCCCTACAGCTACGAAATTTGAATCTTCCACAAATAAAGCAGGTAGCTGTTTAACCCATTCCCGATTTCGGTTATCTACCATTGCTTCCATTTCTTCCGGGAGAGGATCGCATTTGGATTGCTCTTTCTCTTCCGAGATTTTGAGCATTGTATCTAACTTCTGATTCATATAAGCTGTTGTTAACCTTTGAGTTACATCTACGGCTTTATTGATATCTTTGAGTGTGCAGACTAATAAATCTGCTTGCCGTTGCAGAGTAGTGCTGCTTAGCAGGAGCTTACATTGAAATTCCATTGTTTCAAGTCCGATAATCTTCTTTCCTTTTTGTTTTGCCTGGCTTTGAAAGAAAGTATCCATCTGCAATTTGGGGTTAAACTCCGGATGGTGTTTGAGGTATAGCATCACAATGATGTTATTGCTGATAAAAGCCGGACGTAGATTCGGCATATCTTTCATGTCGAACTTGAGATGCTCTTTTACGTATTTATTTACCAGTTCATAATCGTCGGTAGTAAACAACATGTTGAGGGTGGTGTCGGCAGGCATCATCATCATTTCCTGCATGAGTTGTATGGACTGAGGACTTTGGGTTTCGGATAATACCATCTCTCCAATCATTCTGTTGGCTTCGTTGAATGCCGGGCGAAGCCCTTGAATACTGTCGATGATAGATAGAGAAGCCAAATGGTGTGTACCAAATATATAGGATGGTTGCTTTATACCATTTCCCGAAACCTTCCACAATAACTGAGCATTACTGTTGAGCACAATACTCACAAGAAATAGAATTCCGAATAGCCTTTTCATATCTGCGTTTTTTTAAGTTATTTAATTCTTCCTCCCCTTATCCAGTGTTTCTGATAATAAGTTTCATTTAGACTGCTGACAATAACTCCCTGACTGCTACTGGCATGAATAAATTTTCCGGCTTTTAAGTAAATGCCTACATGGGCAACCTTTTTGCCGGAACGATTACTGCTGAAAAATACCAGATCGCCCTCTTTGAGCTGATGCCTTACTACCTTTGTTGAGGCTTTTAGTTGGGTATCTGTAGTTCTTGGCAGTTTCACTTTATATACCTTTTTATATAGCTGTTGTGTAAAACCGGAGCAATCGGCTCCTTTTTTGCTGTCGCCTCCCAGGCGATAAGGAGTTCCAATCCAATCGGCAGATTCTATGTATAGTTTATGGTTGTCTTCATAAGCTATGTCCAACCTTAGTTTTACGGAGGCTTTTGCTAATGCTTTGTAATCCATACTCGGAGCTACACTTCCGCAAGAGCTTAGGCCGACTGAAAAGCCGATTAAAACGAGAGCATATAAAAAGTATTTCCTCATATTATTTAATTAATCTGAACACAGAGGCACAAAGACTCGGAGTTTTTATAAGTTATATCTTTCACTCTGATTAAAATCTCTGTGATTTCGTGTCTCTGTGTTCAAAATTTATATTATTCTACATTGAAATATTGTTCCAGTTCCGCTTCGGCCGAATTATTCTCGTTGATAATATCCTTTATAATTGTACCATATTCTAATAAGGCAATTCGCGGACATACATCAACTGTATGATTCAGGTTATGACTGGAAATCAATATCGTGGCATTTGTCTCTTCATTGTACCTTTTCAGTAGTTGCTTAATGATCGATTGCGAACTTGGGTCCAGAAAATTAAATGGTTCATCCAGTATCAGCAAGCGAGGTTTGTGCAACATAGCAGAGATAATACCGATCTTTTGTTTGTTTCCCGCTGAAAAGTTACGAATAAATTTCTTTTGTCCCATCACTTCATCATTCATAAATCTTTCGAAAATAATAAGACGTTCATCTATCTCTTCCTTTTTCATGCCGTACATCTTACCGGTGAAGTAGAAAAACTCTTCGGGAGTGAGGTAATCGATGAGAAAGCTTTCGTCGATAAAAGCACCTGTGATGTTTTTCCAGTCTTCGCTTTGGCTCACATCAATCTCGTTGATAAGAACATTTCCCCGATCGGCTTTCAGTAAATCAAGCATCAGGCGAAAAAGAGTGGTTTTGCCGGCTCCGTTGTTGCCAACCAGTCCCAGCATCTCTCCTTCGTTTATTTGGTAGTTCTCTATATCAACGGCTTGTTTCTGTCCGAAGTGTTTCTGCAGATTATTTATTGTGATCATGGGTTTTCTGTTTTTAAGTTATTGGGTTTATGAGTTTTCGGTTTAAGAGTCGGTATTATCTGGTATCCCGGAAGCCTTCCATGTTTTTATATCTTCGTTTCATGAAACGGAGATAGACATTCTTAATCCATAGAGAAGAAGTTGCTGTGAAAGCGATTCCAATAATCATCATAATCCACAAAGCAATGGATTCGGAAAATAGTGCTCTTAATGTGGCCGATAATATAAGGGGAATGCCAAAAGCTGCGAAACTTACTAAACTTTGAAAACCTGTTCCGGATGTTTGTCTGCCGGCAACTCCTTCGTTAAGCGGAGTGGTTTTGTGGTTATAAACAGCCATTTGAAATAATATGAAATAGATAAGACCGGTAGTGAAAAAGGCATAAGAGAAACAAGTAAGCAGAGTGATTTTACCTGTTATGATGGCCGGAATTAATAAGATGAAAGGAACAGCTACCAATAAACTGTAGAAGTAATATTTAGCTTTCAGTAAACTCATGAGAGATTCTTTACGAGTCATTAATCCATCTAAATAATTGCCTTCGAAACTCATAATATGTATAAGCATAACCATTCCGAACACGGCAAAATTATAGATGGCAATGAAGTTTTTCATGGAAGCTCCATTATAAACATCCGAAAAGCTAAGTGCAAGCGAGAATATAATAACGATTGCTCCGATGGAACGGAGTGAGCTTTTGCATCGTTTATTTCGGAAAAGCATTTTCAATTCAAGGCGAAAATATTCTCCCACCTCTCCGTATTTCTCTAAGAACTTGTATTCGGAGATGTTTCTTACTTTGGTGTCGTCTACCTTATTAATTTCCGAGTACATGAGTTTAGACATTAACTGTCGGTTTATTAGCCACATAATTACAATGGCTGCAATAGTAAATAGGAAGTAGAGAATATTTCCTTCAATAAAGCCTTCTCCCATATTCATGGTGAAAGTACTGATGGGGTGGTTGCAGTAAAATTCTACAATGCCCAGTATAATATATAGGGCAATGGGGAACAAAATCCACCAGATTCTTTCGCTTAGCAGTGTGCGGCATAACAAGAACCAATAATTATTAAAGGTCATAATCAGGCAGATGCCTATTCCATAAGTTATCACACCCCATATACCATAAAATTTGGTAACGGTGAGTATGGCGAATGGAATAAAAAAGAACAGCCATATAGCATTGAAAGTGCTTAACCCGGAACGAATCAGCAAAAAGTCTATCAGCCTGTTTCGCTTTACAGGAAGTAACAGGTAGGGTTTGACTTCCTGAGTGGGAGTTTTCTGAAAAGGAAATCGCAATAGGAAATCCAGGATTAGAAATATACCTATCCCCTTATTAATAATATGATATGCTTCCATATTAGGAACAGACTCTCTGAATATTGATGCAAAGGAAACTCCAAAAAACATGAGATATCCAACCCAGAACACGGACATGATGTACATAAAGAACTTGCCGAACTTGTTCTTTTCGTACATAGGATGCCTTTTGGCAGCAAGTTTGCTGTGTTTACGTAGTTCGAAGAAAAGCATAAGATGATGATATATAAGTTAGGAAGATTACGAAGGGAGAAAAAAGAGAAATGTGTCAAAAGTCCCAATTAATGATAAAATACGATTTGAACACAGACACGGAGGCACAGAGTCTCTCATTTTTAGTGAGTTAAATTCTCTGTGCCTTTGTGTCTCTGTGTTCAAACATTATTGTTTTTCGGGGCTGATCATAGTAACTTCAATCTGATTCTTTTGTTTGAATAAACTATGAGCAAATTTGCGAATATCTTGTACTGTAATACTATTAACCAGGTTGCTGAAATCTTCGTTCTTGTTTACACCGGTTAAAATATACTCTTCGAGAACTCCCATCCAGTATCCATTCTCCTTCACAGCTTCGTTGAAGCTTTTCAGTGTATACTCTTTCACTTTGTTCAGGTTGCTTTCGGATGGACCGTTCTTTATTAGTTTATCAAGTTCGGCAAAAACTATTTCCATTAGCTTGTCTTTCTTTGCCGGGTCGGTATCGAACGAAACCTGGAAGGTGAATACTTCTCGTGGAAATTTAGATAGTCCGCCTTCTACGCTCACACCATAAGTACCTCCTTCTTCTTCGCGAACGGTTTCGGTATAAACCAAACTCATAATCTGATCGAGCATACTCATTAAGATTTTATTTTTCATGGTATAAGCACAATTGCCATGATATAACACCAGGTTAGTGGCTTTGGCAGTTTCTTGTTGCTTAATGAACTCATTCTTATAAAACCCTTTGCGTATGTTCATTTTATTATCTTTGAATGTTTCTTTTCTGTTGATAGAGGGAAGTGCGCCCAGATATTGCTCAATCAAAGGTTTAACTTCGTCGGCATTTATATTACCAACAAAGAAAAATGTAAAGTCGCTGGCATCTTTAAAACGATCCATGTACATGTCGATTGCTTTGTCGTAGTCGATCAGATCAATCATATCTGCCTTTAATCTTTTGGCTCTTGGATGATTCATGTACACAGCAGCATTTATAGTATCGCTTAGTGCAACCATTGGCTCTAACTCCTGGTTGTGTAAAGCTGCTTTGGTGCGGTTTTTATAAGATAGGAAAGCTTCTTCGTCTTTGCGTGGTGCAGTGAACGCCAAGTAGGTAATTTGCATCATGGTTTCGAAATCTTTTGGCGAGCAGCCTCCGGAGATGCTTTCGGTAGCTCCTCCTACACTGGAAGAAGCCCATGCTTTTTTACCTGCCAACATCTTTTCAAGCTCTGTAGGAGAGAATTTGGCCATTCCGCCTACGCCTACTACAGAGTTCAGCGTCATAATGTTTATGATATCTTCGTTGGGGAACAAAGAGCTTCCTCCGAAGCTGATACCTTTCATGCGTATGTCGTCGGCTTTGAATTCGGTAGGTTTTATATAAACCTTCACTCCGTTTGATAATACATAAGAAGTGGTACCGAATATATCGTTTTGTTTCTCCGATACGATTTTACCGGGAGTGGGCAGTTGCGCAATTAACGGTTCGTCGGATACTTTGTCTTCGTAAGCAGTAAGTTCTTCTGTCTTTATGTCGTCCAGAATCTTGCGAATGGCATCTTTTTCGGGATAAACCATTCCTTCTTTTTCGGGACCGAAGATGGCTACTACCTGATTGGTACCTGTAACAAGGGCAGGAAGGAACTTGTTCAAGGCTTCAACCGGAATGGAAGGTGCTACTTGATTCATGATTGTATATAAATCTTCTATGCCGGGGATAGGTTCATTATCAAGGAAATGGCGCACATACTGATTTACGTAGTTATCATTTTTTCTTTTATCTCTTTCATTATAAGCAGATTCCAACTGACGCAAATAGTCGGCGCGGGCACGTGTATATTCAGAGTTGGTGAAGCCAAAGCGGCGGGCGCGTTCTATTTCGCGTAGTATGCTGGATAGTCCGCTCTCTATTTCGCCCTCTTTACAAACCACATATCCGGTAAAGGCTCCTTTTGTTTTGGTTACGAAGAAGTTTCCGTCATAAGCTCCTGCATATATAAAAGGAGGAGTAGCAGTTTGCCGAAGCTCGTTTAAGCGCGCACATAGCATATTGCTGATGAGGCTCTTTGCATAGTTCTCTGCCAGATAATCCATACTGCTTTTCTGGCTGTCGGGAGTAGCATTGTGCTTATTGAATAGCAATATCTGAGTGTTAACCTGTTCCTTATCTTGTTCGATAACGATGATTGGCTCTTTATTATCATCTACCGGATAATAAATTCGTTCGGCTGCATTGGGCTGAGCCGGGATGTCACTAAATAAAGATTTTATTTTGTTTTCAATTACATCTACATCAATATCTCCTACTACAACAACTCCTTGTAAATCCGGTCTATACCATTTTTCGTAGTAGTCTCTCAATGTTTGGTAAGGGAACTTGGTTACTACATCCATACTTCCGATGGGTAAGCAATCGGCATATTTAGTACCAGCAAACATTTGCGGAAGGGCTTTGTCTTGAAGGCGTTGCGTAGCGCTCATACGGGTACGCCATTCTTCCTGAATAACTCCGCGTTCCTTATCAATTTCTTTAGGATCGAGTAATAAATCGTTCGACCAGTCGTGAAGAATAAGAAGGCAAGAGTCTATAATACCTTCGCGAATGGCAGGAACGTTTGATATATTATATACTGTTTCATCTATAGCAGTATAAGCGTTCAGGTTTGTGCCAAACTTAACACCTATTGATTCGAGATACTGCTTAAGCGCATCGCCCGGAAAGTGAGTGGTTCCGTTAAAGCATATATGTTCCAGGAAATGTGCCAACCCTCTTTGTTCGGGAGTTTCCTGAATAGAACCTACTTTTTGTGCAATATAAAAGTCGACTCTGTTCTCGGGTAGATTGTTTTTACGAATATAATAAGTAAGGCCATTGCTTAATTTACCAATGCGCACATTGGGATCAACAGGAATAGGAGGAACAGAGGATTGACTCGGTTGTGCTGAAACCAAAGTGTAATTACCACCTATAATCAGAGCAGCAACGAGTAGTGTTTTAAAGAATTGCTTCATGATTTTGATTAAAATTATAATTGTTTTTATTTATTGGTCGTTGTTTCATAGAGTTAATCACAAAACATCTGTTTTTTTTATAAACTGATTACAAACGAGCAAGTTAACTAACGGCTTCGCGTATTCGAACCAGTTTGATAAGAAGATCTTCTAATAAATCTAATTTGAGCATGTTGGCTCCATCGCTTTTAGCTACGGCAGGGTTTTCGTGGGTTTCGATAAATAACCCGTCGGCACCTACGGCTATTCCGGCTTTGGCTATGGTTTCAATAAGCTGGGGCATACCTCCTGTAACGCCGGCCGTTTGGTTGGGCTGTTGCAGAGAGTGAGTTACATCTAATACAACCGGGTAACCAAAAGTTTTCATTTCGGGTATTCCGCGATAGTCTACTACTAAATCCTGATAGCCAAATGTAGTACCTCTTTCCGTTACCATAACATGAGGGTTTCCGGCTTCTACTACTTTATCTATTGCAAATTGCATGGATAAAGGAGATAGGAATTGCCCCTTTTTAATGTTAACGGCTTTGCCTGTTTGGGCGGCAGCTACCAGGATATCTGTTTGCCGGCAAAGGAAAGCCGGAATTTGGAGTACATCTACATATTCGGCTGCCATAGCTGCTTCGTGCGGTAGGTGTATGTCCGTAACGGTAGGTATGGCGAATGTTTTGTGTACCTTTCTCAGTATTTTCAGTGCTTTCTCGTCTCCTATGCCGGTAAAGGAATCTAAGCGAGAGCGATTAGCCTTTCGATATGATCCTTTGAAAACATAAGGTATCTTGAGCTTATCGGTTATACTCACAATTCGTTCGGCAACACGCATTGCCATCTCTTCGCCTTCAATTACACAGGGCCCGGCAAGAAGGAAGAAGTTTCCACTTTCGCTATGTTTCAGGTTCTTTATATCCATATATATATTTAGTTGGGAATAATTAGTGTTACAGCTTCGGTTTTGATACCAACCTCAATTGGAAAATGTTTAGGAAGTAGGCGGCCATCCAGATCTACAGAAGCATTTCGCGCCCGAAGTACTTTAACTTTCTTGGTGCGGTAAATGCGTACTACTTCATGATTCAGTATTCTTCGTCTGATTAGCATTACTAAACCGGTAAATATCTGTAGAATTTGCGGTCGGTATATAATAGAAACATCCAGCCACCCATTGTAAGGTACGGCGCTGGGCGTTTGCCCATAACCGGAGGCATTACCTATACATATAGTCATGATGCGTCCGCGTATGTGCTCTCCATTAATGGTGAGGTGCATGCGATACAATTTTCTTTCGAAGAAGAGTAAAAAGAAAGCTGCAAAGTACGACAGGAATTTTACCCCCCAGAATCGCTTGGTTTGATCGGTGATTTTTACGATTCGTGCACCAAGTCCAATGTTTACAGCATTCAGAAAGAAACGTCGTTCATGATTCTTTCCGTTGTAATAACGGCAAAAACCTATATCAATCTTTTTTTGGCGATTATTCAGAATACAGTCTACTGCATCTTTGTATTCAAGGCTTTGAGTCCAATATTTAGCAAAGTCATTTCCAATACCATTAGGAATTATACCAATGGCAATTTCCTCCTTGTTTTCAGCATTCGAGAGCATAATACCATTAAGGGCATCATTTATAGCGCCATCTCCTCCCACAACCACGATGGTGCGGTAGCCATTGTTTGCTAATATGCCGGCCAGTCTTTCTACCGAGCCGAAACCTTCTGATTGCACATAATCGTATGATATGTTTTTGCTATCCATATACTCTTTAATCTCTTTCCAGCGCTTTTGCGCTTTGCGGGTTCCAGCCTTGGGATTATATATGACTCCCCATTTTCCGGGTTCTACACTCATACCTGTTACTTTATGCTGATTTTGTTAATAATTCCTTGATATAGCTAATCTTCTCTTCCAAAGTCCAGGCTGTTTCTACCCAATGAATATCGAAACCTTTCCGCTCCATTCCTCTGAACCAAGTCATCTGTCTTTTGGCAAACTGATGAATAGCTATTTCAAGTTGATTGTACATCTCTTCGTAAGAGAGTTTCCCCGTTACATGAAGAGTGAGATATTTATACTCTAAACCATAGTAAATAAGATCTTCCGGATGAACGCCTTGATTAAGGAGCGTTTTCACTTCATCAATCATTCCTTCTTCCAGGCGTTGCTTTAGTCTGGTCGATATTTTCTCGCGTCGGGATTCGCGGTCGATGTGAGTTCCTATAATCAGGCTCTTTAGCTTGGGAAATTCCCTGCGGGAAAGATCATTTGCCCTATAATATTCTTCAATCTCGATGGCGCGAATGGCACGCTTTACGGTGTCTACATCAGTAGCGTTGTGTAATGTTTTGTAATTGCTAAGGATGTTGGTCAATTCGCTCAACGATTTATCGGCTAACTTATCTCGTAGTTCCGTGTTTTCCGGTACAGGAACGAGTTTATATCCTTTTAAAACCGATTCGAGATACATCCCCGTGCCCCCACATAAAATAGGGAACTTATTTTCTTCTTTAATTTTATGGTAGGCATTCAGGAAATCATGTTGATATTCAAATACATTATACTTATATCCGGGGTCAACAATGTCAATAAGATGATAAGGGATTTTTTTTCCATGAACAGTGTAATCGGCCAGGTCTTTTCCTGTACCTAAATCCATGCCACGATATAACTGGCGAGAATCTGCACTAATAATTTCTGCATTTAATTCGTATGCTAATGCGGCAGCCAGTGTTGTTTTTCCGGATGCAGTGGGGCCTAATATTGCGATTAGATCATAGTCCGACATTGTTGTTCTTGTTTAGATAAGACAAAGATAGGCAAAAGATAATGAAAGTTTATTGATTTTTGGGCAAAAAGCACTGAATCCGGAGAAACCGTTTTCTTTTACAAAAAGAAAGAATTACTGATGGCATATCTTAAAGTGTGTTATAAAGCACGCGTTATCGCACACGGAGTTTGCTAAAATCAAAAATAGCTGTACCTTTGTACTGTGTTTTTCATAGTATTAGATTTAAGGTTAACAAAGGTTGGGATCAGGCGTGATCCCTTTTTTTATTTATAGGAGAATCCCTCTGTTTCATCCTTATTTCTCTCTCTCTTGTTGTTCTCTTTCCTCCGCCACAATCTTCTATTTTTTCACTCCCCTTCTTCTCCTTTTCCCTTGTTCTTTTCTGTATTTCTTAAAATTTCTAAACAGGTTTCGTTATTTCTCTTCTTTCCCTTTAGTTTCCTTGATAAAATATGCTGTTAATTCCCATCTCATTAAACCTCTTTCTTTCCTTTTGATAAGCCGTTATATTCAAATCCGTACGCATTCCTTCTTCTTACACTTCTTTTAAAAACAGCATATCAAAAGTATAGCAAACCGTATAGCAAAAAAATGGCTATATATATAATGATGATGATAATGATGTAAAAATGAATAGACCAAAACAGAAAACATCCCCTGCTGCTACCATCACTTTCTCAACCTTCCAGTAGCATTTACTTCAATTGCCGGTATCACTTTTTGTAATTCCCGGCACCTTTTTCTCTCCTTTTCCCCGATC
>NZ_QVMK01000109.1 GCF_010500995.1 Bacteroides sp. 224 | reverse complement strand
TGTTTAATCAACTTTTAGATGAAGGGTTTGAGCGATTGGTGCCGAAAGGTAAAGAAGAACAGTACCGGAAACAAATGGAATATGAAAAATATATCATTGCGCATTCTGTTGCTTTGTGCTGATTTAGCCAAAGCGTTTATCTCATTCTGCAACGCAATCTGCTTTAGCCACCCCTCAAGCCATTCCTGCATTATATTTCCAACAACATCGCGTTGTTTTACAACGATGCTGACATCTCCAAGATGCGTTCGGCATGTATTTTAGGTTCCCAGCCGGAACGCTTTTTATCTTCGTAATTAATATCAGACCATGATCCGTTGGG
>NZ_QVMK01000108.1 GCF_010500995.1 Bacteroides sp. 224 | reverse complement strand
TTCGAAAAGCAAGCTCGCAATATGCAGTCGCTTTCCCGTTATTCGCGGGGCAACCAAATTAACAAAGAGTGGGTAGATCAGTATCTGAACGAAGCTAAGAGCCTGTTTATCCATAAAAACAAGACTTTTGTCGATTCCGCTTGTTAGAATTGCATAATCTTTATATATTTGCATCTATAATACTATGCAAATTATGTCCAGAAATCTAATACTGATAGTTACGTTAATTTTATTCCTATTGCTTTTCATTATATGCTAAAAGATTATAGGGTTCTGAATAAGAGATGGAATATCCGTTTCTTTGTTTTTTACCTCCGTTGGGG
>NZ_QVMK01000107.1 GCF_010500995.1 Bacteroides sp. 224 | reverse complement strand
TAAGTTAACCGAAGAATATCTCCGTGCCAATGGTCGCGAGAAAGAGGCAGCAGAGTTCGTTTGGGAATTTCACCTGGTAGCTGATCCCGAAGCCAATGCCTTTGAAGTGGCATCTTATTATACTAAGAATATTCAAAGCGCTGTAAACGGTTACCTGTGGAGACGCGTGGCTTGGTTTATTAGTCAGTCGTGGGGGATACCCACTTTCATATTCTCTATTCAACGGTTCCCAATATGAAGGTAGAACCATGATACCCATGAATTCTTAGGATTTATCATGCCTCGATTCAATCAGTTTAGTGTGAACCATTCTTATTTCAGTTGGCTGTTCG
>NZ_QVMK01000106.1 GCF_010500995.1 Bacteroides sp. 224 | reverse complement strand
CTAACAGGAAATCGGGTTTGATGCCTTTTTTGTTTAAGTTGATAATCTCAAACGCCCTTCTACCTGTTATAGTAACTAAGTTGGCGGGGATTACTTTATTCAGTTTTTCTCTCCAAAAAGTTCATCAATGGATATGTTTTCATCTGTCATAATACTATAGAAATATTCCGCAAACATATCTCAAAATCCAGGGCTCTCTCTTACCTCTAAAAATGGCAGAAGCCAGAAAATAAAAGAAGAATTCAATTCTGTTTTTATTAATCTCAAAACTTAATTTGCCGGAAACAATATTGTAACCTAAAGGCAAAGTTGGATCTTGTTGCCTATGTGTTTTTGT
>NZ_QVMK01000105.1 GCF_010500995.1 Bacteroides sp. 224 | reverse complement strand
GACAAGATTGGGGTAAGTAGGTAGACCATGTCTGGAATCAGTGGTTACAACACGCCGTTTGCGCTTGCGTACTTTTAGGTTATAACGCTCTTTTTATATTTATTAGTATTCTGATTATAATCAGATCAGATCTATGCTTCGTTTTACGAAGTTGTTAAGAGCTTCTCCTTTAGTTAAGAAGATGGGGTAAGGCAATGCCTTTCCATAAAGAGTCAGGCTGCGTTTAAATGTTTCGTATTCAAATAAATGCCGGCAGAGTGGAAGCGCTTAATGCTTTAAAGAAAGCTGGATACACAACTGTAATGGAATTGCATGCTGGAAACTGGGAAGAGGTTTTT
>NZ_QVMK01000104.1 GCF_010500995.1 Bacteroides sp. 224 | reverse complement strand
GGGTGAAACACCCTAAATTCATAGCTTGGGAGGACCCCTTGGCTCTGCATGAGCAAATTCAAACCAACGACTCCCTTTTTTATGGGAGACATACTTTTGTTCTGGGCATCTAAGAACATAGATGGCTTCCGTTGCGATATGGCCGAAATGGTTCCTGTAGAATTCTGGGAATGGTGCCTCGACTGGTATGGAACTTCCACAGATAAACGGGTACTCCGGGGTGGTGCTTTTGATAGTCCGGCAACTGATTGTTGAAGCAAAACTTGTAAATTGCACCCTGTGGGTAACGAAACATCAAATTGCCGACTTATTTAATGTATTTGTCAATACGATTGGTAAC
>NZ_QVMK01000103.1 GCF_010500995.1 Bacteroides sp. 224 | reverse complement strand
ACTTCTCGTTTCAAAGACATTGGTCATGACATTAACATACACGATGTTACTTACGAAAACTCTCAGGCCCGGGAGCGTACTCAAATATTAATGGATATAGCTATTGGCAATCTGGAAGTAACATTGGGAGGAAAACCATATAGCGGTTATCCTTGCTTTAGTGCCCCGGACGACTTTTTATTTGCCATGACGGACTTGCAGCAGAACTCCGATTATGGAAACAAAACCGGGCAGTATCCGGCAGAAAGCCGCGCCATCCTGAGCAAATGCATCTCGTTCGTCGATGCTGAATCCCAACTGAAACTTATCAATGATGTCGTCTCTGAATCCTCTTTGCCGGAAGTAAGCCATAC
>NZ_QVMK01000102.1 GCF_010500995.1 Bacteroides sp. 224 | reverse complement strand
GTAGGTTTCCGGATAAGTTTTCATTTTTATCAGTAGGGTTTCACCATCGCTATATACTTTTTTTTGAATTTGATAATTGTCACGCCATCTGAACTCCGAATTTGCTTCAACCCTTCAGCGTTGAGAGGCATTTTAGCACCTTACCACCCCCAGTCCAATCACCGCCATTAACCCCCATGCAAACAAATATCCATGCCGCCATCCTAACTCGGGCATAAAGTTATAGGTAACAATGTTAACGCCGCATTTGCCTAAATTACGCAAGCTTTGTTTTTGTGAATGATGTTCACTTTCGCAAGCTTATCAACTTTCTTAACGATGAATGGGTACAGAGCAGTTGCTTCTGCTTTGTCTGT
>NZ_QVMK01000101.1 GCF_010500995.1 Bacteroides sp. 224 | reverse complement strand
CGTCGCATTTATCCGGTGTGGAAGATAACTCCAGAAAATTAACGATGCTATGTTCAAGCAACGTTAGCTGAGCACGAAATTCGGCCATAGACTCTTGCCTTCTTATTCTTCACGACTGGTCGAACGATTTATTACTCGATCCTAAAGAAAGTCCGGTGATTTCCAAAGACATCGGTAATGATACTCCCACCGCATAGCATGTATTTCCGGCATCTCAATATCAAGAAATAATAAATCCGGTTGGTGCTTGATGATAGATACAATGGCTTCTTTGGCAGAAGACATGAAGAGAAACAATGGATTTATTCCGGGTATTAAGCCGGGTAAGCATACTGCTGAATACATTGATGATATCATGTCTCGTATTACTT
>NZ_QVMK01000100.1 GCF_010500995.1 Bacteroides sp. 224 | reverse complement strand
GAGCAAACAAGCACAAGGCAGGCAGGAAGAGGGTTAATAATAGGGTTATTCTTAGTTTCATATTTATTCCAATAATAGGCGTTATAAGCGTTTACTCTAATTACATAACAGCAGTTGGGCGTATTGATAATCTTTACTATATGGTGCTTCCCGGACAAAAAGGTCTGTCTGTAGCATTCGACTTGGCTACTCACCGCGGATACGACCCCGACCACGAACGCGTAGTAGGTGACAGATAAAACGTGTTGCAAATGTAGTGCATTCGTCTGAATTGCGCAAATTTTGTTCTCAGCGAAGTCATTGAGAAAGGGCTTATGACAATCCCTATCTTTGCTGTTCAGATTCCATTGTTAGGTAGCCTGGCAAATCTTATC